>JABWBO010000116.1 GCA_013360465.1 Anaerolineae bacterium | reverse complement strand
ACCGTTCCTGGATCGACATTTCTACCCTCGCCCGTTGTGCCTTTTCCTTACATTCTATCGCGTTTTCTGCCCACTCTGTTTTTCAACAAAGTCCGCCGGGTCTCCCACCTTAAGCCCTGTTTCGCATCGCCTCGATTGTTGAGACGACGTAAAATCCCTCCCCCTGATCAGTCTTTGGTGATCTGGCGCTGGATGACCACGCGAAACGGGAAAGCCAGCGCCTCTGCCGCGATGCGCTCGCCGTCGATCAGATGTTGGTTCGCCGTCTCGAAATCGCCGTGCAGCCGCTGCATCACGGCGATCTGCGCGGGCGACGGCTCGTGCCCGAAGAGCGTCACCACCAGCGTGTGCTTGCCCGACGTATAGAGCAGCCAGCGCCCGTTCTCGATAGCTTCTTTGCGAAAGAAGACGCCGGTTTTTCCGGGCGCAGAGGCGACGGTGCGGCGGAAGTGTTCGATGAACGCCTCGCGCTGCACATCGAAGCTGCCCAGCGCCTCCAGGAACTGCCTGCTGCGGCGGTGGTAGATCAGCACCCCGCGCGCCTTGCCCAGCCACGACCGGCGCACGCCGACGGTCTTGCCCGCCGCGTCTTCGATCAACCCGGCGTTGCTCTCTTCCAGCGCCGCCTCGGCGAGATCAAGATGGCTGGCATAGTGGGCATAGACGGCGTCGAACTGTTCACGGCTGATCCTGCCCGCCGCGTACTCGTTCAGCACGCCGTCGATCTTCGCCTGGGTGGTCGCTTTGAATTCGGCGATCTTCGTCCGGCTGCGCAGCTGCATGGCTTTGGCTCCCGGTGATGAAGGCGTCGGCAGCTACTTACGCAGACCGAGCAGCTTGAGGAGGCGCTGGATCAGGGTCGGCTCCGGCGGGACGGCGTCCACCCCGCGCGGATCAGGGATATGCCCGATGTTGGCTTCGCCCTGCTCGATCTGATAGGTCTCCATCGTGGAATGGCTGGAGCCATGCGCCTGGGCGCGGTCGTGATCCTGTTCGCGTTCTTTTTGACGCCGATAGAAATCATCCGCCATGATCGTTCTCCCCTTTGAACATGCTTCAGATAATTATAACGGCGATTCCGGCTGGATGTCACAAAAACGGAAAAACGCGATCTTGGACCCCCGCGAAACTCGTTGGAACAAATGGCGGGCGGCGGACGTCTTCCGATCAAGAACAGAGGAGAGTGACCCATGAAGCGCGTGATTTTCACCAGTCTGTTATTGATGTCCGTCGTCGTCGTCGGGCTGCTGAGCGTGACCTCCGGCGCGGCGCAGACCATCTGCGCCACCTGCCCGCCCGATGTGGTCTGCACCATGGAATGCCGCATCGTCGAACCGCCGATCATTCGCGGCGTGTTCACCAACCCTGAATGGCTCAAGATCGATCATCACCGGGTGCGTGTCGAGGTGGACAGCCAGATCGCCCGCACGTCGATCAGCATGGAGTTCGTTAACGAGGGCAACGGCTTGGCGGAAGGGACGTTCGTCTTCCCGCTGCCGCAGAACGCCTCGGTCGAACAGTTGATCATGTACATCAATGATCAGCCCATCGAAGCGAAGATCCTCGACGCCCGCGAAGCCCGCGCCATCTACGATGAGATCGTCCGGCAGTACCGCGACCCGGCGCTGCTGGAATACATCGGGACGCAGGCGGTGCAGGCGAACGTCTTCCCCATCCCACCGGGCGAATCGCGCCGCATTGAGATCACCTATTCGCAGGTCCTGGAAGTCGATAACGGCTTGATCCAGTACGTCTATCCGCTCGACGTGACCCGTCTGACCACCTTCCGCCCCATCGAGGACGCCAGCATCAGCGTGCATGTCGTCAGCAACGAGCCGGTGAGCAGCATCTATTCGCCGAGCCACAACATCGCCATCAGCCGCGCCGTCGCCACCGACCGCGAATTCACCGTCGGCTGGGAGCAGTCGGATTACACGGGGGATCAGGATTTCAGCCTGTACTGGGGCATCGCCGCCGAGGTGATCAACCTGAACCTGCTCACCCACCGCGCCGGAGCCAACGAGGACGGCTACTTCATGCTGCTGGTGCAGCCGCCGCTGGAAGCCCCGCAGGAGACCATCGTCCCGCGCGACCTGATCGTCGTGCTGGATCAGTCGGGCAGCATGGACGGCGACAAGTGGAACCAGGCACGCGACGCCGCCTCTTATGTCCTGCAGCACCTCAACGCCCAGGACCGCTTTAATGTCGTGCTGTTCAGCACCGGATGGCGCACCTTCAGCGATCAGCTGGAATCGCCGGAGGTGGCGCAGGAGGCGGTGGACTGGCTGAAGGGCATGTACGCCGAGGGCGGCACGAACATTGACGGCGCGCTGCGCACGGCGCTGGATATGGTCGGCGAGCGCCCGACCACCATCCTGTTCATGACCGACGGCTTGGCGACCGAGGGCGAGACCAGCACGTCGCGCATCCTGGAAAATGCGGCGGTGGCAGCGCCGAGCAATGTCCGCCTGTTCACCTTCGGCGTCGGCAACGACGTTGACACCTTCCTGCTGGACTCGCTGGTGCGGGCGTATCGCGGCGCGGCGTCTTACGTCCGCCCGACCGAACGTATCGACGAAGAGGTGCAGAGCCTCTACAACAAGATCGGCTCGCCGGTCATGACCGACCTGACCCTGAACATCGACGGTGTGCAGGTGGACTCCGTCTATCCGCAGGGCGACCTGCCCGATCTGTTCGCCGGCAACCAGCTGACCATCGTCGGGCGCTATCGGGACGGCGCGGAAGGCGCGTCGATCAGCCTGAGCGGCATGGTCGGGAATCAGCAGCAGACCTTCACCTATTCCGATCTGACCTTCCGTGATCGGGCAGGCGGCGACTCCTTCGTGGCGCGGCTGTGGGCGACCCGACGCATCGCTGATCTGCTCAGCGCTATCCGTCTGAACGGCGAGAATCGCGAGCTGGTGGACAGCGTGGTCAGCCTGAGCATCCGCTTCGGCATCATCACGCCCTATACCAGCTTCCTGATCGAAGAAGACGACATCCTGTCGCAGCAGGGGCGGTTGGACGCCGAAGAGCGCATGGCGAACACGGCGCGCGACCTGGGCGCGGCAGCCAGCGGCGCGGCAGCGGTGGAAGCGGCGGACGAGTTCGCGCAGATGTCCGAGGCGGCAGCCCCGCTCGCCATGCCTACGGCGTCGCCGGCAGCGACCATGCAGCCAGGCACGACCGGTGGTATGACCGGCGGCGAGGTCCCGCCCGCGCCCGCCGAACCCGCCCAGTCGCCGATCCAGACGGTGGGCGAGAAGACCTTCCTCATGCAGAACGGTGTGTGGACGGATACGACGTTCCAGCCGGACACCATGACCACGCAGAAAGTCGAGTTCCTGAGCGACGCCTACTTCGACCTGCTGCTGCAAATCCCCGAACTGGGCGAGTTCTTCGCCCTGGGCGAGCAGGTGATCGTGGTGTGGGACGGCGTGGCGTATGAGGTGACCGCGCCGGCGAGCTAGAGCCAACTTCACCCCTCACTCCCCTCTCCATGTGTCCTGCATGGAGAGGGGACGCTGACCGAAGCGCGGCAGCGGTGAGAATCCTGCGTTAAGATCGGGCGCATGATGACTGTAAAGGAGTCGCCATGCGCCTGTTCATCGCCATCGAACTGCCGGAGCCGCTCAAAGACCGTCTGGAACGGCTGAAGACCAACCTCCCCGGCGCGACCTGGACGCGGCGCGACACCTATCACCTGACACTGCGCTTCCTGGGCGACGACATCGCCGAGGCGCGCCTGCCGGAGCTGCGCGCGGCGCTGGCGGCGGTGCAGATGCCGGCATTCGACGTGACGCTGCGCGGCGTGGGGCGCTTCCCGCCGCAGACCCGCCGACCGGCGCGCGTGCTGTGGGTCGGCATCACGCCGAACCCGCCGCTGCCCCGGTTGTACCGCGCCGTCGAAAACGCCGTGACCGGGCTGGGCTTTCCGGCGGACGACCACGACTTCAGCGGGCACATCACCCTGGCGCGCTTCAAATCCACCCAACCGGAGCCATCCGTCGAAGCCTTCCTGAAGCATCACGCCGATTTCCGCGCCGATCCGTTTCCTGCCGGGGCGTTTCACCTGTTCAGCAGCGCGCTCACCCCTCAGGGCGCGCGCTACGCCGCGCTGGCGGAATTCCCCCTCACTTTTGCCTGAGCCGACGCAAATATGATGATCCTCACGTCCGAAGCATGATCACCGGTCAGCCGGTCGGAGGTACGCTAGAAGCACGGGACTTGTTGACCGCCGGAGGGTGGTTTACAGGAGGGATGTCATGGAGAAAGTACGCAACACCCTGTACCTGTTCTGGGAGCCGATCGCCATGCTCGCCCTCGGCTTCGTGCTGATGAGCATCTCGTTCACCAGCCCCAGCTATGACTGGCTTCTCAACATCGTCGGTTCACTGGTGCTGCTGGCTGCCGCCATCACGGCGATGATCGCCGTAGCGCGCAAGCTGTAGTGCGGCGCAGCGCGAATCGGACGATAGGACGGGGGCGTCGCCTGAGGTACAATCGCCCGTATGAGCAGCACCAGCGCGCCGCCCCCCTTTGAACCTCCTGCGCCCATCGCCGCCAGCCCATTCCTCAAATGGGCGGGTGGGAAGAGCGCGCTGATCAAGCAGTTCATCCCTCATTTCCCGGCATCGACCGCCTATCACCGCTACTTCGAGCCGTTCACCGGCAGCGGGGCGGTGTTTTTTCATTTGCAGCCGCGCCACAGCCTGCTGTTTGATTCTGCGCCACATTGGTTTGAAGGGTCAAACTTCGGTGAACCATCGGTTTACAGACCTCGGTCTAGTCGATACAATCGAACGCATGAGCCAACCAAAATTGAAGACACAGACCGAGATTTATCAAGCCGCTCCATTCTTGAAATGGGCAGGTGGGAAAAGCGCGCTGCTTGCGCAGTTCAGGCTGCATTTCCCTGGTCGCAGGAGCATCCGGCGCTACTTTGAACCCTTTCTTGGTGGCGGTGCGGTATTCTTTCACCTGCACCCTCCGAAAAGCTTCCTGTTCGACCGGAACGCAGCCCTGATCGAGGTCTATCAAGTGGTGCGCGATGATGTAGACGGATTGATCGAAGCGCTTCGTATTCACCAAAACAAGGAAGATTATTTCTATGCAGTGCGCGCTCAGGACCCCTCCACGCTCTCTCCAGCAGAAAGAGCAGCGCGGCTCATTTTCCTCAATAAGACCTGTTACAACGGGCTGTATCGGGTGAACCGAAGCGGTCAATTCAATGTCCCTTTCGGCAGCTATAAAAACCCAACAATTTGTGACGAGTTCGGTTTGCACGCTGCCAGCGCTGCGCTCCACGATGCTCAGATTGAGGTTGCGGATTTTGAAGAGGCAGTCCTGGAGGCCAAGACGGGCGACCTGATCTATTTCGATCCACCGTACGAGCCGCTCAGTCCAACTTCAAGCTTCACCAAATACACCAGTGACGGCTTCAGCAGCGATGATCAGCGGCGGCTGGCGCGCGTCTTTGCAGACCTCAATGAACGCGGTTGTAAGATCATGCTGAGCAATTCCAGCGCCCCTTTGATTTATGAGCTGTATCAGAACTATCCTATCCATGAAATTCGCGCGCGGCGGCAGATCAACAGTCGAGCCGATGGGCGCGGCGCGATCACCGAGCTTCTGATCACGAATTTCACTCCCTGATACCTATGCCCGCTCAGACCGAAAATGATAAGGCTTGGCAGCGTTACCTTGATGCTCAGGCAATCAGGTTTGACCAGCCGTTTTACGCGGTCAACGCAGTTCAACTGAAGGAACTGGGCGGTCGAGAGCCGCGCCTGATGGCGAAGTTCGATACTCCTGAACAGCTCGCCGCGCCGCTGCGGAATGCCGGCTATACCCTCCTTCCGGTCAAAAATGGGGAGTATGTACTTATCGCAGGCAATGCCTTTGCGCTCGTACCTCCGTGCGAAAGCATAGGCGTTTTCAACCCACTGCTGCCATTTCCCCTGTACACCGCCGGTCGAGGCAGCAGCGAAGCCCAATACATCGATCAGGCTTACAACATCGGGCTGCTGCATCACTTTCTCGGAATGGATGCAGCCGATGGGCTTTTTCAGACTATTCGAGGAAGAGAGTACACTTCACGTTTCGAATTCAGGTTCTCTGGAAGAAGTATCACCGTAGAGTCGGTTCAGATCGAAGTCGATGCTGGTTATGAGGGATTGCAGGATATTGTTCTGCTAGAAGCAAAGATCGGGCTGCCAAAACACCTCAATATCCGCCAAGTCTATTACCCATTTCGGCATTTCTCCCAACTGGTCCCTCAAAAACGTGTGCGCAACATCTTTCTGGCTTATGATATCCCGTCAACCCAGTACAGTCTCTATGAGTATATTTTCCCTGACGTACTGGATCCAACTTCAGCGCAGGTCAGGCAGTGTGCGAATTACCGCCTGCAGGCTCCACGCCGGCTCAACATCCATTCACTGATTGACGTTCGTTTCCAAACGACTGGCACTACGGCGCCACAGGCGGACGATCTCAACAAGATCTTCGAACTGGTCACGTTAGTGGGAAGCGGAGTCAATCGAGCGCCCGAAGTCGCCGACTACTTTGTATTCGACCAACGGCAGAGCAGCTACTATCGCGAGGCTGCCGAGTATCTGGGATTGATCCGGCATTCGCGCCATGAGGGATACAGCCTAACCGAATCCGGCATGCTCCTTTTGACGGAACCGTCTCAAGAAAAACCTCTGGTGTTGGCTAAGCTTATTATCAATTCGTGGATTTTCGTTGAACTAATCCGTCGAGCATCCAAGAGCCGCCTATTCACCTTTGAAGACATCGATGCGGTCATCGGAAGCCTGATTCATGGTGGTGTTCCTCGCTACAGTGGTACGACGATCTCGCGACGGGGAAAGACAATCAAGGCATGGATTGCGTGGTTGGCGCAGGAGATCGGTTGTTTTGCTGTAGAAGGTGATCGCGTTTACTTACGCTAATCGTCAACATAGCACAAGGTTTGTCACGCTTTGTCCGCCGTTTCCAAGCTCACTCCCAAGATCATCCTGGAAGGCACGCGCCTGACGCACAAGACCGATCTGGCGTTCCTGCTCAACGAACACCCGCGCATCGTCGGACCGCGCAAATACCGCTACCACTCGCCGCTGATTTCGGCGGAGTGGTGCGCTTTCACGAACTTCCCCTGGGGGCGGGGTCCGGTCAACTTCGCGCCGGAAGAAGAAGGGCTGGCGATGGAGACCTACGCCGCCTGGGCGCATCTGTTCGAGCTTCAGCGCTACTACTCCTGGATCGTGGACCGCTTTCATATTTCGACGCAGGTCTACCAGGAGGCGCAGGGGCGGCATTATGACTTCCGCTGGCTGGAAGAACGCCTGCTGCCGCTCAATTTCTGCATCGTGCTGACGACGCGCCGCGATGACTCCTTCGAGCAGGCGCGGGCGGCGCGGTTGAAGGTGAGCGGCAACCCATCGCAGTACGACGACCTGATGCCATTCATCCGCGAGCAGGACGTGTTTCGCCGTTATGTCGGCGCGTCGCTGCTGCCCGCCATCGAGATCGACATGACCAGCGGCGACCTGGATGCCGCCGCCGAGCAGATCGCCGATTGGATGGAAGCGCGCGATCTGCTGGGGATGAGGAGCTGACGCCGCCGCCCTACCGCCCTGACCCCACCGGCGCCCAGACGAACACGTATTCCTTGTGCGCCGGGAGGTCCCACACGCTGTAATCCGGCGGCGCGGCGTTCGGGAACTGGTGGTAGATCGCCCGCAGGATGTCGTCCTCGTCCGGTTCCACGAAGAAGGCGTAATTGACCCCCGGCGCGAGGTCGCGCAGGTAGCGCGGGCTGACCGTCGCCGCGTTCAGGCTGAGCAGCGGGAAGAAGCGGTCGGCGTTGCCTTCCTCGCGCGCCAGGAAGGTCAGGAAGTGGCGCGGCACGCTCACGTCGTGATCCGGCTGCCCGACGATGATCACCTGCGTATTGCCCGGCAGCACAACCGAGCGCAGCGACACGTCGATGCCGTCGCGGTAGCCTTTAGAATCGCGCACCTGGATGTTGAAATACTTGAGGTGCGGTCCGAAGTAGTACCAGGCGTGATAGGCGGAGACGACCAGGCAGATCGCCAGCGCCGCCGCGCCTGCCAGACGCCACAGGAAGCGGCGGCGCGGGACGGCGTAGACCGGCGCATCGTCGTCGGGTATGTCCTCGCCCGATGCGCGGCGCGCCATGCCCATGAATTCCGGGACAATGCCGGCGAAGAAGGGCAGGAAGTAGCGCACCCCCGCCATGATCGCCAGCGCCAGCGGCGGCAGCACCACGTAGTAGCGCGCCGAGACCAGCGTATCGCGCAGCAGCCCGTTGCCCGCCCCGGTCGCCACGATCCACAGCGGAATCAGGAAGGCGGGCGCCGGGAATCGCCAGAGGAGATAGAACGCCCCGAAGAGCATCAGCGGCAGGATGAGGGTGTTGACGAGCGCCTGTTCGCCGCCATAGTAGGCGCTCAGGTCGTGATGCGCGCCGTACATCATGAAGGCGGTCAGCGCGTGCTGCACCCGCGCCAGGATTTCTTCCATCGTGATGCCGCCGGAAAGTTCCGACGTCAGGTTGCCGTCGCCAGAGACCTCCATGCGCCCGAACAGCGGCAGGTGGTTGCCGATGATCGTGTAGTAGACCGGTCCACCGACGAAGATGAAAGCGGCGAGCAGGATCAGCACGCCGCGCCAGCGCCCTTTGAGATGCCCGCTGATCGCCAGCACGATCAGCCAGCCGATGACCAGCGCAGGGAAGAGCAGCCGCCCGCCCTCGTAGAAATACTGCGAGAAGCCGAGCGATACGCCCGCCGCCGCCCATTCGATGCGGTGGTTGCGGCGCAGCGCCCGCGCGATGAACATGACCGCCATCGTGCCGAACAGCGGATCGCCGATCAGCGCCATCGCCACCCGGCTGAAATGGATGTGCGGCGGAAAGGCGGCGAAGACCAGCATCCCCAGCAGCGCCGTGTTGCGGTCGAAGAGGGCGCGCCCCAGCCCGTACACCGCCAGCACCGTCAGCCAGCCGCAGATGGCGCTGACGAAGCGGAAGCCCGTCCAGCTGAAACCGAGCAGCTCGACCGCGCCCGCCTGCCAGTAGGGGAAGAGGTTGGTATAGGGCGAGACGCCGCTCATCGGGTAGAGGATCGGCGTCCAGGGATCGAGGACGACGCGCTGCAAGCCGTCTGACCAGTGCAGCTCGTCGATCAGGGTGCGCAGCGTCCCCTCCTGGTTCCACAGGCGCAGGAACGCCGCCAGGATCAGCAGGGCGACGACGGCGGCGACGTGCAGCCGATCTTCGCGGCGCACCCGCAGCGCGCTCAGGCGGAGAGAAGGCAGTCCGCCCAACCCGTACAGGACCAGCAGCGCGCCGACGACCAGCATGGCGAACTGAACATTGACATGAATGAACTTCAGCCCCTCGATCTTGAGGAACTGCCCGTTCGATTCCGACAGGACCAGCAGGATCAGCGCGCCGGTGAAGACCCCCCATCGCCAGCGGCGGCGCGGCTGGCTGAGCGGTTCCGGGATCGGCTGGTTGAGCGGCGGACGGCGGGTCGAAAGCAGCACGGCGAGCGCCAGCACCCCCGCTCCCGCCAGCATCTTGGACGCCCCGTCATTGAGGAACTGCTGGTTCAGCAGCGGGTCGAAGTCGATGGCGGCGGCGGCGAACAGCGCCATCGCCGCGACGGCGCAGACCACCGCCAGCAGATTGCGGTAGGGTGTGGCGGAACGCGGCAGCGACGGTCGGGGGAGCGGCGGCACGGCAGCGCGCAGACGCAAGGCGGCGCGGTCGGGCAGGATGAACACGCTCCGCAGCCCGAAGAGCGCATAGGCGACCGCCAGGATGAGCAGCAGCAGGAGGATGCCGGTCGAAAACGGGGCGGGCGTCAGCAGACTGACGATCAGCAGCCCGCCGACAACCAGCGCGAAATAGACGCCAGGACGCGCGACAGCGGATTCGGTCTTGTTTTCGGTCGCGCTCTGCTGTTCGTTGTGTTCTTGCATACGCCATGCCGCTCCTGAAAGGATTCCTGCAAGATTTTAGTCGGGGCGGCGCTTTCAATCCAGATCATGCAACGCAGCCTGACAATTTGCGTACAGAATGATGTGCAGTGCCGCTCCCCCTGAAGTCCGCACGCTCTGCCGTCATGCGGAACTGCGCTATACTGATAGCGAATACTGTAACGCGAAATGCAATTGAGACAATTCAGAAGGAGAGTCGAATGCGTAAACTGCTCATCCTCATGGCAGCCGCCCTCATCCTGATCGGCGCGTTTGCCCTGCCCGCTTCGGCAGTCCCCGTTGATGATCTCACGCAGCTGGCAGCCTATTTCCCGGAAGATACGGCGCTTTTTGCCGTCACCCGCACCGACGATGATTTCGTCGCGCAGCTGGACGCGGTGCTGGTCCAGATCAGCGCCGTGATGCCGCCGGACAGCCTGCCGGTCAAGTCGCTCAGCGAGGCGCTGAACATGATGGCGCAGGAATTCGACCCGGAAGGCGATTTCGCCGGCGTCTTCCGCACCTGGCTGGGCGACACGCTGGCGTTCGGCTTGACCGACGCTTCGGCGCTGGGCGGGCGCGGCGGGGATGCGCCGCCGGTGATCATCGCCGTTGAAATCACCGACGCGACGCTCGCCGAAGAATACATGATGATGACCGGCGCGCTGGAAAACTATAGCCGCGACGAGATGGAGGGCTACGTCCTGTATGCGCCGATGACGCGCCGGGCGGGTCAGCCGTTCGTCATCTTCCGCGACGACGTGCTGCTGATCAGCCTGGAAGCCGGCAACGTCGAAACCGGCGGCTTGCAGGACTCCCCGCTGAGCGCCAACGATACCTTCCTCGCCACCCTGGCTCAGCTGCCGGCGGCGGAATACAACGCTGTCGTCTACAACAATCTGCCCGCCATCCTTCAGGGCATGGCGGACCTGGACGAGGTGATGGAAGAGATGCCGCGCCTGTTCCATGAGCTGTTCGCGGCTGTCGGACCGCAGGCGTATGGCGCGACGATCCTTGACGGGCGTTCGATGACTCTCGATGCCGTCGTCACCTACGCTGACACGTCAATGCTGGATGCGATGGGCATGTCGATGGTCGGTCGTGAACCGGTCGATCCGACGTTTGTGCGCCACATCCCCGCCGGCACGCCGCTGGTGATCCACGCCAACAACGCAGGCTTCGACTACGCGGTGCAGATCGCCGTGATGCGCAGCCTGATCGAGCAGATGGTCGATCAGGGCATGGGCAGCCAGGACGACAAACAGCAGGCGGAAGCGGCGATCTTCGCCTTCGAGACCGGTATTCGTGGTCTGACCGGGCTGGAACCGGAAACGGCTTTTGGCTGGATGACCGGCGATGTCGCCCTCTACCTGGGGCTGACGCCGCGCGCCGCTGATGCCAGCAGCCTGTTCGCCATCGTTTCGGCGCTCCCGGTCGATTTCGCCTTCACCCTGGAAGCCACCGATCCCGCCGCCGCGCAGGCGCTCGTGGACGGGCTGGCGAACGGTCTGAAGGACCTGCCGGTGGAAGAGGTCACTATCAGCCGCGAGGATATCGCCGGCGCGAACGCGCTGGTGGTCACCGTCAACACGCCGGACCTGCCGTTCCCGATTGAACTGATCATGGCGGCGAACGATGAGGTCTTCAGCCTGGGCACGCGCCGCTACGTCACCTTCGCGCTGGCTCCGGGCGAAGGGCTGGACACCGACCCGGCGTACCAGGAAGCGGCGGCGAATCTGCTGCCGAACTCGTCGACCGTGCTGTATGCGGCGGGCGCTGGTTTGCAGCCGCTCGCGCGTCTCGCTCAGATGGAGGATAACTCCTCCTCGACCCGCCGTGACGGCGAAGCGCTCGGCGCGGTGCTGGGACTGATCAGCAGCGCCTCGATCAGCGTCGCGCTGGACGACACCGGGACCGCTGCCACCGAACGCCTGGTCTGGACCCTGCCAGAGTAGAGCATATCTCACCCCGTCCTCTTGCTAACCGGAGAGGGGACGGGGTGAGGTGTCATAGCGACTGTCCCCGTAAGTCCTCGAAAAACGCCCGCAGCAGCGCTCCCGCTTCTTCCGCCAGCAGCCCGCCTTGTACATCGACCCGATGATTCAGCCGGGGGTGGCGCAGCAGATCGTGAATGCTGCCCGCCATGCCCGCCTTGAGATCGACCGCCGCATAGACCAACCGGGGCAGGCGCGCCAGCACCATCGCGCCGGCGCACATGGCGCATGGCTCCAGCGTGCAGTAGAGGGTCACGTCGTCCAGCCGCCAGCGTCCGAGCGCTGTCGAGGCTTCGCGCAGCGCCAGCATTTCGGCGTGGGCGGTGGCGTCATGGTCGGCTTCGCGGCGGTTGCGCCCCCTGCCGATCACCACCCCGTCGTGTACGGCGACCGCGCCGATGGGCACATCGCCGGTTGCCAGGGCGGCATCAGCTTCCTCCAGGGCGAGTCGCATGAAATCCCGATCATTCATGGCGTCGATTATAGCGTGCCCCCCTTGGTCCAACATGGCAGCTTTGGACGACCGTATTGAGCGGCTGGATTAGACACCCTGTTCGCAATCCGCTATCCTTATCAACAAAGTACAGCTTGCAGAAGACTTGCACATGCAGCCCCAACAGATGCCGCTGTTTTCACCGGAAAGCGTTCGTGCCTTCAACTTCCCTTTTCCCTCGACGCGCTATCAAGGCAGCAAATGGTCGTTGGTCGATTGGATATGGGAGAATCTGTACCCCCTCCGTTTTGACACCGTGCTGGATGTCTTCGGCGGCACAGGGGTCGTCAGCCATATGTTCAAGAACGCCGGCAAGCAGGTGATCTACAACGACTATTTGACGTTCAACTGGAATATCGGGCTGGCGCTCGTCGAGAACAGGGGAATTGTGCTTTCTGAGTACGATATTGAGACGATTGTCACTCCGTCAGGCGGTGTAGTTTACCCGGACTTCATCCAGAGAACTTTCCAGGGCATCTATTTCGACGATGCTGAAAATGCCTGGCTGGATCGCGCCGTCTACAATATCGATCACTTGCTTCATGACCGTTACAAGCAGGCGGTCGCACGTTTTGCGCTGTTTCAGGCATGTCTCATCAAGCGCCCGTATTGATTGACGTTCGCGGCGCATATTGACAAAGATGTACTTTCGTCCATACTGATGTACATGAAACTGAGCGATTATGCCAAGCAGGTGGGTGTCCACTATCGAACCGCGTACCGCTGGTTTAAGGCGGGAAAGCTGCGCGGTTA
>JABWBO010000115.1 GCA_013360465.1 Anaerolineae bacterium | reverse complement strand
CCGGCGCGGACCTGCCGCCTGCGCCGTCCTGCGCCGCGATCAATGCGGAGCCGCTGGCGATCTACAGCAGCGCCGCCGCCGAAACCCCGCTCTTCACCGCAGCGCCGGGCACGATGATCAGCGTCACCGGCTTCGACCCGGCTGCCGGCAGGACCCAGGTGATCCTGCAAATCGGCGACATCCTGCTGGCGGGCGCATGGGTGAACGCGCCTGGGCTGAATCTGGATGACGCCTGTACGGTATCACTTATGGGCGCGGCTGACGGTGCGCCGGTGATGACCGCCACGCTGATCCGCTGACGCCGTTTTCCCCGCCGCCTTCGCGGAAAATGAGGGCAGCAGACCAACAGCGCCGGGCAGGGGACCGCACTCCCCTGCCCGGCGCGCTGTTTTCCAGCAGACATGCTTGCGAGGCGGGCGCGCCGGACTGCTGGACAGCCGGAGTTGTGCCGCCATTATCAGAGATCGTTCGGGCAGAACGGCTCGACGCGGTAGAAGGCGCGTTCCTGACAGGTCAGGTCGCGGATGTAGTGGTTGGCGTGCATCCAGTCGATCAGCGCCTCACGGGCAAACACCTGCCACACCTGTGTGACACCCTGCCCGTCGCCGCTGGCGATCCACCCTGCCGAAGGATGCAGGGCGATCTTCAGCGCCGGGCTGTTCGCCGTCGTGAAGCGTTCGATTTGCTCGCCGGTCGCCGCATCCCAGCGGATGATCGCGCCGTCACCGCCCGCCGAGACCAGCGAGCGCCCATCGGGGCTGAACGCCACGCTCCAGACATCCCGCCCGTGACCGGTCAGGCGCAGCGTTTCGACGCCGGAAGCGACATCCCAGACGATGATGACCCCGCCGCGAGAGCCGGATGCGGCGCGCGTGCCATCTGGGCTGAAAGCGACGGCGGACACGGCTTCGGTATGACCGCGCAGACGCGCCTGTGCGCGCGACTCACCGGTATCCCACAGGACGACATCGCTCTCTTCTGCGCCGAACGCCAGCAGACTTCGGTCGGGGCTGAGGGCGAGATCGAGGACCACGCCGCCGCCGGCGATGGCAGAGACGATCTCGCCCGTGCCTGTATTCCAGATCAGCAGTCCTTCTCCCTGAGCGCTGGATGCCGCCCATTCGCCGTCGGCGCTGACCGTCAGCGCCAGGACCGGGCTGCTGTGCAGCGAGTAGGTGAACGCCACCTCGCCAGTACTCAGGCGGATGCCCTGGATCACCCCCGATTGCAGCCCGACCACCACGTCATCGCTGTCGGGCAAAGCGGCGAGGGCGCGTATTGGCGAGTCCAGCATGATGTGGGCGAGCGCTTCGCCGTCGGCTGCCGCGCGTACCTGGAGCGCCCCTTCTACCGAGGCGGACGCCAGCGCGCTGCCATCGCTGCTGTAGGTCAGACCGGTGATGCGTCCCGTATGGTCGCTGTAGCGCCCCACTTCGGCGGCACTGACGATATTCCACAGGCGCACGGTGGCGTCGGTGCTGCCGGTCGCGCCGATGCGCCCATCCGGGCTGAGCGCCACGCCCTGGATTTCGTCGGCATGTCCGCGCAGGAGGTGCGATTCCCGACCGCTCACCACATCTAGCAGAAGGGTTGTCCCGCTGCGCAGCCCGACCAGGGCGTTAATCCCATCCGGCATCAGCGCCAGGCTCAGCGGAACATCCTCCAGACCGTTCACCACGCCGACCGATTCGCCGGTCGCTGCCGACCAGCGGGCGATGGCGCGGTCGCCGAGCGCCGACACCAGGCTTGAACCGTCGGGCGTGAAGTCGAGATCGTTAACGCCGTTGGGGCTGCTTCGCCAGGCGCGCAGCGGTGCGCCGCTGACGGCATCCCACAGGATGATCTCGCCGTCGCCTGCGCCAGAGGCGATGATCGTCCCATCCGGGCTGACGGCAGCCGCCTGAACTGTGGCATGATGCCCGTCCAGGGCTGCGCGGCGTTCGCCGCCTTCGACATCCCAGACGATCACCTGTGAGTCGCGCGCGCCAGAGACCAGCGTTCGCCCGTCCGGGCTGAACGCCAGAGTTTGAATGCTGCCGCTGTGCCCGCTCAATTGGCGCAGAACTTCGCCGGTCTCGACATCCCAGAGGATGACGACGAAATCCAGCCCGCCGCTCGCCAGGATGCGCCCGTCCGGGCTGAAGGCGACGGTTTCCACGTCGCCGCGGTGTCCGCGCAGTTCCTGGACCAGATCGTTGTTTTCCAGAGACCACAGACGCACTACACCGTCGCGGCAGGCGCTGGCGACCAGGCTGCCGGAAGGGGCGATGTCTACGCCGGTCACCGATGAGGTGTGTTCGCGCAGCAGGGCGCGCGTCCCCGGCGCATAGGCGACTTCGGTCAGGGTGCGCAGCGCCTGCGGCGCGGGGTTTTCTCCGCTGTTGGCGATGAGCGCCAGTGCCGCCGCCAGGTCCACATCACCGGCAGCAAGCGCCTGCCGCGCGCCGGACGCCTGTGCCAGGCTGCGGGAAATGTCGCTTTCCGTCTGAGCGCGGGCGCTGGCGTTCAGGGCATAGGCGGTCAGGACCAAGCCGACCACCAGCGCGATGCTGAGGACCACCGCCAGGATGCGCAGCCGGGCGCGCGACTGCGCTTCTAAGCGGCGCTCATGGGCAGCCCGTTCCAGCTCGACCTGCCGGCGCTTTTCCTGCTCGTGCAGGCTGCTGGCGAGATAGCGCTGTTCGCGCTCAGTCAGGAGGATGGCGCTCTCATTCGACCAGGTGTCGAACTGCCGCAGTCGGGCGTCGCGCAGCAGATAGCTGGAATCTTCTCCGGCATTCGACCATTCTTCCGCCAGGACCGCCAGCGACCGCTCCATACGAACGTCGCCCCGGCTGGTGTTCAGCCATTCGCGAAGGCGCTGCCATTCCCGGATGAGCGCCTCGTGCGTGACTTCGACGGTGGGGCTGCGGCTTTCCGGGTCGCGGTCCAGGGCGATGAGCCGCGCCTTGACAAGCGTCGTGATCACCCCGCGCATCGTCTCGTCCGCCCCGCTAACCGCGCTGACTTCGGCAAGCAGCGCGCGCCGGCGCGTATCTTCCGCGCCTTCGCCGAGCGTGATCAGCCGCAGGAAGAGCTGCTGCATCGCTACTCGCTGTCCCAGGCTGAACTGCTGGTAAATCGCTTCAGCGCGCTGCGCCAGCGCGCCGCGCACTCCTCCCATTTCCTCATACGTGCGCAGCGTCATCCAGCCGCCCTGACGACGCTGAAAGAGTTCGCTCATCATGTACTGAAGCAGCGGAAGCGCCGTCGGGTGATCCTTGATTTCGCTGATGATGGCGCTTTCCAGCCCTGGCTCCAGCTCGACCCCCAGGCGTCGTGCCGGTTCGGCGATGGCTTCCGAAAGTTCAGAGGCTTTGAGCGGGACGATGACTTCCGTGCGCCGGCTGATCAGGTCGCTGGCAAGCGGGTTCATCAGCGGGCGGTCATAGAAGTCGGCGCGCAGCGTGATGACGACCCGGATGCGGCTGAGCGTATGGGTGACCGCGTAGCTCAGCGCCTCCAGGAAACGGTCGCGCTGGGCGGGGTCCGACTGGGTGAACAGCTCTTCGAACTGGTCAATGAACAGCAGCAGTTCGGCGCCAGGTTCGTTGGGGAGCGCATCGTGGACGAATTTGTGCAGGGCGCGCGCATCTTCCGACAAGCGCTGCCCCAGGTCCTGCGGCGGGGTCACTGCGACGCCCATCAGAGCCGCTTCCAGTTCCTTGAACGGATGGAGGCTGGGGACCATTTCGATGATGAACCAGCGCGCCGAGTTGGTGACCGACCCGGCGCGCAGCGCCGGGATCAATCCCGCTTTGATGACGCTCGATTTGCCGCTGCCGCTGGGTCCGACGACCGCCAGAAAACGGCTGTAGACGCTGCTCTCGCTTATTCGCCCGATCAACCGGTCTACGACGGCGCGGCGACCATGAAAATTGCCGGCATCGGCTTCCTGGAAAGGGCGCAGTCCTTTGTAGGGGTTGGGCAGGTTGGCGCTGATGGCGTTCATCTGCTGCGTTCGCGTTGCCGGCGGGGCGGAAATGCGCCCCACCTGGCTGCGCGGCAGCAGCGCTTCTATCGCCGACTGAAATGCCAGCAGCATGGCGGTGATGTCACGGTAGCGGTCCGCCGGATTAAGGGCGGTGGCGGTCTGAATGACCATGCCCAGGGCGCTGGACAAATCGGGGCGGCGCAGCGACAAGGGCGGCAGCGGCTCGCTGATTCTGGTGCGGGTCACCTCGGTGACGGTCATCTCCATCAGGTCTGGAAACGGGTACTGACCGGTCAGCATTTCGTAGAGGATGATCCCCAGGCTGTACTGGTCGGTCGCCTGGGTGGTGGGGCGTCCGTTGATCTGTTCCGGGGCGGCATAAGCCGGGGATCCCATCGAAGAGATCAGAGGATCGTCGTCCTGCGAGACATTGAGGATCTGCGCGATGCCGAAATCTGCGAGATAGGCGTTGCCTGCCTCATCCAGCAGGATGTTTTCCGGCTTGAGATCGCGATGCACGACGCCATAGTAGTGGGCGAAGATCAGCGCGGCGGAAATCTGCTCGATGACGCGCGCCACTTCATCGACCGACATCCGCCCCTGAAGCATACGCTGCCGCAGATGCCCGCCCCGCAGCCAGCGCATGACGATATAGGCTCCGTTTGGGTCGCGCCAGTAGTCGTAGAGCGGGACGATGTATGGGTGTTCCAGCCCGGCGACGAGCTGGGCTTCTGATTCGAAGCGGCGGATGAAATTGGGATGGCTGGCGAATTCTGCGAAGATGATTTTGATCGCCACTTCGCGTTCGACAACCGCCTGGTGTGCCCGATAGACGGCGCTCGATCCTCCGACATCGATCAGCTCCGCCAGCTGATAGCTCTTGAGAATCTGTCCGGCGTAGTTCTGCTGCAAGAGCGTTTCACTCCGTATGTGATCATGGCGTGAGCAGGTGGGTTCGACAGGTCAGACGCCGACGGACTCTCCATCAGACACGACGAGGTGCGCTGCCAGCCAATACAGCGAGCGGTCGCGGTTGTAGTAGCTCTTGTACTGGATCGCCGGGTGATTATCGGTGTAGTAGTTGACCAGCGCTCTGCCGATGTGACCAGAGAGCGTGCTGTTGAAGGCGATGGCGATGCGCGCCATGAAGCCGGGATGCTCGTTCAGGAAGGACTCGGCGCGGATTTTGCCGCCGGGCGTAACCCCGATATTGAGCATGTCGTAATTGGTCATGGAGGCGAACAGGGTCGAGACGCCGCCGGCGCTCAGATCGTGCAGCGCCAGGTAGGGTGTGCGGCGGTCCCATGCTTGCAGGGTGGCTAAGGCTGCGGCGGTCCAGGCGCTGATCAGCGCCTGCGACATACAGACAGGGCGATAGACGACGATGCTGCGCTCCGCCGACCACTCCTGATACAGACCCGGAAAAATCTCAAGACTCTCTTCAAGAGTCGGAATGCTGTTCGTCAAGCCACTCAAGCGCTTGGCTCCTCATGCCTGATGCGTCGTGTCTGCGCGATTTGTAAACTCAGCGCGATGCCGCCAGCCATTCGAGGCGGTCCAGGTTCAATACGTCGCGATTCACCGGGAAGTAGCCGATGTCGTCGTCATCTGTGCCGAGTTCCTGTGCCACGTTGTTGATGTAGTAGTTGATGAACTCGGCGACCTGCGGCTTCTCCCGCATGACATCCGGGCTGCTGTAGATGAACAAGGGGCGGCTAAGCGGATACTCGCCGCTTTCTGCGGTCGCCTCGTTTGGCGTCGTGCCCTCAATGCTCACGACCCGCAGTCGATCCTGATTGGCGAGATAGTAGGCGAAGCCGAAATAGCCGATTGCCGTCTCGCTGGCTTCTACGCCTGTCACCAGCACATTGTCGTCTTCGCTGAAGCGGATCGTCGGCGCGTTCATGAGGGCGGCTTCAGCGGCGTCATTTTCCAGCCCCAGACCGCGCATCAGCACCGATTCGACGAAGTACACGAACGTGCCGCTGTCATCACCGGGGCTGAAAGCCTGGATGGGCGCGTCGGGATAAGCCGCATCGATCTGGTTCCAGCGGGTGAATTCTCCGGAAAAGATGCGCCCCAGATGCTCAATGGACAGATCTTCCAGGAAGGTGTTCTCCCGGCTGACGACCACTGCCAGCGCATCGACCGCGACGAAGAACTCGATCGGCTCTCGCCCGTTGGCGCGGCACGCTTCGATTTCGGATTCGCGGATCGGTCGGCTGGCGTTGGCGATATCGCTTTCTGCGTTGACGCAGAAGCGTTCCAGACCGACATTCGTCCCGGTCTCTTCCACCGTGATGGTCCCCGAAAAGCCGGCGCGTAGGAATTCGTCTCCCATGCGTTCGGTGAGCGGGCGCACGGTCGAACTGCCGGCGGTGAGGATGGACTCGAAGTTGATGAAAGGATCGGGCAGGGGCATGACGATCTCCGGCATGAGCAGCCCGTCGATCACGTGCAGGATGCCGTTTGTGCCGGGGATGTCGGTCTCGATGAGCGTCGCGCCGTTGATGCGCCGCAGCGCTGCATCGACTGCCAACATGCCGCCTTCGAGGCTGGTAATCGCCGGCTGCTCCAGGATTGCGTCGCTCTGGAACGGTTCGGCGATGAGGTGCTGCATCAGGATGCGGCGAAGCAGGGCGGGGTTATCGTCGAGATAGCGCTGTACGGTTTCCGAAAGCTGGTCGAGCGCTTCATCGACCGGCGCGAACACCGTGAAGGCGGCTTCAGCGTCGTTCAGCATGTCCAGAAGTTCCGCTGAGTCCAGCAGGGCGGCGAACCGCGCCAGCCGTTCATCCTGGGCAATCATCTCTCCCAGGGGGATCTGCGCCTGCTGCGCCCGGATGATGCCGGCTGCCAGGAAGACTGCCCCGGCAAGCACGGTGACGAAACTGCGCAAAACCGTTGTTGACATGAGCGTATCCTTGCACAGTTGCTTCCACACAGCGTAAGCTTAGCCGCTGGAAGTTAAGCCGATCCTGTGTTTCTTTTAAATCCAGTTAGCAAAGGTCTCCGAACCGGGGATGCCTGATGAGGACGTGGATTGAACGGCGGGCGGGAGTTGCGCTACAATCAAATCTATGGACGCCAATGCACTGTATCCATTCTTGCTCGATCCTTCGCTGCACGTCATCGTCTGGGGCGGGCGCAAGCTGGAGACTCGGCTCGAAAAATCGCTGCCGACCGACCAGCCTTACGGTGAAGCCTGGGAGCTGCATGACAGCGCCGTCGTCGCCACCGGCGCGCTGGCGGGGCAGACGGTCGCCGATCTGGTGCGCACCTACGGCACGGCGCTGATCGGCGAAGGCAGCGACCCCGCCGACGGCATGCCGCTGCTGATCAAGTTCCTCGATGCCAACGACTGGCTTTCCGTGCAGGTACATCCGAACGATGCCCAGGCGGCGGCGCTGGAAGGGCAGCCGCGCGGCAAGACGGAAGCCTGGTATGTCGTCGATGCCGCCCCCGGCGCACGCCTGATCAACGGCTTGAAGCCGGGCACGACGCGCGAAGGGCTGGCGGACGCCATCCGCCAGGACCGTGTGCGCGATGTCGTCCAGTTCATCGACGTGCAGGTCGGCGACGGCTTGTTCATGCCTGCCGGCACGGTACACGCGCTCGGTCCGGGGCTGCTCATCTACGAGGTACAGCAGTCCAGCAGCACCACCTACCGCCTCTATGACTGGGGACGGATGGGTTTGGACGGCAAACCGCGCCCACTGCACATCGACAAGGGCACACAGGTCGCCGATCCCGATCTGCGCCCGGCGGTGACGCGCGGCGGCGAATCCATCTGTATCTTCGAGTCGCCGTATTTCTGCACCTTCCGCCACATCCTGCATGAGGATGTGGTCGCCCTGTTTACCGGCGGCTGCTTCCAGGCGATCACCGTGCTGGAAGGCGCGCTGCGCATCGACACCGCCGCCGGCTCCCTCGATGTGCCGCGCGGCAGGACCGCTTTCATCCCTGCCTGTATCCCCTCATTCTCGCTTTCCGGCGCGGGGACGGCGCTGCGTTCCTGGCAGCCCGCCCGCCGACTCTGATCTCTCAAAGACTGGTGCGCTCATGACCGATCCCAATCTGGTTCCCTTGATTCGTCGGGCGCGTGAAGCCAGCACCCACGCCTACATTCCGTATTCCGGCTATCGGGTTGGTGCGCTCCTACGCGCTGCCGATGGCACGCTGTTCGCCGGCTGCAACGTCGAAAATGCCGCCTACCCGGCGACTATCTGCGCCGAACGGACGGCGCTGGTCAAGGCGGTCAGCGAGGGCTACCGCACCTTCGATCTGCTGATCGTTTACACGCCCAACGGGGGATCGCCCTGCGGCATCTGTCGGCAGATGCTCTACGAGTTCGCGCCTGATCTGCGCGTCCTGCTGGTCGATGACCGTGAGGCGATTGTCTACGATGGCGCGCTCACCGACCTGCTGCCGCGCGGTTTTGGTCCGGCTTCGCTGCCGGACAACCGCTCCCAGGGCGAGGATGGCGCACGAACGGTCGATACCGTCGATAGCACAAAAAAGCGGCGCGGCAATGGCAGGCGCTGAACGTTCGTTTCGCACCCCGGCGCTGATCCTCAAGCGCTTCGACCTGGGCGAGGCGGATCGCGTCCTGACCATCCTCACCCCCGCGCATGGCAAGCTGGAGGTGGTCGCCAAAGGGGCGCGCAAGCTGACCAGCCCGCGCACCGGGCACGTCGAACTGTTCACCCGCGCCGAGATGCTGATCAACAGCGGGCGCGAGCTGGGTATTGTCGTGCAGGCGGAGATGGTCCGCCCGTACCTCGCCCTGCGCGATGATCTGGTGCGCGGCGCGTCGGCGGGCTATGCCGCCGAGATCACCGACCGCTTCGTCTCGCCCGGCGAGACCTACCCCCCTGCGCTGTTCAACCTGCTGGATGCCGCCTTCGCCCGCATCGACGGCGATCCCGATCCGCGTCTGGCGCTGCGTTACTTCGAGATGCACCTGCTCGATCTGGCTGGTTTTCGCCCGGAACTGAACGAATGCGTGATCGGGCGCGAGCCAGTGCAGCCGCAGGATCAGTTCTTCAGCTATGCCGAAGGCGGCGTCGTCTGCCCGCGCGATGCCGTGCGCGGCACATCGCACGTCCCGGTATCGATGCCGACCCTGAAGATCATGCGCCATGTGCAGCGCAGCCGCTACGAGGCGGTACGCGCACTGCAGATTTCCACAGCGCTGCACGACGATTTCGAGCGGGTGATGGTGGGCTACGTCACCTATCTGCTGGAACGCCGCCCGCGCAGCGCCGATTTGCTTCGCCGAATCAGATAAGGCTTGCCTTCGTGATGCTTTCCGTTCCCACTCCTTCCGACGACGCCAACGCCCTGGATATCGCTGCTCTGCGCGCCAGCCCGCCGCCTGCCGGGGCACGCGGGGAGATCGGTCGCCGGTTGGTGCGCTTGGCGCTGGAATCGCGCGATGCCGATGCCGCCCGGCTCGCCGCCGAGTGGATGAACGCCGACCCAGCGGTGGACACGGCGCTCTATCTGCCGCTGGAACGCGCCCTGAGCGTCGAACCGGATGCCGTCTACGCCTTCGTCCGCGCCGTCGTGGGCGAAGCCGGCGAGCGGACGGCGGTCTGGCGCGAACGCCTCAAAGCGGCTGCGCTGGCGTCGCTTCAGGTCGCCATCAGTGACGGCGACGGCGAGACCGTCCTCAACTGGCTGCGGTTGATCGCCCGCGAACCTGTCGCCTACGACTTGAGCGATGTGCTGATCTCCGGCTTCGCTGCCGCCCAGAACCGCGCCCGCAGCGAACCCGATCTGGCGCGTTCGCTGGTGCTGCTGGCGGCGAAACGGACGCCTGTGCTGCTCGATACGCTGCTGAGCGACGACGGGCTGCGGGCGCAGCTCCCGGAGTCGCTCTGCGAGGCGCTGCAGCACGGCGTCGGCGACCCGCTGGCGCTGCTCAACGATTTCGGCGCGGAGGTCTTTCTGGCGATTCTATCGCGCGCCACCGGTCTGCGCGCCGCGCCGCTGTTGAGCGCGGAGTCGGTCGAACGAGTGTGGGCGCTGGCAGGGGGCGAAGACGGCACCGCCGCCGCCGCCGAGAAGCTGATCAAGACCTGGAGCGCGAGCGATCCGCTGGACTGGATGCCCGCCGAAGCCGTGGCGGCGCTCTTCACCGCCGCCCTGCTGGACCGCCGCGATGATCTGTTCTATGCGCTGGTCAGCCGCAGCGCCGCGCGCCCGGACTTCGTCCCTCTGCTGGCTGCCGGCGTCTCCGGTAGTGGGCGGGGGACCGCCGAGGCGCTGGCGCTGACGGCGCAGGCGATGGCAGCCGGTCACCTTGATAAGCAGGGCGCGGCGGATATCTATGTCGCGCTGCTCGACGCCTGGTCCTGGGACCCGACGGCGTTCGATATGATCGAGCAGCTGGCGCGCATCTTGCAGCAGCACGCCGAGGTGCAGGTCGCTTCGACGGCGCTCTGGCAGATCCTGGGCGTGGCGAGCGACCGCAAAGAAGATTTCTCCGCCCGCACGGCGCTGCGCCGCCTGACCACCGGCTTCGACGCGCT
The DNA here is from genome assembly GCA_013360465.1 of Anaerolineae bacterium. Lineage (GTDB taxonomy): Bacteria > Chloroflexota > Anaerolineae > Aggregatilineales > Phototrophicaceae > Flexifilum. The sequence continues at coordinate 2,797 of JABWBO010000115.1, read as the reverse complement.
GGAAGATGAGAGCGTCCTCGCCGAAGAGGTCACCCGCCTCTTCACCGTCGTCAACTGGAACGGCGCGGCGCGCACCGGGCTGCTGAACTGGTGGCGCGAATACACCCACAGCGCCCCGGTCGCCCGGCTGCAGCGGCTGGAGCGGGCGCTGCCGGAAAAGTCCGCCGACGGACGCCGCCCCGAAGACCTGCGCGCCATCCTGGGCACGGTACTCGCCTATCGCCGCATGGCGGGCAAGCGCACCCTGGCGCAGTTCGCCGAAGATGTGGCGACGGCGCACGCCGTGCTGCTGGCGTTTGCCGATTCCTTCGACCCGAACGCTAAACGCGCCCTCCAGTTCGACCCCGTGACCTTCCGCTATGAACTGGAAAGCCATCTGAGCGAACTCGCCGACCCGGAGCGCAAAATCCTGGCGAACAACCTCAAGGAGCTGGCGGCGCTGATCGCCGTCATGGCGGAACATCGCAGCAAGGCGTCGCTCGTGCGCCGCGCCGAAGATGTGGACCGGCTGCTGATGGCGGGCGACAGCGATCCTCACGGCGCGGTCGATGCCCTGAAATGGATGTCCGGCTTCCTGAGCGGTTCGCAGCAGAACGACGCCGACGAGGGCTAGCCTCGATGATGGCGTCCGCCCGCTCCGCCGCCCTGCTGCTGCTGATCTTCCTGCTGGCGGCGTGCGTGGCGACGCCCACCCCGCCGCCTTCCAGCCGCCTGCTGACGCCGGGGCGGGCGATCCGCGAGCGCATCGCCCCTGGCGCGCCCATTCAGGACTGGCAGTTCATCGCCCGCGCCGGCGAGGAAGTGACGATCGGCTTTCTGCCCGCCGATGCAGCGGCGCTGCGGCTCGAACTGCGCGCGCCGGATGGGACGATTCTGCCCCTGGACAGGTCGCGGGCATCGCTGCCCTCCGACGGCGTCTACGCCGTGCGTGTGCGGCTGGTGGGGCAGGCGGAGACCGCCTACGAACTGCGTCTGATCCTGCCGGAGCGCCCGACGGTCCCGCCCAGCCTCACGCCGACCGCCAGCGCGACGCCGACGCCGCCCCCGACGGCGACGCCGATCCCTTCGGCGACCCTCACCCCGACCAGCACGCCGACGTTCACCCCCATCTCCACGCCGACGCTGACGCCGTCGCCGGTTCACGCCGCGCTGGGGGCGCTGCTGGGGCGGATCATCCTAGGCGCGCCGCACGACGCCGAATTTCTGTCGCCCTTCGACCGCCACGTCTTCCAGTTCAGCGGCAGCGCCGGGCGCTATGCGACGCTGCGGGCGGCTGCCCTGAACGCAGCGGAGGCGTTGCCGGTCGATCCGCGCCTGACGCTCTACGATGCGCTGGGGAACGCGCTGGCGACCGACGACGACAGCGGCGGCGGGGTGGACGCGCTGATCCGCGATGTGCGCTTGCCGCGCGACGGCGAATACTACGTCCAGGTGATCGGCGGCGGCGCGGGAGCCTATCGCCTGACGCTGACCTTTGCCGATGCGCCGGGAAGCGCGCCGACCGTTCCCGCCGATACGTCGTCTGTCACCGCGACACCGTTCCCCGTGCGCGCCGACGCCCGCCTGCGCGAAGACACCCTGATCGCCGGCTCGGTCGCGCCGGGAGGGCTGTTCAGCCGCTTCTTCATCCCGGCGGAAGCCGGCGACGTGCTGACCATCGAAGCACGTACCACCAGGGGTTCACCTCTGCGTCTGGCGCTGGAGCTGTATACCCCGGCGGGCGAACTGATGACCCGCATCTCCGCCGACTCTGGCGCGGCGATCATCCCCGGCATTGGCGTGATCGAAACCGGCTTGTATCCGCTGTTCGTGACGGACACGGGCGAAAGCGGCGGCGCGTTCACGCTGATTTGGCGCTACGAGTCGCGCGCCCGGACGGCGACGCCTTCGCCGCAGACCATCCTCAGCGCCGCCGACCCGCTTCCGGCGCGCGCCTACCTGTACTATCCCTTTCAAGGCGAGGCTGGACAGCGGGTGCGCGTCAGAGTCGAGGCGCTGCCCGGTGCGACCGGTCTCGACCCGGTCGCCGCGCTGATCGACCCGACGGGAGCGGTCATCGCTGAAGGCGACGACTTCGCCGGGACGCTGAATCCCCTCTTCGAGGCGGCGCTGATGCTGCATGGGACCTACGTGCTGCGCGTCAACGCCTATGGCGAGAGCGCCGGCGACGCGCGGGTGATCGTCGAACTGCTGCCCTGAGTCTGACGCAGACCCACCTGCATCTACGGAGGGAAGCAGGTCCGCCCGTACCCCATGCCTGATGGCGCGGCGATCTCCGCGCCGGTGCAGCCCGCCGTCGCCGCCGTGAGCCAGCTGCCGACTGGCGGCGTCGAGTCGCAGGTGGCGGCGGGCGTGGTGACGCTGATCCCGTACACCGTCAGCGGGCGGGCAGAATTCAGGCTGTCGCCGGCGCTGCACTGCAAGCCCTCTGTCGAAGTGGCATAGTACGGACCCCATGCCGATCCCCACCAGCTGCCGCCCAACGACATGGGCGATGTCCCGCCGCTGCGGTCGATGGCGATGTCGCCGTTGCAGACGATGCAGGCGTTGGTCACGGTTGTGGTCCCGTTCGCCTGGAAGAGGGCGTCGCCGCTGCCTCCGGCGGTGTTGTAGGTGAGGCGCGCGCCGGAGGCGTTCAGCTGGCTGGCGGAACCGGTCAGGAAGATGCCGCCGCCGCGCGAACTGGCGCTGTTCTGCGTGACCGCCGCGCCGTTTTGCAGGATGACGGCGGCGCTGCCGGTGACGAAGAGTCCGCCGCCGTTGGTCGCGCCGCTGTTGCCGCTGATGCCGGCGTTAT
>JABWBO010000236.1 GCA_013360465.1 Anaerolineae bacterium | reverse complement strand
AGCAGCGCGGCGATCTCGCCCGCCCGCTCCGCCGGCAGCGCCGCCCCTTCGGCGAGGTGCGCGTAGATCAGCCCCCACTGCTCCGGGGTGATCGCCACGCCGAAATGGCGGGCGGTGTGGGCGTTCGCCAGCCGCCCCAGCGGGGTCAGCCGTTCGCGCAGCCCGTCATAGGCTTTTTCCTGCGCCTTCACGTCGCCGACCGCCAGGATGTGGGCGCGCTCGATGGCGTTCATGGCGTCCACCGCCCCGCCGACCGAACCGGCGAAGCCCGCTGCGTCAAAAAGCCGCCCCTGCGCCGGGTCGGCAGGCGCGCCGTTCGCCCAGCGGGCGATGTCGCCCAGCCGCGCCCCGACCAGCGAATCGCCCACCTGCAGGTGATGATCGAGGAAGGAGAGCGGGCGCTCGCGGGCAATCGTCGTCAGCCACAGCGCCAGCTTCGCCAGCTCCACCGCCAGCGGGTTCAGGTCCACGCCGTACAGGCAGGAGGTGACGATCTGCCGCTTCCAGTAGACCAGCTCGTCCTCCTCCGGGGCGAGGTCCGCCGGGCGCAGGTTCAGGCGGCGCATCCAGTCGGCGAACCAGGCGACCGCCTCGACCAGGAAATGCCCGCTGCCCGTCGCCGGGTCCAGGATGTTGACCGCCAGCAGATCGCGGGCGAGCGCCTCGGCGTCGCGCACCTGCCAGCGCCCGTCGTCGTCCAGGGCGGCGTGGCGGGCGGTGATCGCCGTCAGCAGCGGTTCCAGCGTCTTTTCTACGATGAAGCGGACGATGTAATCGGGCGTATAGTAGCTGCCGCTGACCTTGCGGGCGTTGCTGCCGGTGCGCAGATAGACCTGCTTCGCCGCTTTGACCACGCTGTCGCCCGCCGCCGCCGGCACGTAGACGCCGTTCTTCAGCGCCAGCGGCGCGGCGGCGATGTCGAGCCGGTATTCCAGCAGCTTTTCGTAGATCGCCCCCAGGTGGCGCACGTCCAGATCGCGATAATCGACCATCTCCAGGCGGCTTTTGCCCTCGCGCGTCGCCGTCCGCGTCTGCCGTTCCACGAACGACAGCCGTTTGAGCGCCGGGACCAGATAGGCGTCGCCGACCCGGCAGCGGCTGAGGAACGGATACTCCTCGTCGGAAAAGAGCCGCCCGTTGTAGGGCGAAATGTCGTAATTGGGGTCGCCGCTGTCGATGGCGAGGAAGAGGGCGCTCAGCTGCTCGTAGAGCGTCGCTGAATCTTCGCGGCGGCGGAACTGCGTGCGCCCTTCCAGCAGGTCGCGCGCTTCCAGCTTGACGGCGTACAGGCTGCCGTAGCTGCGATAGGCTTCGTTGCTGCTCATCGGCAGCACATCGCGGCTTTCGGCATACAGGATGAAGAGCAGCCGGTAGAGCAGGATCAGGCTGTTTTCGTAGATCACCGTCAGCGTCGCCGGGTCGGGGGTCAGGCGGTTGCGGCGGTAGTTCAGGAAGCCCTGAGCGATGGATTCCAGCGCCTCGTAGACCTCATCTTCCAGCCGGTCGCTCAGCCGCTCGGCGTAATCGACGCTCTCCTGCAGGACGCGGTTCAGCCAGCCCGCGTCGCCCGGCGCGAACGCCTGACGGCGGAAGAAGAGGTAGAAATACAGAAACCGGCTCAGCGTCTCGTTCGGCGCTTCGTCGCCCCTGGGCGTCAGCAGCGCCGGCAGATCGACGGCGTAATAGACGTTGTCCTTGCTGCTGCCCCGCTCGTACAGCCGCCAGATGCGCCCGTCGGTCAGGATACCCCAGCGGATTTCGCTGTAGCGCAGGTATTCGTCGATCTGCTGGCTGGGGTTGCGTTCGCCCCGCGCCGATGCCTGATCAAAGCGCGCGCCCCAGCTCTTGGCGTCGGCGACCGCCAGCGCATGGGTGAGTTCGGCGGGGTCGTAAATGCGATGGGTCAGCGCACCGGCAGCGGCGGCGTCCGGCATGAGGACGTAATCGGGCTTGCGATAACCGGTATCGCGGTAGCGAATCTTAACCTGCACGGCGTAGTGGTGTCCCAACTGCTGGAAGACCGGCTTGATCCAGGCTTCTTCGACCTGCGCCTCGTCCAGTTGATCTGGGCGGATAGTCAGAAAGAGGCTGCGCAGGGCGTCCAGCGCCGCCTGGGCTTCGCTCAGCAGCGCCAGGTCCTGGGTCCAGACGGGCAGGGTCGGCAGGAGGTCGCTGAGGTAATAATCGGAGAACAGCCCGTGATTGCGATGCCCCGCCCGGTTTTCATACGACGCCTGTTGTTCCGCCACGCGCGCCCCTCGCCCTGTTCCGCCGTCCGTCCACCGGTAATTGTACACCTGTTCGGTGTTCCGCCCAAACCAGGGGGCGCGGCGGGGGACAACGCGGGCGTTGTCCCATATGTAGCAAGTTAGCGACCGATCGATGCAACCCGGACATCATTTGTCGCGTGATCCGCCGGGTGTTTAAACACCCG
>JABWBO010000114.1 GCA_013360465.1 Anaerolineae bacterium | reverse complement strand
GCCGGCGACCCCGCGCGCCTGGCAGCGTTTTTCCGCCGCTGGCGAACGGTCGCACCTGTGGCAGGTTGCGCCGCCGCCGGGCGAGACGGTCTATCAGGCGGCGCTCAAGGCGCTGCCGCCGCACTATCGCACGGCGCGCGCCATGCACTGGGGGCTGCACCCGGAAAACCCGACCCTGGCGCGGGCGCGCGAGTTCGGCGCAGGTGGGGCGATCATCAGCCTGGAGACCTTTCGCCCGCCGGAACGCCCTCTGGGCGCCGAGGCGCTGCGCGATCTGGTGACCGCCTGCACGGTGTTCAGCCCCTCGTGGGGCGAAGCCTCGGCGATGATCGGCAGCGCCGACGCGGCGTCGGTGGTGTGCGGTTTTCGCGCCGCCGGCGGTCAGGTCCTCGTCCTGCGCCGTGCCGAGCAGGGGGCGGATGTGTGGGATTTTCGCGGCGGCGGGCTGGTCGGGCTGCACGTGCCGGCGGTCCCTGTCGAGGTGGTCGATCTCACCGGCGCGGGCAATGCCTTCGCGGGGGCGTTTCTGGCGCGCCTGGATGACGGCATCGCCTCGGCTGCGGCGCACGGCGCGGCGGCTGCCAGCTTCATGCTGGAACAGTTCGGCATGCCGAACTACCTGCCCGATCCGCAGGAATTCGCCCGCCGTGTCACCTGGGCACAAGGACGCCAGTCCCGCCTGATTCTGTGAGACCCGCTCCCTTGAAGATCGCCCGATTCCTTACGAATGACCCCTCAGGGCATGACGCCCATCACTAGCTGAAATCGCTTCCAGGAGGCATGATCGGCGTGAGACGTTCGTGCTTAAAGGAAGGCAATCTCATGGAGGAAGTGAACTTCGTCACGCTCGATGCTAACGAGGCTGTGGCGCGTGTCGCGTATGCGCTCAACGAAGTCATCGCGATATACCCGATCACGCCATCCTCGGCGATGGGCGAGTGGGCGGATGAATGGGCGTCGCAGGGGCGACCGAACCTCTGGGGGACACCCCCGCACGTGGTAGAGATGCAGAGCGAGGGCGGCGCGGCGGGGGCTATTCACGGTGCGCTGCAAACAGGAGCGCTGGCGACGACCTTCACGGCGTCACAGGGGCTTCTGCTGATGATCCCCAACATGTACAAGATCGCCGGCGAACTCACTTCGACCGTCTTCCACATCGCCGCGCGTTCGCTGGCGGCGCAAGGTCTGTCGATCTTCGGCGACCACAGCGACGTGATGGCGGCGCGGCAGACCGGTTGGGTGCTGCTGTCGTCGGCGTCTGTGCAGGAAGCCCACGACTTCGCGCTGATCGCTCAGGCGGCGTCTCTGGAATCGCGCCTGCCTTTCCTGCACTTCTTTGATGGTTTCCGCACCTCGCACGAGGTCAACAAGATTTCAATCCTGCCCGACGATGTGCTGAGGGCGATGATCAACGATGAGTGGGTCACAGCGCATCGGGCGCGCGGGCTTACGCCAGAGAATCCTTTCATTCGTGGCACAGCGCAGAATCCTGATGTCTATTTCCAGGCGCGCGAGACGGTCAACCCGTTCTACGCCGTCCTGCCGGCGCTGGTCCAGCGGACGATGGACCGCTTCGCCGAACTGACCGGACGCCAGTACCATCTCTATGAGTATCACGGCGCGCCGGATGCCACCCGCGTGATCGTCATGATGGGGTCGGGCGCGGAAGCGGCGCATGAGACGGTCGATTATCTGAACGCTCAGGGTGAGAAGGTCGGCTTGCTCAAAGTGCGGCTGTACCGCCCGTTCGACTCTGAAGGCTTCGTCAATGCGCTGCCGAACACGGTCCGGCAGATCGCCGTGCTGGACCGCACCAAAGAACCGGGCAGCGGCGGCGAACCGCTCTACCTCGATACGGTGAACGCGCTGTTTGAAGCGTGGCAGGGACCGATACCGCGCGTCATCGGTGGGCGCTACGGCTTGTCGTCTAAGGAGTTCACCCCGGCGATGGTCAAGGCGGTCTATGACAACCTGGCGAGTGAGACGCCCAAGCGCCACTTCACCGTCGGCATCATCGACGATGTGACCAACACCAGCCTGGAGGTCGATCCAGACTTCAGCGTCGAGGCGGACGACGTAGTGCGCGCCGTCTTCTACGGGTTGGGCGCGGACGGGACCGTCGGCGCGAACAAGAACTCGATCAAGATCATCGGCGAGAACACGCCGAACTACGCCCAGGGTTATTTCGTCTACGACTCCAAGAAATCCGGCTCGATGACCGTCAGCCATCTGCGCTTCGGTCCGCGTCCGATCCGCTCTAACTACCTGATCACCCGCGCTAACTTCCTCGCCTGCCATCAGTGGGGCTTCCTGGAAAAATACGATGTGCTGGCGGATGCCGCGCCGGGCGGCGTCCTGCTGCTCAACAGCCCGTTCGATGCCGATACGGTGTGGGATAAACTGCCGCGCCTGGTGCAGCAGCAGATCGTTGATAAGCGGCTGCATCTGTACGTCATCGATGCCCTCAAGGTCGCCAAGGAAGCCGGCATGGGCGGGCGCATCAACACCGTGATGCAGGTCTGCTTCTTCGCCATCAGCGGCGTGCTGCCGCGCGACGAAGCCATCGCCGCCATCAAGGAGTCGATTGAGAAGACCTACGGCAAGAAGGGTGAGGAGATCGTCGCCAAGAACATCGCCGCCGTCGATATGACGCTGGATCATCTGTATGAGGTAAAGGTTCCGAGCGTCGTCACCAGCGCGGTCGAGCTGACCCCCGCCGTCTCGGCGGACGCCCCGGCGTTCGTGCGCGACATACTGGGGACGATGATCGCCCGCCAGGGCGATCTGCTTCCGGTGAGCGCAATGCCCATTGACGGCACGTATCCTTCGGCGACTTCGCAGTACGAGAAGCGCAACCTGGCGGATGAGATTCCGGTGTGGGACCCGGATGTCTGCATCCAGTGCGGTAAATGCGCGATGGTCTGCCCGCACGCGGTCATCCGCATCAAGGTATACGAGCCGGAACTGCTGGCGAGCGCCCCTGCGACCTTCAAGTCGACCGCCGCCCGCGACACCGAGTGGCACGGACAGCGCTACACCATCCAGGTCGCGCCGGAAGACTGCACGGGCTGCGGCATATGCGTCGATGTCTGCCCCGCCAAGAACAAATCCGCCGCCGCGTTCAAGGCGATCAACATGGAGCCTCAGCCGCCGCTGCGCGAGCAGGAACGGGAGAACTGGAACTTCTTCATCGCGCTGCCGGAACATGACCGGCGCGACATCAAGATCACCAGCATCCGGCAGCAGCAGATACAGCAGCCGCTCTTCGAGTTCAGCGGCGCGTGTTCCGGCTGCGGCGAGACGCCCTATCTGAAGCTGATCACCCAGCTCTTCGGCGACCGCTCGGTCGTGGCGAACGCCACTGGCTGTTCGTCGATCTACGGCGGTAACCTGCCGACCACCCCCTGGGCGAAGAATGCCGAAGGGCGCGGTCCGGCATGGGCGAACTCGCTCTTTGAAGACAATGCCGAGTTCGGTCTGGGCATGCGCGTCGCCATCGATCGCCAGCGCGCCTACGCCGGCGACCTGCTGATGCGGCTTTCGGCGGAAGTCGGCGGCGACCTGACCGAGGCGCTGCTGAAGGCCCACCAGAACGACGAAACCGGCATTCACGACCAGCGCGAGCGCGTGGCGATCCTCAAGGAGAAGCTGGCGGCGCTGCCCGGAAATGCCGACGCGCAGCAGCTCCTCACGCTCGCCGACGTGTTCGTCAAGCGCGACGTGTGGATCGTCGGCGGCGATGGCTGGGCGTACGACATCGGCTTCGGCGGGTTGGATCACGTCCTCGCCAGCGGGCGAAACGTCAACATCCTGGTCATGGATACCGAGGTCTACAGCAACACCGGCGGTCAGATGAGCAAGGCGACCCCGCTGGCTGCGGTGGCGAAATTCGCCGCCGGCGGCAAGCCTTCGCCGAAGAAGGACCTGGGCATGATCGCCATGAGCTACGGCAACGTCTACGTGGCGCGCGTGGCGATGGGCGCGCGCGACGAACAAACGCTGCGCGCCTTCATCGAAGCCGAACAGTACCCTGGCGTGTCGCTGATTATCGCCTACAGCCACTGCATCGCGCACGGCATCAATATGGGCACGGCGATGCGCAATCAGAAGGCGGCGGTGGAAAGCGGGCAGTGGATCATGTTCCGCTATAACCCGCTGAAAGCCGAGGAAGGCGAGAACCCGCTCTCGCTGGACTCGCGCCCGCCGAAGATCGCCCTGAAGGATTATCTGCGCATGGAGACGCGCTTCCGCATGCTGGAACTCGGTCAGCCCGAAACCGCACGCGAGCTGTTCAGCCTGGCGCAGGAGAACGTCAAGACGCGCTGGGCATACTACGAGTATCTCGCTCATCGTACGTTGGCGTCGAGTGACGGGGACGGGAACGGCTCACATTAGCCGCGACATCCACACCCGAAGGGGTGGCGCGACCCGCCGCCCCGGAAATTCGCATACGAAAGGGACGAACAATGGATTTGCGAACAAAATACCTGGGTATGGAACTCAAATCGCCGCTGGTGGTGAGCGCCAACCCACTGACTGAAAGTGTGAAGAACCTGCGTCGGATGGAAGATGCGGGGGCAGGGGCGATCGTACTCGTCTCGCTGTTCGAAGAGCAGATTCGCGCGGAACGTGAGGCGCTGCATCATTACCTGGTCTATGGAACGGAGAGCTTCGCCGAAGCGCCGACCTATTTGCCGGAACCGACTCAGTACCATGTCGGGACCGAGCAGTATCTCAACCTGATCCGCGCCGCCAAAGAGGCGCTGGATATCCCGGTCATCGCCAGCCTGAACGGCACTTCGCTGGGCGGATGGATCAAGTTCGCCAAGCGGATGGAGGAAGCCGGCGCGGATGCGTTGGAACTCAACATCTACTGGATTCCGACCGACATGGACATGAACGGCTCGGAAGTGGAAGAACACTATGTCGATGTGGTGCGCTCGGTGCGCGGGGCGCTGAGTATCCCGGTGGCGGTGAAACTGAGTCCGTTCTTCAGCAACTTCGCCAACGTGGCGCGCCGTCTGGAGAAAGCCGGGGCGAATGCGCTGGTGCTGTTCAACCGCTTCTACCAGCCGGATATCGACCTGGAGACGCTGGAAGTGAAGCCGAACGTTATCCTGAGTACGCCGCACGCCCTGCGCCTGCCGCTGACCTGGATCGGTCTGCTCTACGGGCGCGTGCAGTGCGATCTGGCGGCGACCAGTGGCGTTCATACCGGTGACGATGTGGCGAAGCTGCTTCTGGCGGGCGCGAACGTCACCATGATGGCGTCGGCGATCCTGCGCAACGGCATCGACCACATCCACAAGGTGGAAACGGAGCTGCTCGGCTGGATGGCGACGCACGAGTATGAGTCGGTGCAGCAGCTGCGCGGCAGCGTCAGCCAGATCAACGCCGCAGACCCGTCGGCATTCGAACGTGCCCAGTACATCCGGTCGCTGCAAGAGTACAAACCGAATGTATAGCACAGCTTATGGAGAATAGGTTTAGACCTGGCGGGATGTAGGGATGCGATTAATCGCATCGGACGGCAAGAATGCCGTCCCTACGAATTGCGCCAACTCTAAATCGTTTCTCCATTATTTCCAGCCGGGCGGCTGTCCGCCGGGCTGATGGTCTATCCTCCTCTCTCCTTCACAGAGCGCAGGCACACCGCCTGCGCTCTGCGATTCGGCTAGAACCGCCGCCACGCTGCGCGGCGAAATATGCGCCGCTGCATCCTGCGCTGCACCAGCCTCAGCCGCCATCGTCTCAGCAGGAACATAGATTGCCCTCCCTCAATATCATCCTGGTCACAGGATCGCAGAGAGGTGTTGCCGATGTGTGGTCGGCGTGTAAACGTTCTATGGCGGTGCTGCGCCACCCTGGCGGATGCGCACAAGAATCGCCTGAATGCGGGCACGGTCTTCCGGCACGAAGCGATCCAGGACGAGCGGTTCGCGGGAATAATCGACGGCGAAGGCGACAAATGGAGAACTGTCGAAGGTCGCGGCATAGGCGGCAGCGAAATCGACCTGGACCTGATCTGCCCCAGCCAGCGGAACCGGGAGCGATGGGATCGGGGCATCCACCGCGATGCCGTAGACGTAGACCTTGCCCTGATCGAAGCTGGGACGCGGATCGTGGATGGCGATGGTGTACGGAAAAGCGCCTGGTTCGCCGCGAGGGTAGCGCGGGAGCGTGGGCAGGACTGGCGCACTGTGATGCAGGTAGTCGATCTCGACCAATCTCAAACCGCTCTGGAGGGTTTCGCGCTTCTTGGCTTCATACTGCACGTAGCCAGAACCGCCCGGCTTGTTGGCGGGCGAGAGGAGTTCGAGACGAGTGACCGGACGGCCGAGTGCGCCGCCCTCGCCAAGTTGGTAGATGAGGATGCCGGAAAGCAGATCTTCGTCGGTCAGTTCGTCCAAAGACTCTGCTAGATCGAGCGTCACGGTGGGGACTGCCAACCCCGCGCCTTGACCAGCAGTTGGCTGCTGCCATCCACGACCCTGGAAGATGGCGACATCCGGGGTGGTTCGCCGGCGCTCGCGGCGCGACTCGTCGTCGGCAATCGCCGTTATCTGCAGCGACTGCTCCGATACGGCGACGTATCCCGGCGGCAGACTGCCCTGAATCGTTCGCCGGAGGTCCACGATGTGTTCCGCGTGGAAACTGCGCCACGCGCCTTCCTCTACCTGCAAAAAACTGTTGAGGTGAGCGTTGACGCCGGGGTACAGATTCTTTGCAACCGAACTCATTGCGCAGCACTCCGGATTGGTGTCTGGCGGGATATTGCGCGTATGATCAAGCGCGCCATGCCTCACCATTATACGCCGACTACACGCTCACCGCCGGGCGATACTCGCCGTAGACGGCGCGCAGCGTGCCGCAGACCTCGCCGAGAGTCATGTCGTTTTCCACGCACTCCACGAACAGCGGCATGAGGTTTTCGCTCGTCCGCGCCGCCGAGTCCAGCCGGTCGCGCAGCAGAGTCACCCTGTCGTTGTCGCGGCGGGCGCGCAGCGCCGCCAGCCGGGCGCGCTGCCCCTGCTCAATCGCCGGATCGACGCGCAGCAGGTCGGGTTGGGTGTCTTCGGCGGCGGTGAACTTGTTGACGCCGACAATCACCTGATCGCCCTGTTCGACGGCGCGCAGCGTGTCGTATGCCGCCTGCTGAATCTCACCGTTCACGAAACCGGCGTCAATCGCCGCCAGTGCCCCGCCCAGGTGATCGATCTGTGCCAGGTATTCCGTCGCGCCCTGTTCGACGGCGTTCGTCAGGTGTTCGATGGCATAGCTGCCCGCCAGGGGATCGACCGTATCGACCACGCCCGTCTCGTAGGCGATGATCTGCTGGGTGCGCAGGGCGATCTGCACGGCTTTCTGCGTCGGCAGCGCCAGCGCCTCGTCCATACTGTTGGTGTGCAGCGACTGCGTGCCGCCGAGTACCGCCGCCAGGGCTTGCAGCGCCACGCGGACGACGTTATTTTCGGGCTGCTGCGCCGTCAGGGTGCTGCCGCCGGTCTGGGTGTGGAAGCGCAGCTGCATGCTCTTGGGGTCCTTCGCGCCGAAGCGGTCGCGCATGATTCGCGCCCACAGCCGGCGGGCGGCGCGGAACTTGGCGATCTCCTCCAGGAAGTTGTTATGGGCGTTGAAGAAGAAGGAGAGCTGCGGCGCGAAGTCGTCAACCGCCAGCCCGGCGTCAATCGCCGCCTGAACGTAAGCCACGCCGTTCGCCAGGGTGAAAGCGACTTCCTGCACGGCGGTGCTGCCCGCCTCGCGGATGTGGTAGCCGCTGATGCTGATGGTGTTCCAGTTCGGCACTTCGGTCTTGCAGAAGGCGAACAGATCGGTGATCAGGCGCATCGATGGCTTGGGGGGGAAGATGTAGGTCCCGCGCGCGATGTATTCCTTCAGGATGTCGTTCTGCACCGTCCCGCGCAGTTTGCTTGAAGCGACACCCTGGCGCTTGCCGACGGCGACGTACATCGCCAGCAGCACCGTCGCCGGAGCGTTGATGGTCATGCTGGTGGAGACCTTGTCCAGCGGGATGCCCTCGAACAGGCGCGCCATATCTTCCAGGCTGCAAATGCTGACGCCGACCTTGCCGACTTCGCCGAGCGCCATCGGGTCATCGGCGTCGTAGCCGATCTGTGTCGGCAGGTCGAAGGCGACCGATAAGCCGCTCTGTCCCTGGTCGAGCAGGAAGCGGTAGCGGGCATTGCTCTCTTCGGCGGTGGCATAGCCGGCGTACTGGCGCATCGTCCAGTGCCGCCCGCGATACATGGTCGGATAGACGCCGCGCGTGAAGGGAAATTCGCCGGGCGCGCCCAGATCGCGCTGCGGATCAAGGGCGAGATCATCGGGCGTGAAGGCGTTTTTCATTTCGATGCCGGAAGATGTGCGAAAATGCTTCTCGGCGGCAGTCTGGCTCATGGCGGCTTGTCCTGTGTTCCTGGTCGAAAAGGGCGCGACACAACGCGTCGCTACAACTATAACACCAGGGCAGGGCGGCGTTCCGCTGAGGTGAGGAAATTCACCCGATCCCCATACGAAGATCACTCTACTGCGTCAGCCGATGAACGCCTCTGGCGGCACATGGATGCCCTGGAAATTGGCGAAGGTCAGGTCGCCGAAGGGCAGCCCCAGGCGTTCACGCACCATGCGGAACAGGCTGGCGTAGCTGGCGGTGAAGCGCGGCGCATCCTGCAAGCCGAGGGTATGAAGGACCGCGCCGATCTGGTCGTCTTCCCCTTCGATCTCGGCGAAACTCCCAAAGGGCATTTCGTCCAGGACGATCTCGCAGCCCATGAAGGCGTAGGTCGTGCGGTATTTCTCGTAGCGCCAGATCGCCGTATAACCCAGGCACATGAGGATGATTTCCATCGTGCGGAAATCGCTCACTTCGACTTCGGCTTCGAAGCGCGTCGAGCCAAAACTGCCGATGATGCGCTCGCCATCTTTGTAGGTGAGGCGCACGCGCGAATCCTGGCGCAGGCGCAGCACCGATCCCGCCTTATCGAGCCGGTAGTGTTCATCGTCGTAGCGCACGTTCTGTTCAAAAACCCGTGCCGCTGTCAGTATGCCGCCTGCCGCCAGGATGCGATCCGCCAGGGCGGCGAGATCGGGTATATGCAGTTTGACCTCGGTTTCGTGCAGTTTCTCGCTCAATGCCTGTTCCTTTCATCTCAGCGGCTTGAGAACTTCGGGTAGGTAATCTCGGATGGCGTGGACGACCAGGGCATAGGCTCCCGCCGCCTGCTCCGGCAGCAGCACCAGCCCGTGTGCGAACATCCCCGCCGCCCGCTCGATCATCCAGGCATCGGCGGCGTCGTATCGAGGCATCGGCTCCTGGTCCGGCAGTCGGTCGAAGCCGGCGCTGCGCAGGGCGGTGAGCAGCTGCGTCGGGCGTCCTTCGGGCAGCGCGTAGCCGAGCGGTTTGCCTCCGAGCGCATCGCGATAGCGAATCTCGACTGCCGCACTGGTGCGCGTGCAGAGCAGCGTCCCGACCGAATCGCGGGCGCGCCCGTCGTAATAATGGACGACGACCCGGACGACATCGCTGACGGTCGGCTGGCGTGCCAACGCCTGGACCGTCGGCTGACCGACTGATTCCAGGACGCCGCGCAGGATGGAAAGCTGCACTGTGCGGTTGATGAGCTGCCACCTCTCGCTGAACGCCCACCTTCGCAGGTCATCGCACCTGCGTGAAATGATGCCGCAGCGCGCCCTCCAGGACTTCAGCGTCGGTCTGGGTGTAGGCGCACAGATAGATGTGTCTCAGCGGCTTCAGAGCTTCACTCTCGCAGTGGCGCTGCAAGAAGGAGTGTACCCCTTCGACGATAGGATGCACCACTTCCTCGATGCTGCGCTCGCCATAACCCGTGCCGATCATCGGGAAGACGATGCTGCTGATCGGCGGCAGGTCGCCATCTTCTTCGGTGGAGGGCAGATCCGCGCCGGCGGTCTGATTCTGATGGACCACCTCCTGAAGGCAGTTGCGCACCGTCCGCTTGATCCCTTCCGGCGATATCGGCTTGACACTTTCGTCCAGTTCGCCGGCGGCAAGGCGCACCGTCGAGGCGTGGAAGACCAGATGGGCGATCCTGCGCAGCTCGCTGCGCGGATGCCCGGCGCGGGTGACCAGGACGTGGGTCAGCGCCACCGGACGCTTGATCCGTCCGCGCTTCAACTGTTCGTTGAGATGTTCCTGAAGCGTGTCTTCCAACGTCATGCCGCCTTCGACCAGCGCGCCCATCGCCCGCAGGCGGGATGACAGCGCCGTGAACTCATAGTAGCGCGCCATCTGCATGTAGTCGTTTTCGGAATTGACGATCACGTCGAAATGCGCCATGTCGAGCATGTCGCCGAGCGCCAGATGAATCAGACAGTCGAGGGGCGACTCGGTCAGGCGGAAGGTGCGGTAGCGCGGCTGCGAGATGGTCGGCGGTGTCGGACGCCAGCGCCGGGTCAGCTGCTCGAAGAAGGTGCGCTGATTGCGGCGGGTGTCCTTGCTCAAGCGTCGAATGTCGTCCAGCAGGCGGTCATAGTCGGAGGGCAGCCCGGCGAAAAACGGCGAATGTTGAAGATCGCCGATCGCCAGTTTTTCCGCCGCTTCGAGAAGCTCGCTGGAATCGATGTCGTCGACGCGCAGCGGCAGGATTGATACGCCAGCGCCGCGCGCGAAATCGACCTCGCGCTGTACCCAGTCGGATTCCGCCGTGTCTTTACGCAGCAGCAGGATGACCACATCGCTGCGCCGCAGGTTCTCGTAGATGCGCTCTCGCCAGGCGTCGGCGGTGCGCATCGCCAGGGTGTCGAGGAAGACCTCGTAGCCGTAGGCTTCCGCCAGATGCTTGGCGATGTCGAGGGCGATCTGCGGCGTCTGCTTGTTGATCTTGCGATAGCTGATGAAGACCTGCGGCTTTTCCACCAATTCGCCTCGCCTTTCTGGGGACCGGGTGCGCCGGCTAGAGCGTCAGCACGACCTTGCCGAAGACCTCGCCCGCTTCCAGCAGCCGATGTCCTTCGGCGATCTGCTCCAGGGGCAGGGTCGCGCCGATGACCGGTTTGAGCGAACCGTCGAAGACCTTGCTCATCACCCGCCTGAAGTCGCTGCTGGGACCCATTGACGTGCCGATGATGCTGATCTGCTTGCCGAAGATCAGCCGGGTGTCGATCTGCGCGTCGTAGCCGCTGGTATTGCCGACCATCAGCACCCGCCCGCCGCGCTTGACGGCGCGCAGGCTGTCGTTCAGGGTGACTTTGCCGACATTATCGACGACGATGTCCACGCCGCGCCTGCCGGTCAGGCTGTAGACCGCCTTCGACCAGTTGGGGTCGGCGCTGCGGTCGATGGTGATGTCCGCGCCGAGCGCCTGCGCTCTGGCGCATCTCTCCGCAGAACTGCCGACGACGATCACCGATGCGCCGCTCAGCCTGGCGATTTGCAGATAGGCGGTGTTCGCGCCGCCGCCCGCGCCGATGATCAGCACAGATTCGCCGGGACGGATGCCGCCTTTGGTGACCAGCGAATACCAGGCGGTGATGTAGACCAGCCCCGCCGCCGCCGAATCTTCATAAGGCACGTGGTCCGGCAGTTTGATCAGGTTGCGCACGGGCAGCGCGACGAACTCCGCCGCGACGCCCGGCGCATGTTCGCCGAAGATCGGGCTGTTCAGACAGTCGGACTCGTTTCCGGTCGTGAGCAGGCAGTCGGGATCGACCAGGGTGGGGTTGATGCCGACTCGGTCGCCGGGAGCAAACGCCGTCACGCCTGCACCGATCGCCGCGACCTCGCCCGCGCCGTCGGCGCAGGTGACGTGCGGCTTGGGCAGGTCGAGACCCTTCCAGCCTTCGCGCACCCACAGGTCGAGACGGTTGAGGGCGACGGCTTTCATGTGGACCAGCGCTTCGCCCGGTTTCGGTTCCGGCTGCGGCAGATCGTCGATGACCTTCAGGACCTCGCGTCCACCGTGTTCGAAAAAGACAGCGGCTTTCATGATCAGCGCAGACCGAGTTCGTGCCGGGCGATGACGAGACGCTGGACTTCGCTCGTGCCTTCGTAGATGCGGGTGATGCGCGCATCGCGATAGTAGCGCTCGATGGGCAGTTCCTTGCTGTAGCCCATGCCGCCATGAATCTGGATCGCCTCGTCGGTGACGAACATGGCGGTTTCGCTGGCGAACAGCTTCGCCATGCTGGCTTCCAGCGTGTAGCGCTCGCCGGTCATCTTGCAGCGCATCTTGGCGGCACAGGCGTTGTAGATGAGCAGGCGCGACGCTTCGATACGGGTGCGCATATCGGCGATCTTCTGCTGGATCATTTGCAGCTGCCCGATCGGTCCGCCGAATGCTTCCCGCTCGCGGGCGTAAACCACGCTGGCTTCATAGGCGGCTTCGGCGATGCCGAGCGCCTGTGAGGCGATGCCGATGCGACCGGCGTCGAGGACGCTCATGGCGATCTTGAAACCGTCGCCCGGCTTGCCCAGAAGGTTGGCGACGGGGCAGGCGTAGTCTTCGAAGACCAGCTCGCTGGTGGCGCTGGCGCGGATGCCGAGCTTCGGCTCTTTCTTGCCACGAATGAAACCGGGCTGCGCTGCGTCGATCAGGAAGGCGGTGATGCCCTTATGCTTCTTTTCGGGATCAGTCATCGTGAACAGGATGACAAAATCGGCGACTGGACCGCTCGTGACCCAGCTCTTGCGCCCGTTGATGAGATAGTGTGTGCCGGCTTCATTGAGGACGGCGCGGCTTTGCATCGTGCCGGCGTCGCTGCCGCTCATCGGCTCGGTCAGGCTGTACGCGCCGATCTTCTCGCCGCTGGCGACCGGGGCGAGGAACTGCTGCTTCTGCGCCTCCGTGCCGAACAGGGTCAGGGCGTTGGAGTAGAGCGAATTGTTGACGCTGATGATGGTGCTGTGGCTGGCATCGACGCGGGCGACTTCGATCATCGTCAGCACGTAGGCGAGCGTATCCATACCCGCGCCGCCATATTCTTCCGACACTTCGATTCCCATCAGCCCCATCGCGCCCATCTTCCTGATGGTGTCCAGCGGGAATGCGCCGCTCTCATCGTGATCGGCGGCGATCGGGGCGATCTCTTTCTCACAGAATTCACGGACGGCGCGGCGCAGCGCTTCATGCTCCTCGGTCAGGGCAGGGATGAGCGGCGTACCGCTGTCTTCGACAGTAACCATGTTCAGGGACTCCAAGACATGACATCTTTCAACGGTTATTATAGCCGAGTGGCGGAGCGCGCACATCTGCGCCGCCCTATAATTCCGGAAACCTGACGGTTTCCTGCCCCTCTCCAATTGGAGAGGGGCGGTTGAGCGCAGCGAAACGGGGTGAGGTGAGCAGTTTGCAAACAGTCTCTAACAGGACGCTGATCTGCGGAGATGATCTTGCCGAAAATGCTGAGCGCCGTACTATATCGACAAAGCGCCGCTGCTGCAACCGGATGCGGCGGCGAAGCACACGTTAACCAGAAGGGGAACCGAGATGCCGCCAGTCAAAATCAATCATGTTGCCGTCGTGGTCGAGGATGTGAACACCGCGCTGGCTTTCTGGCGCGATGCGCTGGGGATCGCCGCTGCGCATGTCGAGCATAACGAGGAGGAACTGGTCGATATCGCCTTTCTGCCGCTGGGCGAGGGCGAGATCGAGCTGATCGCCCCGTTCACCGCCGACAGCGGGGTCGCCAAGTACCTGGCGAAAAAAGGGCAGGGGCTGCATCATCTGTGCATCGACGTGCAGGACATCGATGCGGTCGTGGCGCGGCTGAAAGAGGCAGGGGTCGAGCTGATCAACGAAACGCCGAAGACCCGCCCGGACGGCATGACGCGCTATGTTTTCGTCCATCCGAAGAGTACAGGCGGGGTGCTGCTGGAACTGTACGAGCGCACGTCAGGCAGCGCCGGTTTTGGAGCCTAGCGCGGGACTGCGGGATGAAAGCCTAAGCGGAAAGCAGAGCCGTCGGTAAACCTGACGCCCTGCTTCATCACCAGTTCTCTTGTCCTGCCAGGGCGATCGGCGGTGAGGCTTTTGGCTGACACACGGTCAGCACCTGCGTCCGATGCCTCAGCCCCCGCCGGTCGAAACGACCGGCGCAGCGCTCATCCCGGCGCTCCCCGACTGCCCTTTGACGCTGATCCGCGAAAGGCGGCGGGCGGGGAATTCACTGCCGCAGTTGGGGCAAACCGCCTGATCTGCCTGGCTCATCGGCATCCGTTTTTCGAAGTCGCACCCGCAGCCGGGGCAGTCGTACTCATACAGGGGCATGGGCTAAGCCTCCAGCGCGGCGACCACCCGGTCGAGCCGGGCGCGGGCTTCGTCGGCGACCGCTTGCAGTTCAGGATTAGCGATCACGCTCATCATCACCAGCGGGTCGATCAGGCTGACCTGCACGCGCCCGTCGTCCATCTGCGACAGGGTGACGTTGCAGGGCAGCAGCAGCCCGACTTCCGGCGCAGTCAGCAGCGCACGGTGCGCCAGCGGCGGGTTGCAGGCGCCGAGAATCTTGTAGGGGCGGAAATCGACATCGAGCTTCTGCTTGAGCGTGGCTTTCACGTCGATTTCGGTCAGCACGCCGAAGCCTTCGGCTTTCAGAGCGGCGGTGACGCGCTCCTGCGCCGCCTTGAAATCTGTTTTCAGGACGACGGTCAAACCCAGGGAAGTGTTCGCAGGGATCATAGATTATCGCTCCATCCTTTGCAGGAGCAACTTTAGTCCGTCAGCGATGCCCCAGCCAGGCTGAAGCGCTTATGAGTCGCCATAAGTCAGAGGTAATGGTAGGAGAGGAGGCTTTCGGCTCGCCCTCACGTGGCGATGGAGCATCGGGACCGCTGTTATTTGAACCGCTTGACGATCTCCTGCTCGACCTGCGCCAGCGGCGTGCCGTAGCGGCGGCGCGAATTCTCACGGATCAGGTCGGAGCGTGCTTTGTCCGGCGGGACCATCGAGGGCAGGGTGCGCATGGTGAAGGGGCGCGTTGCCACGCCGTCGATGAGCAGTTTGACCGCCGCCGTGAACTGCGGCAGTCCGCTTAGCTCCTGCTGGGCGAAGGACGGGTAAAACTCCATGCCCAAGGCAGCCGAGTCCTGAATACCCAGGCGGAAGGCGACGATGCTGCCGATGTTGCCGAAGACCGCCTCCAGGATGGGCGGGCTGAGCTGATGCAGGTATTGGTTGGCGATGGTCAGGACGACGCCGAACTTGCGCCCCTCGCTGAGCATGGTGGCGAGGGTGGGGGTGGCGAAGTTCTGCACCTCGTCCACGTAGATGAAGAAGTCGCGCCGGCGGTGAGGCGGCAGCGCGCCGCGCTTGAACGCCGCCTGCATCACCCCGCTCAGGATCAGCGATCCGATGAACAAGGCGTTCTGTTCGCCCACGCGCCCCTTGGCGAGGTTGACCAGGAAGACCTTGCCCTCGTCCATGATCTGCGGGTATGGGATACCCGACCGCGTCTGCCCGATCATGCGGCGCAGGGTGGCATCTTCCACGAAGCGCGAGAACTTGGACAGGATGTAGGGCAGAAATTCGGCTTTCCACTGCGAGCTGGCGTCGCGCATCCGCTTTGCCACATCCTCGTAGTAGTTGCGGACGATAGGGTCCTTGATGTGCGGCAGGACTTTGCTGACGAAGCTGCCGTCCTGGTCGCTGACCAACCGGTAGACATCGACCAGCGTGCCGTTCGGCAGGCTCATCGCCGCCAGCATGGCGTTGCGCACCGTCTGCTGGAAGATGGGACCGACGACGGCGTAGTTATGCGGGTCGTACAGACGGATCAGCAGCCCGATGAAGTCGCTGACCACCCGGTCGCGGTCGGCTTCGTCCTCGATCTGGAGGATGTTCAAGCCGATCGGGTATTCCTCGTCGGAGGGATCGAGCAGGATCACGTCGTCCTGGCGATGTGAAGGGATGCGCGCCAGCACGTCGTCGCAGAGATCGCCGTGCGGGTCGAGCAGAAAGACGCCGCGCCCCGCGTCGATATCTTGCAGGATGAGCGTTTGCAGCAGCGTACTCTTGCCCATACCGGTCTTGCCGACCACGTAGCTGTGGCGGCGGCGGTCGTCCAACCCCTGGGTGATCGGCACCGGGACTCCACGCACGCGGGCGACGCTGACGCCCAGGCGTGTGCCATTGACCGGCATGCCGGCGGGCGGGACCAGCGCCTTGCCCTCCAACGTGTTCATGCCGGGGACTCCGCCGCTGTGCGGAACGGGCAGACGGAAGATAGCGGCGGCTTCACCTTCGCCGACCAGATTGCGGAAACGCGCCAGGCGCGGGTCATCGGGGATACCTCCCCAGCTTTCGACATCGAGCATCGCCAGGTTGCGCCGCAGCGTCTGCGTTTCCTCTGGCTTGCCGGGGCGCAGGATTTGACAGCCGCCGTTGACGCCGCCATCCTGGAGCGGGGCGAATAGGGTGGATGCCGCCATTTCCGGCAGAAGCTGGCTGGTCCCTTCACTGCCGGCGACGTAAACGCGCATGACATAGCCGTTCTGCAGCACGGTCAGCCGTTGATCGGCGATATTCAATTTCTGCCACTGCTGCTGCTGGGCGAGCTGGCGTTTCAGGTAGTTGATACTGTAGCCGCTCGGCGTCACCGGGTCCATGCCGCCTTCGCCGCCGTAGGCTCCGCCCAGGTCGGGGCGATCCTCCTGGACGGGGCGCTCCCAGGCGTACAGGGTGGTCGGCATGAGCTGAACGCTGATCAGCGATGGCGCGGGCTGGCGCATCATCATCCAGAAGACGTTGTGCAGGTCCGGGCTGCCGCTGATGAACGGGTTCACCGTGTAGACGCCCGCCGCGCTGCCGTGTGTTTCGCGCCGGGCGATTTCGGCGATGTGCAGCGGCTCGAAGGGCGAGAGCAGGCTGAACAGCTCATCCTCATCCACGACCGGCTCGTAGATGTAGACGTTCTCCTGCGCCAGCGGCAGCATGGCGTTGATGTCGCCCCACAGCGACAGCGCCAGCGCCCGGCAGGTCGCTTCATCCACCGCCGAGACGCGCGCCAGCACCGCCACCGTCAGCCTGCCGCGCGCCGGGATCAGCCGGTGGGGTTCGCAGATGATGCGCAGGGCGAAGACGGCGCGGCTGGTCAGCTCGCGCTGCGCGCCGAGCAGCTGGACGAACTCGAAATGAGCGCTCCCCAACCGGCGGTAGAAGGCTTCATCCCCGCCGATGCCGACTTCGCGCACCATGACGGCGAAGTAGCCGTGATAGTGGGTCTCAGCGGCGCGGCGGGTCAGCGTATCGTCGGTGACCGCTTCGCGCACTGCCTCGACGATCACCGCCGGCGCGCCGTCGGCGCGCCGTGCCAGCCGCGCCAGCGCCCGCGAGACAAACACATCGTCGTTGATGCCAGAGAGCAGGGCGCGCGCCCCTTCGATGTCCCATCGCCGTTCCAGGATACCGACGGCGGCTTTGCGGGCGCGGGTGCTGACCGCAGCATCGGCGTCGCGGCTGACGGCATAGAAGTCGCCAAGCGCTTGCAGGTCATGTCCCAGCGCCAGGCGGGCATCTCCGCGCGCCAGATGCAGGCGCGCATCATCGCGCAGCGCCAGGGCGTCGGACAGCAGGGCGATTGCCGCCTCCGGCTTGCCCGCCTGGATCAGCGCCTCAGCATCACCGATCACCGTTTCGAGTCGGGCACTGATGGCGCGGTCGAGCGCCTGACGTGCCTCGATGCCGCGCTTGCCTGCGGAGTCTTCGGCGAACGCCAACGCCAGGACATCGCGCGCCAGTTTCAGATGCCCGGCAGCCGTCAGTCGGCGTACCAGGCTGGCGCGCTGCGTTGTGGTCAGCCGCGCCCACGCTTCCGGCTCGTGATCGTTGATGCGGGTAATCAGAGTCACGACATCCTGCGTGATCGCTCCCCCTGCGGTCTGGTGGAGCGCCATATGAACGCTTGAGTCTTCGGCGGGCTGCGCGGACGGCAGCTTGCTCTGTCCGCGTTCAAGCTTCCCTCGCAGCACGCCGAGCGGCGTCTTGCCGAGCGCTTCTTCGGGCAGCAGTTCAAGCGCCTGCACCAGTTCCTCGCGGGCGGCGTCGCGTTTGCCCTCGGCTTCGAGCGTCTCGGCAAGCCCGATGCGCAAGGCGGCGGTGGTGTACGCGGGTTGTTTGAGATCGTAGCGGTCGATCAGCAGCAGGCGCACCGCCGGCTTGGACTCGCAGAACGGGCAGGTCTCGGCGGTGGGGCGGATTTCGCGTCCGCAGATGCCGCACTTGAATTGAATCCCCTGTGCCAGGATCAGCAGATCCTTGAGTACCCGCAGCGGAGAATCGGGAAAGATGTTGTCGCCAAGACGCCGCGCCTTGCGCAGTGCTGAACGCCGCGCCGCGCTCCCCAGAGGGTGGCGCTCGGCGTCGAGCAGCATCAGGCGAGGGATCAGGACGCCGGCGTCCTCGCAGGCGGCGAGGATGCGTCGGGCACTGACATCGGCGTTGGCGCGCAGGAAGCCGGCGGCGGTGTCATGCAGCAGCGCCAAGGAGCGGCTGATCAGTTCCTGATGCACCGCCTGCCACGACTTATGCGGTGTGCCGAGCGTGTCCATCAGGGCGAGGGTATCGGGGTTGAGCGTGCTGCTGAGGTTGTGTTTGACCAGGCATACGGCGGCGACCTCATAGAGGCGGTCGCGCGGCGCAGTCAGGGCGATCACCCGGCGTAGATAGCGTTCGATGGCGGCATTCCACTGCCCGGTCGGCGGTGCCGGACGAGCGCCGCTGCGTCCGAAGCTGAACGATCCCAGAAGCGACGCCGCCGGCGGCGTCGGGGCTGGCGGCGATTCGAAGACATCATCTTCTTCGAACAGGGAGTCATAGGGACTTGCGCCGCCGTTGTGCCGAATCAGCGCCAGCGCCGCCGCCAGCGCCACCACCGGTTCATTAGGGCGCAGCAGCAGGGCGGAGTCGAAATCGGGGAGCGGATCGCCGCCCATGCGTGTGCGCATCTTACCCCGCCCGCTGTTGACCAGCTCCCAGGCGCGGGTTTCTACTTCCTGCCTCAGCGCTGCGATGCGGGCTGACTGCTCCGGATCGTCCGAGGCGAGGGACTCTGCCGCCCCGCCGACGAAGCCATAATCAACACGGTCTTGCAGGCAGACTTCTGCTTTGAGCAGCCGAGCTTCGAGATCGCCCGGATGGTCCAGAATATACTGGCTGAGCAGCGACAGGGCTTCGTCGCGGTCTTCCCCGTCGAGCTTCGCGCGTATGTCGGCTAGAGCTGTCGACATGGTGAACTGGCTCTCCGCGATGTGCGAACCGTCTTATTTTAGCATGTGCGGCGGTTAGTACTGCCCCAATCTGTTGGGCGCGATTCGCTTATGCCGCCTGCGGTGCAGGTTTCGGCTGGCGGGCGCTGATCGAGATGCTGAGGCTGAAAGTCACTGCCAAAAGACCCAGGATCGCCGCCGAGGCGAAGACCAGATGATAGTCACCGAGTACCTCGCGGAAGAACCCGCCGGTGTAGCTGGCGAGACCGGCTCCCATCATGTGCGAGAAGTAGATCCAGCCGTAGATCGAGCCGAGCGACTTGCGCCCGAAGCGCTGGGCGGTCAGGTTGACGGTTGGCGGGACGGTCGCCACCCAGTCCAGCCCGTAGACCAGGGCGAAGACGAGCATGTTCTGCATGTCGTAGATGAAGGGCAGGGCGACCAGCGAGATGGCGCGCATACCGTAGTACAGCGCCAGCAGCTTGCGATTATCCACCCGGTCGGTCAGCCAGCCGCTCGCCGTCGTGCCGATGATGTTCATCGCTCCCATGAAGGCGATTGCCCAGGAAATCTCCACCTTCTGGAAGCCGTGTTCGAGCGAGTGAGGCAGCAGGTGGGTGGTGATCAAGCCGATGGTGGTATAGCCGCAGACGAAGAAGCTGCCCGCCAGCAGCCAGAAGTCGCGGGTGCGCAGCGCCTCGCGCATCGGCGTGGCGCGGCTGTCGATGCTGAGCGTGGCGGCGCTGGCTTTGCCGATGGCGGTCGTCTTTGCTTCTTCCGGCGAATTGCGCATCAGGAAGAGCGCCGGCACGAGGATCACGGCGATCAGGATGCCCAGGGTGGCGAAGATGCCCTGCCAACCGGCGAACACCTCCAGCGTGATGAGCGCGGGGAGGAAGAGGAGCTGACCGGCGGCTGCCGCGCTGCTGAAGACGCCCAACGCCAAGCCGCGATACTGGTTGAACCAGCGCAGCGCCACCGTGCTGCCGAGCGTCCCGGCGACTGCTCCGGTGCCAATGCCGATGACCACGCCCCAGTACAAGTGGAACTGCCACAGCTCGGTGACCGTCAGCAGCAGCGCCAGACCGACCGCGATGGTCGCCAGCCCGGCGATCATCACGCGGCGCGGACCGTACCGGTCGATGAGCGTGCCGCCGATCGGCGCGCCCAGCCCGAAGAAGACCAGGCTGATGGCGAAGGCGAGCGAAACGCTGGCGCGGTCCCAGCCGAAATGGGCTTCGAGCGGCTCGAAGAGGACGCTGGTGGCGTTGCGCACCCCTGCCGAAAGCAGGAGCCCGAGGAACGTGACGACGACAATCACCCATGCGTAATGGAAGCGGCGGTTGCCCATAATGATGATCCAGGAATCTGTGTGGAGCAGTGCTGTAATGATAGCGGCGGGGTGGGGAGGATGGATAGCGCCAATGATGCCAGTCGTCTGACGCGCGGCTAGAGCGCATCGCGCACGGTTCGTCGGCTTCGACCGGGTTGCCGCCGGCGAGCCGCTGGACGACACCGGGCTGATCCACCTGCGCGCGCGGTACACAATACGTGAGACCGAAGCGGTTTCATCCATTCTGGCAAAGCGGGCTACACCGTGTCTGGCAGTCCGAAGCGCGCTGCCAGCGCCGGATCGCGAAAGGTGATGATGTCGGCGATCTGGTACTCGAACGGGGTCAGGACCTGGATGCCGTAAGCGCGCCAGCCTCCGCTTTCCGCCTGACGGTACAGCCCGAAGGTGATCTGTCCGTTGGCGCGCGTGGGCAGCAGCCGCCAGCGCCCGCTGGCTTCCCCGGCGAAGACCGTCCTGGAGACGAGGCGGCGAATCTCCTCACGACCCCGATACCACGAAGGGATCGGCGGCATGCTGAATGTGGCGTCGTCGCGCAGCAGGGCGATCAAGCCCTCGACATCAGCGGTCTCCCAGGCGCGGACATATGCGCTCACCTGGACGCGCAGCGCCTCGTCCTGAATCAGGCTTGCCTCCTGGAACTGTCCTCGTTTTGCCTCTGCCGTGCCCGCGCGGGCACGGTGCAGAGCGCTCTTGACCGCCGAGACGGAAGTCCCCAGCAGATCGGCGATCTCGGCGTCGCTCCAATCCAGTACGTCGCTCAGCAGCAGCACTGCGCGCTGCCGAGGCGTGAGAAGCTGAAGCGCCGCCATGAAGGCAATGCTGAGGGTTTCGCGGATCAGCAGTCTGCCTTCGGGGTGCTGATCCAGCGGGGCGAGCAGGGCATCCGGGAACGGCTCCAGCCAGATCGGATCGCTGACTGCGGGTGGAATTGGGTCGGCGGCGCTGGACTCCTCCTCATAGTTCAGCGGGATGACGCGCCGGCGGCGCTTCCTGAGCGCGTCAAGGCAGGCATTGGTGGCGATGCGATACAGCCATGCCCTCAGCGAGGCGTCTTCGACGTAGGTATCCCGCCGCCTCCAGGCGCGCAGCAGAGTCTCCTGCACCAGGTCTTCGGCGTCTGAAAGCGAACCCATCATGCGATAGCAGTGCGCCAGAAGCTCGCTTCGCTGCGGCGCGACGCGCGCCTCGAAATTCTGATGATCGAGCAGAGAAAGGTTCGTCATGCCGGCTCCGACAGTGCGCAGCGTGATGATCGACCGCATGTCCAGGAAAACAGTATCAGTGAATCACGAAAGCTCAGCTTCAGTACGAAACATCGTTTTTTTGAGCCAACCTCACCCCAAAAATCTGACGATTTTTTGCCCCTCTCCGTTTGGA
>JABWBO010000235.1 GCA_013360465.1 Anaerolineae bacterium | reverse complement strand
CTCACTCACCTTCGTGTTCCACAGCGCGCTTCCTTTGCGCTCGCTGAATTCGTGCTGGCAGGTGCGGCAGCGCAGATAGCGTATCTGGTCTTGCCCAGACGTCTTGCGCACCGTCAGGTTGTTCAGCCCTGGCTGTGCATAGTCCTTGCACTCTGCGTTCACACGCGCTAAAGTGTCCAGTGAGGGTCGGGTAGGGGGAAGTGTTTTCTTTTGCACGAATCACATTCTATCCGCCCGTCCCTCCCCTTGTGGAGATAATCTCACCCAACTACCCGCGCACTTGGTGGCGGCTCAAAATACTATACTTCAGTCGAGTGCAGCCTTCGATCAGCAACGCTAGACTTCCATTGATAATCAAGCATTCACCTTCCTGCTGCTGCCGGGTGGTTGGCAAGTAGGTGACACATTCCTACTGAATTGGATGTATCTATGTATTTCCGCGAACTCAAGACGCACTACATCAACCGTTGGTGGATGGCGCTGCTTCGATCAATCCTCTCGTTCAGTGTCGGGATTCTAATGCTGCTGCTTCCGGGGACGACGACGGTCGCGCTGCTGTGGATCGTTGGCATCGCCTTGATCATTGACGCGCTTATGATCGCTTTGCCGCTGGTCTTGGGCAGAATCACCACCCATGTCTGGAAAATCATGCTGGCGCGGGAAGTCGGGCAGATCGCGCTGGGCTTGCTGCTCCTATTCGATATTGAGGTTGGTTTTGAACTGATCGTTATTCTGCTCTCGCTGCTGATGCTGTTTCGCGCCATCGTTGAACTGATTCTGTTCGTCGAACTGCCCATGTCGGCACGGAATCGCGCGTGGCTGCTTATCACGGCGGGCTTGTTCGCGGCGCTGGCAATCGGGGGACTCATCGCAGTATTCACCAACAGCCTACTCGACATCCGATTCATCGCGCTGTATTTGATC
The DNA here is from genome assembly GCA_013360465.1 of Anaerolineae bacterium. GTDB lineage: Bacteria > Chloroflexota > Anaerolineae > Aggregatilineales > Phototrophicaceae > Flexifilum. The sequence goes on along the minus strand of JABWBO010000235.1, from coordinate 1,528 downwards.
GTCGGCGGCGTGTCGCACCTACTCGGCACGCTCCGCAGCCGCCAGCGGTTTCTCGAAGTTGAGGCTTACGAACAGGCGATCTTGGGCGATGATGCCATCCCCGATCCGGGGGCGACTGCGCGCAAACCCTTGCCCCCGCCAGATCGCACCTTCTTGCTGCCGCACATCAATGCCGCGAAATACCGAAAAATCGTCGTCTTTTCGCCGCACCCGGACGATCTTGAAGCGTTTGTCGGTGGGCTGGCGTACCGCTTATCCGGTGAAGTCGTCTCGGTCGTCTTCTCCGGCGGCGACAAAGGACGGTGGGCGCACCAGTTCGAGACGATGGACGACGGCATGTATATTCGCGCACGGCTCGAAGAATCGGAACAAGCCGCGCAAATCTTGGGCGTAAGCGAGATCAACTATCTCGGCTATCTTGACCGCGAAGTTCCGGTGAATGAAGGCGCGGTGCAGAAAGTGCTGCATATGCTCAACGTGCATCGTCCCGATCTGGTCGTATCGTTCGAGTTCAATAAGCGTGCCACCCCTTACCCGCATCCCGATCATCTTGCGACGGCAAACGTCGTCCGCAAAGCGATGGCTCGCTACGAACAGGCGGAAACACTTGATTATTTCGTCACCGCGACACTTCTGCCCAATCACTTCATTGATATCACCGGCGTGCGCCGCCTCAAACTAGATGCGCTCGCCTGCCATACCACGCAAACTGATCTGAACAAGCTCATCTTTCCGTTTCTGGAAAAACTCTTCACGCGGCTGTGGGGCACTTTTTCCGGTGTGGACTATGCGGAAGGCTACCGCATGGTGAACATCAAAGCGATGCGCGAACGTCTGCGAGCCGCTGAATGATCGAGATACGCGACTCCCTGCATTCTGTCGATGCGTTGGCGGCGCTGGTTGATGAGGCGAACGCATCGCCATTTATCGGCAGCCTGAGCGTGGAGGAACTGACTCATCTGCTGCGCGGCGGAACCCTGCGTTTCCTGTACGCGGCGGATACGCTTGTCGGGTTCGGCGGCTGGATTCCGATCAACGCGCAGTGGGCCGAAGCAGGTCCGTTCTTCGTCTCAGAACAGGTGCGCGGTCAGGGATTAGGCAAACGTATCATCCACGAGGTGATCGTGCAAGGAGCGCGCGACGGTATCAATCAGTATGCGGTTACCCGCAACCTGGCGGTGAAACACATGCTGAAAGTCGAAGGGTTTCAAGAGGTCAGGCTGGTCAGCCTGCCGGCTGCGGTGCAGTTATTCGTCATTCGCAAAGTGAGCATCGCCAAAGCGCTTCGCTTCATTCAGAAACGCTATCCTGAACCCGTGAGTCACTTTGCGCTCATCCGGCATCAAGCAGCGGCTCAATCGCATCGGCGATCCGGTCAAGGTGAAACAGCGTGATCAGCGCGCTCAACTGCACGACTGTATCCGACTGTGCTGGATCGAGCGCCTTCACATGAATGAGCGCCTCCTCGACCTGTCCGGCGATGCAGAACGTAACCATCTCGTGCAGCCACGCTTCCGAAAGCTGCGCT
>JABWBO010000113.1 GCA_013360465.1 Anaerolineae bacterium | reverse complement strand
CCCGCAGCGAGCGAGGCGCCGCCGGTGGCCACCGCTCCCGCTGAAGAGACCGCCAGCGCCGCCGCGCCGCTGGGCGAGACGACCGCGCCGCCCGTGGCCTGTCCGAAGGCGACGAACAGCCGGTTGATGCTGCTCCACACCGCCCGCACGCCGGTCCACAGGGCGATCACCTCGAAGATCAGGCAGATCAGCCCGACGCCGAGCGTCACCACGCCGTTGCCGCCCGCCGTGCCGACCAGGAAGAAGGCGACGACCAGCGCCTGGATCAGCGCCAGGACCAGGGTCATGACCACCAGCTCGATCCACAGGTCGACCACCGAGCGGGCGATGATCTCGGTCTTCTTGAAGAAGGCGAACAGCACGGCCGCGCCAAACGAGAGGAAGGTCATGCCCTGGGCGACGGTCAGCAGCAGCGCGACGAGCTGCTCGACGACGCCGAACAGCACCAGCGGCGTCGCGGTGAGCAGACGGCTCTGCGCGGCGGAGGCCATGGCGATGCTGTCGGCGCGCTCGGCGGCGGTCAGGATCGGGTAGATCTGCCCGCTGGTCATCAGGTCGAAGTAGGAACCGGGACGCTGCCACTCCCAGGGGATGTTGCCGGCGGTCCACAGCCCGGTCGACGGGTCGGGCGTGTGCGGCTGGCAGTACGGGTCGCGCGGCGTCGAGGGGTAGCCCATGATGTCGATGCCGTCGGCGCGCAGGTAAGCCAGTGCCACGTCGATGCCGTCGAGGGTGTAGTTCCAGGTCGGCAGGTACGACCCCATGTTGTCGCACAGGCCGAGCAGGGGCAGGTCGGTGGTGCTGACACCGGAGAGCGAGGTGAAGGCCGTCCCGGTCGCGCTCTGCAGGCCGGTGAGCGTGCTGGCGTAGAGCGCGCCGCCGACCGTGCGCCGGAAGTCGGCCATGCCCTGGTACAGGCTGGGCCCGAGGCTGAAGAAGAGCAGCGCCGCCAGATACCAGCCGATGGCGCTCTTCGGCTCGACCACCCGCATCCGGGCGAAGGCGGCCAGCAGGTAGGTGATGCCCAGGACGATCAGCGCGACGGCGAAGGCGGCGGTCACGGCGATTTGCAGGCTGGCATTGGTGGCGGCGATCAGCGGGGCGAAGGCGCTGCTGACCAGCCAGTCGTTGACCAGTTCCAGCGTGTAGCCCATCATGATCAGCGCCCGCAGCAGGCTCCAGCCCAGGCCGGCCAGGCTGAGCAGCAGGTTGTACCACAGCGCGTCGATCTGGATCTGCAGGCCGCTGAGGATGTCGTCGATGATCGGCATGGCGTCCTCCTCAGGTCGGGTCGGCAATGTCGCCGGCGCAGTGCGGGTTGGGGACGGTCGTCCACACCAGCGGATTCACGCCCGGCGGCCGCGCGGTGCCAGGGAGCGGCGTGGGTCCGGAGTCGGTGACCGGGTCGAGCATGAAGGTGATGCGCTCGGCGGCGCCCTGCGGTCCATAGGCGGCCAGCGCGAAGACGCCGGTATCGCCAGGGGCCAGCGAGACGGCCGCGAAATCCGGGCTGATCCCCGCCTCCAGCGCGGCGTCCTGGCTCACGCCCCAGATGCCCTCCAGTGAACCGGCGCCAGTGGCAATCCGGCTGACGTAGCTCTGCCAGGCGGGAAAGACTTCGTAGGGCGTCGCGCCGACGTTCTTGACCTCAAGAGTCCAGGTGAACACGCTGCGCGGGAGTGTGCCAAAAGGCGTCGCCGGACTGCTGGTCGCGCTGATCAGCCGGAAGCGGGCGCGGATGGGCGATCCCGCGCCGCCGGCGAAGACGGCATCGCCCAGGTAGAACGTTCCGGGCGACTGGATGGCGTAGGGCGTGACGGTCGGCGGTGGCAGCGGGGTCGGAAACGGAACGAGCGTCGGGTAGCCGGGGATGGGCGGAAAGGTCGGGTAGGGCGTGGCGGTCAGCACGACCGGAGTCGGGCAGAGATACGCCGGTGCATCAACGATCTGCATCGCCAGCTGCGAGCCGGTGCAGGCGAGAAGCAGGAGGACAGCCAGAAGGAAGCGCTTCATGGGATCAGCCCCGGTTGGTTGGCGGCGGGGATCAGAAGGGTGAAGGTCTCGGTCGCGCCGCTCCGCCCCCGCCCGACCGCCCACACCTTGTCGAAGTAAGGTACCACCACCTGAAGCGGCGCGTCCGTCTCCAGTTCCAGCGCGGCGAATCCACTCCCATCGGTCACGCTGCTCGCCAGGGGGCGGTTGGTCGTCGACTCCACGACCCGGACTGTCACGCCACGCACGCCTTCAGCAGGGTCCGCGGCGCGGTTGCGATTCTCGTCGTAGGCGATCACCACAGCCACCGATACCTGGCGCGGCGGAATGGGCGAGGCGGTTGGCTGCGTGGTTGGCGGCGCGGCCACCAGCTCGAACTCGGCGCTGCGAGGCGTGGTGGTGGGAGTCACCGTCAACACGGAGGGTGGGAGGATGAGCGTGTGGGCATCCGCCTGAAAGACGTGCACCGCGTCCAGCCCGACGACCGCCCCCGCACTGGCGCGGTTCTTGCGTCCGGTTGGACCGATCTCCAGCACGTGCGGTCCGGAAGGCAGGACTTGAACGCCGGTGACCGGGAAGGCCAGCGCCGGCGCGTAGGCGTCGACCGTCTCCAGCACCTGACCATCGACGATCAGCTCGAAGATGCCCATGTTGGGCGCGGCCGCGTAGCGCACCTGCACTGCCTCGCCGATGAAGGCGAAGCTCGTCCGGCTGTTGAGGTCTTCTGTCCGGTGGTACTGCCCTTCGCTGGCAGATTGCGCCAGGCGCGGCGTCCAGGCGGGGACGTAGCGGACGGTCGGATAGTCGGACTCGAAGCGGTGCCAACCGGTGTAGGGCGGCTGCGCCATCGTGGCGGCGATCAACGGCTCGACCGGCGGAGGCGGAGCATACAACACAGTTATGCCCGGTGGAAGCTCAGTCGCTGCCGGCATAGCAACCACGCCGGGCATGATCGCCGTCACCACCAGCACACGCTCGGAGAGCGTCGGCGTGGCAGAGGGGATCAGCGTGGGCGAGGTGGTCCAGGTTGCTGAGGGCGTCGCCGTCGGCGTTGCGGTCGGCGTCGCGGTGACGGTGGGCGTGTGCGTTGGCAGAGTGGGTGTGATCGACGGGAGCACGGCCAGAGTCGGCAGCGCGGAAACGGTTTGACTCCCGGTCAGCGCCGCCTGCTCGACGAGCGCCAGCACGGTCAGACAGATTGCGCACAGAACCGACCAGAGCGCCATGTGCGGACGGAGTCGTCGCCGGCGCGTCATATGCTCAGCCTGCCGTTGAGGAATCCCTCGGCAGAAGCGCGGTGGATCAGGTGCTCGTTGGTCTGCGCGCCGAAGCGCTGGCGCAGCTTCTCGCGCACCCAGTAGACGCGGCGCAGGGGCAGTTTCTTCTCGTAGGCGATCGCGCCGATGTGTTGGCCGTCCGCCAGCAGACGCAGGATGTCGCGGCACTCGTCGTCGAGCTGCCAGTCGCGCGCTGGCGACTGCATGGCGACCAGGTACTCGGCATTGGCGGTGGGCGAGAGATAGGGTCGATTGCGCAGGGTGGTGTCGATGGCGAGCGTGAGGTGTTCTGCCAGGTCATCAGCCCGGTAGAGGTAGCCGTCGACGCCGGCTTTGAACAGATCGCGGATCAGCAGGCCATCCATGACCGTGCCGATGAGGATCAGCCGGGGCATCCACGACTGGCGGCGCACCCGTGTAGCGATGGTCAGCGCGTCGACGCCGGCGAGCCAATCCCCGACCACGATCGTGTCCGGGCGGGCTGAAACGCGCATCGCCAGCAGGTCGTTGAGCGCCCGCGCCGTGCCGGCGACCGTGAAGCGGTGGTCCGCCTCCAGCACCGCCCTGGCGCCAAGCAGCATGAGATCCGAGTCGTCGGCCAGCAGCACCTGTATGGTCATGATTTCCTCCCTGCACTCGTCCCTGCCAGCGTACGCCAGGAGGGGGATGCATGGGGAGGAAATCTGCGACATCCGGCGCGGTAATGTGTGACATAAAGGATGTCACTGTGTGACAGGACAAGTGTTAGTAGCGGGTCTCACCCTCATAGATATACTTGAGTGATAGTGAGTTTTTCTTGTGGATTATTCTCTCCGGACTCTGGCAGCACTGGAGCGACCTCATGGCAACACCGAAACCCCTTCGCGTTTTTCTTTCATCCCCCGGTGATGTCTCCGAGGAGCGAGACCTGACCCAGCAGGTCGTCGAATCGCTCAGATCCGATCCTGAGTTCAATGCACACTTCGAGCTGACCCTCTTCCGCTGGGATGATCTCAAAGTGCGGCTGCCGATGGACGCGGACGCGACGCCGCAGAAGTCGGTCGATGTCTACATGATCAAGCCATCCGAGTGCGATCTGGTGGTGGTGATCTTCGGCGTGCGCATGGGGACACCGCTCATCATGGACGAGCGCGAGTATCTGAGCGGCACGCACTATGAATACAGCAGCGCCATCGAAGCGAAGCTCGCCACCGGCAGGCCGCGCGTTTGGCTCTACCACAGCACGCGCGAGCTGGACGTCAAGGCGAGCGACCCGCAGCGTGAAGTGAAGCTGGCACAGTACGACCTGGTGCAGGAGTTCTTCGCCGGTTTCCGCGACGCTGAAGGGCGGCTGAAGGGCGGCATCACCGAGTACGAAAAGCCCTCCGAGTATGCCGAGATGTTTGCCGGGCAGATGCGCACCTTCCTGGCCACGATCCGCGACCATCCGGAGCGACTGATTGAACTGACCGATGAAGCCGATGGCAGCGCTCGAAATGTCCCTTACAAAGGACTGGAGCCGCTGGAAGAAGACGACGAAGCCTACTTCTTTGGCCGCGAGCGCGAGCGGCTGGAAGTGCTGGCGCTGCTGCGCCACAAGCGGTTTGTCGTCATCATCGGCGCCAGCGGCAGCGGCAAATCCTCACTGGCGGCGGCGGGTGTGCTGCCGAGGATACGATCCCGCCGCAACTGGCGCATCGCCCGGACGACGCCCGGCAGCGACCCGTTTCGAAATCTGGCGGAGAGCCTGGTCAGTCAGGCACCAGAACTCAGTCGCAAGCCGAATGCCGTCGTGTTGGAGGCGCTGCGCGCCGGCGGCGAGAAGCTGGACGAACTGCTTCAGTCGGTCCTGGCGAAAGGCGTCCACCTGCTGCTGTTCGTCGATCAGCTTGAGGAGCTTTTCACGCTGGGCGAAAAAGCGCAGGGTAGAGAGGCCGTCGAAGCCTATGCGCGGTTGCTGCAGTATGACTCGCCCAGGTTCACGGTGCTGGCGACCCTGCGCGCCGACTTCTACGAGGCGGCGATGACCTGCTTTGTGAAGAAGCCGAGCGCGTCAAACTTCGACCTGGGCAGACCTTCTGCCTTCGCCCTGCGCGAGATGATCGAGCGCCCGGCTAAACGCGCGAAGCTGAAGATGGAGGATGACCTGGCGGAGCTGATTGTGGAGGAGGTGAACGATCAGCCCGGCGCGCTCCCCCTGGTCGCCTATCTGCTGGCGCAGATGTATGAGCGCATGGTCAGGTGGGCAGATCGGGCCATGACTCGAGCGCACTATGACTCCGTCGGCGGGGTGCGCGGCGCCATCAGTACCGTTGCCGATGCTACCTATGATGAACTCGAACTCCCTGAGGAGCGCAAGTCCGCAGCGCTGAAACGGGTATTTCGCGTACTGGTCGAACTGACCGAAGAACAGGGCAAACTGGTGCCGACCCGGCGCCGCGCCGACCGCGCATCGCTGATGAGCGACCCCGATGCTTCCCTTCTGGTCGACAAACTCACCGCTGCCCGGTTGCTGACGGCTGACCGGGATGCGGTCGAAGTCGCGCACGAGGCGCTGTTCACCAGTTGGGCCACGCTCGAGGAGTGGATCGCCGAAGTGCAGGACGACTTGCGGATGGTGCGCCAGTTCGAGCGCGATGCCCGTGAATGGGTTCGCCGGGGCAGGCCGCTGGAGCTTCGGCCGCGCAACGATCAACTCCGCCTGCTGCTCAACTCCGCCGAGCACCTGCAGGAGACGATCACCCATCCACTGGTCGTCGAGTATGCTGATCTCGATGTTGACCATCTTCTGGAGGAGATCCAGGATCTGGCGACTACACACGAACGCCGGTTGTTCATTGGTGAACGCCTGGGCTTGTTGGGGGATCCTCGTCCAGGGGTGGGGAACAAGAAGGTCACGATCGATGGCCGCACGCAAACCCTGCCCGATATCGCGTGGTGCTACGTCGAAGCGAAGCGTGACGCGCGCGGGCGCTACCCACGCCTGAACGTGGGCGGGAATCACGAGATCCGCCCGTTCTGGATCGCCAGATACCCGGTCACCCGGCAGCAGTTCCAGGCCTTCCTCGATGACCCCGAAGGCTATACCAACCGGGCGTGGTGGTCCGGGACGCCGGCCAATCTGGTCGCGCATCAGAAGTTCGAGAACCGCGGGCGCTTTCCGACTTCGCCGTGCGACAACATCACGTGGTATCAAGCCATGGCATTTTCCCGTTGGCTGCACGCCCACCTGACGGGGCTGACCCTCCAGCCGCCAGCGGGAGCAGACTTGCCCTCGGCAGTGATAGGCGAAGGCCTTCAGATTCGCCTGCCCAACGAATGGGAATGGCTGTGGGCGGCTCAGGCTGGGCCTGAAGCGCGCGAGTACCCCTGGCGCGGCGCCTGGGACAGTCAGCACGCCAACACGCGTGAAGCAAGCCTAGGGGAGTCAACGCTGGTCGGTATGTACCCGGGCGGAGCGGCCGCCTGTGGCGCAGAGGATATGGGTGGCAATCTCTGGGACTGGTGCCTGAACGGCTTTTTTGGGGGCATACTGCGTCGCGTACGTGGTGGGTCATTTCTCAACAACCAGTACGGCACGCGCCGCGTGCTTCGCGAGCAATTTAAACCGGACCTTAGCAATGTTTCGGTTGGCTTTCGGGTGGTATGCGCGGTCGACTCCATCTGATCTTATGTCCGTGATACGCGGTACGCGTGGCTCTGAAATCCTGGCATCTCTGCTTAACCCAAGGTGGGACGCTATCTGGTATGCAGATCTCATTCTACAAAAGCGCGCCAAACGAGTTCACTCGTCGCCATTAGTTCGCCTGTCTTCAACTTTTTGCTCGCTTGTCACGCCCTGTTCCCTTGCCGCTATCAGCAGCTGCTCGTTGGTCTTGACGTCCAAAACTTCGCGCAGTTTCGCGAAGATGCGGTAGACCTGCCGGCGAGAGAGCTTCATCTCGTAGGCGATCTGTTGTGGCACGTATCCGGCCTCCAGCAGCGTTAGCGTGTGTAGCTCGCTAGCGGAGAATGTGGATGTCGTGTCGCCCGTGCGGACACTCGCCAGCAAACCTGAGGCGCGAGGCGAAGTGTAGCGGTAGCCCTGGTAGACCGTGTCGACGCCCACTGCAAGCGTCTCTGCCAGGCGGTCCTCGCGATTGACGAACCCGGCTGCACCTGCCTGGAAAAGCTGCTGGATGGTGTGGGCGTTCATCTGACTGCTGACGACGACGATCTTTAAGAAGGGGAAGGCGCGGAGAAGGGCGCGAATACGATCGAAGATAGACATGACGGGGGGCAGAGCGTCATCGAGCAGAAGCACGTGTGGGCGATGCTGAGCAATCTGCTGCTCTCCCGTTTCCAGGTTGCGGCAGGAGGCGATCACCCGGATACCGAGCAGCGACTGGCTGAGGATGGCTTCCAGGCCGCTCCGCCGCAGGTCGTACTCAGCGACGATCATGACGCGAATGGTGCGAGTCATCGAGAGCCTCCGGGTTTTCTCTTCACCTGCTTGCAGCGCAATCTGGAATAGTGGGTGCAAAAATGCACCTCACCTGAAACCCGCTATAATGCGCAAATGCTGTGAGTATGAATTTGCCATTCAATCAAGATATCTTGTATTATAGAATTATGGACATGGTCGTCAAGTGCTGTAGAACTGCAAATGGCGGGTGGTTTTGATTATGGATGAATACTTACCCCTGACAGAGCAGCTGCGAATCCTGTTTGATGCGCGCCAGCACGCCGACGGTCGGCCTTACACGCTGGCTGAAGTCAGCGAGGCGACTGGGATCAGTCAGGCGACCATCAGCCAGATGCGCACAGGGCGAATCAAGAACCCGCAGCTCGACACACTGCGCACGCTCGGCCGCTTCTTCAATATTCCACTGCGCTACTTTGAAACCACTTCTGTCGAGGAGTGCTATTCGCTGCTTGCCGAAAAACCCTCGGAGGCCGATCCGCCGCTGAACGAGATCGCCTTTCGCGCCAGCGGACTCTCGCCTCGGTCCCAGCGGGATATTCTGACCATCATCAAGTGGGTGCAGGCGGCGGAGAAGCAGGGTGGCGATGCGGGTCTGCCGCCGCTGCCAGGTTTGACCGAAGATTTCAGCAGTCCCGACGATGAGCGCTGAACCGATTTCGTTTGCCCGGCAGCTTCATCTGCTGCTGGAGCGCCACCGTAGCCAAACTGGAAAGCCGCTCAGCATCCGATCCCTGGCCGGGTCGACGGGGATCTCCGTGCAGGCGCTTCTCAATCTGGCGGATGGCAGCTCGCTGTTTCCCCGACTGGATACAGCCCGTGCCTTGTGTCGCTTCTTTGGGATAGCGCTCGATTACTTCAATCTGGAAACCGAAGCCGAGTGCATGGCATACCTCGCTGCTCATCAGCCGGATTCGATGCTGCGAGACCTGTCGCAGGAGGCCAATTCACTCACCCCACGTGGGCGACGCAATGTGCTCGCCATCATGGAATGGATCCGCCGGGCAGTTCGCGCTACCGAAACAGCGGAAAGATGATCACGACGGGCAGTGCTCCGACGGCGATGCCCAGGATCACCTGCTCGATCGTATGGTTGCGCGTCACCACCCGCGCCCAGATGGTGACCGCCACCAGCGCCAGCACACCGATCACCAACGGCAGCGTGGTCAGCTTGCCGGCCAGCAGCAGCCCCAGAAAACAGCCCGTCGCGACGGCCGCATGACCCGACACCTTGGTGAACCGCGAGTTGATCAGCCCCTGGAGCGGCGCCCAGATCGCCGGCGCCGCCACACAAGCCACCAGGATGCGCGGCGCCTCCAGAGCGATGACGACGATCAGGCAGATTAGCACGCTGAACCAGCCGAGTAGGTACAGTGGCCCTCGCGTCTGCCGTTCGTAGAGAAAACGCCCTCTCCGCTGGAGATACGCCGCGAAAAGCATCGCCGGCACAAGGACGATACCGACCACAAGGGCAATCCACTCCAGCATCTGCGGCAGCGGCAGGTCGCTCAGCAGGATGATCAGCGTCGGGATCGGCAGCAGGTAGGGATGGAAGATGCGCGACACCCACCGCGCCACGGGATTGCTGAGGTCGGGGATTGGATCATTCACAGGCGTATCTCCGCGAGTCGCTGCGCCAGTTTTGGGTACGTCGCGTTCTGGGACACCACATCCTCTATACGGCGTTTCAAATCCTCTGCCGAGCTATCTATTGCCGAATAGCGGTCCAGAATTGAAATGACTCTTCGGTACGTCTCAAGCTCGACCTCGCTGGCGTTCAAGAGATTCGGGTTGGTCAGAATTGCCGGCACCAGGCTGTCAGAGTGCTGCCGAACCCGGACCTCCAGTTGCCTCAGGCGCCAGTACGCCAGAATTCGAGCCGGATGTGCAAGCGAGATAAGCCATGAGAACGGCAGCAGCAATCCGACAAATAGCAGCAAGCACAGGTACTTGAAGAGATCGGCCATGACGCTGATAGCGTTCAACTGTACTGATCCAGCGAACACGGCATAAGCCTCAAAGAGCTCAGCGGCGCACAGCCCGATGAAAGCCCCATAGAAAAGAAGCTGTATTGCATGGTGAAACTTCATCGGTCGGACGGTCTCGTGCTTCCACAGCCTGTACTGGATAGGCAGAAAGATCGACAGGATCCAGATGATCATGACGCCAGCACGAATACTGCGGATCAGATAGACGAATGACTCGGTCGGCCCAAATTGGCTGACGCTGAAAACACCAAACAGCACAGCAATCACGACGATTGCTGCCGGGTTTGCTACATAGAATATCCGCTCCGCAGGCGTGCGCTCCTGGACAACTCGCTTCAGACCAAGCAGATAGGTCTGCGCCGTGGCCAGGATCAGGAGACTGCGAAGGGTCTGTGCAGCCGGCAATCCACCGAAAAGAGAGTTGATCGCCCGCTGGACTGAGTCCACGTCGGTGGTCGCGACAAGGTACAGCAGGAAGAACAGCGACCAGGCGTAAAGCGCCTGGCCTGAGCCGATTCGCTTTCGCCGCACGGCTTGCCTCAGACGGACCACGAAGAATGCCCAGATGACGATGGTCAACACCGTGATGATGACAACGCTATTCATGGTTCCCTCTTGTCAGCTGTTGAAGCCAAGGGCATCGACGAACGGACGCAGCTCAGCGATGGAAGTTGGGTTACCGTAGAGTTCGCTCAGGCGCTGCACCTGGTTCAATCGGCCCTGGATAGCCGAGACGAACAGCTCAGCCTCTTGTTCCTGGCCGGGATCGCTCATCTCACTGCGTCGACCACGGCGGAAATGGCCAAGGGCGATCTCGATGCCAAACTCCTGAAGGATGGCCGGATCGATCGCCTTGCTGATGTCCTGGCCTCTGTGGCCGAGCACCACATGAGCGATTTCGTGGAGCAGACAGTGGACCGTGTGCACCCAGTGGAGCGTACGGTTGACGAAGATGAAATCAGCTTCATCCTGGCGCAACCAGAATGCGAACAGCTCTGGCTCGAGCGGATAACGAAACAGATGAAGCGGGCGCGAACGCCTCTCCCGCAGGTGCTTCAGAAAGTGGTCGACCTCGAAAAGTCGGAAGTCGTAATCAAGAGCGTCGATGACTGCATCGACCCTCCGTACCGCATCAGTGGCCGCCATCTGCCCCTCCGCATCAGCGCACTCATGTGATCGCGTTCCAGTATAGGGAGTTCCAAGAATTGAACAACGGGACTGGCTATCTGAATCGTGACCTTGAGGGGAAATGTCGCTCAAGTGACATGCCAATGTCACAGATTGCCGCGTGGGTATGTCACTCTTTGCCACCAGCAATGTCACACATTGCCGCACAGATGCCGGTGAGCCACGTTAACCTCGACTCGAGCGATCAGTCGAGGGAACACAATGAGCGAGCAAGAACTTTCCGGGCTAGAGCTTGAGAATATTCTGAAGCGCGTATTCCGAGTTGCCGAACTTCTGGCGACCAGCGGCTCATCGAGACGGAAAAGCGACAGAAGGAAGATAGGTGCCCTGCGCATTGTCAGAGTGGCACCCAAGTTTTCCGATTCCGGCTCTCGGAAAAACATGTGAGAAGAATTGCGCTATCTTTTTCTTATTCCCTGGGTTCAAGGTGTTGGTCGCTGATGTCAACGTACAAGCGGAAAACAAGCACTCTGCCTCAACCTGGTTGGGCTATCTATCTTCGGACTAGCAACCAGGAAGTGCAAAATCCCGAAAATTCTCAAAGAAGGCAGCGGGAGGCAATTCACCGCAACTTGCTTTCGGTCACGACCCATCCGACATATAGCGAATATATCGACAACTTGAGCGGACGCTATGCCCATAACCGTCCCTCATATCAACGCATGCTGGATGATGCGCGTTCCGGCCGGTTTTCGCATGTCGCGGTAGAAAATGCCGAGCGGTTTGGCAGAAACGACACCGAAGCTCTTCGCGCCATTGATGAGCTTGCAGAGATCGGCGTGGTGATCCGTTTTGCCGACTATCCAGATCTCGATCCGGTAGATCCAGATGATCGCATTCTGGTCAGTCTCTCGTTTACGCTGGCACGCCGTGAGTCAATCAAGCTGGGGCAGAGGGTTCGCGGCGGTATACATGCCAAAATGAAAGGCGGTGGATTTGCCGGGTTGGCACCTGACGGATACCGCAACGCCGAACGACGGGCTGAGGGAGAAAATCGAACCCTGAGTCGATACGATCGCTGGATTGAGATCGACGAAGAGCGTGCGTGCATATGGCGATATGCATGGGATTTGCTGCTAGAGGCTCGCTACAGCCTTGAAGATATTTGCGCTGCGCTCCATGCGCGCGGCTATGTCTACCGCACAGGACGTTCGTTCCTCGAGATCAACAGGTTAGGACACCAGAAGGCAAACAAGAGTACTTTAGCGCGTATCTTTCACAATTGGTTCTATGCAGGATGGGTCGTCAGCGAAAAGGCCGGCATTCTGCCGAAGACCATTCGTGGAGAATGGAAACCAATCGTAACTACGGAGGAATTTGAGTATGGCCTCAAAATATTACACAAGCGCGATCAGTACCGGACTGCAAAGCGGAAACGTGAGTATCTGTTAAAGGGTCTCGTATACGTGCAACTTGGCAAGGCGCTTGAGGCACAGAAGTTGATATGCTCTACGTCCAATGCCGCCAGACCTGGCGGCGGAACCGCGTATTACTGCATCAGCCGCAGTGGCATCAACATAAAGTGCCATGTCGTTGATGGGCAGATCGCAGGATTGCTCCAGAATATCCAGATCGATCCTTCCATACTTCCTTGCATCCGGGACTACTACTCTGAGGAGATTGCTGCAAAGCTGGGTCGCCTAAGTCCAGATGCTCGCGCTGAAGCGGAAGCTTCCCTGAAGGCCGTCAATCAGGAGGAAGCTCGTGCAGCGCGGCTATACGCTGCTGGGAAGATGACCGATGAAGTATGGAATAGCCTATGGATGGAATGGCAGGACCGTCGGACGCGATTGCAGCAGGCCTTGCACGCGCTTGAGCTCCGACAGGAAAATCACGTCAGTACACTGGATTCCGCATTGCAGATCATTGCGCGTGTTGGAACCTTGTACAATAGACTCGAGTTTGAGAAGCAGCGTGAGTTGCTTGGATATGTTGTTGAGCGAATTGTTGTTGATCCCAATGGGAGAGTGATCCAGTTGAGACTTCTTCCGCCCTTTGCCTACATCGACGAGATTAGGCGGCGGGTCGAGGACAGACAGAAGACCAGCAGAAAACAAAGAACCACGGCAGATTCCCGTGGTTACCCCGAAAAAAGTTCGGTTTACGTTCCATCAGGTAGGGCTGGTGGGACTCGAACCCACACGCTCTTCCGAGCAGGTGATTTTAAGTCACTCGCGTCTGCCATTTCGCCACAGCCCCGGCATTGTCCCCCATTGTAGCATAGTTTCGGGCGCGAAACCGGCAGCAGGCGCGTTTTACGGCAGCAGCTCGGACACGGAGAATCGGGCGATCTCCCGCCCTTCCAGCGCGAAGGATGCCGATTCCGCTGACGCCCGATCAGGTTGGGAATCCAGTAGGTCGGGACGCCCGCCGCCGCATAGATTTGCATCTTCAGCGTTCGATCCTGCGAGAGCGTCGCGTCGGAGACTTCGTTGACACTTTCCCGCCTAAAGGCGGGAAATTCTTGCTTCGCCGAGCCTTGCCCGCTTCGCAGGACTTAGAGACTGTTTGCAAACTGCTCACCTCACCCCGTTTCGCTGCGCTCAACCGCCCCTCTCCGTGCGGAGAGGGGCAAAAGTCGTTAGATTTTTGGGGTGAGGTTGGCTCAAAAACGCAGTCCGTGCGGAGAGGGGCAAAAGTCGTTAGATTTTTGGGGTGAGGTTGGCTCAAAAACGCAGCTATTGATGGGTCAAAGTGAACTTTCGTGATTCACTGAGCTTGGTTATCGTCTACCAACTTACGAGAGATTTTAGGTAGAATAGCATCTATCTGCGGGAATGGCAAAGACAAACGTGCGCTTTCATACACGGAGCGCCCGCAGTCGTTCACACCACCGGCTTCTGACGCCGCCCGATCAGCGATGGCATGGCGATGCCGACCGCCAGCGCCGCCAGCACCAGCCCGGTGATGGCGAAGTTGGTGATCGCCTCCACCAGCACGCGGGTATCCGCGCCGGTCGGGGCGATGGTCAGGTCGATCACGCCGATCATGGCGCGGAAGGCGAACACGCCGGGGACCATCGGGATGGCGGCGGGCACGGCGAACATCCCCGCCGGCGAGCGCATCCGCTGGGCGAAGAACTCGCCCAGCAAGCCGACCAGCAGCGCGCCCGCCAGCGTGCCGGAGGTGATCGCCACGCCCGATTGCAGCAGCAGGGCGCGCAGCGCGTGTCCCGCTGCGCCCGCCAGCGCACAGTAGGGGAGATACTGCCGGGGCACGTTGAACAGCACGGCAAAGCCGAGCGCCGCCACGCCCGACCAGAGGGCGTCTGCCAGCAGGAAGGACAGCGGATCGCGGCTGACCGTCGTGGTGGTATCCAGCCCGCTGACGCCGGTGACCTGAAGCGCGACCAGCAGCCCCAGCGCGATGCACAGCGAGATGACGAACCCCCAGATGCCGCGCGCCATGCCGGTGACGATGTAGCCGCGCAGGATGTCGCGCGCCGCGTTGATCAGCGGAACGCCGGGGACCAGCAGCAGCACCGAAGCCGCCAGCGCCGTCTCTGGGCGGGGCAGCAGCCCGCTCAGCGCCGCCGCTCCGGGGATCACCCCTGCGACGAACGCCGTCACCATGATCACCAGCAGCGTGTTCAGGTAGGTGCGGGTGAGGGTCTGGCGGACGAACATGGCGGCGCTGGACGCGGCGAAGGTGACGCCGAAGGTCAGCCAGTCGCCGCCGAACAGCCGGCTGAAGGCGGCGCACGCCAGCCCGACCATCAGCACCACCAGCCAGCGCGGATAGCTGACGCGCAGGCTTTCGAGCCGCTGAAGTTCACGGCGCACCTGGAAGCGGTCGAGCTTGCCTTCGGCGACTTTGCGGCTCAGCGCGTTGATCTCGGCGATCAGCGCGAGGTTGACGCTCAGGCTGACCACGCGGCGGATGCGCGTGCGGAATTCCTCGCCGCTGACCGTGGTGACCATCAAGCCTTCCGGCATCACCACGATATCCATCCAATCCGCGCCGAGCGCTGTGCCCATCCGATGGACGGTGCGTTCGACGCGGGCGCTCTGCGCGCCGGCGTGCAGGAGGATCTGCCCGGTCCACAGCGCGAGTTCGATGACATCGCGCAGCGTCTCGCGGTCGAGCGGTTCTTTGCGTTCAACGCCGGGGTTGAACAACGGTTCCATGTTGGGCGCTGCCTCCGTCTGACTGAACTGACTGAAAAATGTTCATCGGCAAGACTACGCACGGCAAACCGCCCGTTTCGCCTGGGGCGTATGCGGTGGAGATCGTTTTCTCAAGAATGCGCACGTTATCGTGTTCCCTGTTATACCGCATTCCGCACCGGCATGTGTCAGCAAATTGCCTGACGAACGTAACGGAGGGGCGAAAACCCCGCCGATCTGCTAGAATAGAGGTTCTATCAGCGCGCGGCCGCTCATGCAGATCGATCATCTTTCGCTCACTCACTTTCGCAATTACGCCCGTCTGGAACTCTCGCTCCCCGCAGGCAAACCAATCCTGCTCTACGGCGAAAATGCCCAGGGCAAGACCAGCCTGCTGGAATCGATCTACTACCTGGCGACGGCGAAATCGCCCTACATGGTCAGCGACCGCCAGCTCATCCACTGGCGCGCCGAAGAGGACCCCGTGCCGGTGGCGCGGGTGACCGGCGAGGTGGTCACCCGGCACAAGACGCGCACCCGCCTGGATATCACCCTGGCGCTGGAGCGCACCCCCGACGGCGGGCAGCGCTTCCGCAAGATTGTGCGGGTCAACGGCGTCGAAAAACGGGTGATGGACATCATCGGGCTGCTCAATGTGGTGCTGTTCCTGCCGCGCGACCTGACGCTGATCGAGGGTTCGCCCGCCGACCGCCGCCGCTTCATCGATGACACCCTCAGCCAGATCGATGCCGCCTATGTCGAGGCGGGGGACCTCTACGACAAGGTGCTGCCACAGCGCAACGCCCTGCTGCGGCGCATCTCCGAAGGCGGGGCGAGCGCCCGCGAACTCGATTTCTGGGATGAGAAGCTGATCGCGGCGGGCAGCGTGATCATCGCTGGGCGTCAGCGCTTCCTGCGCGAACTGGAATATGAGGCGCAGAAGGCGCACCATGACCTGACCGGCAGACGCGAGACGCTGACGCTGCGCTATCAGCCGAGCTTCCTGCCGACGGTCAGCGGCGGCGGGCAGATGTCGTTCGACGCCCTGGGCTTGGACCTGCACCGCGAGCTGACGCCGGAGCAGATCGCGCCGCAGTTCGCCGACCGCCTCAAAGCCGACCGCCAGGAAGAGATCTTTCGCGGCATGACCCAGAGCGGACCCCACCGCGACGAGCTGCGCCTGCTGATCAACGCGCGCGACGTGGGGCAGTATGGCAGCCGGGGGCAGTCGCGCACCACCGTGCTGGCGTTCAAGCTGGCGGAGCTGGTGTGGATGCGCGAACGCATCGGCGAGTGGCCCCTGCTGCTGCTCGACGAGGTGGCGGCGGAACTCGACGCCCGCCGCCGCGCCTACCTGCTGGAGCGCATCGACGGTGCGACGCAAACCCTGATGACCACCACCGAGATGGACATCTTCACGCCCGATTTCCTGGATCGCGCCGCCATTTGGCGCGTCAGCGACGGGCAGATCGACACTCAGCCGGGATGACCCGGCGCAAGGAGCCTGCATGACGACCGCTATCGCAAACGCTGCTGCCCACATCCCCGTTCATAACGCCGCCCCCTGGAAACCCTACCCGGCGCGGCAGGTCTGGCATACCCCGCACATCGCCGGCAGGCTGCTCACGCGGGTGGATGTCACCAGCCCACAGTTGGATAATCTTCGCGATATACACATCCTGCTGCCGCCCTCTTACGACTCGCAGCCCGACCGGCGCTACCCGGTGGTCTACATGCAGGATGGGCAGAACCTCTTCGACGAACGGGTCAGCTTCGGCGGGCACGACTGGCGCGTCGATGAGACGATGCAGGCGCTCGCGGCGGAGGGCATTGAGGCGCTGATCGTCGGCGTCGAACACGGCGGCGAGCGGCGGGTCGCCGAATACAACCCCTATGCCCATTTCTGGAACGGGCGCGGCGCGGACTATCTGCGCTTCCTGACCGAGACGCTCAAGCCGATGGTAGACGGCGCGTTTCGCACCCTGCCGGACCCGGCGCACACCGGCATATTCGGTTCGTCGATGGGCGGGTTGATCAGCCTGTACGCTTTCTTCACACACCCACAGGTCTTCGGCATGGCGGGGGCGATGAGTCCCTCACTGTGGATCGGCGGCGGGGCGATCTACGGGACCGTCACCGAAGCGCCGGTCAACCCCGGGCGGGTTTACCTGGACAACGGCACGCGCGAGAGCAGCGCCCGGCGGATGAATGCGCTGCTGCTCGCCAAGGGCTACCGGCGCGACGCGGACCTGAAATATGTGGTCGAACACGACGGCGAACACACCGAGGCGGCGTGGGCGCGGCGGCTGCCTGATGCGCTGCGCTTTCTGCTGAAGCGGAGATGATCTTCCTGACCGGGGGCACGGGCTTCCTGGGGCGCTATCTGGTCGCGGAACTGCGCCGGCGGGGCTACCCGCTGCGCCTGCTGACCCGGCGCGCGGCAGATCACCCCTGGCTGGCGGCGCTGCCCGACCTGGAGATCGTCGAGGGCGATCTGGCGGATGGCGACCTGCTGCGGCAGGCGGCGCAGGGCTGCCGTTTCGTCATCCACGCCGGCGGCAGATTCCGCTTCTGGGGCGACGAAGCCGCCTTCATGGCGACTAACGCCGAAGGCACGCGCAATGTCGTCGAGGCGGCGCTGGCGGTGGGCGTCGAGCGCTTCCTGCACATCTCGACCATCGCCGTGATCGGCACGCCCGACCCGGCGCAGATCATCGACGAGACCTACCCGCCGCAGCCGGCGGACCCCTACCAGCGCAGCAAGCTGCAAGGCGAGCAGATCGTACTCGATGCCTGGCGGGCGCGCGGGCTGCCCGCCGTCGTCCTGCGCCCCGGCGCGTTCTATGGTCCCCTGGGCGAGTACGGGTTCAACCGGCTGTTCTTCCGTGACCCGCTGCGCGGCATCGCCATGCAGATCAGCGGCGGGCGCTACATCATCTTCCCGGCGTACATCGCCGACGTGGCGCAGGGGATCGCCCTGGCACTGGAACGCGGACAGGCGGGCGAGATCTATCACCTGTGCGGCGGCTGGATCACCCACCGCGAGGCGTTCGACATCGTCTATGCCGAGGCGGGGCTGTGGCTGCCGCGCCTGAGCTTCCCCGGGTGGGCGGGAGTCGCCTTTTCGCGCCTGCTGGAAGCCTTTTCGCGCCTGACCGGGCGAGAGCCGTTCTACCCCTACAACCTCAAATCCTACGTGTACAACTACTGGCGCGTCTCCAACGCCAAGGCGCGGCGCGAGCTGGGCTTCGTTCCGACGGACTTTTGTGAAGGGGCGCGGCGGACGATCCGCTGGTATCGGGCGGGCTGCCCGGAGGATGGCGAACCTGATGTATAGTGGACTCAATACAAGTACGGTGGGAAAAACCTGATGATTGCGCTGCCGGAAACAGTGATCCTCCCCCTCAAAATGGATGAGCATGGCGCAGTTCGGGTCAGCGGTACGCGCGTAACCCTGGATACGGTGATTGCTCGCTTTCGCCAGGGAGACAGCCCTGAAACCATTCATGAAGGGTTTGACGTGCTGCCGCTCAACGACATCTATGCGGTCATCGCCTACTATCTGGCGCATCGCGACGAGTTGGATGCTTATTTGCAGCACCGAGAAGAAGAAGCCGAGCGCATCCGCCAGGAAGTGGAAGCCCGCTACACGCCTGAGCAGAAAGACTTCAACGAAAGAATTCGCAGACAGGCTGAGAGAAGCCGCCGCGAACGGAATGAATAATGCGCTTTGCCGCCGATGAAAACTTTGACGGGCGCATCCTCAACGGACTCCGTGCCCGGCTGCCAGACCTGGATATTGTCCGTGTCCAGGATACCGAAATGGCTGCAACCCCTGATGAAAAGCTGCTGATGTGGCTGGCGGACGAAGGGCGCATCTTGCTTACGCACGATGTTCGAACCATGCCGCGATTTGTCTAGGCACGGGTGCGCGGCGGACGCTCTGTTCCTGGTGTGATTGAGGTTCATCGGGATACAGCGATCGGCGTGGCGATAGACGAACTCGAACTGGTGATCAGCCTTGGCACGCCGGAGGATTTCGCGAATCAGGTGATCTATATCCCGATCCGTTAGGGGCGCGGCGGACGATCCGCTGGTATCGGGCGGGCTGACGCTGGCGTTGTGGATCGTCTGGCTGGTCTTCTACTGGCGCGGCGGAGAAACGGGCTGTGCCGCCTGATCGTTCGCCAATCTATCGTCAGATAGACGGCTACCAGAACAGCCGGCGCTCTTTTGTATTTGCCCGCTTGTCGGGGCGGGAACAGCCGGCTCTCTTGCCCAATGCACGCGCTGTACATCCGTGAACGCACAGCATTCTCAGTGAATCACGATTCTGTCCCAAATTGCCTGATAGGCGAGCGCCGCCGAAGGCTTTTATCCCCTTCAGTGGGATCGTCTCTGCGTTTAGCCGGGGCGCTTCAGCCCCGCCGAGGGCTAAAGCCCATCGGCTAGGCGAAGACCCGCGCACTAGAGGCGCTCTTTTATCCCCTTCAGTGGGATCGTCTCTGCGTTTAGCCGGGGCGCTTCAGCCCCCGGCGAACATGCCAAATGGAACGCGATCCGTCATACACTGAATCTTTCAGCCAATGCCAGATACTGCGCGTCGTAGGCGCGTGGCATGTTGTGCTGGACGGCGATCCGGTCTGCAAGATGCTCGAATCGACGACGACGCATCTCACCCCTCTTCCTCCCGCACCTGGCGGAACAGGCTCACGACATCGACCCGATGGTCATCCCCGTACTGCCGCCTCACGCTGTATGTCGTCTACATCTTCCCCACCCGGTGGGCGATGCGCAGCTGGCGCGAAAAGTGGGGGATGAAGTCCAGGATGGTGCTGTAGTTGCCGTCGCGCACCTCGCGCATGTAGCGGCGGTAGACCTGAATCGCCGGCGGCAGCACGTCCAGCCCGGTGACGCGCCGTTCCATCAGCACGTAGGCGTCCGCCTCCTGCCGGCTGACGTGATCCTCTAAGAAGATCGCCACCGCGCTGGTCACGAACAGATAGGTGAACTGCTCCGCCCAGGTCGGGTTGTTCTGCATGAAGGCGTCGTTCAGCGGCAGCGGCTTCTGCCCCTCCAGCGAGATGCTGCCGGCGTTGGCGCGCAGGAAGTCCATCATGAGCATCTGCCCGGCGGTGGCGACCACCGCGCGGTAGACGTGCGCCGGGTCTTCGTCGAAGGGCCAGGGCGGGCTTTCCCCCCAGGCGATGCGCGGCGGGACCAGACAGACGATCTCCCCGCCCAGCCGCAGCCCCAGCTCGCGGTCGCTGGGATAGAGGATGTTGGGCGCGAAGATCAGCCGCTCTGGGAACGCGCCGACGAACATCTCCAGGAACGGCTTGAACTGCTTGTCGCCCAGCGCCCGCGCCGCTTCATCGACGGCGCGCAGCCAGGACTCCTCTTCCTTCTGCCAGAAGGCGCGCAGCGGCGTGTTCTCGTAGAAATCGCGCAGCGCAGCCCCCCAGCCGGGCGGCATCCAGCTCGGCGACCGCTCGACGCTCCCCGTCTCCAGGTCGAGCATCAGGGCGAGCGTGAAGATCGCCTCCAGCGGTGCGCCCCGGTCGAGCAGCGCCTGCAGGTCGCGCACCGCCGGGTGATCGGCAGACTCGGCGAGATGCTTGCGGGTGCTGCGCGCGTGCAGGTGGCTGCCGTGCTTCGCTTTCTCCTGGTCGGGATAATGGGTGAGCGTCAGCACGGCGGCGGTCAATCGCAGGCGGTCGTCCAGCAGGACGGTGACATCGCTGGGGGTGGTAGTCATAACCCTTCCGTGAGTCCGGTGTTCTTATTGTCGGCTATCCGTGTATTTTACTCCTATCCCGGAAACCAGACCATGCGAGTCGCCCTCTTCACTGAAACCTTCCTGCCCAAGATCGATGGGATCGTCACCGTCGTCTGTCTGCTGCTCGATCATCTCGAAAAGCGCGGGGTAGAGACGGTCGTCATCGCGCCCAGGATGGGCGTGCAGCACTACCGCAGCATCCCGGTCATCGGCGTGCCCGGCGTGCCGCTGCCCCTCTACCCGGAACTGCGCGTCGGTCCGCCCAACCTCACCACCTACCAGCGCCTCAAAGCCTTCCAGCCGGATGTGGCTCACTACATCCACCCGGTGCTGATCGGCATCCCCGGCATGATGATGGCGCGGCGGCTCGGCATCCCGGTGCTGGCGTCGTTTCACCTCGATCTGGCGCGGCTGGTGCATCACTACCGGCTCGGCTTCATGGAGCCGCTGACCGATCTGGCGACGCGGGTGGTCTTCAACGCGGCGGATGCCGCACTCGCGCCGTCGCGTCTGATCCAGACGTACATGCAGCGCATCGGCGTGCGCAACGTCGGCTTGTGGGGGCGCGGCGTCGATTCCGAGAAGTTCAACCCCCGCCACCGCTCCGCCGAGATGCGCCATCGCATGACCGGCGGTCACGCCGACGATACGCTGCTGCTCTACGTCGGGCGCATCTCCGGCGAGAAGCAGATCGACCATCTGCGCCCGGTGCTGGACGCCGTGCCGGGCACGCGGCTGGCGATCATCGGTGACGGACCCGCCCGCGCCGAGATGGAAGCCCGCTTCGCCGGCACGCCGACCACCTTCATGGGCTACATGACCGGCGAAGCGCTCTCCCAGGCATATGCCAGCGCCGACGTGTTCGTCTTCCCCTCGGCGATGGAGACCTTCGGGCTGGTGGTGGTGGAGGCGATGGCGGCGGGGCTGCCGGTGGTGGCGTCGCGCGTCGGCGGCATCCCGGATGTGGTGCGCATCGGCGAGACGGGCTACACTTTCGACTCCGGCGACATCGACGGGCTGATCGCCGGGGTCCGTCAGGCGGCGTCAAGCCGCGAGCGCATCACCGTGATGGGGCGGGCTGCCCGCGCCTTCGCCGAAACGCAGTCGTGGGACGCCATGATGGACGCGGTGATCGCGCTCTACGCCGACCTGATCGCCATGAAGCGGGGCGCGCGCCCGGAACGCCTGCCCGCCGCGTGATCTGATACGAGCGAAGCACCCATCTTTAGGTTATTATTCCATCAACTGCGGCGCAGTGCATCCGCGCACGCCGCCTGATGCTGCGATCCCCAAACAGGAGGACACCACGATGAAGGCATCGAACAACCATTGGAGTCATTGGCTCGTGCTGGCAGCACTGCTGCTGATCGGCGTCTCGATCGCCTGGGCACAGGGAGGCGCTGCCACGCTGGAAGGGGTGAGCGCCGTCGTCCCCGAAGGCTGGCTGTCCGCAGTCAGCGAGGATTCAGGGACGATCTTCATCGCCAGCGATGCCGACGCCCTGGAAACGCTGTCCAGCGGCGGCGGCGTGTTGACCGGCGATCAATACGGCGTCAGCATCGCTGTGCCCTCGTCGCTCACCGGCATCGGCATCGACAGCAGTGCCGCGCCGACCGACGCCCTGGAAGCGTTTCTGGCGCTGCTGGGTGAAGAAGCGCCCATCATCAAGGAAGACGGCTTCAGCATCCCCGCCGCCAGCGTGCTGACGGTCAGCGATATGATCCCCGGCGGTGAACTCCTGGTCTACGCCTTCGCCTTCGACGGCGCGAGCATCCTGGTCGCGCTCCAGAAGGGCAGCGATGCACCCGACTATCTGACCGATGAGGTCCTGCAAATCCTGAACTCGCTCGTTTATGGCGCACCTGCTGAGGGCGATGAAACGGCGATCCTGGGCGAGGCGCAGCCCCTCACATTCGTCGATGTGACCGTCCCGATCCCCGAGGGGTGGGTGACGTTCGATCAGGAGCAGTCTGCGCTGATCGTCGGCATCAATCAGGAGGCAGTTGACGCCTTCGTAGACGGAGAGTCGATCCCCGCAGGAGGACGTCTTTTCCTGGTCATCCCGCCGAGCGTCTATGAATCCGTCGGCATGAATGCCAAGGACCCCGCCGGGCAGCTCGTCGAGATGGTCGAAGGTATGGACCTGAACCCGGAGGGGGAAGCGCTGCCGCTGGATGGCGCGGCTCAGGCGACCTGGGCGCTGCTGGCGACGATGGATGATTCCACCGATCAGGCGCAGGTCATGGTGATCGACGATCCGAACGGGCGCATGGTCGTCTTCGCGGTCTATTCGGGCGACCCCGAACCGTATCGGGAAGAGGCGCTGGCGTTCATCAACGGCATCAGCGTCGTCGGCGGAAGCGCCCCGGTCGAGGTCGGCGGCGAGACGATCCGCCAGTGGGCGGCGTCGGCGAGCGGCAGCAGTCAGTACGGTTCATCGAGCTGGACCTTCGAACAGGCGACCGGCGAGCCGGACACGGCGTCGTGCGGCGACATCGGCACTGCCTGGGCGTCGGCGTCATCGACCGGCAAGGACACGCTGGTGCTGGTCTATGCCGAAAGCGTCATCCCGTCGCAGGTGAATATCTACCAGACCTACAACCCCGGCGCGATCTACCGCGTCGAGCTGAGCAGCAGCGCGTCGGGCGAGACGTTCGTCCTGCCAGACAGCGCCGACCCGGTCGGCAATACCCCGTGTCCCGGCATCTTCACGCTGGACATCGGCGGGATCACCGCGCCGGTGGACACGGTGACGATCTTCCTGGATCAGACGCTCAGCGGCAGTTGGAACGAGATCGATGCTGTGGAACTGGTTGGGGCGCCGGCGAACTAAGCCTGCGGTCTTCCCCAGGAGGACAGCTCCGGTCCTCCTGGGGCAAGATGGCTCAAATCGGCTTGACGTACTCAATCAGGTTGATCATGTCTTCGGCGTTGTAGACGACATGGATCAACTCAAGAAAAGCGACCCATTCGCCGATAGAGTGCTTGTGCTGCTGACCGAAGACGATTCCGGCGTGTTCCGTGCCTGAAACCGCGAGATGGATATAGTCAGCGTCATGCGTACAAAGGACATAGCCCATGCGCGCCGCGCGCGTCATGTGGTTGATGTCTGCATCGCCGAGCCTGTTCAGATCACGAACAGGCAGGACTTCGATTCCGCGCTTAGCGAGCTGCTCCGCAATGGCAATCTGCACATTTTCGTCAAGGTAAAAGCGAACCCGCGTTCCCAACGCGGTGCTCCTGAAGTTCCTCGGCATGGCGAATCTGCGCCGCGATCAAGTCGTCGATTTTTCCCTGGTGTTCGTAGTAGTACGCCAGCGCCGCGTGGACCTGAGACAGCGACAGACCATACCATTCGGCGATGCCGGCTGCATCGCGCTGGTGATAGTTCTGAGCGATGGCAATGTCCAGCACTGTGATCGTCGTGCCCACGATGTAAGGACGCCCGCTGCGAACGCCCGGATTGATGGCGATGAGGTTGATACTTTGCGGCACATCCTGTGCCCGCAATGACATGGCAGACATCGTAACTGCTCAGGGGTGGATCAGGGATGGGGTGAAAGGAGTGCCAGAAAAGGCATCCACGAGGGCGGAAAACATGGATAAGCCATGTTTGCGTGCGGT
>JABWBO010000112.1 GCA_013360465.1 Anaerolineae bacterium | reverse complement strand
AAGCGGCGGCAGCGCTGATCGGGCACTGGGCGGCGCTGGCGGGGCGCGCCCATCGAGGGTATCTGACGGCGAAGGCGGCGCGCGGCGGGCTGGATTTCGACGATCTGGAACGGCTGACGGCGCACCTGCTGCAAAACGACGAGGTGCGCGCCCGCTATGCCGGTGACGAAATTCGCGCCGTGCTGGTCGATGAGTTCCAGGACACCAACGCCGCGCAGTGGCAGATCGTGCGCGCCCTGACCGAAGGACGCCCCGGCGCGCTGTTCGTGGTGGGCGATCCCAAACAGAGCATCTACGCCTTTCGCGGCGCCGATGTGACGGTCTTCAAAGAGGTGGCGGCGAGAATCGTCGATGCCGGCGGCGCGCGCGTCGAACTGGCAGAGTCCTTTCGCACCCACAGCGCGCTGGTGGACGCCTTCAACCGTCTTTTCCCTCGGCTGCTCACGGCGGACAGCCGCTACGCCGTAGATTACGGCGCGGCGATGGAGGCGAAACGGCAGCCGCCGACCGCCGCGCCGCCGCTGGAATGTCTGCTGGTAGAGAAAGCGCCGACGGGCGCGAAGGATGAGGACGAGGGCAGCGCCCGCGAACGCGAAGCGACAGAAATCGCCGACCGCCTGCGCCGCCTGGTTGAAGAAGAGCGGCGACGGGTCTACGACAAAGCGTTGAAGGCGGATCGCCCGGCGCGCTACGGCGATATCGCGGTCCTTTTTCAGGCGATGACCAACGCCGCGATCTACGAAACGGCGTTCAAGACGGCGGGTCTGCCCTATGTGACCGTCGCCGGCAGGGGGTTTTACGACCGCCAGGAGATCTGGGATGCGCTCAACCTGCTGCGGGCGGTGTACAACCCCGGCGACGATCTGGCGGTGGCGTCGGCGCTGCGCTCGCCGCTGTTCGCGCTGAGCGATGACGCGCTGCTGTGGATGCGTCACGCCCCTCACCCCCTGACCCCTTCTCCCCTTGTGGGAAAGAGGGAAGGGCGGGGTGAGAAGATGACCTTCTGGGACTGCCTCTACGCCGCGCCGCTGGAACGGCTGAGCGACGACGACCGCGCCGCCGTCCTGTTCGCCCGCGAGACGCTGGACCATCTGCGCGCGCTGGCGGGGCGGGTCAGCATCGCCGATCTGCTGCGCGAAGCCTACGCCCGCACCGGCTACCTCGCCATGCTGACGGGGCTGCCGGGCGGTGTCCGTCTGCGCGCCAATGCCGAAAAGCTGATCGCCGTCGCCGAGGCGACCGGTCAGGCGGCGCTGGGGGCGTTCCTGGAAATCCTCGACCGCCTCAAAGCCCAGGAAGCCCGCGAAGGCGAGGCGGCACTCGATGCCGAAGATGCCGTCAAGCTGATGACCGTACACAAGAGCAAGGGGTTGGAATTCCCGGTCGTCGTCCTGGCGGACGCCTCATACCGCTTCGGCGGGGGGCGCGACAGCGCTTACGCCGCCTGCGACCTGGAGGTCGGCTGGTCGTGCCGGGTTTACGACGAAGCGGCAGCCAACTACGTCGATTCGTTCGCCGTCCGCCGGCGCAAAGCGATCACGGCGCAAAAAGAGGACGCCGAGAAGCGCCGCCTGCTCTACGTCGCCGCCACCCGCGCCGCCGACCTGCTGATCCTCAGCGGGCAGATTCACTGGGACAGAGACGGCGCGCTCAAGACATCGGGATGGCTGACCTGGCTGATCGAGGCGCTGGCGCTGGGCGATCTCGCGCCGGAGGAGATCGAACGCGATACCCCGGCGGGGCGCGCAGCGCTGCGGGTGAGTCTGTACGCAGCGCCTGACGGGCAGAATCAAGCGCCGGCGAACCGCGAGCGCGCCCGCCCGGCGGATCGCTCCGCCGCGCTCGACTGGGGACCGCTGATCGCGCCGCCAGCGCCGGACGACGAAGCCGAAGCGCCGCCGCTGGCTGCGCCGATTCATCTGGACCAGCGGGCGGTGCGCGACCTGACGGCGACGCAGATCGGCGATCTCGGCGCGGCGGTCTATGGACTGCCGGAGGACGACCGTCCTTTCTTCCGGGAACGCTGGGCGCGCGCGGTCTACGGACGCGCGCCTGCCCCCATCGAGATGGTGAGCGACAAGCCGCGCCGCTCGCGCGCCCGGCTGATCGGCGAGATCGTCCACCGGGCGATTCAGTACGGCATCCCCGACGGCAGAGGCGATCTGCCCCGCCTGCTGGCAGGTTACGCCTGGGGCGAGGGGGTGACCGACCCTGCTGAAAGCGCGGCAATCGTCGACGAAGCGGCGCGTATGTTAGAGCGCGTGCGGGGGCGCGAAGTCTTCGGCTGGCTGGGCGCGGCGCGGCGCTTCTTCCGCGAACTGCCTTTCGTCAGCGTCACGCCGGAACGCACGATTCACGGCATCCTCGACCTGCTGATCGAACGCGCCGACGGCTCTTGGGCGGTGGTCGATTTCAAGACGGCGGGGGTCCCGCGCGCCCAGGTCGAGCAGCATGCCCGGCGCTATCATCTTCAGGTCGGCGTGTACGCGCTGGCGGTCGAACAACTGCTCGGCGTGGTTCCGTCGGTCTATCTGGATTACATCCAGCATGATACGCTGGTACACGTGCCAGAGCCGATCTGGCGAGAAGCGTTGGCGCGACTGGAAGAACACATCGGCGCACTGTTCGGAGACGAAGCGAAATGATGCGGCTGTTCACGGGTCCGCTGCCTCGCTGGGCGCAGCGCGATCACCCCGCACTGCGCTACGAACTCGGTCAGCCGGCGCGGCTGCCGGCGTCGGTGCGCTATCTGCGCGCCTTTGCCCAGCTTTTTGCCCTCGCCGCGCTGCTGTTGATCGGCACGCTGATCGCCACCGATCTGCTGCGCCGCCCGGCGGGCATCAACAGCGTCGAGAATATCTTCAACATCCTATATGTGCCGGTGATCGCCCTGCAGGGGCTGCTGAGCGTGATCGCCCTCGACGCGTCCGTCGGATTCGTGCCGGAGCAGATGGCGCGCGGCGCGTGGGATCAGCTGCGGGCGACTCCCGGCGGTGTGCAGGTCGCCATGCGGGCACGCTGGGTCGCCGCGTTCTATCGGGGTCGCCTGATCATCGCCGCCATCCTGATCGCCCGAGCCGTCCTGATCGCCCTGATGCTGTGGGAGATCATGGGCTTTCAGGGGCGCTACCTCACCCTGCTGACCAACCGGATCACGCCGGAGGTCAGCCTGCCGGCGGCGATCCTGCTGCTGTCGCTCAGTATGACGGCGGCGCTGGTCCTGCCGGTCTCCAGCGCCGGGCTGGACGCCTCGGTCGGGCTGCTGCTCTCGGTCTATGTGCGGGGGCGCACCGGCAGCGTCCTGCTCCTGGCGGGGCTGCTCCTGGCGCGTCTGGCGGTGATCGCCGCGCTGCTGATGGCGGGCGCGACGTACATGCGCGGCGAAATGATCGATCTGAGCGCCGCGTCGGCATGGCTGCTGCTGTTCGCGGGAGGGGCGGTCGGCGACTGGGGGTTGGGATTCCTGCATCTGGGGCGCAGCGGTGAAATCTGGGCGACCGTGCCCTACGCCCTGCTGCTCGGCACGGCGGCGTTCGCCTTTGCGCTGGCGCAGGCGGTGATCGCCGATCGGCTGTTGGTCTTTGCGGCGGCGCAGGGGCAGAAACGGGAATAAAGGTCTTGGATCGCATCAAACAGTGGGTTCGCGCCTTCTTCTACACCATGATCCGCCTTCCGGCGGGCAGCCCGACGCCCCGCGCCTGGCTGAACGCGCTCTATCTGCGCCTGGGGAGCGGCGGGCAGTATTACGCGCATAAGCTGTTCGCCCGCGCCTTTCGCGGCGACCGTCGAGCGGTCCCGGCAGGGACGTGGACGGTGCGTTTCTTCGGCAAGCCGATCACCCTGCCGCTGCGCTCGGCGTCCTTCTGGTTGGACTGGGACACGGCGCTGTCGATCCTGGGACATGAGCCGCACATCAAGCAGACCTATGCCGCCGCCATCGCCGGCGGGCGTCCCGATTTGTTCGTAGACATCGGCGCGAATTACGGCACGCACTCGCTGCTCTTCCTGTCGCAAGGCATCGAGACGCTGACCTTCGAGCCGAACGCCGCCTGTCACGATTACTTTCGCGAGACATGCGCCCTCAACGGCTTCACGCCGGCACTGGAGAGCGCGGCGCTCGGCGCGGCGGCGGGGGAGCTGGAGCTGGTCTTCCCCGAACAGGAGACCTGGTTAGGGGCGACGGACGCCGCCGCTCAGTCGGCGCTGGCGGGGCAGACGAACCTGATTCGCCGGCGGGTCGAGGTGCGTCCGCTGACGGCGTATGCCGAACGCTTCGCGGGACGGCGGGCGCTGGTGAAGATCGACACAGAGGGGGCGGAACTGGACATCCTGCGCGGCGCGACGGACATCCTGCGCGATCACGCGCCGCTGCTGATCTTCGAGAGCTTCCCCGGTGAGCAGCGCGGCAGGCTGTTCGACCTGCTGGCGGGGGGGGGTTATCGGATCACACCGCTGCCCTGGTCGCCAGGGGGGAACGCGCCGGCGCTCACGCGGGAAACGTTTCTCGCCAGCGGAGATATGGATTTCTTCGCGGCGAAGTGACGGCAGCAGCTTCGCCGCGCGTAGAATTCTACAACGTCATCACGGGCGGACGTGTCCACTGCCGATCACCACCCACTTGTAGGTGGTCAGCTCTTCCAGCGCCATCGGACCGCGCGCGTGCAGCTTCTGCGTGCTGACGGCGATCTCCGCGCCCAGACCGAGCTGCCCGCCGTCGTTGAAGCGCGTGCTGGCATTCACGAACACCGCCGAGGAATCGACCTCATTGACGAAGCGGTCGGCGTGCGTCGGCGTCTCGGTGAGGATCACCTCGCTGTGCCCGGTACTGTGCCGGTGGATGTGATCCAGCGCTTCGTCCAGCCCGCTCACCACTTTGACGCCCAGGATCAGCGCCATCCATTCGATGTCGAAATCGTCGGGACCGGCAGGCTCGACGCGCGCGCCGGTCTGAGAGAGCAGCGCCAGCGCCTTCGGTTCGGCTTTGAACAGGACGTTCGCCGCTCCCAGGCGTTCGGCGACGCGCGGCAGAAACGCCGCCGCCACCGCGTCATGCACCAGCAGCGTATCGAGCGTGTTGCACACCGAGGGACGCTGAGTCTTGCCGTTGAAGACGATATTGAGGGCGTCGTCCAGCTTCGCCGTGTCATCGACGTAGGCGTGACAGACGCCGATGCCGCCGGTGATGACCGGGATGGTGCTGTTTTCGCGGCAGAGTTTGTGCAGCGCCGCCCCACCGCGTGGGATGATCATGTCGATGTACTGATGCAGCCTGAGCATCTCGTCGATGTACCGGCGATCCGGGTCGTCGATGACCTGGATGGCGTCGGACAGCAGGACCGCCTCAAAACCACCCTGTTTCAATCCGTTCAATCCGTCGCGGATGGCGGAGACGATGGCGAGATTGCTGCCGAGGATTTCCTTACCGCCGCGCAGGATGACCGCGTTGCCGCTCTTCAGGGTGAGGGCGACGACATCGACCGTCACGTTGGGGCGCGCCTCGTAGATGACGCCGATCACGCCGATAGGCGTCCGCCGCCGGCTGGCTTGCAGACCGTTGGGCAGCGTTCGAGCATCGAACTGCGCGCCGACCGGGTCGGACAGGGCGGCGACCTTGCGCACATCTTCGGCGATGGCAGCGAGCCGCCCCCCTTCCAGGCTCATGCGGTCGAGCAGCGCGGCGCTCAACCCGGCGGCGCGCCCGTTTTCGAGGTCGAGTCGGTTCGCCGCCAGGATGCTTTCAGCGCGGGCGTCGAGCGAGTCGGCAATCGCCAGTAAAGCACGGTTCTTCTGATCGGTCGTCACCCGCGCCAGCAGCACCGAGGCGGCTTTGGCGCGGCGTCCAAGGTCTTGCAGATCGAGCGGCATGGCTTTCGTTCCCTGAAGGTCCATCGGGTCAAGGCAATGTTACACGATGGACGGCTTTTGCGCAGCGCACATGCCAGGATGATCCTCTGCATTGTAACGCGGTCTTGCTGGCGCTTTGCCCATTTTTCAGCGGCGGGATACACTCTACGGCAATAGGCTTCATAACTCAGGATTCGTGCCATGCTCACTGCTTTCGAAAAAATGGCTTTCATCCTGCTCTCGCTGCTCACCCTGGGGGCGACCTACGTAGGTTTCAAGGAGATGGCTGATGTCATCTTCCGGGGGACGCGGGAACTGTACCTCGACCGCCTGCCCTCCCGCCTGATCACGGCGCTGCGCGTCTATCTCACACAGCAGACGACGCTGAAGACCCGCCTGGTCAGCAGCCTGTTTCACCTGGGCATCGTCTGGGGCTTCACCTTTTATTTCCTGGTCAACACCGCCGATGCCCTGGAAGGTCTTTTGCCCGATTACGTCTTCCTGGAAGAGACGGGCGTCCTGCATGACCTGTACAAGCTGGTCGGCGACCTGCTGAGCATCGCCGTGCTGGTCGGCGTGACCTACTTCCTCCTGCGGCGCTTCGTGCTGCCCAGCAAGAAAGACCTGAAGTATCACGACAACGTGCTGCTGCACCCGAAGGTGAAGGCGGGCGGCGTCACCACCGACTCGGTGATCGTCGCCGGGTTCATCCTGCTGCACGTCGGCGCGCGCTTCCTGGGGCAGTCGGTGCAGGTGGCGGATGCCGGCGCGTTCGATCCGCTGCGTCCGTTCGCCTCGGTGGTCAGCGGAATCTGGGCGGGCGGCAGCGCCGATGCGCTCAGGATGCTGGAACATATCTTCTGGTGGGTGGCGCTTGGCGGTATCCTGATCTTCACGCCCTACTTCCCGCAGAGCAAGCACGCCCACCTGTTCATGGCTCCGCTCAACTTCCTGACCCGTCCGCGCCGCACCTCGCTCGGCGAGATGCCCAAGATCGACTTCGAGGACGAGAGCGTCGAGCAGTTCGGGGCGGAAAAACTGGAACACCTGCCCAAGACGCACATCTTCGACGGCTTCGCCTGCATCATGTGCAACCGCTGCCAGGATGTCTGCCCGGCGTACATCACCGGCAAGGAGCTTTCGCCCTCGGCGTACGAGATCAACAAGCGCTATCTGATCCGCGAGAACATGAGCGCGCTGGCGGGGGGATCGGCTTCGCCCTTCCCGCTGATCGGCAGCGCCATCAGCGAATCGGCGGTGTGGGCGTGTACGACCTGCGCCGCCTGCATCGAGATCTGCCCAGTCGGCAACGAGCCGATGCTGGACATCCTGGAGATTCGCCGCGACGCCGTGCTGATGAAGGGCGAATTTCCGGCAGAGCTACAGGGCGCGTTCAAGGGCATGGAGCGGCAGGGCAACCCCTGGCAAAACCCCGAAAAGCGCTTCGCCTGGGCGAAGGATATGGACATCCCGACGGTGGATGACAACCCCGACTTCGATGTGCTGTACTGGACGGGCTGCGCCGTCAGCTATGACCCGCGCGCCCAACTGACGGCGCGGGCGCTGGTCAAGGTGCTGGAACGCGCCGGGGTCAATTACGCCGTGCTGGGCGACGCCGAAACCTGCACCGGCGACTCTGCCCGGCGCGCCGGCAAGGAAGACCTGTACCAGGAACTGGCGCTGACCAACGTCGAGACGCTCAACGCCGCCTTCGAAGGCAAGGCGCGGCGCGTGGTCGTCACCTGCCCGCACTGCTTCCACAACCTGGGCAGGGAATATCAGCAGTTCGGCGGCGAATACGAGGTGGTGCATCATACCGCCTTCATCGAAGAGCTGATCATGACCGGCAAACTGCCGGAATCGGCGCGCCCGTCGAAACAGCCGAACGTCACCTTCCACGATCCTTGCTACCTGGGGCGGCACAACGACGTGATCGACGAGCCGCGCTTCGTGCTGCACAACCTGGGGGTGGATGTCGTGGAGATGCCGCGCAGCAAGAAGAACTCGTTCTGCTGCGGCGCGGGCGGCGCGCAGTTCTGGAAGGAAGAAGAACACGGCGAGAAAGCCGTGAACCTGGAACGCTTTGAAGAGGCGAAGGCGACCGGCGCGGAAATCCTGGCGGTTGGCTGCCCCTTCTGTATGCAGATGTTCGAATCGGCGAAGGCGAACGTCGGCGAAGGTCCTGAGATCAAGGATATCGTCGAACTGGTGGCGGAGCGGCTGCGCGAACCGAACTGATCCTTATCCTCGCCCCTCTTTCAGGCGACCCGGCGGGCTGCTCCTACGATCTGTTCCGTAGGGGTGATTCGTCGGGTCGTCCGATTCACGGCTTCGGCGCGCTCGCTACAGGTTCAGCGTCGAGGAGTTGCCGCTGCGGAAGGGTTTTTCGCGGGTGCTGGCTTCGAGGGGCAGCGCGACTTCGATCAGCTTTTTGCGGTGGATGGTTATGGCAGGGCTTTCTTCTTCAGTTGCTCAATCCGAGTCGCGAACTGCTGTGCGTGGCTGAGAGATGCCTGCATTCCAGACATCCATCGTTCTTGATCTGCAATCACTTCGTCCTGGCTTGCGTCAGCCCTGAGCGCATGCGGATCTCGCATGAGAGCCTCGTTCAGATCGTCAAGGCAATCCCATAGACCGCGCATCTCTTCGTATTCCTGTTCAGCAATTTCTACAAAGAGGAAAGCTCGAACGCGTTTCCCTGCATAGATCATCCTCTCCTCATACTCGGGATGACCTGGGACCTCGAGAATATCCTGCATGTCAAAGAAGAGTCGGTATATTCTTGGTAGTGTTAATGCTCTGCCAAGCGGCTTTCCGTCGGAGTCATATATCGTCTCAGCCGAGAATTTATCATTGAAGAAGTGCTTTTCCGCAAAGGATCGTAATGCGCCTGGCAGTGTGTTTTTCGCGCTCTCCAGCCAAGTTGCGTTTTCTTGAACGTTCCCAAGCTGAAACGGCAGCCGATTGGCCTGTACCCATGAGATCAACGACCTCGAGACACTCGGCAGAAATGCCATAGGCGCAAAAGGCTCTATCAGATCCGCCACCAAGTTCGGGATATCGTCCTGCAATACCTTAATGGCTTGTTCGATTCGTCTCGCTTCCTCCGTCAGGGCACGAAATTTGGAATGAGGCTCCTCCGTTGTAGGTTCCGAGAGTGGTTGCGCATATTTGCCAACTGCTTCCGCAAGGTCCTTGAGACCCAATGTGTACTTCTGGCGCAGGTCAAATCGCTGTAACCGCTGGAGACCAAATGGCACTCTCTCTGTACCATCATCATGCACCACAACAGGGATGATCGTGCGTTTGGCACTCTCAGCTACAGCGATCTCCTCCTCAACATACCGAGACTCATATGAGTTCGGGGAAACCAACACGATGACACAAGCAGATTCTCGAATTGCCGTCTCGATTTGCTTGCGCCACCCGGCATCTGTGTGTTCCAGACGCTCATCCACCCATACGTCAAAACGTGCGGTTCGCAGTACCGTGGCGACAAGCCGCATCGCCCAAATGTCCTTGCTGCTGTAACTGATGAAAACGTGCTGCATAGTCTCTCCACAAGGATGCGATATTGTCCCGTTACAGGTGCTACAATGCCCAATTGGCGAACGGCAAGCTGCTATAAGCTGCGAAAAAGTCGCCCAGAAGTTGTTTCTCTATAGCCCGAGGATCTGCTTTCGATGTGGGCGTCCAGCACACCAGCAGGTCTGCCGCGTCGCTGAACTGCCAGATCGCGCGCCCCCCGCTGTGGTTGCGCCTCAAACCCAGATAGAGGTTGAGCCGCCGCCTCAGCGATTCCGATTTTCCAATATAGACGACGGGCGATCCCCTGACTCTTGCCCACTTCCGTTGCAGTCTCTCAACCGCATACGGCTTGACCATCACTTTTCTGAAAGATGTGCCAACTGGCAGGAACCGCGGTTCCGTAGTCGCCATCCGAAGCACTACATAGACACCTGGCACATCGGGAAAGACCTTTCGTGCTGACGGACATTGCAGGTCTTTCACAGCGACGAATCCCTGAAACCCTGCTTCCTTGACGTCCTGTATTGTGGAGAAACGCATACGGACTTCCCTTCGTCATGACGCGGATGTCATTTTCAGCCCTTATAGAATCTCTGCTGCCAGGTCGCGTAGATCTGCTTCTTCTGCTGCTCCCAGAAGGCATCTTCATCGGTTTTATGCTCGGATTGCAGCAGGTTGAGCTGCCGCGCCCAGGTGAAGAAGCCGCCGCCCGGTCTGCCGCCGGTGGTCACGGCGATGGCGCTGAGCATCGGGCGGTTGTGGCGCACTTCATTTTCAGACACAGTTCCTAGCAGCTCTCCGATCCGCTTGCCCATGTAGTTGCCTTCCAGGGGCAACCCGACGACGTGTGCCAATTCCTGGTAGGTCACGGTGCCGCGCCGCCGCGCCGCGTTGATCAGTTCACTGTAGACGAGGTGGTACTCGACGCTCTCAAAATCCGGGTTCTGCTGTGTCATAAGCGTTCCTCCCGTGAAGTAATATCAATCGTGGCAAGTGAGTCGGGATTAGCGTTCCTCGTCGCCGCGCTCATCCCCCCGGCGCACGCTCATCTCTTCCTTCGGCATCCATACCCAGCGCTGTGGTTCGAACTTCATGAATCGTTTGAAGTCGTGCAGGTTGTCGAACGGCAGAAACTTGAAGAACCGCCGCCCCAGCAGATCTTTGTGGACGGCGGTATAGTCGGGAAACCATTTGTTCTTCGCGTTGGCGTAATACATTTCTGCGAGTACGATGGAAGGGATGATCAAGCGGGTTTCGCCCCGCTCGGCGGCGTGAAAGACCGCCAGCGCTCGCCTGCTCAGTTTTCTGTCGCCCAACAGATACCAGATCAGCGCATGGGTATCGACCACATGGATCGGCTCAATCGGTGTCGGCATCGAGGTCATCAAGCTCCTGCTCCCATTCAGTCGCCAGCGCATGCATCTGCGCATGGAATTCTTCTTCGGTCATGTCGGGCACAGCAGGATTCGCGTACTTGCCGTATAGGCTTTCCGGCTGCTTGAAAGTTCCCGCCGCCACCATGTTTTCCAGGTCCTCGATCAGTTCTTCGCGCGTGGGGCTGCGATAATACTCCACGAATTCGCTGCCGCGTTTCACTGCCCATTCATCCGGGATGTGTTCCGCCTCCCGTTCGGCTTGCGGCGGTTGATGCCCTCTGGTATGGGCTTGCTGCACACGCAGTCGATAGATGAGCAGATCCTGCTCATCAGGTTCAAGCTGTTCGGCGAGCTTTACGACTTCGTCGAAATTCACGGTCATCAGCTTGGCTCCTCGCTCATCGCCAGCAGTTTAAGTACACGGGGGGCAGCAAGCCTAGGATGAAGGGGATAGTGACTAGAAATCGGCTTTGCAACTGTTACTCATGCCCTCTTTATAGCCCATTTCCCCCCAATCGGCGAGAGTTCAGCATAAAATTCTCTGTCACTCCTCGACCGTCGAGAAGAGCCAGGACCACCCGTCAGAAGGTCAGCACCTTGTCCGCCTCGACGACCCACTGGGCGAGCTGGCTCATCGTACTCACTTCGACACCCTCGACGAGGCTCAGTTCGCGAATCCCCCGCGCATCGGCACAGGTTCCGCACGCTTTCACCAGTCCACCCCTGGTCACAACCCCCTTGAGCATACGTTCCAGGTTGTAAAAACCGTCCGGCGTCTTCTGTCCCGGCAGAGCGCAGGTGACGGCATCCGCCATCAGGAAGACGCGCACCTGAACCTCGGCGTGGTCTTTCTGCAGGGCGAGCGCGAGCCTCAAAGCGTTATAGGCTTTCTCGGAACCATAGGGAGCATCGTTGATGATGATCAGGACGTTCATGGGCATCCTCTTCCTTAATTGCGATCAGAAACAGCATGAGTATAACGCCTGCCGCCGCCGGCAGAGTCAGCCCACCGCCTCGGTGAATCCGCGATCGACGAAGCACAGCACATATTCCTTCGTCGGCGGGACGATCTCGTAGGGGCTGTTTTCGATGCTGCACCCGAAGGCGTTGACCGCCGTCAGGATCGCCAGCGGCGTCTGGTTGTCGATGAACAGCGCCAGATGGCGATCTTCAGGCAGAGTCTCGACGAATTCCTCGGTGAAATCCTCAGCCGCCAGCGGGAAGTAGCGCAGCGTCGCCACGTCGCTCTGCGTCAGATAGGCGATCCAGATGCGCGGGACATTGATGTCCGGGATCGGGTTGGCGATCAGGTAGATGTCGGTGTAATTCGGCACGCCGGCGGCGCGGATCGCCGCGTCGTAGCCATCGGGGTAGGGTTTGAACTCGCGCGCCTGCCGCTCGAACGCCGGGACGTGAAGGGCGTAGTAGTAGTTCACCTGCCCGATCAGCAGCAGCGCCGTGACGCCGATGACGACAGCCGATGCCCATCGTGACGCTGGCGCGCCGGCGGGCGTGGGTAACTCGGCGCGCTGTGGGGCGACGTTGGCGGCGGGGGCATTGCGCGCCACCTCCAGAGTCAGGGATGGCACAGGGCGCGGGAACAGCATCGGCAGCAGTGTGCGGACGCCCACCGCCGTCACCACCGCCGCCGCCGGAAACACGACGTGCCAGCGGGCATAGACGGCGCTGTCGCGCAGCAGGGCGTTGGTCAGCGCCGTCAGCAGCACCCACAGGATCAGGATGACCGCCGCCGACCGCCAGCGCGCCAGCAGAAACGCCGTCCCCAGCAGGAAAAACGGGACCACGTAGACCAGCAGCAGCGGCTGTCTGCCGCCGTAGAACGCCGCCTGTTCCGGCTGGCTGACGTAGACGCTGAAGGGGAAGAGGATGCGTCGCGCCAGCGCCGACGCTTCTTCGCCGGTCAGCCCGTCGTCGTCCTGGAAGGGCGCGAGGATCAGGTCGAAGCCGCCAGAGGTGGTCAGGCGCGGGTTAGCGTCGCGGTTGCGGCTGAAGATGGCGTAGTAGACCGGAGTCGCCACCAGGATCAGCGCCAGCAGCGCGACGAAGATGCCTTTGAACGGAAGGCGCACCGGAGCCATATCGAAGCGCCGGCGGAGTCGCAGCCGGTCCAGCAGCGACAGCGCCGCCGCCCCCAGAAACCAGGCGGCGACCAGCGGGATGAAAAAGAGCCGCCCCGCCTCGAAGAAATACTGAGTCAGGGCGAGCGACGCCCCCGCCAGCGCCCAGTCGATGCGCCGGTTGAAGCGCAGCCCGCGTATCAGAAACCAGATGCCGAGCGACCCGAACAGCGGATCGGCGATGTGAATCAAGCCGATCCGGCTGAAATGGAGATGCGGCGGCAGCGCCAGCAGGAACAGCGCGGCGATCACGCCGGTGCGCCGGTCCCTGAACAGATCGCGCGCCAGGAAGTAGGTGACGACGACGGTCAGCGCGCCGACGAAGGCGCTGATCAGGCGCAGCGACGTGACCGACCTGCCCATGAGGTGGATCAGTTCGCCCTGCCACTGCGGCATGAGGAGCGTGGTGATGTATTCGGAAGGACGCCCGACCAGCCCGATGGCGCCGCCGAAGTAGTGCATGGTCCCGTCGATAGCCAGCGCCTCATCGACGCTCACCCGCAGCCCGGTCTCCAGGTTCCAGGCGCGCAGGAGGAGCGCCGCGCAGAAGATCAGGGCTATCGTCGCCACTTCGCCGCGCGTCCCGCGCCAGAAGGCGGGGCGCAGCCAGGCGCGGCGGGGGCGCAGGCTGCGCAGCGCGTCCGGCGGCAGACCGGG
>JABWBO010000234.1 GCA_013360465.1 Anaerolineae bacterium | reverse complement strand
CCGCGCCGCCGCCCACCGACGGGCCTCCCGCCGCCGCCTCCCTCAACGCCCAGCAGCAGTTAGCGACCATCGAGGCGGCGCTCACGCAGACGGCGTCGATGGCGGCGATCCTCAATGTCTCGCAGACGGCAGCCGTCCCGCAGACCGCCACCGCCGCTGAAGCCACACAGCGCTATGCCGCTGCCGAGGCGACGGCAGCCGCGCGCCTCCTCGCCCTGTCGTGGACGCCGACGTTCACGCCGACCTATACCCCATCACCCACACCGACGCCGGACCCACTGCAAACGGCGCTGGACGCCGCCCGCCGGTTCACCGGGAGCAATGTCGACTGGGGGGCGCTGTATCCAGGCGGCTTCGAACATACCTTTGAGGATGGCGTGACGATGGTGCTGGTCTCGGCGGGTAGTTTCACCATCGGCGCAAACCCGCAAGCGGGTGATGAACGGGATGGCAGCCGCATCACCTTTGCTGCGCCGTTCTGGATCGACCTGACCGAAGTGACACAGAGAGATTTTGATCGGCTGGGCGGCGTGAAGGCGAATGCCAACACTTTCGATGGCGATCTGCGCCCGGTGGAGCGGATCACCTGGTTCGAAGCGCGCGACTTCTGTGCGCGGCGCGGGGCGCGCCTGCCGACCGAAGCTGAGTGGGAATATGCGGCGCGCGGACCGGATGAACGGGTCTATCCCTGGGGAGACGACTTCATCGCTGACCACGTCGTCTATAGCGGTAACTCTGGGGGTGGGACGGCAGATGTGGGTCCGGGAATCCGCGAGGGTGGTGCGTCATGGGTGGGCGCGCTCGACATGAGCGGCAACGTCTGGGAATGGATGAGTTCGCTGTATCTCCCCTACGATAGTTCAGTAGATCGGGAGGCGGACACCGGGGATAGGACATATGTTCAGCGTGTGCTGCGGGGTGGTTCGTGGGACAATGACGATACCGATGTCTTCCGCACGGCAAACCGGGACTGGAACAATCCCGAAGTCGAAGACTCCATCAGTGGTTTTCGGTGTGCTCGCTCTTCCTGAGCAAAGCTAAGGATAGCTCTGTTTGAGGTCTGGACTCTGGTCCTTGTGTTCTGGGGAGCAGTCATGCTGTCCTGCCGGGATTGTCCCGACGAGGCGTTTTGCCTCTGGATTTATGGTAGACTCTCAGCAGCGATAGGTGGGAGCGAGTACCATGCTGGGGATGCCTGCGGCGGTGGATGTACCACTGCGAACCGAAGATGGCGTCATACGGGTTGGCAGATCACGGGTGACATTGGATGCCGTCATCGCCGACTTTCACGGGGGTGCGTCACCTGAAGAGATCGCCAGGCACTATTCGGCGCTCCACGTGTCCGATGTCTATCTGGTCATCGGCTATTATCTGCGAAATCAGGCGGACATTGACGCCTATATCGACGCCCAGGAGCGTTTGGCGGCGGATGCCCGCAGGCGCTATGAAGCGGATCACCCGAATGATCCGCTGCGAGAGCGTTTGATCGCCGCATTGGCTGAGAAGCGGAACCCAGGCGGGTAGGTCATGCGGTTGCTGGCAGATGAGAACTTTCACGGAGACGTGTTGGATGCTCTCCTGCGCGCCGAAGCTTCCCTTGATACTGTGCGCGTTCAGGATAGTGAAATCTACGGTGCATCAGACCCGGTAGTACTCGAATGGGCAGCCAAAGAGGAAAGAATCCTCTTGACGCACGATGTGCAGACGATGACGAAGCATGCATACGATCGCATTCGAGCAGGGCTGCCCATGCCGGGGGTGATCGAAGTCCGAATTCGCCTGTCGATTGGCGATACCGCTGAGCAAATTCTGATCGCCCTGCTGACAACTCAGCCCGGTGAGCTGGTCGGACGCATCACATACATCCCCTTTTAGTACGCAGTGCGCCCCGCGTAGAACTGTGGTTGTCCTCGTGCCTCGGATAGATCAATCCTGGAACTCATGGACCGACCAGCGCCACCGTGAACAGGGCGCCGGCGAACAGCAGCAGCAGCCCGCTCACCGCTCCCAGGGCGATTCGCGGCAGCGCCGGCAGGCGGCGCGCCCCGTCGGCGATCAGCAGGATGAGCGGGAAGAGGACGACGGCGTAGCGGGCGAAGCTCTGCGAGTACAACGGCTGATCGGTCGTGCCCCACACCCAGTTGATCTTGCTGACATAGACCAGCAGATGCCCCAGCGTGAAGGCGATCAGCGGCAGCCGGCGGTGCTGCGGAAAACGCAGCGCCAGGATCAGCCCGGCGAACGAGGCGATCATCACCCACACGTCAAGGCTGATCACCGCCTCGGCGGGGTGAGCGGCGATCCAGCGGAGGTTGATCCACAGCCCTTCCAGCGGGTTCACGAAGAAGTGATAGGAATAGTGGGCATAGGTGTCGCCGAGCGGCGGCAGACCGAGGGCGGCGCGGTAGGCGATGAAGACCAGCGCGCCCGCCGGGATCAGCGCCAGCGCCCAGCCCCGGCGCAGCGACCGGGACGCCGCCC
>JABWBO010000111.1 GCA_013360465.1 Anaerolineae bacterium | reverse complement strand
GTGGCGGCGAGGTTGGCGGCGGCTGTCTGCTCGGCAGCCTGCGATGCTTCGGCTTCAGCGGTTTGTGTGGCGGCGAGGTTGGCGGCGGCTGTCTGCTCGACGCTCTGAGTCGCGGCGTTCGCCTCTGCCGACTGCGTGGCGGCGAGGTTGGCGGCGCTGGTCTGCTCGACGCTCTGAGTCGCGGCGTTCGCCTCTGCCGACTGCGTGGCGGCGAGGTTGGCGGCGCTGGTCTGCTCGGCGGCTTGCGACGCCTCGGCTTCGGCGGTCTGCGTGGAGGCGGCATTGACTGCTGCCTGTTCGGCGCTGGCGGTCGCCGATGCCGCTGCGACAGCCGCCGCCTCCTCAGCGGTCTGGGTCGCCGCGATCTGCGCCTGATCGGTGGCGGCGGCGCTCAGCGCGGCTGCCGTCGCCGAAGCTGCGGCGAGCGCTTCGCTCGTCTGGGTGGCGGCAATGACCGCCGCCTGGGTCGCTTCTGCGACGACCTGCGCCGTCCCGGTGGCGTTCTGAACGACGGCGGTGGCTGTCGCCTGGGCGATGAACTCCGCCGTCTGGGTGGCGGCGATGACCGCCGCCTGTGTCGCCGTCGCCGCTGCGGCTTCTGCGCTGACGGTGGCATTGATGACCGCCTGCGTCGCGGTCGCTTGCATCTGCGCCAGGGCGGTCGCGCTGGCGGCGGGCGCGGGATCGATGGTGAAGGGGATCGCCAGGGTGTTGGTCTGACCGCTGGCATTCTGCGCGCCGATGTTCAACGTATGGTCGCCGGGCGGGTAATCCAGCACGCGCAGGGTAAAGATTGCCGGGTCGCTTTCCAGCGCGGCGGCGGTTTCGGTATCCACCAGCGCCACCGCGTCGGTGATCGGCGTCTGCGAGACGAAATCGACCATGATTTCGACATCACTGGTCAGGTTCGCGCCCTCGGCGATGCCTTCGACGCGGATCTGCGGGGGCAGCGCGCCG
The DNA here is from genome assembly GCA_013360465.1 of Anaerolineae bacterium. Classification (GTDB taxonomy): domain Bacteria; phylum Chloroflexota; class Anaerolineae; order Aggregatilineales; family Phototrophicaceae; genus Flexifilum. The sequence goes on along the minus strand of JABWBO010000111.1, from coordinate 17,824 downwards.
ATCAGCACAGTCACGCGGGCTTCGCCAGTCACGCCGTTGTCGGTGGTCGCCGAGACGACGACATCTGCCGCGCCCGGCGGCAGGACCATCGGGTCAATGCCGATCAGCCCGGACGTGTCGCGGGTCAGCGGCGTGTCGCCCGCCGATGCCGTCAGGGCGGTGACTGCGCCCTGCCCGGTGACTGTGACGGTGAAGGTGGTTGGTTCGGTGATGCTCTGTCCGTCTTCCAGCCCTCGGATGGTCACCACCGGGACGACGGCGGCGACGTTGAAGGGGATGAAGCCGACAGCTTCGCGCCCGCCCGCGTTGTGGACCGTGACGACCGCCTGGTGTGCGCCGGCGGGGAGCTGGATCGGATCGACGGTGAAGCTGTACGGGTCGGTCAGGGCGACCGCCGCCTGATCGTCGATGGCGACGCTCACGTCGGTGATCGGGGTCTGCCCGCCGACGGTGATCGCCACCGTGACCGCTTCGGCGATTTCGCCCAGGCTGGCGAGATCAGGATCGAAGCTGACGGTCGGGGGCAGCGCGCCGATCTGCACCGTGCCGGAGGCGATGCCCACATCGCCGTTTTCGTCGGTAGCGGCGACGGTCAGCGGATAGCTGCCGGGCGCGAACTGCGCCGGGTCGATGGTGAAGGTGAACGGTCCCTGGTTCAGGGTCACCGGCTCGGCGTCGTCAAAGGCGAAGCTGACGCCGGTCAGCGCGTCATCGGCGAGGACATTCGCCGTCAGCGTCGTCGGGACGATGATCGGATCGGTCGGCAGATCGGGCAGGCTGACGACAGGCGTCGGGATCGGCGCGCGCAGTTCGGCGGTCGCTTCATCCGACCCCGCCGGGGTGGTGACGCGGATGCCGAAATCGTAGGTCGTGCCGTCGAGCGGTACGTTGGCGTTCAGGGTAATCACGTACTGGCTGCGGAGGAGGGCTGCCAGTTCCGTGTAGATCGATTCAAGCTGTTCGGGAGTGGGCGATTCGTAGAAACGCGCGTTGGTGCTGTCGGCGAGATGTGCGAGATAGGTGCGGTCGGCGCCGAAGCCGAGACCGATGGTGTAGACGGGCACGCCGCGCGTCAAGGCTTCCAGGGCAGCGGCGTCGCGTTCGACCCGGCTGTTGCCGCCATATTCCGCGCCGTCGCTCAGCAGGATGACGACGCGGCGCGAGACCGGCGCTTCCGCCGCCAGACGGACGGCATCGTAGCCCGCCTGGTAGAGCGCCGTTTCGCCGCCGGATGCCGCATTGTCGATGGCGGCGAGGATGGCGGCTTTGTCCGTCGTGAACGGCTGCACCACTTCGACGCCTGTGCTGAAGGTCACCAAGGCGACCGGATCCTCTTCGCGGATATTCTCAACGAAGTCACGCGCGGCGGTTCTGGCGCGCCCGATGGGTGAGGTTTCTTCGACCACGCCGGACATGCTGCTGCTCACATCGAGGACCAGCACGGTGGCGAACGGCAGATCATCGTCGGTGATGTTCTGCACTTCGACGATCTCGCCGACCTGCGCCAGCGAACCGGTGAGGGTGAAGTCGGCGGCGGTCAGCCCGCCGATCGGCTGTCCCAGGTTGTCGTAGACGTTGGCGGTGACGATGGCGGTGGGCAGTTCCGTTGCATTCACCCCGGTGATCTCAATCCGCACCGCACCGCCGTCCTGCATGGCAAACAGTGTGACGGGCAGCAGCGCCGCGACGAGAAATAACAGCGGCAGGAGTTTCTTCAAAATGCGCCTCCCCCAATCCGTTGATTGATGGCGTCAATGAATATTCCGAAAACACAACCATCAATTGTAAGGGAGTTTGTTCGGTTTGGCGAATTGCACAATGGATGAAAAAACAGTGTTAGACTATTCAAACAGGCAGATTTAAGGAACTTGGCGCGTGGGAACGATAGCCGGGGTATGGCATCGTCAGCACGGCGATTCTGTACACAGCAATGCCCGGGCGCAGGTTGACGGGATGCTGTGGTCGATGCGCGGCCGGTTTGGCGATACCAGCGAGAGTTGGACGGCGGCGCAGATCGCGCTGGGCTACCGTAGCCCCCTGCACATGAATGACCTTACCCATCAAGAAGGGACGTCGGCGAGAGTCGCAGTCCTTGATGGGTATCTCCATAATCGTGACGCGCTGTGCGCAGAACTGAGCATTTCCCCTCAGACGGCATCCGACGGAGTCATACTGTTGGCAGCCTACACCCGTTGGGGTCTCGACTGCGCCAGCCGCATACTGGGCGAATTTGCTTTTGTCATCTGGGATGCGCAGCTTTCGCTTTGCTTCTGCGCTCGTGATCCGTTTGGGGCGCGTCCCTTCTATTATGCCGTCCATGAGGGACTTTTTGCTTTCGCCAGCGAGATCAAGGCGCTGTTTTCGCTTCCGCCTCTGCGCGCTCGCGTGCGCTTCAACGAGGCACGCATTTTCGCCTTCTTCGTCGAAGACTTCAGCGACCAGGAAAGCACCTTTTTTGAAGGGGTGCAGCGGCTGAAGCCGGGACACATCTTGATGGTGCGCCAGGGCAGCGCACAGCTTAGCCCTTACTGGCAGCTCGACCCTGAATATCGTCTTCCGCCTATGCTGGACGAGGCGTATGAAGCCGAATTCCGACAACTCTTTCTGCAGGCGGTCGCGGCGCGGCTGGGCAGTCGTCCGCCTGTAGGCATTTCTCTGAGCGGCGGGCTGGATTCATCATCAATCGCCTGCGCCGCCGATTATCTGCTCGCCGAGCGCGGCGCTGCCCCAGGCGAGCGGCTGCGCGCGTATTCCGTGCTGTACAGCCCCACCGTCTCTGGCTTCAGCGAAGCGGCTTATGTTCAGGCGGTCGTCGCCCAGAAGCAGATCGCCTCGACCGTGATCGATGGGGAGGCGACGCCGCACTCCCTGCATGTGCCAGATGTCATCGAGATCATGGACGATCTCTACCTCAGCATGGGATATTCGGTGCTGTGGAAGGCGCTTCAGGCGGCACAGCGCGATGGCATCCGCGTGTTATTCGACGGCACAGACGGAGATACCGTCGTCAGCTATGATCCTGTCTACCTCACCGAACTCGCCGGGCAGTTTCGCTGGCTCACCGCACTGCGAGAAGCGCGCGGCTATGCCCGTCATTTTTACCTTGGACGGGTTAGCGTCTGGTCGCTGGTGCGCCGCCACATGATTCAGCCCTATCTATTCGGGGCGCTCTCTCTGCTCAGAACGCACCTGCTGCGCAGCTCCAATCTTCGCCGACAGGATGCTGTGCCGCGTATCCTGAATCCTGATTTTGCGCGGCGTGTTGACGCCGCCGAACGGCTGTCTGCTCGACGGCGGGAGAGGCATCCGCACCGCCGCGTTCGCGAGTCACATTACGCTGCCCTGACGCACGGCAGCTCACATGGACTGGAGTATCTTGATCTGCTCACCAGTCGATTTGGCATTGAGCCGAGATATCCCTACTTCGATACACGCCTGGTCACCTACAGCTATGGACTGCCGAGGGAGCAGCGTGTACGAGATGGTTGGAATCGTCGGATTGTTCGGCGCGCCCTGCGCGATTTGCTGCCGCTTGAAATTGCACAGCGCAGCAGCAAGTGGGTTCCAACGAAGAATCACAATTATATATTATTGAACTATGAACTTGACTTCGTTAAAAATGTGCTATATAGTTCTTCTAACGATAATCTCTCCATCTATCTCGATACCAACTATATTCAGCACTTATTCCGGCAGTTCGAGAGTACGGGCGACGCTGGCATTGGGCTTTCCCTATGGTCTGTTTCGCTTTTTGCTCTCTGGCTCAACAAGTGGCAGGCGTTTTCAGGGTAAGGAGCAGACATGGATACTGTAAGGTCTTCACTTCCGACCGAACCCCGCAGGAAGAAATCGTATACCACCCCAGACTTGCACAGAATCGGAAGTCTCGAAAAGGTCACGATGTCCGGGATCTCTGGACCGCGTGAGAACCCACTCATTTCGACTCGCGTCCGCACTACTGGACTGCCAGGGTCGTAAATCGCGTTCATGCCGTTCTATCGTGCTTTTGGGCTGCTGATCCAGTCAGAATTTGCCTTGAGCGAACCGTCAGCCGCTGTGTCGCAAGCAGCGGCTGATTTGTTGATCACCTGCGTGACCCCTGAACCGGGGACGCCCACTCCCTTCATCGAGGAAGACTTCATGAATGTGGATGCCGAAGGCGTCCTGCTGTATTACACGGCGGCAGGGAGCTTTCGAATCAGCGAAGGGCGGCGGATTGTCATCCAGCCTCTGCCTGGGGCTGATCCGCGCATGATCGAACATCTCCTGCTGGGTCCCTGCATCGCAGTTGCGCTGCATCAGCGCGGTTGTTTGGTGCTGCATGGCAGTGCTGTCGAGACTGCGCCGGCTTCGACAGACCCGTCGGCGGCGATCTTTGTGGGATGGTCTGGGCAGGGGAAATCGACGCTGGTCGGTGCGCTGCGCCGGCGGGGATTTCGGGTCCTTGCCGATGATGTCACGCCGATACAGGTGCGCGATTTCGCCAAACCGGTGATGATGCCAGGGCTGAGCCGGCTCAAGCTGTGGCCCGAAGCGGCGGCAGCGCTGGGGGATGATCCAGACCATCTTCCACAAGCATTTCCAAAAATTGAGAAACGCCTGCGCCAGGTTGAAGCGCCGTCTCAGCAGCCTATCCCGGTTCAGGCGATCTTTCTGCTGGATAAAGGAGAGCAGCACCGTATTGAGGCGATGGGCGTGCAGGAGGCGTTCATGGCGCTGGTCAATCACACCTATACCGTCCCGCTTGTGCGCATGGCGGACACGGCGCGCGATCACTTCGCGCAGTGTGAGGCGCTGGTCAGAGCCGTGCCCGTCTACCGTCTGATACGACATTGGTCGCTGGACGCACTGGATGCGCTGGTGACGCTGGTGGAACGCAGCCTTGTTTGACCTGTTCCCGCGAGACTTTGCCGAGACGATACGCTTCTTGATCGCCTGCCTGAGTCCTGAGCCTGCCGCGCTGGATGTCGAAGCCTGGCGAGCGCGCGTTGATGGCTATCGCCTGACAGCCTACGCCGTCGATCACGGGACTGCCGGACTCCTGCGCCGCCGCCTTGCCGGACTGGACCTGCTGCCCCCGCTCGCGCTCGCCCGCTTGGACAGCCTTCAACGCCAGAATGACACCTTCACTCGCCTGGTCGTTGCTGAGCTGGTCCGACTGCTGGAAAGCGCGCACCGCAGACACCTTCCACTGATCCCGATCAAAGGTCCGCTGCTGTCAACCTTCCTTTATGATGATCCTGCTCTGCGCATCAGCGGCGACCTCGATCTGCTGACGACGCCGGAAACCATGCCGGCGGCGCTCGAATGGTTGGGGACCCAGGATTATGAAGCGGTGGAGTCCGATGCCACAGCGAGGCATTCGGTGGTCTTTCAGCATCATCACAGCCGGCTGATCATCGAGCTGCACGAGATGCTCCTGCCACCGGTCTACGATGGACTGATGGATGACGCCGGAGTCTGGCGGCGGCTTCAGACCCTCCCGGCGTTCGACCGTGAGATACAGACCTTATCGCCGCCTGATCTGCTGCTCTATCTGTGCCTGCACGGCAGCAAACACTGCTGGTTTCGCCTGTCGTGGATCGTGGATATCGCCTTTTACGTACAGCGCGTGCCGCCCCTGGACTGGGAAAACCTGCTGGCGGAAGCGTCACGGCGCGGCAGCCGGCGGATGCTGATGTTGGGCTTAAGGCTGGCGCAGGTCTGCTGGCAGATACCTCTGCCGACCGCTGTCACCCGCCAGATGCAGGCGGATGCCCCCCTGGAAATGCTGACCATACAGGTTATGTCCCGGTTATTTGCGCCGGACTCGCTGGCGGCATTCACCGATCCGGCGTTTTATCACCCATTTCAGATCGCGCTCCTGGAACGCGAGTCGCATCGGGAGCGTTACCGAAAGCTTCACCCGGATAGGGCGGCTGATGCGCCGCCCCCGGCATAGATGTGTAGACAGAACAGGCGAAAAAAGCGGTGTTATAATGCCGGCATGATCCGCCGCACCTGCAGGAGGACGCCGGTATGGAACTTTCACACGACGAAGTGCGCCGCATCGCCGAACTGGCGAAACTCGATCTGACGGATGACGAGGTGATCCTCTTCGCCGGTCAGCTTTCGCATGTGCTGGATTATTTTCAGAAGCTTCAGCAGGTGGACACGTCGCATATCCCGCCGACCGCCTCGGTGCTGCCGCTGAAGAATGTCTTCCGCGAGGATGTCGCCGGCGCGCCGCTCACACCGGAGCAGGTGGTCGCCAACGCCGCCTACGCGGTCGAAAATCAGTTCCTGGTGGAAGACGTGTTCGGCGAGTGATCCGCGCCGGCGCTCAGCCGATTACAGCCCGCGCAGCTTGTTGATCAGCCGGGTGAGGATGGACCGGTCGGTGTTGTGGAGAGTCTGGCGCTGGGCGACGCCGCGCAGCCGGGCGATCTCGCGCATCACCATCGTGCGATGCACCGCCTCGCCGTTGATGATGTACCAGTGGTTGCCCCGATAGACGATGATCGGGTCGCAGTTGTTCACCTTGGCGTAGGCGAACTTAAAACTCTCGACGATCTCACGCGGGGAGATGGCAGGCTCGGTGAGCATCTTTCTGTTTTCCCATGTCTGCAACTGGGTCTGCGAAACAACCACCCACTCTTGATTATAAATCCGAAGTTTGTAAATGGAACGTTTCAAATATCAAGAATTCATGAATTTTTTGCCGGTGGACTTTACGCCTATTGACTCGCCTGCGCCCTGCTCTCCGCCCGGTAATGTCCGGGATTGTTCACCCTCCCCCCATCATCTACACTTGCGGCAATGTTGACGGTACAGACATCACCCCATCACGTCACACACGACAGGAACACAGCAGCATGGCAGAAAGCAAAACTTATCTCATCACTGGCGGCGCAGGCTTCCTTGGAATCAATCTGACGCGCTACCTGCTGGCGCGCGGACACCGCGTGGTTTCCCTCGATATCGCCGACTTTGATTACCCCGAACGGGCGCAGATCACCGAGATCAAAGGCGACATCCGCGACCGCGCCGCGGTGGACCGCGCCATGCAGGGCGTGCAGATCGTCGTCCATACGGCGGCGGCGCTCCCCCTCTACAGCGAGGCGGACATCTTCTCGACCGACATCGACGGCACGCGCAACGTGCTGGAATCGGCAAATCAGCACGGCGTCGAGCGCTTCATCCAGATTTCTTCGACGGCGGTCTACGGCGTGCCGGATCACCACCCGCTGTACGAAGATGATCGGCTGGTCGGCGTGGGTCCCTATGGACGCGCCAAGATTCAGGCGGAGGAAATCTGTCTGGAATATCGCCAGCAGGGGATGTGCGTGCCGATCATCCGCCCCAAATCGTTCATCGGACCGGAGCGCCTGGGCGTGTTCGCGCTGTTCTACGACTGGGCGAAGGATGGGCGCGGCTTCCCGATGATCGGCAGCGGGAACAACCGCTACCAGCTTCTCGATGTGGAAGACCTGTGCGATGCCATCATGCTCTGCGCCACGCTGGACCGCGATAAGGTCAACGACACGTTCAACATCGGCGCGAAGGACTTCACGACGATGCGCGAGGATTATCAGGCGGTGCTGGACTACGCCGGCAGGGGTAAGAAAATTCGCGGTTTCCCCGCCGCGCCGCTGATCTTCGGGCTGCGCCTGCTGGAAAAGCTCAAGCTGTCGCCGCTCTACGCCTGGGTGTACGAGACGGCGAGCAAAGACTCCTTCGTCAGCATCGAAAAAGCCGAGCGCATCCTGGGCTATACACCCAGGTATTCCAACAAAGATGCATTGATCCGCAACTACCGCTGGTACCTGGACAATCTGAAGTCGTTCGAAGGGCAGAGCGGCGTTTCGCACCGCGTCCCCTGGAGCCAGGGCATCCTCAAGGTGGCGAAGCTGTTCTTCTAACTGGCTGGAAAGCGTCCCCCTCTGCCCTGTTCACGGCGGAGGGGGACGGTGGCGGACTCGACCCCGAAGTATCCGCCCTGACGATGCCGGGTTATAATGACCCTCAACAACCGGCACCCCATCCAATGAAAAGGATCGACTCATGCAGCAGCCGCTTCTGGACATCCAGCTCACTTACTGCACCGCCTGACACTACACCGAGCGCGCCATCCGTGCGATGGCAGAAATCCTGAACGAACGCGGCTTGGAATATTATATTGCCGCCTGGACGCTGGTCCCTGCGATGGGCGGGCGCTTTGAACTGGAAGTCAACGGCGACCTGATGTTTTCCAAGAAGGCGCTGGGACGCCACGCCGAACCGGGGGAAATCCGCGATGCGGTGATCCGCAAGCTGGAGTCGATCAAGCCCGACTGGCAGATCGCCGAAGAAGCCGAGTTGGATTGAGCGCCGGACGCGACAGGGTGTTGAGGCGCAGGAAAAGATGCGCCCTTAATGCCGTAATTTCCATAGGGTCGTAGAAGATTCAGGCGAGGCGCGCCGCCTCTTCGACCGTGAGGCGCATCAGGTCCAGCACCGTGTCCAGATCGTCGGCGCGCAGCTGGTAGACGAGGGCGCGTTCGAGCAGATCTGACCAGCAGTTAAGTCGATCCGACAGGTGTTCGCCGCCCCGGGCGATTACCCAGCGGACGGCAGCGGGCTTGGAGGCGACCGCTCCGGTGTGCAGCGTGTAGATCATGCGGCACATGGTGACGGCGGCGTATGCCCGGTAGCCGAGGTGTTCCAGCTGCGCCGGATGGTCGATCATCGGCTCCCACCAAAAACGGATCAACTCGCTTACTCCCTGGCGCAGATCCTCCGGGCTGACAGGATCGATCAGCGTCTTCGGAGGTGGACCGGTCACGATGACGCCGTATTCGCGCGCCACCCAGCGATGGACGACCCAGTCGGTGTGGTGTTCGACCCACGTCAGCCGCTCCGCTGGACCGCGCTCGATGCGCGGGTGATACGAATCGCCAGGATCGTGGCGGCGCAGGGCGGCGCGCGGGATGTAGGACGCTTCGATTTCGGCGGCGAACGGCTCGCCGCTGGCGATCAGGCATTCGTGAAGTACCTGAAGCGCCAGGAACGCGGCTTCAGAGAGAGTCTGTTCGGTGACGATCAGCACATCCACGTCGCTGTCGGCGTTGAAGTCGCCGGTTGCGAGCGAACCGGTGAGGTAGATGCCGACGAGATGATCGCCCAGGATGCCCTGGACGCCTTCGCGCAGAGGGTCCAGCAGGCGGTTGACTTCAGAAAACGCGGTGGGTTCGAGCATTCGACGACCTTTCTTGTCATGCTCCTGATCTATATGATAGACTTTTCATCAAAGGTTCAAGAACAGCGGAAAATGCTCCTATCAAACCCAGACCAACCTCCCCAACGACACCGTGTGTTGGGTGCGCTGATCTGACCACACCGGGTCACGTTCTGTCAGTCCATGCCAGAATCGTCCCGGTGTTTTCTTTTTAGGTGGGGTCTGGAACGAGTAAGGAAAGGATAACTTGGAAGACGGCGGTTTATCGAGCATCATCCTCTTTATCAGCTTGACCCTGCTGCATGGCGCGCTGCAAACCAGCGCCTCGGCATTTGCTAATTTCCGGCGCACGCCGGTGCGTGAGCGCGCCGACGAGGGCGACCGAAGCGCAAAGCGTCTGCTCAAACTGGTGGACGACCAACCACGCTTGCAGCTGACGCTGCAGCTCACCCTGACCTTCATCCGTGTCGCTCTGGTGGCAGTTGTCTACGCGCAGATCGCCTTATGGGTGGCTTCGCCTGAAAACGCCGCACTGATCATCACCGCTGCGCTGATCGTCGTCGCGCTGATCCTGTTCATTGTCGGCGATGTGGTCGCCTCGGCAGTCGGGCAATCCTATGCCGATCAGGTTGCCGCTATCGCCTTGTCACCGGTCCGCGTGCTGGTCTTGATCCTCACCCCGTTGATCACGGTGATTGTCCGCTTCAGCGACCTGCTCAGCCGGATTGCCGGGAGCGAACCGCTGAGCAAAGCGGTGGTCGAAGAAGAACTGATGACGCTGATGGACGAGAGTCACCAGAGCGGCGCTATCGAATATGACGAGAAGGAGATGATCTACTCCGTCTTGCAGTTTGGCGAGACGCTGGTGCGCGAGGTCATGATTCCGCGTCCCGATGTCACCGCCGTGTCCATCGGCGACTCGCTGACGGAGGCGATGAAGGAGTTCATCGACAGCGGGCATTCGCGCATCCCGGTCTACGAAGACGAGATCGACAACATTCGCGGCATGCTGTACGCCAAAGACCTGCTGCGCCTGTTCACGGAAAGCGGCGGGGTCGCAGGCGGCAAGTCCATCGCCGATCTAATGCGCCCTGCCTATTTCGTGCCGGAGACCAAGCGCGCCGACGCGCTCTTCAAGGAGATGCAGCACCGCAAGACGCATATCGCCGTCGTCGTCGATGAGTATGGCGGCACGGCGGGGATTGTCACCATCGAGGACCTGGTGGAGGAGATCGTCGGCGACATCAAGGACGAATTCGACGCGAACGAAGAAGACGAATACGTCAAGGTCGAAGACCATGCCTACCTGGTCGATGGCGGCATGAATCTGGATGACGTGAACGAGCTGCTGGACATCGATCTGCCGGACGACGAGAACGACTCTTTCGGCGGCTACATCTACAGCCGGTTGGGGCGCGTGCCGGAAGTCGGCGAGACGCTGGAAGAGCCGGGCGTGTTCATCCGCATCGATGCCGTAGAGAACCGCCGCATCCGCAAGGTGTTCGTGCGCCGCGTCGTCGAAGTCGAAGCGGACGGCGAAGAGACGCGCGAACGCAGCCGGGACCGGGCAGACAAGCCCGCGCCGGATGATCCCATCGAACCGGCGCGCTCGGCAACGTAGCCTCTCGTTAGCCTGACCGCGCATTCGGCGGCATTCTTCTCGGTCCGTTACACAGGATACCGGGGATGCCGCTGTTGATTCCATCCTCTGCCATCGCGTCGGTCTGTCTCTGCGGTGCGGCTTGGAACTGCTTATCGAACTGCGCTATCCTGTCGTGTCAGAATTATGAAGCCCAGGACGAGCGGGGCGAAAGGGGGCGATCCTTCTGATCAGCGGGAACGGGAAATGGATTACGAAGAAACCGATCAGGAACTCGTCATCTCGCAGATACGGGATCGGCACAGCTACCCCAGCCTCTACGAAACGTCGCGCCTGATGGCGGACTGGGGGATTTATCGCGGCTTCGGTTCGGACGCGCTGAAAAATATGCGCGATTCGCAGCTCTTCAATACCAGCGAACCGCTGCGTCTGAATCCCGATGGCAGCAATCTGGTGTCGATCCTTCAGCAGTTGGGGAATGAGCCGCGCTACCGCCCCATCAAGGCGCGTTTGTACGAGGTGATGGAAGCCGTCTTCCCTGACTTTTCCGAACTCAACACGCCGATTACCGCAGGCGGGCGCGGCGCGCTGACTTACGGCAGCAGATACTTCGATGTCGGCATCCCCGCGCTTTCGATGTCCGATGGACAGCTGCGTTTCCTCGGACTTGTGGTGCTGCTGCTGCTTCCAGACCCGCCGGCGCTGATCGCCATCGACGAACCGGAAATCGGGCTGCATCCCGACATGCTCAGCATTCTGGTCGAACTGCTTCATGAGGCGGCAGAGAAGACACAAATTCTGATCACGACGCACTCCCCGTGCCTGGTTGACAGCATGAAACCGTCGGAGGTGATCGTGGTCGAACACCCGGACGGAAAGACCACCTTCGAGCGGCTATCCCCGGAGGCGCTTGATCCCTGGATCGAGCGTTACAGCCTGGGGCGTCTGTGGACGATGGGCAGGTTTGGCTGAAATGTCAGTGCTGCTCATCCTGTGTGAGGGCGAGACCGAAAAGCACGTCCTCAAAAGTTTTCTGCAACCCTATACATCCCGGCGCTTCACGGACGTAGAAATTCTGGCATACGATGGCAACGGTGACCTGAAAACGAACTTCAAAGCCGATGCAGAACGCCAGCTGAAGACGGAGCCATCGTCGTCGGTGATCTGCCTCGTCGATCTCCATGAAGAACCCTTTGGTGTGGTCGAGCCTTCGATGAACACACATGACGCTTTCGCCGCTGTTCAGAAATTCATGCGGAACTCTATTGATGCACGTTATCGTGCGCGCTTTGGCGCTTTCCCGGTGGTGATGGAGCCGGAAACGTGGCTGCTGGCAGACTCAACAGTGATGGCGTTTCTGAAGCTGCCCGTTCAGCCCGCGCCAGAGAGTATCAAGCGCCCTGCTGCGTGGCTGGAACGTGAGATCCAGGGGGGATACAAAAAAGGGTCTAGGGCGCAGACGGTGTTTAGAAAGTGTGGCGCAACGCGCGTGTTTGACGACAACTCCCTCACTTCAAGGCGATGATCGACTGGATCGTGTCTGGCAGCCCGGTCGCTGAAATACCAGCTTCCCCGGAAGATAGAGTGTGGGAAGCGAAGCGCGACGAGCTATATGTTACGTATCATCAGGCTGTGGCAGAGTTGGAGAAAGACCCTTCTGACGCAAATCTCCAAAAGGAAGCTGAGGCTGGACAAGTTTACAGAAAGCACCTCAACACGCGACCACAACGGTTCAACCGGAAACCTGACGGTTTCCTGCCCCTCTCCAATTGGAGAGGGGCGGTTGAGCGCAGCGAAACGGGGTGAGGTGAGCAGTTTGCAAACAGTCTCTAAGTGTTGCGACGGGAGTGCATGGGAGTCGAACCCACCGCAGCCGGGCACGCCGCCTGCCGCCGGTTTTGAAGACCGGGACGCCCACCGGGACATTTGCACCCCCGCCGCACATTCTAGCAGGTCAGGCGGGCGGGGGGTATGATCGACTGTATGACCTCGCTGCGCTGCCTCGCGGAGTGCGGCGTTCATGGCGGGGTCCTGGATAAATCACCCGCAAGGAAGAAAGTCGATGACGAAGAAGGCGCTGTTTGTGGTCGGGGGGTGGACAGGACACACCCCGTTTGAATCGGCTCGGCTGTTCGCCGGGCTGCTGGAAGGAGAAGGCTACGCCGTCGAGATCAGCGATACGCTCGACGCCTATCTGGATGCCGAGAAGCTGCGCGAGCTGGACCTGATCGTCCCCACCTGGACGATGGACACGATCAGCAGTGAACAGGCGAAAGGGCTGCTCGATGCGGTGGAGTCTGGGGTGGGCGTGGGCGGCTGGCACGGCACGATGGGCGATTCGTTCCGCGACAATACCAACTACCAGTTCATGGTCGGCGGGCAGTGGGTGGCGCACCCCGGCAATATCATCGATTACACGGTCAGCATCACCCGGCGCGATCACCCGATCACGGCGGGGCTGAACGACTTTCAGATGCACTCTGAGCAGTACTACATGCACGTTGATCCGGGCAACGAGGTGCTGGCGACGACCACCTTTGACGGGACGGTGACTCCCTGGATCGCCGGGACGATCATGCCGGTCGTCTGGACGCGGCGCTGGGGAGCGGGGCGGGTCTTCTACAGCTCGCTGGGGCATACCGTCGCGGATTTCAGCGTCCGCGAAGCGCGCGAAATCACCCTGCGCGGGCTGCTCTGGGCGAGCCGATGAATCAAACCTCACCCTCAGACCCAGACTGGTGGGCGGGGGTGAGGTGCAGCCTTGCTAACCCTTGGCGCTACGCTTTCGGCTGTTCGCCGGCGTCTTCGCTCTTCTTTTCGCCGCCGTTCTGCAAGCCCTCGCGGAAATTGCGCACCGCGCTGCCCAGTTCGCCGCCGATTCTGGAGACACGCCCGACGCCGAAGAGCAGCAGGACGATCACCAGGATGATGATCAACTCGGTAGGTCCTAGACTCGGCATGGTGGATTGACTTCCTTCTATGCTGTGATCCCTGCCGCCATTATACACGCTTATTGCTCAGGACACCCCGGCGTGTTACACTTTTTGGACCACCTGCGATTGAAGGATCGCCGTGCCACAGCAAGCGCTTTACCTCAAATGGCGACCGGCGCGCTTTGACGACGTTGTCGGTCAGGAACATATCACCCGCACACTGCGCAACGCCCTGAAGCAGGGGCGCGTCCGTCATGCCTACCTGTTCAGCGGACCGCGCGGAACCGGCAAGACCACTTCCGCCCGGCTTCTGGCGAAAGCCCTGAACTGTACCGACCCCGACCCTGACCGCCGACCGTGCAACGTCTGCCCGGCGTGCATTGCGGTGAACGAGGGGCGCTACCTGGACCTGATCGAGATCGACGCGGCGACCCACACCGGCGTAGACGACGTGCGTGACCTGCGCGACAAGATCGCCTTCGCGCCGGGCGAGGGGCATTTCAAGGTCTACATCATCGACGAAGTCCACCGCTTTTCGGGCAGCGCCTTCGACGCCCTGCTGAAGACGCTGGAAGAGCCGCCGGAACACGCCATCTTCGTGCTGGCGACCACCGAGATCGACAAAGTGCCGCAGACGATCAAGAGCCGCTGCTTGCAGTTCGAGTTCCGCCGGCTGACGGTCAAAGAAGTCGGCGACCGGCTGGCGCTGATCTGCGATACCGAGGGGCTGCGCTATGACCGCCGTGCCCTGGAGATCGTGGCGCGTCATGGGACCGGCAGCGCTCGTGACAGCATCAGCCTGCTGGACCAGATCGTCACCGACCCCGACGAGCCGATCACCGTCGAACTGGTGGAGAGCGTGCTGGGGACGGCGAGCAGCGCTGCCGTGCGCACGCTGGCGGAGGCGATCACCCTGGGCGATGCCGCCGAAGGGCTGCGGGTGATCAACGACGCCATCGACAATGGCACTGATCCTCGGCAGTTCGGTGCGCAGACGGTCGCCTTCCTGCGGGCGGTGCTGATCGCCGGGACCGCCGGGACCGACCTGATCGAAGCCTCCGAGGAGGAGCAGCAGACCTATCTCCGTCTGGCGCAGCAGATCGACCTCGCTGTCCTGACGCGCGCCATCCGCGCCTTCAACGATGCGGTCAACAGCGCCAAAGGCGGATGGCATCCACAGCTTTCGCTGGAACTGGCGCTGGTGGAATCGCTCCAGCCGCCGATAGCCGCCTATGCGCCGCCGGTCTACGTGACCGCCGCGCCGACCGCTTCGCCTTCGCCCGGCGGAGAGTCCGCGTCGCAAGTACGCGATCAGGCGGCGGCGGTGTCCTCGGCGTCGATCAACGAGAAGTGGAAGACCGTCCTGCAGCGGATGATGCGTTACAGCAAGACTGCGCCGGAGATCATGCGCCATTTCCGGGCGCACCATGTAGAAGGAAACGTCGTCTATCTGGGGACGGACAACGACACCTACTTCAGCCGCATCCAGCCCTACCCGGAGAAGCGGACGGTCATCGAACGGGCGCTGGCAGATGTGTTCCGTGCGCCGCTCACCGTGCAGGTCATCAAAGTCAGCAGCCAGGAATTGAACACGGCAAGCGCCCCGATCACCGCCGAAGCCGCCAACGATCTGCTGCTGGCGACCGGGTTGGAACTGGGCGCGCAGATCGAACGCATTGATCCCCCTTCAGAAGAACCTTGACGATTTAGACGAGAAGGAGTCATCTCATGAGCAAACGACGCGGCGGACTGACTGGCGGTATCCCCGGCGGGTTGGGCGGCGGCAATGCCGGCTTGATGCGTCAGCTTCAGAAGATGCAGGAAGACATGGTGACCGCCCAGGAGGCGCTCGCCAATGAGACGGTGGAAGTGAACAAGAACGGCGTGACCGTCGTCATCACCGGTCACCAGCGGGTGCAGTCCATCGCCATCGATACCAGCAAGATCGACACCAGCGATGAAGAATGGGCGACCGATCTGCAGGACCTGCTGGTCATCGCCGTCAACCAGGCGATTGAGGAAAGTCAGACGATGGCGGCGCAGCGCATGGAGGCGATCACCGGCGGCTTGAGCGGTATGCCGGGGCTGGGCGGCTTGCTGTAGACGCAGCGCGAGGGGACTCTATGGAATACAGACTGCTGGGCGGGTCGGGGCTGAAGGTTCCGGCACTCTGCTTCGGGACGGCGACGTTCGGCGGCAGGGGGGATTTCTTCAGCAGGTGGGGGACAACCCAGGTTGAAGAAGCCGCGCGGATGATCGATCTGCTGCTGGATGCCGGCGTGAACTTCGTCGATACGGCGAATGTCTATTCCGCCGGGCTTTCCGAAGAGGTACTCGGCGCAGCGCTGGGCAGTCGCCGGCATCAGGTGATCATTTCGACCAAGGCGACCTACGACATGAGCAGCGACCCCAACGAGGTCGGCTCGTCGCGCTATCACCTGATACGCGCCTGTGAGGACAGCCTGCGCCGCCTGAAGACCGAGTATATCGACATCTATACCATGCACACCTTCGACGCGCAGACGCCGGTCGAGGAAACGCTGCGGGCGCTGGATGATCTGGTGGGCAGTGGCAAGGTGCGCTACATCGCCTGCTCGAACTTCTCTGGATGGCATCTGATGAAGTCGCTCGCCGTCAGCGACCGCTACGGGTGGGCGCGCTATGCTGCGCATCAGGCGTTCTACTCGCTGGTGGGACGCGATTACGAGTGGGAACTGATGCCGCTGGCGCTGGATCAGCGCGTCGGCACGCTGGTGTGGAGTCCGCTGGCGGGCGGTCGGCTGAGCGGCAAATATCGCCGCAGCCAGCCTATGCCTGCCGATACGCGCATCGCCCTGGGCGCGGGCGAGGGACCGATCAGCGAGGCGTATCTGTACCAGGTGGTCGATGCGATGGACGAGATCACCGCTGAGACGGGCAGGAGTCACGCGCAGATCGCCCTGAACTGGCTGCTGCGCCGCCCCACCGTCTCCAGCGTCATCATCGGCGCACGCAGCGAGGCGCAGCTGCGCGACAACCTGGGCGCTGTCGGCTGGGCGCTGACGCCGGAGCAGGTAGCGAAGCTCGACGCCGCCAGCGAGACCGCGCCGGCGTATCCCTACTGGCATCAGCGCGGATTCCAGCGCAACCCGACCGCCGTGCCCTACTACAAGAACTGGGATTGAGGCGCGATGTCCAGCACTGCCGTGCCTCCGCCGGTCACCCGCCTGATCGACGTGCTGTCGCGCCTGCCGGGGGTTGGTCCCAAGACGGCGTCGCGCCTGACGTACTTTCTGCTGCGCGCGCCTGACGAACTGAGCATCGAGCTTTCCGAGGCGGTGGGTCAGATGAAAACCCTGACCCGCCTGTGTTCGGTCTGCTACAACATCACGGTCGATGACCCCTGCCCGGTGTGCAGCGATGCCATACGCGATCAGAAGACTATCGCCGTCGTCGAAGAACCGCTGGACGTGCTGGCGTTGGAACGCACCAACGTGTATCGCGGCGTCTATCACGTCCTGCATGGGGCGATCTCCTACGTCAACGGCGTCGGACCCGAAGACCTGCGCATCCGTGAATTGGTCGCCCGCGTCGAAGCCGGTGGCGTGAACGAGATCATCATCGCCACCAACCCGGGGCTGGAAGGCGATGCCACCGCCATGCACATTCAGCGCGAACTGGCGAAACTGTCGGTCACGCTGACGCGCCTGGCGCGCGGGCTGCCCGTCGGCGGCGACATCGAATATGCGGACTCGGTCACGCTGATGCGCGCTCTGCAGGGGCGCAGTGATATGTGAGCGGGCGGTCCGCTCTTAATGGGTCCACCCTCGCGGGCATGACGGGCATCCCTGTCATGCCCAAACTTCCTCAAAACTCGTTCAGAAGAGACCCTTTACAGGCGAGAAGCGTCTGATATACTCCCGTCTCGCTGTCAGGAACAGGCGATGTTTCGGCAAGAAACAGCGCGATATCCCAAGAAATCACAAATCGGTTTGTGATAGTGTGAAAAAGTGGGATACGAGAGCCTTGACAGGGCGTAAGGGGTAGAGTAATCTAACCGTACGCAAACAAACGCGGCGAGAAAGCGGACCGCGACGCACATTAACAACAGAAGCG
>JABWBO010000233.1 GCA_013360465.1 Anaerolineae bacterium | reverse complement strand
GGCTCCTGCCGCAGGACCAGCGCGGCGGCTTGCAGGAACAGACGGTGGTTCTTGACCGGGACCAGCCGCCCGACGATGCCGATCAGCGGCGCATCCGTCGGGACGCCGTGCGCCGCCCGAAACGTCCCGGCACGGCGCGGCGCGGCGGCGAACCTGCCCAGGTCCAGCCCCAGCCCCAGGACGACGATCTTGTCCGGCGGGCAGACGCCGAACTCTTCGGCGATCTCCCGCTTCAGCCCTTCGGTCAGGGTGATGACGGCGCTGGACATGCCGGCGGTCAGACGTTCCAGCACGAGGAAAACGCGCGTCATGGTCGGGCTGAAGTAGCCCCGAAAGACGTGCCCGTGAAAGGTGTGGACGATGACCGGCGCGCCCGCCAGCCAGGCAGCCACCCGCCCGACGAACCCGGCTTTGGCGGTGTGGGTGTGGACGACATCCGGCTTGAAGCGGCGCATCAGGCGATAGAGCCGCCAGATCACCTGAAGATCGCGCAGGGGGTGAAGCGACCGCCCCAGCGCCGGCAGGATGATCGGCTGCACGCCGAGCGATTCGGCATAGTAGCTCATATCGCCTTCGTCTGCGCCCACCTGCCCGGCGACGAGCAGGCTTTCACAGCCGGGCGCGGCGAGGCGCTGGGTCAGCAGCGCGACGTGGATCGCCGGTCCGCCGACGTTCAGTCGGGCGATGATACGCATGATGCGCAGAGGGCGTTCGGTGACGGCGCTTCGTCTCATTGCTCGGACCTCGTTCCATTCGACCTGGGGTCAAGTCTATCAGATGGCGCATTTCTTCATTCGATCCGCGTTGATTGCGCTATACAATCTTGATGTACCGCCGAACGCCTGGATGGTTATGCAAGCCGCCGATGACGCCTCGCCTCAGCCGCAAGATGAGACCCTTGCTCACGAAGTTGCGCAGATCGAGCGCATCGTCGCTGCTGCTGCGCGCGGTCAGCAGGACGACATGGACGACCGCCCCGGGGACGTCTCGCTGCCCGGTCGGCTGCTGCATGAGCTGCGGCGGCGCGAGGATGCCGGTTTTCTGTTTCAGGAACGGCTCAAGGCGCTCAACGAGATCACCATCGCGCTCAGCCGAATCGACACGTTTGACTCGCTGTGCTGGCACGCCGTCAAATACGGGATCGATCAGCTGGGGTTCGACCGGCTGAGTCTGTGGTTTGTCGATCTCGACAGGCGTCAGATGATGGGCGGCTACGGGGTCGATGAAGGCGGGGAAGTGCGCGATGAGCGTGGGCTGCGCTGGTCCTATCCCGGAACCTACATCGAGGACTTCATCGAGGGCGAAACCGAAGCTTCGCTGGCGAACGACGACGCCCCGATCTACAACAACCGGTCCGAGATCATCGGACACGGCTGGCATATCTCCGCGCCGATGCTGCACGGCGAGCGCTTCGTCGGCGTGCTGACCGCCGATAACTATCTGCGAAAACAGCCGATGCGCAGTTACGAGCCGGAGCTGCTGCGCCTGTACGGAATCACCGTCGGGCATCTGACGGAACTTGCCCGCATTCGCGAGCAGGCGTTTGCTATGCGCCTGGAACAGGAGCGCACGCGCGTCCTGCGGCAGTTCATCCGCGATGTGGGGCACGACTTCAGGACGCCGCTCTCGGTCATCAATACCAACAGCTTCATCCTGACGCGCCTTGAAGACCAGGTGCGAAGGCAGTCGTTCGCCGACCAGATTCGCGAACAGGTCCGCTACATCAGCAGGATGCTGGACAGCGCCCTGGAGTTCGTTGCGCTGGACAGCGACATGGTCCTGAATCCGACGACGATGGATCTGCAGACGCTGCTGGCAGAACTGATCGCGATTCATCGCACCCAGAGCGCGGCGAAGAATCTGATCTGGATGACCGACTACGATCCTTCGCTCACCGTCAAGGCAGACATGCTCTTTGTGCGCCGTGCCCTGGTCTGCCTGCTGGAAAATGCGGTTCAGTACACGCCGGAAGGCGGCTGCATCCGAGTGGGTTCAGCATTCTATTCCGGCGAAATCGGCATTTGTATCGAAGACAGCGGCATCGGTATGGCGGCGGATGCCATTGATCGGATTTTTGAGCCGATGTACCGGGCGAACCAGGCGCGCACGGAGCGGCGCAGCGGGCTGGGGCTGTCCATCGCCCGGCGGATCATCGAAGGGCACGGCGGGCGCATCGTGGTCCGCAGCACGCCGGGGAAAGGCAGCGCCTTCGAGGTGATCCTACCGGCGCAGGACCAGGGCTGAAACCCCGAGTCGCTGAATTTGGTATGAGGGCGATGCTCGCAGCAAACTCGCTCGACTCTATCCCAAGCCTGCTCTCGGATCCTCTCTAAACGCTATCCGATCTGACTACTGGGCGCAAGAAAGTAGGTATCCGAAGTTCCTTCGGCAACCCATCCAGTAAGCCCGTCCGAATTCTCTATTTGGGCGTTATGCTAGATCGATTGAAGTAACGAAAAGTCTCTCGGTGCGGTAAGGTTAAGTCGTCAAACCAACCGAAACCGCACAGAGAGACCCTCCCATG
>JABWBO010000232.1 GCA_013360465.1 Anaerolineae bacterium | reverse complement strand
CTGAAGATCACGCGGATCGGGCAGTTCTCGAAGATCAACCGCGCCTTCCCCTCCAAAAAGACGCTCATCTGTTGATGGAGCAGTAACTCGACAAGACTTGCGTCCGTTTGATCTGAGCGACGTCGCCCGCGCGTTTGAAAACCGTTCTCTACCCAGATTTGTTCGTCCTGAAGCCGATCCCAATGACGGGGAGTCGGCTTCTTCGCGTTCAGGAGATACCCCATGAAACAGGAAAACTCGTCGATTTACGTGGTCGAGGCGCTCCCCACCGAGGAGCGGTGGAAGGTCAGGCAGTGGCAGCAGCATTCCGCGCTGCTCCCGCTTGGCTTGATTCTGCACACGGTCAGCACCGAAGCGGGAGACGTGGAGCTGCACATGCCTTACGGCGCTTCCCGTGATCGTGATGTGCTGTTGTGGGCATTCGCGGAGGTCAAGCGACTGCATCCGCCGCCGACCGATCTGGAAAGGCTGAACACACTCCCGCTGGCGGAGCAGTTCAGGCTGTCGCTCGATTTGGCGTTGGAATACATCCAGCTTGCCGAGGACGGACGCGGACACAACGACCGCTCACGCTATCTTGCCCGCTGCCTGCGCCAGATCGCCAGCACCCTCCCCAATTCCGTTGGTTCTAAAGCCGCGTCCGGCGAACGTTCGTCGGATCAGGCTGTTGTCGATTCAGGAGATCAAGATGAGTAAGCGGCGAAACACCCTCAATCCGGTCGCGCCGAACGGCGTGATCACTATCGGGCTGGACATCGGCTATGGCGTTGTCAAAGCCGTCACCAGCGAAGCGGTCATCACCTTTCCATCGGTCGCGGGTCATGCCCGTGAGATCAAGTTCCAGCAGGCGGAGATCGCGCAGCGGCATCCGGGTGACCAGATCAGCGACGACGAAGGCATGTGGTTCGTGGGCGATCTGGCGTTGGCGCAGCTTCCGCCCGGTGAACTGCTCCGGTTACGCGGACGCACCGCTAACGAAGCGACGATGGGCAATGCTTTCCGGCTGCGACTGGCAAAGGTCGCCATCGGCAAGCTGTTCAATGGCGTTCACAACCGCGATGCCGTCCATATCCGACTGGCGACAGGCTTACCGTGTGATCACATGCGTGATGCCGCCGAACTCAAGAAAACACTGTTGGGGACGCACCTCGTCCAGACCGACTCGGCGGAGGTGATCGCCAACGTCACCGAGGTCATGGTCATGCCGCAGCCTTACGGGACGATTTATTCGCGCACGCTCACCTCGGCAGGCGATCTCAATCCCGCACACACCTTCATGCGGACGGGCGTGTGCGATGTCGGCACGTACACGGTCGATGTGGCGCTCGATGATGATGGAGAGTACATCGACTCGGAGAGCGGGAGCGTGGAGAGCGGCGTTTACACAGCGCAGGAGCGGATCGCGGAATCGCTCGAACGGGACTATCGCCAGAAGATGCCCTACAAGATCGTCGAGGACGTGCTGCGGACGGGGCGCTTCCGCGCCAGTGGCGATCTGATCGATTACAGTGCCGAAGTCGAAGAAGCCCTCGCACCACTGCGGAGCGCCACGCTGAATCTGCTGAGTGAGAAGTGGAAGGCGGGGACGACCGTCGATGTGGTCTATCTGTCGGGCGGTGGAGCGGAGTTGGTGCTGCGCGAAGTCATGAGTGCCTATCCGCAGACGCAGTTGGTCAAGCAGGCGCAAATCGCCAACGCACAGGGCTACCTGAACTATGCCCGGTTCGCGGAGACAGCACGATGAGCGGGTTTTACCAGTTAGACCAGCGGTTTGACGGCGGTAAAACCGGAAAACGAGGGGGGATGAGTAGCAAACGACCACCCAAGCGGGAACATAAGCTGATCGCGTTCAAGGCGTTCTTTGATACTGACCGCGACATTCTGGAATGGTGGGAGGGGATGCAGGACGGTGAGCGCAGTGAGGTCATCCGCGAACTGCTGCGCGGCTATGTGCGCGGACTGCCGCTGTATGAGGCGACGCGCCGACCCGCTGTCGCCGTAGACGGGAGTGTGGTCTTGCAGCTTCGAGACGATACGGCATGGATACGCGGGGCGTTGAACGAGATGCCCGCCTATCTGGAAGGGCTGCTCGGTCGAATCAGCGTCTATACGCCACCTGCCGTACAGTCAGAACCGCGTGAAATGCAGCGCACAGACAATCTATCTAACGATGCGCTGGCGCGGCGGAAGGCAAAGATGGGGAAAGTCGGATGGTGAGAGCGTTCGCCATGCAGCAGCCAAAGCCGTTCGACGCCGTCCGCACTGCGGGGACTGTCCGCTGGGCGGCGTCGGCGTTCCGGTTCGAGGCGGGGGCGCGTTCGCTGTTCGTCGTCCAATGTTTGGACGCGCCCCCTGTGCCTCTCCCGGAACACAGCGAGCTAAAACGCTCGCTGCTCAATCGCCGCAGGGCTTCGGTGCAGCGCCTCACGGCGGCAGCACCGGTTCGGCGGTGCAGAGCACCCGCCGAACGTGTAGACGGTACCTGTACCGTCTACACACCCCACCCCGCGCCAATTTCGTGGGGCAAAGCGCACCGGTTCATTT
>JABWBO010000019.1 GCA_013360465.1 Anaerolineae bacterium | reverse complement strand
CGTCTGTTGTCACGTGATACCGACGTTTGAGAGTCGCTGGAATTTTTCTCAAGTTACATTGGATTTTTTGGCGATTCTCAAGTTACGTTGGAATTCACAATCGGCAGTCGCTTGGATCAGCGAACCTTTGTGGACGTACTTGACCGCGATGTCCGCCAATTTATTCCAGCACGACACACGCACCCAAACGGTCTGTTTTTCGCCTGCGCGGTTCTTGCGGCTGACCGCCACCGAGAACGACGCGACCGTCTGCTCACCCACCTGCCGCACCTGCGGATCACTGCCGACGTACCCGGTCACCTGCATATTCAACGAGCTGCCCATGATTTGTCTCCTCGCGCTTGTGCGCTTTCGCTGTTCATCGACCCTGTGTCGATTTCTGACCGGACAAGAGCAGGCGATCACGCCGACCATCACCCAAAGGGCGCTACCCGATTGCGATGAAGGCGCAGCGAAGCTGCGGCTGGCACAAGCCCGGAGCAATCAGGTTAAGCGAAGTCCGTAGGACTTTGATGGGCGGCGCGCCTGCTAGGATGGTCAGCGACAAATCGGCACGTTTTCAGGTCGGATGGACGAAGTGCCGCGCCGAAGGAGACGGTTGGGCGCGGCGGGCGAATGTGTGACCGCACCAAGGCAGAACCGTGTGCCAGTGGTGAGCAATCGCGGCTCTTGGGAGATCAGCAGGATGCGGGGCGAAATGGAAGGATGGACTGCGGCGCTGGAAACGGCGGCAGCAGCGGCATGTCCACACAAGCTGGAGAAGACGGCGGTTTGCGTCTGTGCGGACGGAACTGCACGCCAATCGAGCCAGATCGATGCCGCCCGTACTGCACGCGCTGGAGAACGGTTCGGTCAGCGAGGAGAACGATCCGGCGGGTGAGGCTCAGCGGTCGAACTCGTCGGGGAAGTACGTCGATTTGAAGTTGTAGAGCGCGGGCTGGTCGCTGTGGCGGATACCCTCGTACAGTGCGCCGCTGATGCGGTTCAAGCCGTTGTGCAGCTTCTCGCGGGCGTAGTTCTCATCACCGTGAGCAAGCATCTGGATGGCGGTCTGGGTCAGGTAATCGACGGCGGCGAGCAGTTCGTATGCCATCCGTCCCTGCCACGAATGAACACCGTTGGCGTGGGCGGTCGCCGTCTGGAGATCATCCAACCCGCTGTAGGCGCGCAGCATCCCTTTGGCGGTCGCCTCGAAGTCATCGATACGCATGTCTTCGGGAGCGAAGCGGCGCAAGAAATCGCGCATCGCATCGACGGTGTGGAACGAGAGGAAGTTCTGTCCGCACTGCACCGCCAGCGGATGCCATGCCGTAGCGAAATCGGGATGGTCGCAGAGACCGAATGCCGTGTTTTGCAAGGCGACCAAGATGTCCACAACGCGCGACTCATCGCGGTCCGCGTTCAGGTTGGAGGCGAGGAACTCGCCGATGGCGTTGTACTGGGCAGAATCAAAGCGGTCATGATACCGCTGCATCGCGGCGGCTTTCGGATCGTGAGTCATGAGATTGTCCTTTGGTTAGAGAGATTCAGTGAGACGAATGAGGGTGGTAATGGTGGTTGGATCGGTCGGGCGCTGGTCGATCTGGTGGAGAAGATGCGCGAGAACTGCACTTGCAGAACTGTAAAGCGTATACAGGCTGTCCTTGTAAGGCAGCACCCAAGTGCCTGTCGGGACACGTTTTGCGCCGTCGCCCTGCAAACGGAATGGCAGCATCGGCATGTATGTGAATGTCCACCCGGTGGCGAAGACGAGCGGTTCCGCGCGCTCGGCGGCATCGAGTGTCCAATCCGCATACAGGATGCGTCCGTTATCATGTGCAAGATAGGCGCATTTCAGCGATAGTCCGCCGAGATCAGCGAACGGCAGCCGAACCACTTTAAGCATGATAACGGGCTGCCAGTTGAGGTGGGTAAGCGTGGTCATAGCTGCTCCTCGAACCAGATGCCGCTGAAGCGCGCAATCTCGCCGTTATCGAGGAAGCGCACCCAGATTGTGTGAATGCCGATGCTGTAGCGATAATCCGCACTGTCGCACAACGGGTAATGGCTCACGATGCACTTGCGGCGCGGATTGATCGTACTCAGCCCAACGATGTGCCCGACTGCGCCGGGCGGCGGCAGGTTGGAGCGATGATAATTCTGGCGTTTGCAGTGGAGCATTAGGTTCGCTCCTGTGGATTCCAACGTAACCGTAGAATAGAAAAACGGTGAATACGAGAGACTTGCTGTCTTTTGCATCTTTCCCTCCGTAGAAAAATCCAACGTAAGTGAAGAAAAACACCGAGATTCCAATGTAACCGTAGAAAAAGGAAGTCCGTGTTGGACATCGGTATGCCGTTTAGGTCACCATCGGGGATGCACCTCCTTTCTTCATTCAGCAGGAGAAAAACCAGATGAGCCTGAAACGAAAACCACCCGCCGGGAATGTCCGCCGTGTTGCAGCCATGGGCAGTAACTTACGCGGAACTCTCACCAACAAAGCCGGACGTATTGTGCAGTTCGAGTCGTTTGCCGAGCGCAGCCTGCTGCTCCGTTTAGAGCGCGACCATACGGTTCGAGACTACGCCAGCCAACCAGAAACCTTTCACAGTGAAGAAGTTCCGCGTTACACACCGGATTTCCTCGTGTGGAAACAGGATGGTTGCGTAGAAATTCACGAAGTCACCCGGACTGAACGACGGAAACGTGCGGGTCACCAAGCCCGTGAGCAACTTGCCAGCACCATTTGCCAAACGAGGGGATGGCGCTACGTCGTGCATACAGAAACAGACTTGCCGCAAGGATATGAACTATCCAACCTGTTGAGTCTGGTGCGGTATCGTCCGAGCGTGTATCGGGTAGAGCAGCTTGAGGAAACTGCAATCTGTCTGTTGGGCGAAAGGAAAATGGCATTATCGGTGCTGACGAGAGAGATGGTCAGCCAGACGGGTTTGCCCCAACCGCAAGTCGCTGCGAGTCTCTGCCATGCGCTATGGCACACATACTTCATGACCAACTGGCAGCAGCCCATCCTCTTGCAAGCGAGCTTCACGCCTCAGGCACAGATTTGGCTTGCGAATATCGAGAACGGAGTGTGCTCATGACCACGCCATCGCTGGAACGGTCACTGCGCCCCGGAGGATATCTGTCATCGTGCGGGGAAATCTACCAAATCACCGCTGTTTCCCCTGAGAGCATGACACTGACCGTTGTCAACCAAGTGACACAGGAAGAAGTGGTGCTGCATCTGGCGACTTTGCTAACAACCCAACCAGAAACACTGCGGTTTGCCCCCTCACTGGCAGCACTGCAACAGACCGCACCCCCCTTAGAACTTTTTGACGCGCACACGCTGCCCGTATCTTTGCTCACTCGTGCTCGCTCTATGCTCACAACGGTTGAAACAGTGGAAGCGCAAGTCGCGCAAGCAGAACGTCAAGCACGCTTGCACGACCGACCGTTTCAGCGCACCCCAGTGCTCAAGCAAGTGCTGGCACAGTTGGATCCGCCTTTGGCATTGGCGACGTTCTACAAATACCAACGCCTTTCCCGTGAATGTGGGGGCAGCGAATCCGCACTGGCAGCCTCGTTGAGGCGGTCGAGTTGGCAGCAGACACGCATGAACCAAGCGGAACTCCATTTTCTGGATACCCTCATTCTGCGCTATTACAACCGCATTCCACCCCTGCGACCGCAAACTCTCTACCGCCTCGCCCAATCCGTTCTCAAACGGACGGGAGGTTACTGGCTCAATCCAGCCCGGTGTCCGTCTTCACTTCCCGTTGTGTTGGTCGACGAACTGCTCGACCCCACACTCCCCATAGACTCCGTGCTGAATAATCCCGAGAAGTCCCCTTTTCTGACACGGATTCAACTCCCGTCGCGCAGTTGGTTCTACACCTATTTGCGCTGGTTCGAGCAGCAGCCTGAACAAGGGAAAGCGCTGGTAACGACCCGGAGTGGCGTACAGCAGTGGGAACAGACCTATGAGGTGTTCGACACATTCGTCCACCATGCAGCACTGCCTTTGGAATACGTGTTTGCCGACCATTACCTGTTGGACGTATTCATCGTGGATGAAACGACCCGCACCGAACGCGACCGCTTGTGGCTGACGGTGCTCATTGACGCTTACTCGCGCAGCATTCTGGGAATCGCTCTGCTGTATGAAGCACCGAGCATCATGTCTATCCAAACTGCATTACAGCACGCGCTGTGGCCCAAAACTTCTCACTTGGCGCTCGGACTCTCCGAAGACTGGGTATGTTACGGAATTCCACAACAGCTCTCACTGGATAATGCGTGGGCACATCATTCGCACAGTCTGGAAGACCTTGCCCGTCTGGTCAGCCAGAGTGGAAAGTATTCCAGCATTGACCTTGTGTTTCGCCCGCCTTACCGCGGGCGTTATGGTGCGTTGGTCGAACGCTTTTTTGGAAATCTCGCTGGACAAATCCGGTCGCTCCTGCCCGGAGCACTGCAATCTTCTCAACCTCAGCATCTTCGCCACGCAGTGCGGGATGCTTGTTTGTTGTACCAGGATGTCAACCGTTTTATTCACCAAACAATTCTGCATTACCAGCACACGGTTCATGGTGAGCTTCAAGGGATGACCCCGCACGAAAAGTGGCTGGAAGGGATGCAGATGGGACTCCCGCTCGTCCCACCGCAAACCCCGGAGATGCTGCGCGCGTTCTGGCGACTGCATCCGCAAACGCGAGTCGTGACCAGCAAGGGAATCTCAGCATTTGGTATGACCTACGGGTCCCCTGAATTGGGACAAGCAGCGCGTTATGACCGCCAAGGCAAGCGTGTGCAGTATGCTTTTCGGTATGACCCTGCCAATATTGGCTGTCTGGCGTTGTTTCGGGACGGACATTGGGTGGGAGATGTCTACGCCCATCCCCTGCGTCAGCCCGACGGAGCATGGATGACCTTGAGTCTCGCAGAACGGGAGATGGCACAGCGCATGTCGCGTGAGGCGGGCAATTCTTCCCGTGACTGGCTGCATTATCTGCATGAATTGGATACGCTGGTGCAGCAGCGCCAAAAGGAGCGTCGCCAAACTCGTCGCGCAATCCCCCTTGCCAAACGGATACCGGTGGATCCACGCACGACGGAAACCAATCTTCGCGCACTGTCCCATGAGGCAGTCTACGCGCAATACACCGACCTGCTGGTGGGTTTCCTCGGAGATGGCACTCTGTCTGAAAAGGAAGCCCCATGAACACGACCCCGGTGAATTCCCACTTGGATGTTGCAGCCCGCTTGTGCCAGATGAAAGCATGGCAGCAGGAGTGGCAGCGTGAAAATGACCTGCTCAACCACCGCCTCGCCCAACTTGACCCGGACACGTCCGTCGACATCCAGCGTGGCGAACAAATTGTGCGTATTCAGCAGCGCTTGCGCCTGAAGCTCGTCCGTTACCCGCTCGAAATTGACGTACAGGCGGTACAGCAGGCGGGTTTCGAAGCCATTCGCCAGCAGTTGGCATCTCAGTTCGCCCTGCTCACCCGTGACCAGCGACGCTTGTGGCTGCACAATTTTCTGTTTCTCATGACCCCAGACCTCCGTCGCCTGAACGACAAAATGGCGCAGGTGCGCGCCTACCGTTCGTTTGGGCAGCAGCGCAATTTCCTGCTCGGTGGACCGTCGGGAATGGGGAAGTCGACCTATCTGGATTGGTTCGCTTTTCATCATCTCCCGCAGATACAAACGACAGTGACCCACGTTCCGGTCATAAAGATTGACGCGCCCGTCAGCAACAAAAGTCCCAAACCGTTGTTTCAGCGCCTCATCCTTGAATGTGGGATGACCTACTCCCGCCATGACAATGAAGAAGAACTCCTCATGAAACTGGTCTTGTTTCTGCATCGCTGCAGGACGGAACTGCTCATTGTGGATGAAATTGAGCACATTACCCGCTCCGCCATCCGTCGACGGTTTCTCGAAATTTCCAACCTGACGCATGGTATTCCCATGGTGTGTGCCTCTTGCCATCCCTTGCGCTGGACGGAGGGCGATGCGGAAGTCGCGGGGCGTTGGAACGATTATTTTGAGCTTCAACAATATACGGGCAACCGTTTGCAGCAGTTACTGGCGTTCATTGAGCTGCTGCTCCCGTTCAGCCAACCGTCCTCATTGGCGCTGTACCAAGTTCCAGCAGGCAAAGCGGGGCAAACCGTCGCAGGTCCTGCTGTGCTCATTGAGCGCTGGACAGGCGGGATTCTGCGTGACATCATGATGTTAATCATGGATGCCAGCACCCGCGCCATCCAGCGCGACCTCCCTGCATTATCGCCCGGATTGCTCGAAGAAAGCTGGCACGCCATTCAGACCCGTCAGGTCACGGACTTTCTCCAAATTCTTGAGCAGCAGCGGACGGGGAGATGAAGCTATGACCCCTTATGCGTTTGACGTACTGCCTGTGCATCCTGCCCCGCTGCCTCTGGAATCCTACACCAGTTACGTGACCCGTCTGGCAGAAAGTAACGGTCTGACCCGTTATAGTGACCTCGCAGCGCGCTTGTTTCCTCAAACCCATCCTCTCAAAGTTCGGGAACTGACCGACTACACCCCTGCATCTTTCGGTCGCGTAGCGGAGGAAGCCCTGTGCTCCGAAACCGACTTGCAGTCCACCACGTTTTTCCATCTTGCCCGTAAATTTGGGCGAGTTCCTCAGTCGCGCCATCTGAGTCTCCTCATGGTGCGGGGGTTATCTGTTCATCTGCGTTTCTGCCCCTTGTGTGTCGCGGAACAGGGCTGTTACTTACTGCCTTGGCGGTTGCTCACTTTGGAAGGCTGTCCGGTTCATGGTTGTAAACTGCTCGACTGCTGCCCCGCGTGTGGTCATGCCATTCGCCTCTTGAGTACACCGTTTCGAGTGGGTGTTTGCCCGCATTGTCGGGCAGATCTTCGCACCTTCATGCCTCCATCTCTGTCTCCAGAAGCGCATGTACTCGCGCAGCGACGGTGGCGTGACCTCGAATTTCTGCTGCTGCCTCAACGTTGGGAAAGAGATGGGGCACTGGAAGCGGTACTCGCTGCGGGAACCGCGTTTGAGCGCGCACGACGACAAACCGGGCAGAGTGCGAACCAGGTGGCAGCACACATTGGCATCCTGAGCGCGGGCATTCGCGCCATAGAGCGAGGCAACGTCGGACTTCCGGGGGCACAGTTCATGCGCTATGTCCGCTACGCAGATTATCTGGGCGTGTCACTGGAACAAATGTTTACGGATGGGTTGGCACATTATGCCTCGTTTCCAGAGACCTTCACCCGCGAACAACGGCTTGAAGCCCAACTTACCCATGTAGTTGCCCATCTTCAGTCCACCGGTCAGCCCATTGACGACCCAACGCTGCGTATCTGGACGGGATTGTGCGTGAAGACCCTGCACCGCCATCCTGCGACCCACGCGGTGCTTTCTCGTCTGGAAACCGCAGCCCGCGACAACCAAGAAACCGGGCTGTTGGAGCACGTTGAAACGGTCATTCGCTTGCAGCAAGCGCAAGGAAAACCAGCCTACCGGAGCGAAATCTACCGAAGCGTCGGCGTAGGTGAGCGTACCCTGAAGGCTTATCCGCGTATTCGTGACCGCCTGTACACCCTTAACCGTCGCGCAACCAACCGGAAACCGACGCGGATGCTCCGCTGTGAGCAAACCTTGCTGGCGCAGGCGCAGCACATCCTGCAAGCGTTGTTGGAGGCAGGACAGCCTGTCACACAAGAGCGTGTCGCTGCGGCACTTGGATTCAGCTTAGTTCATCTTGAGCGTACTTACCCCAGTGTCATGACACTGCTCAAGCAGTCCCGTGTGCTTCAAGCAGCGCAAATGGACCGCCTGCTGCTGGCAAAAGCAGAAACAGCCGTCCAACAACTCTATACGGAACACCAAATCGTGTCCCGAAAAGCGGTGGCACACTGCTTGGGTGTCCATGTAAGTACACTCAGTCGTTACCCTCAGGTCAGTGCCTACCTCAAAACCGTGTGTGACGAGGAATTTGCACGCCAGAAAAGCGCGCGGACGGACAAAGTGGTACGAGCACTTGACACGCTGCAAACACAAAGCCACATCCCCATTCTGACTCAGGCAGTTATCTGCAACCAAGCAGGACTCTGCGAAAGTGCTGCACGTCAACATCCAGAACTTATGGCGCTGATAACACCGCTGCTGGAAGCGCAGCAGACACAACTGCGTCAGCAGTTTTTGCAGCGTGTCACTGAGGTGGTGGCGCGCCTGACCCAAGAAGGAAGAAAAGTCACCATGCCTGCGGTGAGTCAACTTGTCGGCAGGTCACTGGCGAACTTACGTGATTACCCGGAGGTTGTAGAAATGGTTCGTCAGGCACGAGCAGAACAGCGGTGTGCTTATGAAGCACAGCTTTTGAACCGCATTGAACAGGCGGTGCAGCAGTTGTCCGCAGCCAACCAGCCCCTCACACAAACCGCAATTTGTGCCATAGTTGGCATGTCGCCCAACACCCTTCGTTATTACCGTCGGGCAAAGGCAGCAGTCAATGCTGTCGCTTCACGCTGTCACCCTTTGCTCAATTGAGTGCTCCGATGACCGCGAAACAGGCTTTTGGGTAGTTCGGTGAGATTATCTCCGCAGGGGGGTGGGATACAAGGGAGTGAGCAGCAGGTTACGGATGGAATAAGCACAGTGGGTCAGACCGAGCGCCATCGCAGGGGTACGCTGAATGCGCTTTTTTTACCCAGTGGACAGGGCAACGGCAACGGCAGGGCAGCATGGGGACGCGACCAGTTGTAGACGGTCAGCGCCCACCAGCCAAGCGCCTTTTTCGTCTCAGGACGATGGGCAAAGGCGGACGAGCGCCGCACCTGGTAGGCGACCATGCGACGGGCGGTGCCGTTGCGTCGCTCAATGGCGGAGGTGTTGAACCTGGCATAGCCGAGGCGTTCCAGCCCGGCGTGGGCGCATTTCTGGGAACCATGCGCGAAGCGCACGTCGACTTTGACGACGCGCGCGCCTTGACGCTGTTTGACGATCTGCACATGCGCCAGCGTGCGCGGGATGCGGTAGCGCACCTTGGGCATCCGTCCGCGTGTCCCCTGACGCGCGGGCTGGTAGGGGACACCAAAGATTTCCGGGAACAGGCTGGCATAGCTGGGTTCGCCATCGGTCAGCAGCAGCAGGGCATGACGGTTGTGCAGTCGTGCCGCGCCGTCGCGCAGCAACCGCTCAATGAGGGTCGCGTCTCGCGCTCCCTGCTCATGCGACAGCACGAACTTGCTCACCGGGTCGATGATCTCCGCTTCCCAGCACGGCGACCGTTTGTCCTGGGCATAGCCGTGCCGCTCGTCCGCTTCCAACGCCTCAACCTGCACATCCTGCACACGCGCATCGTGGAATGCCTCTCCGTGTTTGCCTAAGCGACGGTTCAGCCGCACCACCACGCTCTTGTCCACCCCGGACAACCGCCGCGTGGCGCTCATGGAACACCCTTCCGCCAGATGTGCCGCCACCGACACCGCTTTTTCCTCGCTCACCTTCGTGTTCCACAGCGCGCTTCCTTTACGCTCGCTGAATTCCTGCTGACAGGTGCGACAGCGCAGATACCGAATCTGGTCTTGCCCATACGTCTTGCGCACCGTCAGGTTGTTCAGCCCTGGCTGTGCATAGTCCTTGCACTCTGCGTTCACACACGCTAAAGTGTCCAGTGAGGGTCGGGTAGGGGGAAGTGTTTTCTTTTGCATGAATCACATTCTATCCGCCTCTCCCTCCCCTTGTGGAGATAATCTCACCCAACTACCTTGCGTCGAGCAGGGGCTTATCCCACGTCAGATGATGGCGGTCCAGCAGCCCGCTCCAGGCGCTTAGCGAGAAGCTGCTGTGCGCTTCGCCCAGCCATGCCCGGTACAGGTAGGCAGGGAAATCGACCCATTCAGCGACCTGCTTGAAAAGCGCCGGGTTGATCTGCCGCAGCCAGGTCAGTTTGGCGGGGCGGTGCGCCGGGTGCAGAACACAGCCGGTGCGCTGGTGTACAGCTTCAGCGTCGAAGCGCCCCTGAAGATCGCCCAGGACGCCCGCCGAGCGCGTATCAGCATAGGTGTAGACCGGCGTGATCGGCGTGCCGCGTTCGTCCAGACCGACCAGCGAATCGGCAAACGCCGCCGCGCAGACTGCCGTGATCGCACCGGCGTGGGGGTGGGTGAGCAGGTCGTCAATACAGGTTTCGATCAACCCGCGCAGCGTGCGGGCGTCGGCGGTGGCGGCTCCGGGTTCGGAATAATCCAGGCTGTGTTCGCGGCTGATCGACGCGCCGAAGATGGGCTGCGCTCGCCCGTCGTAGAGAGCGGCGCGCACCGATGAACTGCCGATGTCGAGGACAAGAAGGGTTCGCTGTTGTTCGTCCATACCTTAAATTGTAGATCGAACCGCGTTTTTTTCGTCATTCTGCCGGGCGGGTTGGCAGATGCGATGATTGCCACTTGAGGACGGACGGTCAACTCCTTATAATCCGCAAACATTTCGACCATCGCTAAAGACTCAGCCCGCGCCGCCGCGTCGGCTGCAAAGGAAGTGTTTTCATGAAAGTCATCCTCACGTCTGACGTTTACAAGCACGGCGTCGCAGGCGAGATCATCAGCGTTGCCGATGGCTTCGCCCGCAACTGGCTTCTGCCTCAGGGGTTGGCGAAGAAGGCGAACCCCGGCGCGCTGCGCGAGCTGGATAATCTGCGCTCGCAGGCGGCTGCCCGCAAGGCGGCGCTGGAAGAACGCCTCAATGAACTTGCCCGCCTGATCGACGGTACCGAGCTGTTCTTCGCCCGCCGCGCTTCGCCGACCGGCAAGCTGTTTGGCTCGGTCACAACCGGTGAGATCGCCGCGGAGCTGAACCGCGTCACCGGCATCGACATCAACCGCCGCCGCATCAGTCAGACCGCGCTGCGCGAAGTGGGCACTCACAACGTGCCGATTCGCCTGGGCAGCGAAACATCGCCGCATATCAAGGTGGTCATCGTGCGCGAAGAGCAGTTCAACGACTTCATGGCGGCGCGCGCGCTCACCGCTCAGGCGGCTTCCGCCGGCGACGAACCGCCGGACGCGCCCCCGAGCGGCGACGAAGGCGACTCGGTGGTCATGATGGACGACGATCCGGGCGCACCGCAGCAGGACAGCGCAGCGCAGTAGCGCGGCTGTTTCTGCTCGCTCCAGCCGATCGGGCGACCTTGAGGGCATGGCAGCGCCATGCCCTTTATTGTTCAGGCTGAGGCATGGACCCGCAAGCACTGGGGCGCTTTCTGCGCCAGACCCGCGAAGCGAAAGAACTCACGCTGGATGAAGCGGAGCGCGCGCTCCGCATCCGCCGGCGCATCCTCGAAGCCTTCGAGGTGGGCGAGTTCACGCTGCCGGAATTCGCGCCGATTCAGATTCGCGGCTTTGTGCGCAATTACGCCCGCTTTCTGGGTCTTGATGAAGACCGTGTGCTGGTCCTCTACGAAGAAGCCCTGCTGGAAGCCACTAACGCCCGGAATCGACGCCGCCGCAAAAACGGCAGCGCGCCGCGCACCGCCGCCCGTTCTGTCACCGATACGCAGCCGGTCATCCCGGCTGCGCCCAGCATGGCGTCAGGCGCGACTACCGGTCTGCGCGACCGGCGGCGCGGCGGATTGGGGGCGGCGCTCCTGCGAATCGTCGCGGCGCTGGCGGCGATCGGCGTGATCGTCTTCGTGGCGGCGGAACTCCTGCGCAGCAGCAACGTGGACAGCCTGCCGCCGGAAGTCGTATCCGATCCGAACGCGACGGTGATCGGCGTGCCGCCCGCCCCGGCGACCTTCACGCCGCTTCCGCCCATACCGGCGACGCCGACGGTGGCGCTGCCGCTACAGACGAATTTCAGCGGTGACGGCGTGCTGGTGACGATTGAGATGACCCAGCGCAGCTATCTTCGTCTGAGCGCCGACGGAGTCAGCCAGTA
This sequence comes from Anaerolineae bacterium, assembly GCA_013360465.1. GTDB lineage: Bacteria > Chloroflexota > Anaerolineae > Aggregatilineales > Phototrophicaceae > Flexifilum. The sequence continues at coordinate 45,140 of JABWBO010000019.1, read as the reverse complement.
CCAGGGGTTGGCGCGGCGCGGCGATGTGCTGGAAGTGCCGGCGAACAGCCAGGTTGAAATCGCCGCCAGCAACGCCGAGGCGCTGCGCATCGTCTATAACGGACAGCGTCAGCCGGTCTTTGGGGACCGGGGGCAGGCGGTCTTCCTGACCTTCACGCCGGCGGGCGTCGAGGTGCAGACCGGTCCCGGTTTCGATCCGACGCCGGAGACGCCGCCGACTCAGCCGCCGCCGCCGACCTCGGACAGCGGCGCGCTGGTCGAGCTGCTGACGCCGACCAATACCCCAGGTCCCAGCCCGACGCCGAGCGATACGCCGACCATCACCAACACGCCGACGATCACGCCGACGCCGAGCGATACGCCCGTGCCGACCAGCACGCCGACGATCACGCTGACGCCTTCACTGACGCCGCCGCCGACCGCAACGCCGACGATCACGCCGATCCCGACCGAGACGCCGGTTCCGACCCACACCCTGACGCCTTCGCCGACGGCGATCCTGCCGCCGCGCGAACCCGCGCCCGGAGCAACCCCGACGAAAGTTACGTAGGACATACGAGAGAATGGCATCCAGAAAAGACAAATACTGCCTCGTCAGCCTGGGCTGCGCCAAGAATACGGTGGACAGCGAGAGCATGGCGCAGGTCCTGAACCGCCAGGGCATGACAGCCGTTGGCGCGCCGCAGCAGGCGGAAGTGATCATCGTCAACACCTGCGGGTTCATCGACGCCGCCAAGCAGGAATCAATCGACACGCTGCGCGAGCTGATCGAAGGACGGCGCAAGGGACAGTACGTCGTCGCCGCCGGCTGCCTGTCGCAGCGCTACGGGTCCGATCTGGTAGAAGAGCTGCCGGGGCTGGATGGTGTGATCGGCACGCGCCGCTGGATGGACATCTTCGATCTGGTCACGCGGCTGCGCCAGCGCAAACACCCGGAACCGCTCTACCATCTGCCGACCGACGCCGAGACCGTCGGGCGCGACGAAGGACAGGTCCTGCGCGTCGCGCAGCAGGGGGCGAGCGCCTATCTGAAGATCGCCGATGGCTGCCGCCGCCCCTGCGCGTTCTGCGCCATCCCCAAGATCAAGGGTACGGCGGTCAGCCGCCCCATCGCCAGCATCATCGCCGAGGCGAAGGCGCTTCAGGCGGCGGGTGTGAAGGAGCTGATCCTGATCGCCCAGGACACCACCGACTACGGCTATGACCTGGGGTTGAAGGATGGTCTGGCGTACCTGCTGGACGCCATCGTCAGCGAAGCGCCGGAAATCCCCTGGATTCGCGTCATGTACGCCTATCCGGGCTACGTCACGCCGCCGCTGATCGAGACGATGGCGAAGCACCCGCAGATCCTGCGCTACCTGGATATGCCGCTTCAGCACGGACACCGCGAAACCCTCAAGCGCATGAAACGCCCGGCGAAGGTTGAATGGGTTTACGAGACGCTGGCGTCGATGCGCGCCGCCATGCCCGACTTGACGGTGCGGACGACCTTCATCGTTGGCTATCCGGGCGAGACGGACGAAGAATTCAACACGCTCCTTCAGTTTGTGCGCGACCTGGAATTCGACCGGGTCGGCGCGTTCAAGTACAGCTATGAGATCGGCACGCCCAGCGCGCTGCTGCCGGACCAGGTCCCCGACGAGGTGAAGGAAGCCCGCTGGAACGCCCTGATGGAGATGCAGCAGGCGATCAGCCTGAAGAAGAACCAGTCCTACGTCGGCAAAACGCTGTCGGTGTTGGTCGATGGTTACGGTGACGCCGAAGACGAAGACGGCAACCTGCTCGATACCAGGCTCAGCCTGGGGCGCAGCTATCGCGACGCCCCGGAGATCGACGGCTACGTCATCGTCGAGGGCGAGCTGCCGGTCGGCGAAATCGTGCCGGTGCGCATCACCGGGGCGACCACCTACGACCTGTTCGCCGCCGTCGATACTGGCGCGCCGATCATCATCGAGCCGGGCAAGATCTACAGCGCGGGCATGCTGCCGGAGCGCCGCGCCCCGCAGTAGGCATCGCCTCTCGCGGGCGCATCGGCAGCGTCGATCAGTTCAGCGACAGCGCCGATCTACACGAGGCGGGGCATCTGCGGAGAGCAGTACGACAGCTTTACCTGCTATCCCATCCCATCGGCTTATAGTTCTCCGGCGCGGGGAAACCCCTATCTTATGCACATCCCGGTTTTGCTCCAACCGATCCTCGATCATCTGCTGCCGGCGGCGCGAGTCATCGATGGAACCGTCGGGGCAGGGGGGCACAGCGCCGCGCTGCTGCAAGGCGGAGCCGGGGTGCTGCTGGGCTTCGACCTGGACCCGACCGCCATCCGTCTGGCGACCGACCGTCTCGCGCCTTTTGGCGACCGGGCGCACATCGTCCACGCCAGCTACGCCGACATGCGGCTCGAGGCGGAGCGGATCGGCTGGTCCGACGGCGTGGACGCCATCCTCCTCGACCTCGGTGTCTCTTCCATGCAGTTCGATACCCCGGAACGCGGTTTCTCATTTCGTGCCGACGCGCCGCTGGACATGCGCTTTGACCCCGACGCTGGCGGGCGCAGCGCCGCCGACCTGATCAACACGCTGGATCAGGATGACCTCGCCGACCTGATCTTTCGCTACGGCGAGGAGCGGGAGAGCCGCCGAATCGCCCGCGCCATCCTCCGCGCCCGCCCTCTGACGACCACCGCCGCGCTCGCGGCGGTCATCGAACGCGCGCTCCCCCGTCATGGAGATGCCATCCATCCGGCGACACGGACCTTCCAGGCGCTGCGCATCGCGGTCAACGATGAACTGGGCGTCGTCGAGCGCGCCCTGCCGCAGGCGATAGATCTGCTGCGCCCGGGGGGACGCCTTGCCGTGATCAGCTTCCACAGCCTGGAAGATCGCTTAGTCAAAGACGCCTTCAGGCGGGCGGCGACCGACTGCATCTGCCCGCCGAAGATCCCGGTCTGCGTGTGCGGGCATCGGGCGAGCGTCGAGCTGCTCACGCGCAAGCCGATAGTGGCGGATGAGGCTGAAATCACGCATAATGCACGCAGCAGAAGCGCAAAACTGCGCGTAGTCAGGAAACGCGATGCAGGCACGCGGTGATTGGTTTGGACACGTCCTCGACCGCGCTCGCTGGCGACCCCAGCGTCAGGCGGTAGCGCTGGCGACGCTGGGGTTGTTCGTCGCGGTGATCATGGGCGCACTGTATCTGTCGCAGTCGGCGCACATGTCGGCGCTGGGGCGTCAGCTGAACGACATGATTTCCGCGCGCAATACGCTGGAACAGTCGGTCGAACAGCTTCGCGGCGAGATCGCCATCCTGCAGAGTATGCCCCGCTTGCAGGCGCGCGCTGAAGCGATGGGCTTCATCCCGGCAGACGCCGACCAGATCGTCTATATCGTGGTCGATGGCTACGATCCCGAACGCGAGATTCAGATCGTCCCGCTGGATTCTGATTCCGGTGCGCTGCCGGACTATAATGAGGACTTCGGCGGCTGGCTCAACATGCTCTTCGACGACATCCGCCGGCAGCTCGAATCGTTCGGTCAAGAGGCGCAGTAAGGCACATGGCGACCAGCGCGACCTTTCCGCAGCAGCAAACCCTGCGACAGCGGCTGCCCATCGTCGTCCTCGGCTTGATCGCCGCCAGTCTGGTCCTGGCGTTTCGTCTGCTGTCCTTCCAGTTTCCGCTCGATGCCGAAACGCAGACCTATCTCAACAACCTGCGCGACAGCGGCTACTCGCGCACGCTTCAGCTGGCGACGGCGCGCGGCAACATCTATGACCGGCACGGCGAGGCGATGGCGGTCAACACACTGGAATATCGCGTCGGCATCAGCCCGGCGCTGATCAGCGACCCGCGCGAGACCGCCACGCAGATGGCGGCGATCATCAACGTGAGCGAGCTGGAATTGTTCGACCTCATGAACCAGGATGTGCCCTGGGTGCAGGTGGCGGCGAATGTCAGCGCCGATCAGGCGGCGGGACTGCGTGCGCTCAACCTGGATGAAATCACGCTCGACACGGTTCCCCGCCGCAGTTACCCCCAGGGACCGGTTGCCGCCCAGGTGATCGGCTTCGTCGCCGGCGACCTGCGCGGCTATTTCGGCGTCGAAGGGCACTACAACAGCCAGCTTGCCGGCGAAGTGCGCACGCGCCGGGTGAGCAATATCCCTTTTGAGGTTCCGCTCATCGACTTTGAACAGGATCGCGGCAAGGACATCCTGCTGACGATAGATCGCGATGTGCAGTTCGTGGTCGAAAGCGAGCTGATCAGCGCCATCGACCGCTACGATGCCACCGGCGGGACGATCATCGTGATGAACCCGCGCAACGGCGACATCCTGGCGATGGCTTCCTTTCCGTCGTTCGATCCGAACACCTATGACACGGCGGATGCGCGTGTGTTGACCAGCCCGGCGATTGGACAGCAGTTCGAACCGGGGTCGATCTTCAAGGTGCTGACGGTCGCCTCTGGGCTGGAGACCGGCGCGGTCACGCCGGACTTCACCTACAACGATCAGGGCAGCCTGGGCGGGGCGTGCGAGGGCATCCGCAACTGGGATGGCGGGGCGCGCGGCGTCGTCGATGTCACGCAAATCCTGGTGCAGTCTCTCAATGTGGGGACGGCGACGATCAGCACGCGCATGGGGGCGACCGACTTCTATTCGATGATGGGCAAGTTCGGCATCGGACGCCTGACCGGGGTCGATCTCGAAGGCGAGCAGGCGGGGCAGCTGCCCACGCCGGGCGACCCGATCTGGAACGAGAAGAATCTGTGTACTAACAGCTTCGGGCAGGGAGTCGCGGTCACGCCGCTGCAAATGCTGACTGCCGTCAACGCCATCGCCAACGGCGGGCTGATGATGCAGCCGCGCGTCGTCTTTCAAATCCTCGACGGCGACGAGGCGATTCCGGCGCGGACGGCGAACCTGGGACGCCCGATCTCCACCGAGACGGCGGGCATCGTCACCGATATGATGGTCGCGGTGGTGGATGATGGCTTGGACGGCGCGGCGTCGCTGTCCGGCTACTCGATTGCCGGCAAAACCGGGACGGCGGAAATTCCTACGCCGATCGGCTACGAGCAGGGGACATCCATCGCCTCCTTCGTCGGCTTTTTCCCGGCGGATGATCCGCAGGTGTCGATCCTGGTCAAGCTCGACCGTCCGGCGGAATACTGGGGTTCGCAGACCGCCGCGCCGACCTTCCGCCAGCTGGCGGAACGGCTGGTGATCCTGCTGGAAATACCGACGGACGATGTGCGTCTGGCGCTTCAGGCGCAGGGCGGTTCGGTCAATCATATCCGGCGCTGACGGTTTACGACGAGGACAACGGGTTTATGAGCAATGGACTGCCATTCGCATTGACGGTCGGCGCGCTGGCGTTCCTGCTCGGCGTGATCTGGGGCGGACCGCTGGTGGAGATTCTGCGCCGCCTGCGCGCCGGCAAACAGATTCGTGAAGGGCTGAAACAGCACGAACACAAAGCCGGGACGCCGACGATGGGCGGCATCCTGATCCTGCTGCCGACTCTGGCGATCACCGCCGCGCTCAACCTGGTCAACGTCATTCGCACCGTCACCGGCGCGTCGATCCTGCTGCCGCTGGTGGTGATGATCGGCTTCGCCGCGCTGGGGGCGGTCGATGACTGGCAGGGCTTTCGACGGGCGCGCGGCACGGCGCGTCAGGGCGAAGGGCTGACCCCGCGTCAGAAGATGATCGGGCAGATTCTCATCGCCGGCGTCGTCGCGGTCGTATTCGCGTTCTACGAAGGCGGTTTCCAGTTCGCCAACGTCATCGTCCTGCCGCTGATCAACGCGCAGATTCCTATTTCACCGTTCCTGTTCGTGCCGATCATGGTGTTCCTGATCGTCGCCATGTCCAACGCCGTCAATTTCACCGATGGGCTGGATGGACTCGCCGGGATCATCACCGCCAGCGCCTTCGCCGCCTATGGCATTATCGCCTACCTTCAGGGGCAGATCTTCCTGGTCCAACTGTGTTTCATCCTGGTCGGGGCGTGCTTCGCCTTCCTGTGGTACAACGCGCATCCGGCGCAGATGTTCATGGGCGACATCGGCTCGATGGCGTTGGGTTCGACTTTGGCGACGGTGGCGATCATGACCGGGCAGTGGCTTCTGTTGCCGATCATCGCCGTCGTGCCGGTCGCCGAAGCCGTCAGCGTCGTCCTGCAAATCGTCTATTTCAAAGCCACGAAGGGGCAGCGCCTCTTCAAAATGTCGCCGCTGCATCATCATTTCGAGCTGGTCGGCTGGAGCGAAACGCAGATCGTGCAGCGCTTCTGGCTGGTCGGGCTGCTTTCGGCGATGATCGGCGTGGCGCTGGCGCTGTTATAGACATACCCACTGCAAACCATCTGGTGAGATGAATCATGCGTGATCCACTACAGGGTAGAAACGTCGTCGTCCTGGGGTTCGCCCGGCAGGGCAAAGCGCTGGCGCGCTGGCTGCCCTCCATCGGCGCGCGCGTCGTCGTCAGCGATATGCGCAGCGCCGAGCAGCTGAAACTAAATCCGGCGGAATACCCCGGCGTCGAATTCGTCCTGGGCGGGCATCCGATCACGCTGCTGGAAGGCTGTGACCTGCTCTGCATCAGCGGAGGCGTGCCGCTCGAACTGGAGATCGTCCAGATGGCGCGCCGCTACCGGGTCCCGCTGAGCAACGACGCCCAGCTCTTCCTGGAGCGCTGTACCGCGCCGGTGATCGGCATCACCGGCAGCGCCGGCAAAACGACCACCACGACGCTCGTCGGCGAGATGTTCAAGAAGGCGGGCTACCGCACCTGGGTCGGCGGCAACATCGGCGACGTGCTGCTCAACGTCCTGCCGATCATCAGCCGGCAGGACCGGGTGGTGATGGAGCTGTCCAGCTTTCAGTTAGAGATCATGGCGATCAGCCCGGCGGTCAGCACGGTGCTGAACATCACCCCTAACCATCTGGATCGGCACGGCACGATGGAGGTATACGCGGCGGCAAAGGCGCGTATCGTCGCCTTTCAGGGTGAACGGGATGTCGCCGTGCTGGGCAGGGATGACGAGGGCAGCAGGTCGCTGGAAAGCGCGGCTCCCGGCTCCGTCGCCTGGTTTTCGCTCTACGAGATGGTCCCCGACGGCGCATTTCTGATTGGCGAGCGGCTGGCGGTCAGCGGCGTATCCAGCCCGGAAGGCGAGCCGAAGATCGTCTGCGACCGAAGCGCCTTGCAGGTGCGCGGTGAACACAACGTCAGCAATGCGCTGGCAGCCTGCGCCACCGCTGGAGCGGGCGGCGTCCCGGTCGAGGCGATGGCGGCGGCGATCCGCGACTTTCGCGGGGTGGCGCACCGCCTGCAAATCGTCCGCGTCAGAGACGGCGTGACTTACATCAACGACAGCATCGCCACCGCGCCGGAGCGGGTAATCGCAGCGCTCAGGTCGTTCAACGAGCCGCTGGTGCTGCTGCTGGGCGGACGGGACAAGAAACTGCCCTGGGAGCAGATGCTCCTGCTGGCGCTCGGCAAGTGCCGTCATCTGATCGCCTTCGGCGAGTTCGGCGACGGCATCGTCGAGGCGGTCAAACGGGTGTGCGGCAGCGACGAGCCGATCACGCGAGTCGCCGGGTTGGGTGAGGCGGTCCAGCAGGCGGCGAAGATCGCCCAGGCGGGCGATGTGGTGCTGCTCTCACCGGGCTGCACCAGCTACGACGCCTATACCGACTTCGCGGCGCGGGGCGACCATTTTCGGGCGCTGGTAGAGGTGCTGTAGCGGCGAATTCACAGATTTTTTGCCTCGCCTGAGGAAACTGGCGGACGCCTCCTGTATAATGCCATCAAGATCAACCAGAAGCTTGGAGACATCACTCGATATGGAACATCTCGACCTCAGCCGCCCGCGCACACCGCGACAGTATGCCCGTCTGTTTCTCACCGGCTTCACGATGGGCGCCGCCGACATCGTGCCGGGCGTTTCCGGAGGGACCATCGCCTTCATCGCCGGCATCTATGACACGCTGCTCAACGCCATCAAGTCCTTCAATCTTCAGGCGCTGCGCCTGGCGCTGGGGTTCAAGTTTCGGGAACTGCTTCAGCACATCCCATTTGCCTTTCTGATCGCCCTGGGGCTGGGCATCCTGGCGGCGATCTTCAGCCTCTCGAACCTGCTCGGTCATGCGATGGAAAATCAGCCGGTCTACGTGTTTGCCTTCTTTGGCGGGCTGGTACTCGCCTCCATCGTCAGCGTCGGGCTGAAGGTGAAGTGGTCGGCGCTGACCCTGGTCGCCTTGATCGTGACCGCCGTCTTCGCTTTCTGGCTGGTGGGGTTGGAAGAGCTTCAGACTTCTGAACACAGCCTGCCAATGCTGTTTGCCAGCGGCGCGGTGGCGATTATGGCGATGATCCTGCCCGGCATCTCCGGGTCGTTCATCCTGCTGATTCTGGGACAGTACCGCTTCATCCTGGGCGCGGTGCGCTCGCTCGACATCCTCAGCCTGATCGCTGTCGCTGCGGGCTGCGCGGTTGGCATCATCGGCTTCTCGCGCGTGCTGAGCTGGCTGCTGACGCGCTATGAGCAGGTGACGGTGGCAGCGCTGGTCGGCTTCATGATCGGTTCGCTGCGCCGCGTTTACATCGAGGCGGAGATCGGCGCTGCGACGGTGCAGCCGATGGACGCGAGTACCTGGATCATCGCCATCGCCCTGCTCATCTTCGGCTTCGTGTTCATCAGCTTTGTCGATCACCTTCAGTCGGGGTCCAATCCGCTGTTCGCCCTCTTCTGGCGCGGGCGCAAGGTCGTGCCGGCGTAAGCCGTTGTGCCCCGGATTCGGAAACAAAAAACGGACGCCGCGCGCGTCCGTTTTGCATTTTGACTGAACTGACTCTTAGGCTGTTCCAAGAAAATAATCGAGCAGGGGCGGAGCTGTGTCTCCGCCCGCCGTTCACGGGCGAACACGTGGGTTCGCCCCTGCAACCGCTGGCGCGTCTTTTGTCTGGAACAGCCTTACCCCCCCGATTTCGGTTCGGTTCCGGCGGTCCCTCTGCGTCCCAACAGGCTTTTGAGGGCGTTGAGGAGTCCCTCGCGCATTTCGGCGTCGCGCAGGACATGCAGGGCGGTCGGCGCGACCGAGAGGAGGACGATCAGGACGACGATGGGCAGCAGGTACTTGTCGACATCCGGGATCAGGTTGCCCAGGAAGTAGCCCGCCAGAGGCAGCCCGACCGCCCACAGAACCCCGCCAATGATATTGAAGGTGAAGAAGCGGCGATATTCCATCTCACCAATGCCGGCGACAATCGGCGCGAAGGTGCGCACGATGGGCATGAAGCGCGCCAGGACAATCGTCTTGCCGCCGTGCTTGTCGTAGAACGCCTGCGCCTTCAGGACGTACTTCTTCTTGAACAGCAGCGAATCGTCCTTCTGGAAGAAGCGCTCGCCCACCCGCCGCCCAAAGGCATAGCCCACGTTGTCGCCGGTGACGGCGGCGACAGCGCAGCCGATGATGACCAATGGGAGCGAGAGGACCATCCCGCCGGTTTCGGTCGGGACCGAACTCAGAAAGCCCGCTGTGAACAGCAGGCTGTCCCCTGGCAGGAAGAAACCGACGAATAAGCCCGATTCTGCGAAGATGATGCCGAACAGCCCGATGTAGCCGACGGTTTTGATCAGCTCGATGAGATCCATCGCTGGTTTCCACGACTTTCATATTTCAGGACTACCTTTCATAATACAGGCGAAGGTCCATCGTTTCCTCAGCAGGTCAGAGCGCCCCCCAGAAATTGTGGGGGAAGCACGGGACGGTTTGCCATTATCATGGTGTTCAACTGTCGGACACAGGCTGATCTGTGCGCTGTGGCAGTGAAGGACGGTCTTGAGATATGGATGCGCTGACGCTGTTCTTCGGCGTCATCACTCTGGTGGGGGTGGGGTATTTTCTGCTCTCCATGCTCAGCGGAGGCGACTTCGATCTGTTCGACAGCATCGACCTCGACTTCATCGACGGCGAGAGTGGTTTCGGCTGCATGGTCGTCGCGGCGTTCCTGGCGGTCTTCGGCGGCGTTGGGCTGCTGGGGTCGCTTTCGGGCTGGAACGCGGTGGTCACGCTGCTGGCGGGCGGGCTGACCGGCGCGCTGGTCGGTCGCCTGACGATGCGCCTGTTCCGTTTCATGAAGACGCAGCAGAGCGAACCGATTCGCCCGCGCGATTGGGTCGGACTCACCGGGCGGGTGACGATCAATACGCCGGCGGGCAAGACCGGCGAGGCGATCTTCGAGGAGGAGACCATCGCCAAGCGTTCTGTGCGGGCGGTCGATGGCGGAGCGCTACAGCAGGGCGAACAGGTGGTCGTCGTCGAAATCCAGGGCGGCATCTTCTACGTCAGACGCAAAGATGCCTGATGATCTGATCGGATGCACTAGAAGGGGGTGAGGGTATGGATGGCGGCGGCTTGTTGATCGTAGTCGCGGTCCTGGCGGTGCTGGTGGTGGCGATCATCGTGTTCGTGATGAATCAGTATCACCGTGTTCCGCCGAGCGAAGTGATGGTCGTCTATGGGCGCGGCGACGCCCGGATGATCACCAACGGCGGCGTGTTCGTGCTGCCGCTGCTGGAAACCTTCAAGCAGCTTGATCTGCGCATCATGACCATCAAGCAGGAAAAAGACGAAGTCTATACGGTCAGCGGCGTGCCGATCCAGCTCGACTGGGTGGCGCAGGTGCAGATCGACAGCGATGAAGCGATGCTGCGCACGGCGGCGCGCGCCTTCCTGGAAAAGAAGGCTGAAGAGATACGCGGCATCATCAACGAGACTCTGAGCGCCAACTTCCGCGCCATCGTCGGGCAGATGAGCGTTGAGGAAATCCACCGCGACCGCGACTCCTTCGTGCAGAAGGTGCAGGACCTCGCCCGCGACGATGTGGCGGCGATGGGCGTCAAGGTGATCAGCATGGGTATCGAGGAGATCACCGACGGGCAGGGCTATTTGCAGGCGATGGCAGCGCCGCAGATCGCCGCCATCAAGCGCGACGCGGCGATTGCCCAGGCGGAAGCCGAGCGCGAAGCCCGCGTCAAGGCGGCGGCTGCCCGGCGCGATGCGGAACAGGCGGAACTGGACGCGCAGCGCGAGCTGCTTCAGCAGCGCGAGGCGCTGTCGATTCGCGAGGTGCAGGTCGAACAGCAGGTCGGGCTGGCGCGGGCGTCATCGGAGCAGGAAGTGCAGAAGCAGAAAGCCCTGGCGGTGGCGCAGCAGCAGGAAGCCGATGTGCTGGTCCCCGCTCGCGCCAAACGTGAGGCGACCGAGATCGAAGCCGAGGCGGAGCGCCGCCGTGTGACGATTTCGGCGGAAGCCGCCGCCGCCGCGATTCGCACCCAGGCGGAGGCGGATGCCAACGCCGTCGAGCAGAAGGGGCGGGCGGATGCCGCCGCGCTGCGCGCCTTGAAGGAAGCGGAAGCCGCCGGCGCGAAAGCCGAGGCGGAAGCGGTGCAGGCGCGTAAGGTTGCCGAAGCGGAAGGCGAGAAGGCGAAACTGCTCGCCGAAGCCGAGGGCGACAAGGCGAAGCGCATGGCGGAGGCGGACGGCGAGAAAGCCCGTCTGCTCGCCGAGGCGGAAGGTCGGCGCGAACTGGCTGCCGCTACCGCCGCCGAAGATGAGATCAACCTGCGCCAGTATTTGATCCAGGAGATCGTCAAGGCGGACATCGCCAAGGTTCAGGCAATTTCCGAGGCGATGGCAGGGCTGGGCGGCAATGTGCGTGTCGTGCAGTTCGGCGGCGGCGCGGGCGCTGGATCAAGCGGCGGCAGCACCTTCATGGACATGCTGATGAACATCCCGGAAGTGGCGGAGATGTTCCGCGCCAAGGTTGAGGCGCTCAGCGGTGACGATCTGGAAAGCACCTTCGCGCGCGTCGGGCGGCTGTTGGGCACGCTGCGCACCGGCGCCGCGCCGAGCGCCGCACCGCCGGAGCAGCCTCAGGATTCCGCAGGCTGAAACCCAGTCAGGCGCTCCTCTTTGACCTCACCCCGCGTGCGAAACCCATTTCCAAGACTGGGGTGAGGTCTCTTTGCGTCTGGGCGCGTTTCAGGGTTTAATAGAGGCAGTATCGTTAGCCGAGTGAACCGATTCTGCCATGACCGACCGCACAACTGCGCCGCAGTTTGTCGATGACGCCGCCGCAGCGCCGCCGATCTACAAGGCTCCGCCGCGTTCGACGGCAGCCCCGCCGCTCACCCGTCCGCACGAACGCGGTCGGACGCTGCTGTCCACCATTGACCTACCGATGCTGGTCGTCGTGCTGCTGCTGGTCGCCATCGGCAGCCTGATGATCTACAGCACCACTTTCGACTGGAGCTACCAGGAATTCGGCAGCGACACCGCCATCTTTATGGTACACGTCCGCAATCTGCTGATCGGCGTCGGGCTTCTCACGACGCTGATCGTCGTCCCCTATCGCTTCTGGAAGCGGATTTCGGTCGTGCTGCTGCTGGCGACCATCGCCGGGTTGATTGCCGTGCTGATCTTTTCCGACGCCACCTTTGGCGCGCGGCGCGCCTTTCTGCAAGGCTCCTACCAGCCCGGTGAGCTGGCGGAACTGGTCATCGTCGTCTATCTGGCGGCGTGGCTCGGCTCAAAGCAGACCAAGGTCGCCAGCATCGCCTTCGGGCTGATTCCCTTCACCATCCTGGTCGGCGGCGCGGGCGTGCTGGTCCTGCTTCAGCCCGATCTCAGCACCGCCGTGACCATCCTGATCGTCGCCACCCTGATGTACTTTCTTTCCGGCGCGAACATCATGCATCTCGTCTCGGTCGGCGGCTTTCTGGGCGTGGCGGGCTATATCCTGAGCCAGAACTTCAGCTATGCTCAGGGGCGCGTCTCATCGTATATCGCCGGGCTGACCGACCTGACGCAGACCAATTATCACGCTCAGCAGGCGATCATCGCCTTCCTCAACGGGGGCATGACCGGGCGCGGCTTGGGGCAGGGGCTGCAAAAGTTCGGCAACCTGCCGACCGCCCACACCGACAGCATCTTCGCCGTCATCGGCGAAGAACTGGGTCTGGTCGGCGCGGTCTTCGTCATTTTCCTGTACGTGCTGCTGGCGATGCGCGGCTTTCACATTGCCCGCCGCGCACGCGATCCGTTCGGCGCGCTGCTGGCGGTCGGCGTCACGCTGCTGATCGTGACCAAAGCGATGCTGAATATCGCCGTCATGCTCAATCTTCTGCCCTCGACCGGCGTCGCCCTGCCGTTCATCAGCTATGGCGGTTCCTCGCTGGTGACCATGCTCGCCGGCGTTGGCTTGCTCCTGAGCGTCGCGCGCACGACGGCAGTCGAAACTTCGCCGGAAAGGGGGGGCAGCCGTGCAAATCTCGATCGCGGCTGGCGGAACCGGTGGACACGTCTATCCGGCGACAGCCATAGCCGAAGCGCTCGCCGGTCTTGAGCCAGATGCCCGCCTGACCTTCATCGGCAGCGTCGGCGGGTTTGAACGTCCCCTGGTCGAGGCTTCACCGGTGAAATTCGCGCAGTACATCGAGGTTCAGTCGGGACCGATCAACGGCGTCGGCATATTGCGCGCCGGCGTCAGCCTCGTTAAGCTTGGCATCGGAACGGCGCAGGCGCTCGTGTTCATGCTGCGCCATCGACCGGACGCCCTGCTGCTCACCGGCGGGTGGGTGTGCGTGCCGGGCGGGATCGCCGCCTGGATGCTGCGCGTCCCGTCGATGATCTCCCTGCCCGACATCGAACCGGCGCTGACCATCAAGGCGCTTCGCCATCTGGCGACGCGCGTCGCCGTCACTGCGCCGGATTCGCTGCGCTACTTTCGCGCCGGTCAGGCGGTCGTCACCGGATACCCGCTGCGCCAGGCATTGCTCACGGCGACGCGGGCGGCGGGCATAGCGCACTTCGGTCTTGATCCGGCGCGCCGGACGCTGCTGGTCTTCGGCGGCAGCCGGGGCGCGCGCAGCATCAACCGTGCCGTCGCCGCCATCCTGCCCGAACTGCTGGCGGACGGCGTGCAGCTGCTCTGGGTAACCGGTAAGGTGGATTGGGACGAGGTTGTCGGCATCCTGAAGCAGCAGGGGTTGACGGCGGACGGCGAGCGGGTGAAAGCTTTCGCCTATCTACATGAGGATATGGCGCTGGCGCTCGCCTCTGCTGATCTGGCGGTGTCGCGCTCTGGGGCGAGTGTGCTGGGCGAACTGACCCTTTTCGGACTGCCCTCCATTCTCGTACCCTATCCATATGCCTGGCGCTACCAGAAGGTGAATGCCGATTATCTGGTTCGGCAGGGGGCAGCGGTCATGGTTGAAGATGGCAGGATGTCAGAGACGCTGCTGCCGACGATCCGGCAGATCATGCGGGACGATGTGCAGCGTGGGGCGATGGGGCGGGCATCCGCCGCTCTGGCGCAGCCCCAGGGCGCGGCGAATGCGGCGCGGGAATTGATCCGGCTCGCGAACAAGGAACGGTAGGGCGCGATGATACAGCTTTCGGCGCTGATGTGGACGATGGCGTTGTTCTTCGGCATGATCGGGTATCTGCGCGGGTGGAATCGCGAGCTGGTCTCGACCGCCGGGATCGTGCTGGGGCTGTTCGCGCTGTTCCAGTTCGACACGCTGCTGCGCGGCGTCCTGCTGTCGAACGTCCCGCGCGATCAGGTGTTCTTCGTGCAGTCGCTCTTCTTCATCCTCATTGTCTACTTCGCTTACCAGGAGCGCACCATCATCGGAGGTGGGGGCGGACGCCGCCGTGATGAAGGACGCGATGAACTGCAAAACAAGATTCTGGGTGCGATCCTCGGCTTCATCAACGGTTATCTGATCTGGGGGTCGATCTGGTATTTCCTCGACATCAACGAGTACCCGCTCGCGCCGCAGGTGATCGCGCCGTCGCCGGGTTCGCCCAGCGATCAGGCGCGCAACATCTTGCCGCTGGTCCTGCTCGGCGGCGGACCTGCCGGCAACGGCGATCTGCTGGCGGTCGCCGTGATCGTCCTGTTCGTGATCGTCCTGATCATCATCTGACCCTGCGCCATGTCCTCGTCCCCCATACAGGTGTTCATTTGGCACTCCTTCCTCCTCCAGGCAGTCACGTCCATCTGATCGGCATCGGCGGCGCGGGCATGAGCGCCATCGCCCGCGTGCTGCTCGGTCAGGGCTATCGTGTGACCGGAAGCGACCGCATCGCCAGCGACCTCGCGGCGGCGCTGGTTGCCGAAGGGGCGGCGGTGGTCGTCGGGCATGACGCCGTCAACGTCGCCGGCGCTCAGGCGGTCCTCGTCACCTCGGCGGCGGCGGCAGACCACATCGAAGTGCAGGCGGCGCGCGAGGCAGGCATCCCCGTCTACAAGCGGTCGGAGATCGTCGGCGATCTGACGCGCGGCAAGAAGGTCATCGCCATCGCCGGCACAGCCGGCAAGACGACGACGACGGCGATGATCGCCCATTTGCTGATCAGCCTGGGGCGCGATCCCTCCTATATCGTCGGCGGGACGCTGCCGATGACCGGGCTGAACGGCCGCGCCGGCGTGGGCGGCGAATTCGTCATCGAAGCCGACGAGTATGATCATATGTTCCTGGGCTTGTCGCCCGATGTCGCCGTCGTCACCAACCTGGTGTGGGATCATCCGGATTTTTTCCCGACGCCGCAGGACATGGAGAACAGCTTCGTTCAGTTCAGCGAGCGCATCACACCGGCGGGACAGTTGATCGTCTGCGGTGATGATGCCGGCGCGCTACGCCTCGCCCGGACCTTTACCGAACGGCGCGGCGGGCGGCGGGTCGGCATCTATGGCGGCGACCCCCAGGCGGCAGGGTCGTTCGACTCCCGCGCTCTGATCGAGGACCTGCGCGTGATCGAGGGCAGCCCCGCCTTCGACTATGTGCCGACCGGCGCGGCGCGAATGACGATTCGCCTGAGCGTGCCTGGAAGGCACAACGCCCTGAACGCGGCGGCGGCGCTGACCGCCGTGCGCACCGCGCTCGACGACCGCCTGGATATGCCCAGGGCGGCGGCGGCACTGGCGTCCTTCGGCGGCGCAGGGCGGCGCTTCGAGATCATGGGCGAGCGCGATGGCGTGATCGTCGTGGACGACTACGCACATCATCCCCTGAAGATTCGGGCGGCGCTGGAAGCCGCGCGTTCGCGCTACCCACGCCATGCCCTGTGGGCGGTCTGGCAACCGCACACCTTCAGCCGCACGCAGGCGCTGTGGGACGACTTCATCGACTGTTTCAGCGATGCCGATCACGTGCTGGTCACGCCGGTTTACGCCGCGCGCGAGTCGCCGATCAGCGGGATTGACGGCGCGGGCATGGCGGAGGCGATTGCTCGCCGTCACCCCGACGCCCGTCATGTCGTCTCGTTCGATCAGGCGTCGGCGCTGCTGCTGCGCGAGGCGCGTTCCCCGGCGGTGATCATGATCCTCAGCGCCGGCGATGCGCCGCGCATCGGCTGGATGTTCCTGGGGACGTGATCCCCTACCGGGCGAAACCATGATCGATTTTGCCGCTCTTGACGATCTGCCCCTGCTGCGAGACGAGCCGCTGGCGAAATATACCGCCGCCCGTCTGGGCGGACCCGCCGACGCCATCTACGTCGCCCGCCGCTCGCTGGACGAACTCGCGGCGGTCGTGCGCCGCGCCTGGGCGGCGGGGCTGCCTGTCCGTGTGCTGGGCGGCGGCGCCAACGTGCTGGTGAGCGATTCTGGCGTGCGCGGCTTGGTGGTGATCAACCACGTGAGCGAGATCGACATCGACGAGGCGCGGGCGGTGGTGACGGCGAGCAGCGGCATGGGCTTGGTGGTGCTGGCGCGTCACTGCGCGGCGCGCGCGCTGGCAGGGATGGAGTGGGCGGTCAGCATTCCGGGGACGCTCGGTGGGGCGGTGGTCAATAACGCCGGCGCGCACGGGGGCGACATGGCGGGCAGCCTGCGCTGGGCGGCGCTGATCGAAGTCGAAGGCGAGCGCATCCTGTCCAACGCCGATCTGGCTTATGGGTACAGGACTTCCGTACTGAAAGGGCGGGCGGACCGCCGTTTCCTGGTGCTGCGGGCGGCGCTTCAGCTTCAGCACGACGACCCGACGGCGATCAGCGCGCGGACGGACGCCAATATCGCTCATCGCAAGCGCACTCAGCCGCCGGGCGCGAGCCTGGGCAGCATCTTCAAGAATCCGCCGGGCGATTTCGCCGGACGACTGCTCGATTCGTGCGGCTTGAAAGGGTTTGCTATCGGCGGCGCGATGATCTCGCCGGTTCATGCCAATTTCTTCATCAACACCGGAAAGGCGTCCGCCCGCGACTACTATGCTCTGATCCGCCATGCCCAGCAGGTCGTCCAGGAGCGCACGGGCGTGCATCTGGAGACTGAAATCGAGACGTTGGGGGAGTTCTGACCCTCGCTGCTGCGAAGGTGGGTCTCGAAGGGCTTCGACAGCCGGGCGACCCGCCGACTCGCTGAACCCGGCGCGTCGCCTGCTCCGCAGAGAAGCTATGACGCCTCGCGGTTGGGAGAAGAGTCCTCCGACGGGCACGCGCCGGTTTCATCGGCGGGTGGGGGTGGACGGCGGTTGATCAGCACCTTGTCCACGCGCCGCTCATCCATATCGACGACTTCTAGCGTGAACTCGCCTTCGATCACCAGATCGCCCACCTTCGGGATGCGGCTCAGACGGTCCAGGATCAGCCCCGCCAGCGTGACGAAGCGCTGCGGATGGTCCTCATCCGGCGTGGGCAGCCCGACACGCTCGACGACTCGCTCGTAGGGCTGCATGCCGGAGATCAGCCAGCTTCCGTCTGCCCGCTGCACGAACGCTTCTTCTGATGCTTCGTCGTGTTCGTCGCGGATTTCGCCGACGAGTTCTTCCAGCATATCCTCCAGGGTGACCAGCCCGCTGACCTCGCCGTACTCGCCGATCACCAGCCCGATATGCGTGCCGTCACGGCGGAACTGGCTGAGGACTTCGCTGATCGGCGCGGATTCCACCACGAAGACCGGCGGGCGCATGGCTTTCCGCAGGCTGAACGCGCCTGCCGTGTCGAAGGCGGCGATGAGGTCTTTGGCGTTCAGGACGCCGACGAAGTTCTCCGGGCTGCCTTCGTAGACCGGCAGCCGGGTGAAGCCGGTGGCGCGAATCGCTTCGGCGGCTTCGACGAATGTCGCGCTGACCGGGATGGACTGCATATCCGGCCGTGGCGTCATGATCGCCCGGATCGGCAGATCGGTGATCTCGAAGACACGGGTGATCATCTCCGCTTCGGCATGTTCGACCGTGCCGGTCTCGCGCCCCTCGCGCACCATGTAGACGATATCGTCGATGGTGACTAGATTGGCGGCGTCGTCGTCCTTGCCGAATAGGCGCACGACGCTGGCGACGGAAACCGTCAGCAGCCAGATCGCCGGGCGGGCGATGATCTCGATACGGCGCATGATCGGCGCGGCAAGGACCGCCATCTGTTCGGCGCGGCGCAGCGCCAGTCGCTTGGGGGCAAGTTCGCCCAGGACCAGCGACAGGTAGGTGATCACCAGGACCACCAGCAGGAGCGCCAGGGTGTCGGCAGCCTCCGCCAGGGCGGGGATAGTCCGCAGGAGCTTCGCCAGCTCAGCGGAGAGCCGTGCCCCGCCGAATGCTGCGCTGAACGTGCCGATCAGGGTGATGCCGACCTGCACCGTCGCCAGGAAGCGGTCGGGCGATTCGGAAAGGGCGAGCGCCGTCCGCGCGGCGTCGCTGCCCTCTTCCGCCAGAGCTTCTAGACGTCCGCGTTTTGACGAGACGATGCTGATTTCGGCAGCGGCGAAAAAACCGTTCGCCAGGGTGAGGAGGAGGATCAGAAAGATTTCTAAGCCAATGGCGTCCATTGCACCTGGAAAAACTAGTCGATCTTGATCATGCATTGTACCTGATCTTTGCTGAGCGCCGGCTAAGAATCGGGGACCAGATGGCGCGCCAGCGGGGTCAAGCGCTGACGAACAACGTGTGATAAAATGTGGGATACTGACCGATTCGCCCAGTTGACGACACAGCCCCCCATGACGACGAAATCGCGTGACGAACGCCGGGTCACCCGCCAGCGCACCCCTGCGATCTGGCAGCCAGGCGCAGAGAAGCCGGAACGCACCCCTGTGCAGCAGGCGGTGCGCGGCGGCGCACGCCTGAAGGCGAGGGGCTTCAGCGCGCTGCTGGTGATCGCTCTGAGCGGCATACTCGTCTTCGCCTTCGCCAGCGATGACTTCTACATCCACAGCATCACGGTTGGCGGGCTGCGCTACATGACGGCGAATGAGATTTACGCGCTGACCAACGTGGTCGGGCTTCATGCCTTCTGGATTGACCCGGCGGCGGTTCGGCGCGATCTGCTCAACAGTCCGACCATCGCCGATGCGCAGATCATCGTGGGCGGACCCCCGGAACTGCTGACCATCCTGATCGCCGAGCGTGAGCCGGCGCTGGTGTGGGAGCAGGGAGGGCAGGCGGTCTGGATCGATGTCAATGGTCGGGTAATGCGCCAGCGCGAAGATCGCCCGGAACTGGTGCGTGTGCAGGCGGACGCGGTGCTGACATCGCCGGTCGAGGCGGAGGTGACGGTAGAGACCGTCGCCGGCGCGCTTCAGCTTCAGACTCTCCTGCCGACGGGGATAACGCTCCGCTACCATCCCGATCGGGGTCTGGGATACAATGATTCGCGTGGCTGGCTGGTTTGGCTGGGGACGGGGACAGGCATGGCGGAAAAACTGCGCATCCTGGAGTCCATCGCTGCCGATCTGAACGCGCGGGGCATTCGCGCCTTCGAAGTCAGCCTGGTCAACCCCGATGCGCCGCATGTGGCGACGCTGCGAAGAGGACAATAACAAAAACGTCATGAATGATCTGGTCGTCGGCATCGATGTGGGAACGACGAAGGTTTGCACGATAGTGGGCGAGGTGCGCGCGGACGACATCTTCGTCGTCGGCGTCGGAATTGATCCGAGCCGGGGCATGCGCAAAGGCATCGTCAGCGACATCAACGCGCTGACGCAGTCCATCGCCGCCTCCGTACACAAAGCCGAACGCGCCAGCGGTTACGAGATCAAGCAGGCGTTCGTCAGTGTGGCGGGCAATCATATCGCCTCGATGAACAGCCGGGGGACGGTCAGCCTTCCGGGGACGCGCAGCGTCCGCGACGAGGACCTGGATAAGGCGCTGGAACAGGCGCGCAGCATCGCCATCCCGCATAACCGCGAGGTGCTGCACGTCATCCCGCGCACCTACGCCCTGGACGATCATCACAACGTCCGCAGCCCGATCGGCATGCACGGCTTCCGCCTGGAGGTCGAAGTCCATATCATCACCGCCGCTTCGACGAGCCTCGCCAACCTGGAACAGGCGGTGCGCGCCGCCGGGGTGATCCCCGACCGCTTCATCCTGAACCCGCTGGCGAGCGGCGATGCCGTGCTGACGCCGCAGGAGCGCGAGATGGGCGTGGTGCTGGTGGACATCGGCGGCGGCACGACGGATATCGCCATCTTCATCGAAGGCACGGTCTGGCATTCGGCGGTGCTGGCGATTGGCGGCGACCTGATCACCAACGACATCACCCACTGGATGCACGCCCCTTATGAAGTGGCTGAAGAGGTCAAGCTGCGGCACAGCAGCGCCCAGGAGAAGATCGTCAGCCAGTACGAGACCTTCATGGTGCAGCCGTTCGGCGAAGGGCTGCCGACCGAGTACAAACTGAGCGAGCTGGCGATGGTCACGGAGGCGCGCGCTTCCGAGATCTTCGAGATGGTTCAGGCGGAGATGAAGCGCAGCGGCTATGCCGGGCTGCTGCGGGCGGGCGTCGTCCTGACCGGCGGCTGTGCCCTGCTGCCGGGGATTCGCGATCTGGCGGCGGACATCCTGGACTGCCCGGTGCGGATCGCCAAGCCGGAGCAGCTCACCGGCATGGCGGACGCGCTGCGCAGTCCCGCCTACAGCACCAGCGTCGGCTTGCTGCGGCTCGGCTTGCAGATGGACAGCGCTCCGATCGCCGTCGGCAGCGCTAGCAACGGTATGCCGCTGCGCATCGGCAGTCTGATCAGCGGGTTCTTCAAGCGTCTGCTTCCAGACGACGAAAAATGAGGGATGATGGCGCGTTTTCGGGCTGGCTATGGGACGATAATCCTGATTTGCGTGCTGTTACACAATCGCTACAATATGATCCATTCATAGAATCAGAGTGATCGCTCGCACACTTTTGATGTGGGGAAGGGTTTTGTATGGATATGCTTACGCCGGGCGAGAATTTCGCACAGATCAAAGTGGTCGGTGTGGGCGGCGCGGGGGGAAACGCCGTTAATCGGATGATCCAGGAAGGGTTGGGCGGTGTCGAGTTCATCACCGTCAATACCGATAACCAGGCGCTCCAGCTTTCGCATTCCAAGCTGCGGGTGCGCATCGGCGACAAGCTCACGCGCGGTCTGGGTGCGGGCGGCAACCCGGAAATCGGCAAGAAGGCTGCCGAGGAAAGCCAGGAGGAACTCCTGGAAGTGCTGCGCGGGGCGGATATGGTCTTCATCGCCTGCGGCATGGGCGGCGGGACCGGCACCGGAGCCTCGCCGATTGTCGCGCAGATCGCCAAGGAGCTGGGCGCGCTGACCATCGGCGTCGTCACCCGTCCATTCTCGTTTGAGGGCTCGAAGCGCGCGCAGTCGGCGGAAGCGGGCATCGAGGCGCTCAAGGCGCAGGTGGATACGCTGATCGTCATCCCGAACGACCGCCTGCTTCAGATCGCCAGCAAAAATGCCACCCTTCAGCAGGCATTCTCGCTCGCCGACGACGTGCTGCGCCAGGGCATCCAGGGCATCAGCGAGCTGATCACCGTCCCTGCGCTGATCAACCTGGACTTCGCCGATGTGCGCACGATTATGTCGGAAGGCGGCGCGGCGCTCATGGCGGTGGGGCGGGCAAATGGCGACGAGCGCGCCCGCAAGGCAGCCGAGGCGGCGATCAGCAGCGCCCTGCTGGATGTCACCATCGACGGCGCGCGCGGCATCCTGTTCAATATCACCGGCGGCAAGGACCTCAGCCTGTTCGAGGTCAACGAAGCGGCTGCCATCATCAAGGAAAGCGCGCATCCTGAGGTCAACCTGATCTTCGGCGCGCAGATCGACGAGAACCTGGGCGACGAAGTGCGCATCACGGTCATCGCCACCGGCTTTGAACACAGCTCGCGCGTCGGGCGCCGCCTGGAACAGCAGCAGCCTATCCTGCGGACGCAGCCTGCTCCCAGCCGTCAGACGCCGCCGCCGCCGCGTCCGATGCAGCAGTATGCGCCGCCTGTCCCGCAGACTCCGCCGCAGGAGCGCCCCGCTGCTCCGCCAGAACCCCCTCCGCCGGCGCCTCAGCAGCGTCCGCAGCAGTCCCAACCGGACAGCTTCAGCGCGCGGGTCTACGATGAAGACAATATCGACATTCCGACGTTCCTGCGGAAACGCAAATAAAGATGCAATCAGGGGGAGAGGAGGCGGTTTTCCGCCGCTTCCTCGTCCGCCAGATGGCGCGCTATCTGGCGCGTTGTAATACTGCGGGATTCGTGGGTAATGGTGGGAAATACGTTACAAAGTGAAACCTCATTCTAACCAAACCCATGCGGTAATCTAGTGGACTTGCTGGCACATTTATGCTAAATTTGGCGTATTCGTAAAGTCCTTCAAGACGGGGAAAGTTGAGCGATCAACCGACCCTATAAAGTTAGAATTCCTGGCATAACACGACAACTGACACCTCGTTTGGCGGCTGGATCATCCTCCTTGCTACTGTTCAGCGCGTCTGTTTTGTCGTCGCTTGATGCCGGGGCTGTTGTTCTGTAGGCGGTTTGATACAGGGATAATGTGCCAATGGTGCAGACAAAAACGGGTAAGACGCCGACGACCGACAAGAACGCCCTGAATGAGTTGGGTTTCAAGATTTTCCTCGACCGCTACGCCCAGAAAGATATGACGCGCGAGACGCTGGCGGTCGGCGATCTGGTGATCGTGGTGGTGGATAGCAAGACCGGTCAGCGCGAGATCGGGCGGGTGACGGCGATTGATCTGCCGAAGGTTCAGATCGCGCTGCTGGATGGCGAACATGTCGAGCGGGATGTCGAACATGTCGATAAACCGCTGGAGACTGAGCCGGGGCAGATGATGAACCGGGTGGCGCGGGGCATCGCGTCGGTCGAAAAGAATGCCCGCCTGCGCAAAGAGTGGGAGAAGCGTTTCCGCTGGCTGTTGGACGATTTCAAGTTCGTGCCCGCCGGGCGCATCCTGGCGGCAGCCGGCACAGATCAAGAACTCACGTTTTACAACTGCATGCCGCCGGAACAGGAAATCCTGACAGGCGACGGCTACAAGCCGATTGCTGAAGTCAAAGTAGGCGATCTGGTGGTGACGCACAGGAACCGCCTGCGCCCGGTGACGGCGAAATTCGAGCGCGAGACCGAGGAACCCGTCTACATCATTCAGGTGAAGAAGATCGGCTATGATGCGCTGCGAGTCACCGGGGAACACAAGGTCTACGCGATCCGCGCGGAATGGGTGAACAAGAAGCCCGCGACGGAGGGACTTCGCCTGGCGCACCAGCCTGAGTGGATTCCCGCTCGCGAGCTTCACCCCGGCGACTACCTGGCAGTGGGCTACGATGCGGAGGAATGCCCTCCTGAATCGCTGCGCATTTCGGACTATCTCGAAGGCTACACCGCCACCGATGGAAAGCTGCACAAGCCAACCACACGCGGCGCTCATGGATATGTCAAGGAGTGGGGAACCCACTTTGATCTCACCGATCGGCTGGAGGTCGATGAAGACCTCTGCTACCTGCTGGGACGCTGGTTGGGCGATGGCTGCGTCACCCATCGCACCAAGTCTGACATCCCGTCGGGCATCAAGATCGTCTTCGCGCTGGACGAAAAAGCGGAAGCAGAGTACGTCGCCGGCATTATCGAAGCGAAGTTCGGCATTACTCCGGCGCTAAAGCTCAGCAGCACCGAGCGCTGGTACGATCTCTGGGTCCATTCGATGCCCATCGGTCAGTTCTTCAAGGCACTTCTGGGGGCTTACAGCTATGGAAAGCGGATACCCCCCGAACTCATGCACCTGCCTGCACATCTGACGACGGCGCTGCTGCGAGGGTTGTTCAGCGCCGATGGCTATGTCTCTGGCGACCAGATCGGCATCGTTCTGTCGAACCGCACTCTGGCGGCGCAGGTTCACCGCCTGCTGCTGCGGCTGGGCTATCTGTTCTCCATCAAGGAGAACACTCACCGGCTGGGGCGCGTGCCTGCCTATCGCGTCAGCGCCTTCGCCAGCGAATGTGGACCGCTGTTCATGGCATTCTTCGATAAGCCGTCTCCGCCTGTCGCAGGCACTCCGTATAAGCTGTACATCGAACATGAGGGGCAGCGCTGGCTTCGAATCGAGCAAATTGCCGCAGAAGACTACAGCGGCATCGTCATGGATATCGAAGTCGGTGAGGATCATTCCTTCGTTTCAGCAGGGGTGGTGGTGTCCAACTGCTATGTCATCGCCTCTCCTAATGATTCGCGCGGGGGGATCATCAAGACCCTCTCCCAGATGACCGAGATCATGTCGCGCGGCGGCGGCGTTGGCATCAACATCTCGTCGCTGCGCCCGCGTCACGCCTACGTCAAGGGCGTCAACGGACGTTCCAGCGGCTCGGTCTCGTGGGGCGCGCTCTACAGCTTCGTCACCGGCTTGATCGAGCAGGGCGGCAGCCGGCGCGGGGCGCTGATGCTCATCCTCAACGACTGGCACCCGGATGTCGAGGAATTCATCAACAGTAAGCGCGAAGCCGGCAAGATCACCAACGCCAACATCAGCGTCGGCGTCAGCGACCGCTTCATGGACGCCGTCAAGGCGGATGGCGACTGGGATCTGATGTTCCCGGATACCAGCGATCCGGCATACGACGATGCCTGGGATGGCGACCTGGAAGCCTGGCAGGCTGCCGGGCACAGCACTCTCCACTACCGCACCATCCGGGCGCGCGATCTGTGGAACCGCATCATCGAGAGCGCCTGGGCGAGCGCCGAACCGGGGGTGTTCTTCCGCGAGCGCTACAACAAGATGAGCAACAGTCACTATTTCGCGCCGATCATCAGCACGAATCCGTGCGGCGAGCAGGGCTTGCCGGCTTTCGGCGTGTGCAACCTCGGCGCGATCAACCTGGCGCAGTTCTACGACGCGGAACGCAGCGACGTCGATTGGAAGATGCTCGATACCTGCGTGCGCTACGCCACCCGCTTCCTCGACAACGTCATCGACTCGACACTGTACTTCTTCGAGGAGAACGAGCAGCAGCAGAAGAGCGAGCGCCGTGTTGGGCTGAACAACATGGGCTTGGCGGAGCTGATGATCAAGCTGGGCATCCGCTATGGGAGCGCAGAGTCGCTGAACTTCATCGACAAGCTCTACGCCTTCATCGCGCGTGCCAGCTATGAGACCTCGGTCGAACTGGCGCAGGAGCGCGGCGCGTTCCTCCAGTTCGACGCCGAGAAATTCCTGCAAAGCGGCTTCATGGAGACGATGCCCAGCGACATTCGCGAGAAGGTGCGCAAGCATGGAATCCGCAATGTGACGCTCCTCACCCAGGCACCAAACGGAACGATCGGAACGATGGTGAATACTTCCACCGGCATCGAGCCGTTCTTCTCCTGGAAATACTACCGCCGCAGCCGCCTGGGGATGCACGAAGAGAACGCCCGCATCGTCCAGGATTGGTATGATGCCAACCCCGGCGCGACGGAACTGCCCGACTACTTCGTCACGGCGATGGAGCTAACCCCGGAAGAACACGTCCGCGTGCAGGCGGCGATCCAGCGCTGGGTGGACAGCTCGATCAGCAAGACGGCGAACGTGCCCAACAGCTACACCGTCGAACAGACTCGCCAGCTGTACGAATACATGTACGAACTCGGCTGCAAGGGGGGGACGATCTACCGCGATGGCAGCCGCAGCGAGCAGGTCCTGATCTTGAAGGAAGAGGAGCAGGACGAAACGACGGACCAAGCGGCGGAGACCGCCCCGGTGGCGCAGGTTGCCACGCCGTACCGCGTCTACCCGCGCCCGAACATGCTGCGCGGCGTGACCATCAATACCAAGACGCCGTATGGCACGGCGTACATCACCATGAACAGCGATGAGAACGGCTATCCGTTTGAAGTCTTCATCGTCGCGCCGGGCAAGGCGGGCAGCGACCTGCAGGCGGACGCCGAGGGCTTGGGGCGCATGATCTCGCTGCAGCTGCGCACCACCGCCCCGGAAAACCGTATGCAGATGCTCAAGCTGGTGGTCGATCAGCTTCAGGGCATCGGCGGCTCGCGCTCGGTCGGGTTCGGACCGAACCGCATCATGTCGCTGCCCGATGCGGTGGCGGCGGCGCTGCTGAATCACTATTTCCCGGAAGATAAGGCGCTTCAACTGAGCCTCTTCCAGTCGCAGTTTGATGCGCCGCCCGAAGAAGAAGCGTCCGCGCCGCCCGCGCCGGAGCTGGACCCGCCGGCTCCTGCTGCCCGCAACGGGCATTCCGCCCCGGCAGCGCGCAAATCCAAAGCCGAGGTGCTGGCGGACGCGCACAATGGCAAGATCGACGGCGCGGAGATGTGTCCAAGCTGCCATAATGTGTCGCTGCTGCGCGCGGAAGGCTGCAAGACCTGCATCCGCTGCGGTTACAGCGAGTGCTGAAGCGAAAACGAGACGCCCGACGCCCCCCTGTTTCACCCGAAGCCGGGGGGCGCGGAAAAGCGACAGGTCAGCCGTCGCGGCGGCGTGACTTCCTGCGACTCCTGATCTTCGCGCTGCTGGTCTGGCTGATCGCCGGCGTCGTGATCGCCCTGGTAGTCCTCGGCTATGGGACGGTCAGCCACGCCCGCGACGCCGACGTGATCATCGTGCTGGGCGCGGGCATGATCCGCTCCGGCAGACCCGGACCTGCCCTCACCCGCCGCTCTGAAGCCGCCGCTGCTCTCTACCATGCCGGTTACGCGGATCGCCTCCTCTGCGCCGGCGGCATCCCCCGCTATACCGACCGCTCCGAAGCCGAAGGCTGCGCCGAGGTGCTGATCGCCAACGGCGTGCCGGAAGATGCCATCTTCCTGGAAGAACACAGCCGATCCACCGAAGAAAATGCCGTCTACAGCCGTGAGATCATGGAGTCGCAGGGGTGGCTTTCGGCGCTGGTAGTCAGCGACGGCTATCATCTGCTGCGCGCCCGCTGGATATTCGCCGAGCAGGGTGTCGAAGCCTACACCGTGCCGGCGAGCGCTCTCCCCCGGCTGTTCGATCACGCTTACAGCCTCGCCCGCGAAGTGGTCGCGGTACACTGGCAGGTGTTCAAGACGATCCTGGGGCTGCCTTTCACCTTCGTGCCCTGGGTGTAGGGGCGGATCGCCCTTCCGCTCAGGCGGGTCGCGGTATCAGCCGATATGCCAGGATGGGCGGAAGCTGCGTCATGCTGCGCCAGGAGCGCGCGCGTTCCGAAGTCAGATCTTCACCCCATTCGGGCGAACTTCTGCTATTTCCCCCTACGGACGACATACGCCTCGCCGCCTGTTGTCAACCTTTGACTGTCCATCGGTATAATGAAAAGTGTAACGTAAAAGGATGGATGACCATGCGCCAGCGCAGAATGCGGATAGTCTTTTTCCTGGTTCCAATGCTCACCTTGATCCTTGGCGGCGTCTTCGGCGCGAGCGGACAGGGAGAAGGGGGTGAGCTGCGCGTCGCTGACGTGCTGCCTGCCCCTGACAGCCTCGATATCGCGACCGATTCGACGATCACCGTCATCTTCAATCGCCCGGTCGTCCCGCTCGGTCTGGCTTCCGACAGCGGGCTTGACCTGCCCGACCCTCTGCGGTTTGAACCGCCGGTCGCGGGCGTCGGGGAGTGGCTCAACACGAGTATATACCTCTTTCGCCCCGAAACGGCGCTGGGCGGCGGGCTGAACTACGCCGTCACCGTCGATCCGGCGCTGACCGCTCTGGACGGTTCGACGCAGGCGGAGTCGTTCGCCTGGACTTTCAAGACCAGCCCGCCGGAGGTGATCGAATATGTACCCTATACCGGCTCAGAGCGGATCGCCCTCAATGCTCCGGTGCAGGTGCGCTTCAACCAGCCGATGGATCGCGCCAGCACCGAAGCCAGCTTCCGGCTGCGCGCCCAGGGCGGCGGGGAGGATGTGTCCGGCACGTTCGAGTGGGCGGATGACAGCGCCGGATTCCGCTTCACCCCCACGGATGACCTGACGCTCGATACGGTCTACGCCATTCAGTTCACGACGATCAATGGGCTGCCCAGAGGGGTGAACGGCGGCGCGCCGCTGGTCGGCGCGACCGAGTCGCTGTACCGGACGGTCCCGCTTCCCAGGATCATCAATACCCATCCGCAGGACGGCGACCGGGAGGTTTACCCTTACGGCGGGATCACGCTCTACTTCGCCTCGCGGATGGACCTGGAGTCGCTGAAGGGGAAGGTGATTATCGAGCCGCAGCCCTGGCGCGACTATGACGACTACTACAACGAGTGGGACAACAGCTATACCCTGTCCTTCCCGACGGAACCCAGCACCGCCTATACGATCACGCTGATGCCGGGGATGCGCGACATCTACGGCAACGTGATCACCGAGCAGACGCAGGTGCGCTATACGACTGCGGCGTATGATCCCGAACTGTACCTGGAAACGTCGGGCGATCTCGGGTTCTATAACGCCGGCAACACGGCGACGCGCCTCTTCCTGACGCATCGCAATGTCGATGCCGTCCACCTCGACCTGTACCGGTTGACCCCCGAAAGCCTGCTGAACTATCTCACCAGCGACAGTCGCCATTCTGGCGCGTTCTCCGACAACTTCGATCTGACCTCGCAGAATCGCATCAAGTCCTGGACCATCCCGTCGGTCGCGCCGCTGAACATGAGGCGCTACGAGTACCTCGATCTGGGGGTGACGGCGACCCAGCGCTGTGTCGGCGCGCCGCCCTCGCGGGTGAATGTCGGCGATGTGATCGAAGTCATCACCCAGCCCGATCCGCTGCGGCTTCGTTCCGAACCGATGACCGGGCAGATCGTCGCCAACCTGTCGCGCGGCGCGACCGCCACCATCACCGGCGGTCCCAACTGTCAGGCGGACTACACCTGGTGGTACATCGACCTGGGCGATGGCAGAGCCGGCTGGGTGGCGGAAGGCGATGCCGTCGAGTACTACATCGACGCCGCGATCCCTGCCGGATCGACGCCCGTCGATGTGACCGACGATGAGGGACATCCGCTCGAACCGGGGGTGTACTTCCTGGACGCCAGGGCGGATGGCGTGTCCTATCCCCGCCAGCACGTGCTGCTGGTCGGCAATGCCAACCTGACGCTGAAGAACAGCGTGGATTCGGTGGTGATCTGGGCGACGGATGTGAACACCGGTCAGCCCATCGCCGACGCGCCGATCACCGTCTACGACCAGGATATGAAGGTAGTCGCCGCCGGTCAGACGGACGCCGAGGGCATTTTCCAGGCGGACACGCCGCGCGCCGACGACATCTGGCGCTCGGTGAGCGTGGCGATGTTGAACGATGGCGATCACTTCGGCGTTGCGGCGGGGGAATGGTCCGGCGGCATCGAAGGCTACTTCTTCGGCGTGCCGCTGGAATACTCGCCGGAGCGCACCCGTGCTTACCTGTACACAGATCGACCGATCTATCGCCCCGGTCAGCCGGTCTACTATCGCGGCGTGGTGCGCCTGAAGGACGATGTGACCTACAGCGCGCCTGATTTCACCACGCTGCCGGTGCAGATCTTCGACCCGGAAAACAACCTGCTCAGCGAGACAACCGTCACCCTGACTGCCGCCGGGACGTTCAGCGGGCAGTTCGACATCGACCCGGATGCGGCGCTCGGCTACTATCGCATCGACGCGCTGCTGCCCGGCGAAGACCCGGAAGCCTACTGGTTCAACCTGGGCGCGGTCAATTTCGGCGTCGCCGAATACCGCCTGCCGGAATTCGAGGTCACGGTCACGCCGCAGGAGGCTGAAGTCGCCGCCGGCGACACCATCACGGCGGTGGTCGATGCCCGCTACTACTTTGGCGGGGCGGTCAGCGGGGCGACAGTCCAATACGGCGTCATCGCCGAAGCCTACTATTTCGACGCCTACCGGGGACCGGGGCGCTACAGCTTTACCGATTACGACGCCGACGGGTCGCCGGGCGACGTGTTCAGCCCGACAGGCGGTTTCATCACCGGCGGCGAGCTGATCGCCGATTCGCAGGGGCGGGCGGTTATCGAGATTCCCGCCGACCTCGGCGATTCGCAGCAGAGTTTGCAGTTCATGATCGAGGCGACGGTCGCCGACGAAAGCGGTCAGGCGGTCAGCGGGCGCGCCCAGGTCATCGTTCATCGGGGATCGGTGTACATCGGCGTCGCGCCGGACGAATATGTCGGCACGGCGGGCGAGGCGAACACTTTCAACATCATCGCCGTCGATTGGACGGGCGAACCGGTCGCCGATCAGACGGTCGATCTGGAATTCGTGGAACGCCGCTGGGCGAGCGTTCAGGAGCAGGATGCTGCCGGGCGCACGACTTGGACCTATGAGGTCGAGGAGATTCCGGCCGGCGAGACGACCGTCAGGACCGATGCCGAAGGGCGCGCCTCGGCGGATTTCGTCCCGCCGACGGGCGGCATCTTCAAGCTGAAGGCGGCAGCGCGCGATACTGCCGGGAGAGAGGTCATCAGCGCGACGACCACCTGGGTCAGCAGCGGTGAGTACATCGTCTGGCGGATGCAGAACAGCAACCGCATCGACCTGATCGCCGATAAGCCGGAATACACTATCGGCGAAACCGCCGAGATTCTGATCGCCTCGCCGTTCCAGGGAGTCGCTCAGGCGTTGGTCACGGTCGAACGCGGCGATACGCTGCATGTCGAGCGGGTGACGCTGGAAAGCAACTCCTACGTCTACCGTCTGCCCATCCTGCCGGAATATGCCCCCAACATCTATGTCAGCGTCTTCATCGTCAAAGGCGTGGATGAAACCAACCCGGTCGCGGCGTTCCGCATGGGGCTGATCGGCTTGCAGGTCGAGACGACGCGCCGCGCGCTGAACGTCGAGATCGCGCCCGATGTCGCTCAGGCTGGACCCGGCGATACCGTCGGCTATACGCTGCGCACCACCGATTATGCCGGTGTGCCGGTGCAAGCCGAGCTGGGCGTGGCGCTCACCGATGTCGCCAGCCTCAGCATCGCCGATCCCAATCAGGTCTCTCTGATGGACTATTACTTCGGTTTACAGGGCTTGGGCGTGAGTACGTCCTCGCTGCTGACCATCAACGTCGATCAGTTGACGCAGACCGTCCTGGATACCGTGAAGGGCGGCGGCGGCGGGTTCGGCGAGGGCGGCATCTTCGACATCCGTGAAGACTTCGTCGATACTGCCTACTGGAACGGGTCGGTGACCACCGACGCCAACGGCGAAGCGCGCGTCGAAATCACGCTGCCGGACAACCTGACGACCTGGCGTCTGGACGCCCGCGCCGTCACCCTGCCGGCGGTGGGCGAGATGCGCGTTGGTCAGGAGACCCATGACCTGCTCAGCACCAAGCCGCTGCTGGTCCGCCCGGTGATGCCGCGCTTCTTCGTCGCCGGCGATGTAGTGACCCTGGCGGCGATTGTCAACAACAACACCGGCAGCGACCTCGATGTGCGGGTGACGATGGACGCCCAGGCGGGCGTGACCTTCCTGGAAGAAGCCGACAGCAGCCAGCAGGTGAACATCCCGGCGGGGGCGCGCGCCCGCGTGGAATTCCCGGTGCGCATCGACGCCGGCGCAGAGCAGGAGGGCGTGGCGCTGCTGTTCGCCGCTCAGGATATCGCCGGAGCCTATAACGACGCCAGCATCCCGCCGCTGGCGCAGGATGGCGTCATCCCGGTCATTCAGTACGAAGTGCCGGAGACGGTGGGCACGGCGGGCGTGATCAGCGAAGCCGATGCTCGGCTGGAAGGCGTGATCCTGCCGACCGAATACCCGATCAGCAGCGGAGAGCTGCGCATCGATCTGGACTATTCGCTGGCGGTGACGACCGTCGATGCGCTCGACTATCTGAAGAACTTCCCGCACCAGTGCATCGAGCAGACGGTCAGCCGCTTCCTGCCCAACATCATGACCATGCGCGCCCTGCAGAGCGCCGGACTGGAGGACCCTGAACTGCGCGCCGCGCTGGACGCGGCGGTCAATTTCGCCTTGCAGCGTCTTTATGCTCAGCAGAAGGTCGATGGCGGCTGGGGCTGGTATGTCAGCGACGCCAGCAGCCCGCTGACGACAGCCTATGCGCTGATCGGGCTGAGCGAAGCGCGCGATCACGGCTACGACATCGCGCCGAGCGTGATCCAGAATGCGCGCAATTTCCTGCGCAGCCACTTCATCACGCCGGGTATCGACAGCCGGACCTGGGCGCTGAACCGGCAGGCGTTCATCCTCTACGCCCTGGCGCGTTCCGGCGACCCGGATGTTGCCCGCGCCGCCAATCTGTTCGAGGTGCGCGAGCGCCTCAGCTTCTACGCCAGGGCGTTCCTGGCGCTGACCTTTGCCGAAGCCGCGCCGGAGGACAGCCGCGCCAACACGCTGCTCAGCGACCTGCTCAACGCCGCCGCCCTGAGCGCCACCGGCGTCCACTGGACCGAGGCGGAGCGCGACTACTGGAACTGGAACACCGACACGCGCACGACGGCGATTGTTCTGGCGGCGTTCGTGCGTCTCAACCCGACCAGCGATCTCATCCCCAATATCGTGCGCTATCTGGTCACACAGCGGAACGCCGATGCCTGGGAGACGACGCAGGAGACGGCGTGGGCGATCATGGCGCTGACCGATTATATGGTCGCCTCGGACGACTTGCAGCCGGCGTACAGCTATGGCGTGGCGTTCAACGGCGCGGCGCTGATCGATGGCGAGGCTGCGCCGGAATCGGCGCGTCAGCGAGATCAGCTGCGGATCGATGTCGTCGACTTCCTGCGTGACCAGATGAACCAGGTGCAGATCGTGCGCGGCGAAGGGACGGGCAGCCTGTACTACCGCCTGTTCCTGAAGGCGTACCTGCCGGTCCCAGAGGTCGAACCGCTGGATAACGGCATCATCGTCTCGCGCCGCTACGTGCTGAACGATCAGACGGTCGATTCAGCGCAGGTGGGCGACAACGTTCAGGTGCGGCTGACGATCATCGCGCCGAATGACCTGCACTACGTCCTGGTCGAGGACCCGATCCCGGCGGGGTCGGACGCCGTCAACCCGGAGCTGAACACGTCGCAGCAGATCGGCACGCAGCCGGAAGTGAACCTCGAAGACCCGCTCAGCTGGGGGTGGGGATGGTGGTACTTCAGCAACATCGAATTCCGCGACGAGAAGGTCGTGCTGAGCGCTGAATACCTGCCTGCCGGGACATACGAGTTCGTCTACACCATCCGCGCCGGTCTGCCGGGGGTCTACAACGTCATCCCGCCGACGGCGCAGGAATTCTACTTCCCGGAGGTCTACGGACGCGGGGCGGGCAGCGCCTTCACCATCACCTCCGCCGGATAAAGCGGGGCGGCGCGCCGTCCGCGCGCCGCCATTTTGAGCATCTTGCACAGAATTGCCCGGTTTCTGACCGGGCATTCTGTTTCTGCTCGTATACTGTGTCTATGGAGACCTATTTCCGAGCTGATCTGAAGGATTTCGTCCGCTACGGCGTGCTGGACGCCTACGAGCTGACCGACGAGGAGATCGCTGCGCTGCTGGAGGTGTGGCGCTGGTCGGTGTGGACGGAACGGGAAACCCCCGACGACGATGTGCGGGCGGCGCTGGTGCGCTTGCAGCGGGCGCTGGCGCATCAGCACGACGCCGAGGTGGAATACAACACGGCGATGCTGCTCAAGCAGGAGATCGAGCCGCTGCTGTACCTGCGCACCCTGCGTGACCTACCAGCGGCGCTGTTGTACTTCGTGACGCATCCCCTGGCGCTGCTGCGCGCGCTGCGCCATGCTCGCCGCGCGAAAGTCCTACCGCTGCGCGGGCAGGACGGTGAGCCGCTCGGTTATCCGAAGGATGCGCTGCCCAAACGCCTGCGCCCGCCGGACCTGCTCAAACGCGCCTACTGGAAGCAGGTCAGCCCCTACACTTTCGCCCAGCGCAAGCGCATGGATTATTGGTGGTAGACTGAAGGCAAGGGTGAGTCCTCTGCCGTGAACAGCACCCGACCCGGCTCTCTATAGACACTGACGAAAGCGCATCGCGATGCTCACACGTGTCCATTTCAAGAACTGGCGCAGCCTGCACGATGTCGTGCTGGACGACCTTGGACTGATCACGGTGCTGATCGGCGCGAATTCGTCGGGCAAGACGAACATTGTGGAAGGGTTCGAATTCCTGCGGCGCATCGTTACGGCGCGAACTGCCGAAGCCGCGTGGTATAAGGCGCAGCGAGATTTCGTGCGAACGCTAGGTTCAAGTTCCCACGAAGACCTGGAGTTCGAGGTCGAAACAAAACCTGATGTAAACAGCGAGTCCGTTGTGTATCGACTCCGGCTCGATGAGCAGGAGCCGATTTTTTGGGAGTCGGTATTCAAGGCGGGGACGAAGATCGCAGAAGACTATAACCTTGCCCGTGTTCGCGAGCCATCTCTATTCGTGAATCGTCCTGAGACGCTGATGCTGCCAATATGGGCGCAGACTGGAGGCAATATCTCCGGCGGCAACCAGGATGAGTTACACGATCTTTGGACATTCATTGCAGATCGCTGGCAGATCCTTGACGTGAGCCGCATCGAACCTTTTCATCGTTTCGCCCCCGAGTCTAATGATGTGTTCCTCCTCGAAAAGGATGCACAAAACCTGCCGAGCCTGCTCGAATTCATGGCAGATCGCTACAAGGAAGCCAGCCAGGAGTTCAGGGCGGATGTGAGATGGCTTCTCAATCATGTCGATTCGGTCGATCCCGAACGTTTTGATCGCCAGCTTCGGGTTGCTGTGACGGAACGCTACAAGCTTTGGGAGTCTGCTCCTCCTTATGTTCCTCCAACCATGTCGTTGGGAACCGCGCGGATAGTCGCCCTGCTGGCGGCATATCACGCGCTGGATATGCGCGCCCCGCAAGAACCGGGCTTGATCATCGTCGATGAACCTGATGCCTCGCTTAACCCCGGCATTCTGGGCAAACTGGTCGAACTGCTGCGCAGTTACACCAGTCGGGAAGGGCGACCGCGTCAGTTCATCCTCACCACCCACAACCCTGCCTTCCTGAACTACTTCACGCCCGATGAGGTGCGCATCGTCTCGCGCGATGCGCAGGGGCATACGCATGTAGAGCGCGTGCCGGAATCGGTGAGAAAAATCTGGCTGGAGGACGGGACCTACGCCCTCGGTGAAGTCTGGGATATGGGCGCGTTCGGAGTGCCGGCGGAATGACCGGGAAGATCTACCTGATCGCCGAAAGCGACGAGGATGTCGAGATCGCCGCCGCCATCATCCATGTCGCTCATCCATCGATTCGCGTCGTGCGCGCGACACAGAAGCATACGGGCGGTCTCTCTGACATGCTCAAATTCCTGGAACGTTCAATTCAGCAGGCACAAACAGACGCAGACCGTCGCAAAGACTGCGTTGCCGTACTCCGCGACGAGGATTTGCTGACCCAGAGCCGACGCGATCTCTATCAGCAGGTTGACGAAATCTGCCGCAGATACAGCGTCAAACGGGTGATCGCAGTTCAGCACATTGAGGCGTGGCTGCTGGGGAACGAGGGATTCTGCGAATGGTTGGGCATCAAAGCGCAGAACAGCGATGGGGATAATGCCAAGGAGAGACTTGAAAGGTTTGTTCGTCAGGTCAAGAAACAGGAATTCAGCGCTCGCATTCGAACCGAGTCTTTGAAACACCTGAACAAAATCAACTACAGCCCGTCGCTTCTGGAAGCGCTTGCTGTCCTCGACGGCGCGCCCTGTGCCCGTCCTTAGCAGCGATTCCCCAGCGCTCGGCAGAGCGTTCCATCGGGGGCTGGGTAGACCGCCAGGATGACGGGCGTCGATCCCTCTTCGCCCGCCGGCGCGCCGCTGCTCTTCACCACCAGCAGTGCTGATCCTCCGCCGTCCAGATTGACCGCATTCACGATCCCCAGACCGGTCAAAGGCAGATTTTGTGACAGGTCCGACAGGCTGACTCCGACGCCCATCGTGCCGATCAGCAGGATATTCCCGTCCGCGTCGATGGCGGCGGCGCTGCGCCGCGCTGTCGGGTCCAGCACCCGCGCGGCGGCGTACACCCCCACGCCGTCGCGCACCAGCATCGGATAACCCTGCGCCGCCTGTTCCAACCGCTCGACCGCGCCCGCGTCGTGGATCGCCAGCACAGCGATCCTGCCACGCTCGACGGTGAACACGCCGCCGCGCCCTGCCAGTGGGGGAGCGATCTGGACCCCGTCCGCCGTTAGCAAGCCGACTGCTCGGCGATCCGCATCGTAGAAGTTGGCGTTGATGAAGGCTGCCGCGCCGGGAGTGATGCGGGTCCATGCCGCGCCGTCCAGCAGTGCGCCGGGGCGCGCCTGGACGCGAAAGACGAAGTGGGTCGGGTCGATGCGCAAGACGAGCAGCGGCACGCCGCCGCTGTTCGGCAGAATGATCACCGCTGTCTCCAACCCCGGCTGTGAGCCGGTCCACGCTACCTGGGCGTCGGCAGGCGCGAGCATCAGCGCGCCGAAGTACAGCGCGGCGATCAACGCCGCCGGGCGTTTCAGCCGCCGAACCATTCCGCCAGCAGCGCGCTCACCTGATGCGCCTCCTCGTGCTGCACCCAATGGGTGGCTTCGGGGAACCGGACCAGCCGCCCGTCGTCGCACAGGTCGATGCTCGGCTGCGCCATCGTCTCGCTCAAAAAGGCGTCCTGCGCTCCCCAGATCATCAGGGTCGGCACTTTGACGCGGATGCCCCTGGGCAGTTTCGGATCATTCTGGAAGACCGAGCGGTACCAGTTGATCATCGCCGTCCACGCGCCGGGCTGCCGCCAGGCTTCGAGATAGCGGGTGAGGTCGGCGTCGCTGAAAGTGCCCGGTCGGCTGCTGCGGAGCAACTGGCGCGCTGCCGCTGCCGAATCGCCAACCGCCATCATCCATTCGGGCAGCCGGGGAATCTGGAAGTAAAACATGTACCAGCTCTTGAGCATTTGACGGGCGCTGCTGCGCAGGGTGCGGGACATGATGGCGGGGTGGGGCACGTTGAGGATGGCGATCCTGTGCAGCCGCGCCGGGTGCCACAGCGCGGTATGCCAGGTCACGCCCGCGCCCCAGTCGTGACCGGCGAGAAAGGCTTTTTCGCGTCCGGCGGCGTCGATTAGCTCGATCACATCCTTCGCCAGCAGATCGAGGTGATAGGCGCGGATTCCGTCCGGCTTCTCGCTCAGATTGTAGCCGCGCTGGTCCGGCGCCCAGACGCGGAAACCCTGTTTTGCCAGGGCGTCGATCTGCCGCCGCCAGCCGTACCAGAATTCCGGGAAGCCGTGCAGCAGAATGACCAGCTCGCCATCCGGGGGTCCCGCCTGGACGACGTGAAGGGTCACGCCGTTGGTTTGCACGAAATGGTCTTCAAATGAAACGGATTCAGGAGCCATCGGCGCGTCACGTCCCATGCAGACGATGCGTTGACGCTCAGTATAGCGCGAGTCCGTGTTTCGCGGATGAGTCTAGACCTGCTTTCGCCGCAGCCAGGCGCGGACGCGCGGCATCAGCTCTTCGTAGCCCATGTACAGCGGCGGATAGGGCACATAATCCCACGCCCCGATGTGGCGCGTCACCACCCCACGGAAACCGCGCTTGAAGCTGAACACCCCCCACAGGCGGTCGCTCTCGTCGAAGACATCCGGCGCGCCCCACATGTCGTACTGCGCATAACCCTGCGCCTTCGCCCAGCGGATCGCCTCCCACTGAAGGAGGTAGTTCGGCATGGAGTCGCGCGCTTCGTTGGACGACGCGCCGTAGAAGTACCAGCACTTGCGCCCGAAGTGAAACAGGATGACGTGGGCGATCGGCTTGCCGCCCAGCTCGGCGATCAAGGGGTGCGCCAGCCCGGCTTCCATGAAGCGCTGCCACGCCAGCTCATAGTAGGCGCGCGGGCGAATCAGAAAGTCGTCGCGTTCGCCGGTCACTTTGTAGAGATCGTACAGCAGCGGCAGGTCGTCGAGCGTGCCGGCGCGGATGATCACCCCGTCGCGTTCGGCGATGCGCATTTTGCGGCGCGTCCCCTGGTTCATCGCGCTCAGGATCGTCTCCAGGTCGCGGGCGAGGTCGATGACGATGGTGTTGCGAAACTGCACCTGATCGGTCGAAAAGCGCCAGCCGCGGTCGCGCAGATCGCCCATGAAGCGCATCCCCACCGGGTCGCGCGTTTCCCCGACGGCTTCGCCGGTGCGATCATCGACCTCGCCGGTCGGCAGCCCGGTGGCGGCGACCACATCGGGGTCGATCTTCAGCCAGATCGCCCGGTAGTGCCGCGCGATACGCTGCAAGTGATCCAGCACTTCGGCGGCGAGCAGGGGATCGCCGTAATCCAGCGCCGGACCCTTCGGGACGTAAACCACGTTCAGCGGTCCGATGCGGCGCACGCCGATGCTCGCCATCGCCACCGTGCGCCCCGCGCGCCGGTAGGCGATGCGAATCGGCTTCCACCCGGTGGTGGCGCGCTTGAATTCGCCCCATTCCCAGCTTTGCAGGATGTGCGCTGCCGGCAGGGCGCGCAGTTCGTTGTTCCAGCGATCGCGTTCTTCAATCAGCGTGATTTCGACGCTCACGTAGTTTCACCGCCGTTTCGTATGCCCTGTAGACCAGCGGATTATAGACTCGATCCCATGCACCCAGGGAGCGCAGCACCTCGCCGCCCCAGCCGCGCTTGAACCCGTAGACGCCCCATAAGCCGTCGGAACGCCGCTCGAATTCCGTCTCGAGTTCCTCCGGCTCGGCGTCGGGAATGCCCCACATGTCATACCGCTTGCAGCCGCGCGCCCGCGCCCATTGAATGGCTTTCCACTGCACGCCGTAGGATGCCATCAGATTACGCTTCACGTCCGACGATGCGCCGTAGAGATACCAGGCGCTTTTGCCGACGGCGAAGACCATGATCCCGGCGAGGATGTCGCTCTCATGTTCGGCGAGGATGAGCGCGCCATCCTGCGGGATGAACAGGTCATAGGCAAGCGCGTAGTATTCCGGCGCGTGGACGCCGAAGGCGTTGCGCGTCCCGGTCGCCTGCATGATGGCGTTGAATCGGGCGACATCGGCGCGTTGGTCTTCGCTGTAGATCACATCCCCCTTGAGGCTTTGGCGAATCTTGCGGCGCGTTCCCTGGTTCATGCGCGCCAGGATCGCCTCTTCATCGCCGACGAGGTCGAGGAGCATAGTGCGCGGCGGTTGGATGGTCTGGGCGCTGGCGCGGAAACCGAGCGACGCAAACGGCGGCGGCTTGTCGAGGATGCCCGGTTCCCATTTAAGGAACGCCGCGCCGTGACGCCGCGCTTCGACATGGATGGCGTCCCACAGCGCCGGCTCGGCAGCAGAGTCGGTCAGCAGCGGTCCCATCGGCAGATACGCCATCGTCCCCAGGCGCAGCGGCAGCGGGCGAAACAGCAGCAGCGCCCCGCCCGTCAGATCGCCGGAAGCGTTCGCCACGCCGACCAGGGCATCCGTCCAGCCGAAGGCGCGTTTATGCTGTCCCCAGGTTGAAAGCTGGAGCAGGTGTCCGTCTGGATGAGCGCGGACGAAGGTATCCCACCGCGCCGGGGAAGGGATCATCGAGGTCGTCATGGGCGGCATTATACCAGACCCGGCGGGGCGAACCGGGCTATAATGGGAATGCGTGCTGCCGCCGGCGGAGTTCGAGCGTTTGCGCGCATGATGTTGAACCCGAATGCGTTGGTGAGCATGGGCGTAGGATAGGGGCAGGGCGAAACCTGTTTCAATTGCAGCCTAGGAGTCGCGATGCAGGGCTTTGTCTCGTACAAGCACGAAAACGACAGCTTAATCAAGGCGCTCAAAGCGCAGCCCGCGGAATTTGAAACCCTGCCCTATCCAGCGGCGCGGCGTATGGTGAGCGACGCCGGGCGGCTGGCAGCACAACGGCAGTTGATACACGGTTTGGTCGAGTTCGATGTGACCCAACCGCGGCTGCTGATTCACGATCATAAGCAGAGGACGGGCGAGACCCTGTCGTTCACCGCCTATCTGTGCGCCTGTCTGGCGCAGGCAGTTGCCCAGCATCCCATCGTCGGGGCGCATCTCGACTGGCGCAGCAGGCTCATCGTGTTTCACGATGTGGATGTGGTGGTGCTGATCGAGCCTGAGCCAGGGGCGACGGCGTTTCCGCACATCCTGCGCGGCGCCAACCATCGGGGAGTGCGCGAACTTCACGACGAGATCCGCGCCATGCAAGCCAGACCGGCGGCGAGTGCGCAGGAATCCGGATGGCTCGTCCGTTATGGGGCGCACGCTCCGCGTTTCATCCGCATGGCGTTCTACCAGGCGCTGATGGCGAACCCGCACTGGCTGAAACGGTTCGCAGGGACGGTCGTCGTGACTTCGATGGGGATGTTTGCGCGGGGCGGCGGTTGGGGGGTGGGATACGCTCCTCTGCATCCGATGGCAATCACGGTTGGTGGGATCGCCGAGAAACCGGGCGTCGTGAACGGGCAGATCGTCCCGCGTGAGTTTCTGAGCCTGACCATCACGGTCGATCATCGCATCATCGATGGCGCGCCTGCCGCGCGATTCGCCCAAACCTTCAAGGATCTGGTCGAAAGCGGTGTACTCCTGAGCGCGGCCCGTTTCGCTGCGCTCAACCGCCCCTCTCCAATTGGAGAGGGGCAGGGGGTGAGGTTGGGGTGAGGTTGTGTGAAAACCGGCTTTGCAGACACGCTCTGAGGGAAAATGAGAGTTTGTGTCATGTCCGAAGCCGACACCATTGATTTCAACCGCCCCGCTCCTTGCACCGTCACGTCGCTGACGGCAGAGCTGCGCGTCGCCGGGCTTCAAGCCGGCGACAGCGTCCTTGTTCACACCTCGCTCAGCAAGGTCGGCTGGGTGGCGGGGGGACCGGTCGCCGTCGTCGAGGCGCTGATGCGCGTCCTCACGTCGGAAGGTACGCTGATGATGCCGACGCACACCGGCGACAACAGCGATCCCGCTTTCTGGGTCAACCCGCCGGTCCCGGAAGCCTGGTGGCAGGTGATCCGCGATGAATCCCCGGCATATGATCCGGCGACCACGCCGACGCGCGGCATGGGCGCGGTGGTCGAGTCCTTCCGCAAGTATCCCGGCGTCCTCCGCAGCGAACATCCGGTCGTTTCGTTCGCGGCGTGGGGAAGACACGCCTTCGAACTCACGGCAGATCACCACCTGTCCGCTGACCTGGGCGAAGGGTCGCCGCTGTCACGGCTGTATGACCGCGATGGATACGTCATGCTGATCGGCGTGGATCACGGCAACAACACGTCGCTGCATCTGGCGGAATATCGGGCGGATTTTCCCTGGGCGAGGCGCGACGTGCAGGGGTGTGCGATGAAGGTGGACAGCGAACGACGCTGGGTCGAATATCCGCGTTTGGAGATCAGCGATCATGACTTCGCCGCCTTGGGGGCGGACTACGAACGGACGATCCGCTACACGCCGGCAAAACTGGGGCGCGCTGATCTGCGTTTGCTGCGCCAGCGCCCACTGGTAGATTACGCTGTAGGCTGGCTGCGCGCCAACCGCACTCCGCCGCAGATTCCGCCGGACGATCTGCCTATCGGCGGCTGAGGGGGCAGAAGACCCGGCTATAAGGGCTTGTTGACGAAGCTCACCGCCGCGTCTGCATCCCTGAAGAACTGAATGCTGGCGGCGGCGCTGGTGTAGGTCAGGATCAGGATCAGCCGC
The DNA here is from genome assembly GCA_013360465.1 of Anaerolineae bacterium. Taxonomy (GTDB): domain Bacteria; phylum Chloroflexota; class Anaerolineae; order Aggregatilineales; family Phototrophicaceae; genus Flexifilum. Next base: position 3,244 of record JABWBO010000019.1, on the reverse strand, counting down.
AGCAGCCGATGTTCCCCGGCGATGCAGATATATTCCAGTCGGTGATTTCGAGGATACCCGCGCTTCATGCGCAGCTGCATCAGGTGCGGTGAGACTCGCCCCGCATTCTGGACATCGAAGATTACCGCCTTGCACCTCGGCTCGGCTGCCAGCGCCTCGTAGACATGACTGTCCAGCCGGGTGACGTCTTCAATGGAGAGATCGCCCCGCAGCGTGATTCTCAGAATGGCATTTTCGTCGGTCCAGTTCAAGGACACGGCGGGCTGAATCGGGATTAAGCCGGAAGATGGGTCGCTCGCCCAGGCGATGGCGTTCACAGCAGTGCTTCCAACGAACGAGCGAAGGAAGTCGTCTCGACGGGTTTCGAGAAATAGGCGTTGAAGCCCGCCTGGAGCGCCTCTTCGCGCAGCTTCGAGGTGTGGAAAGCCGTGACCGCCACGCAGGGCAGCTCGCCGATCTGCGGGTTGTCGCGGATGTCCGCCAGGATTTGCCAACCGTCCTTGTCGGGCAGCGCTAGGTCGATGATCGCCGCATCGTAACGCCTGCCCGAATCGTAGAGGAAATGCTCGGCTTCGGCAGCGCTGCCGGCGACATCGAAGCTCAGCCGCAGGTGAGCGAGGATGGTCGCCATCACCTCCTGCCCATCCTGGTCGTCTTCAATCACCAGCAGATGCAGTCTTCCTTCTTTCGACATGTTTTTGACTCCTCAGCGGGTTGCCGGCGCAGAGACGCGCCACTACATGCACTCTAGATGTTGATATGCTCCGCCAGTATGGGGATCTGCATCAGCACCAGCACGAGATTCTCCATAAAGGTCTCGACGGTCAGCGGTTTGGTCAGATAGTTATTAAACCCCGCTTCCAGCGCTCGCTGCGCGTCGCCCGGCATGGCGTGGGCGGTGAGGGCGATCACCGGAGTATACATCAGGTCAACGTCGTCCCTGATGGCGTTCAGAAAACGCCACCCATCCATGACCGGCATGGAAAGATCGCTGATCACCAGCATGGGTCGCGTTCGCTTCATCAGCGCCAGGGCTTCCGCGCCGTCGCCCGCCTCATGTACCGTCGCGCCGTAGGCGTCCAGGATGACCGAGGCGACCTCCAGGCTGTCCGGCTCGTCATCGACGATCAGGATCTCCCACCCATCCAGCAGATTATCGGGGATGTGGTTCATGTGTCTGCATCTCCTCATGGAGGATTGTCGGATGATCAGGCGGAAATCGCCTCGGACTGTTCGATCTCATAGGGGAGGGTGAGCGTGAAGGTGCTGCCCTGCCCGACTTCGCTTTCGACCACCACCGAGCCGCCCATCGCGCGCCAGCTTCTGCACAATCGTCAAGCCCAGCCCGGTGCCGCCGTACTTCCGGCTGGAAGTTTGATCGGCCTGGCGGAATTCGTCAAAGATGTACTCGCGGGCGTGCGGCGGAATGCCGATGCCGGTGTCGCGCACTGTGATCTGCCAGCCGCCGCTGCCGGTGGCGCGCACGTCGAGCGAGACCTTGCCCTGTTCGGTGAACTTGATGGCGTTGCTGAGCAGGTTGAGCGCCATCTTGGAGACGGCTTCTTCATCGCCAACGATTCGGTCGGGCAGCGCCGGGTCGAGGGTGAGGTCAAAGGCGATGCCTTTTTTGTCCGCCAGCACGCCGATCTGGCTCGCCCATTTTTGCGCGGCGTCGGCAGGGCTGAAGGGCAGGCTGGCGAGCTGCAAGCGACCGGACTCGATGCGCGAGATGTCCAGGAAGTCGTTGACCAAGCCGAGCAGGCGTTTGCTGTTCGCCTCGATGCGTTCGATGTAGCACCCGGTCTTTTCGTTGAAGTCTGCGCCGCCCATGCGGTTGCGGATGATGCTGGTGAAGCCTTCGATGGCGTTGAGAGGCGTGCGCAGTTCATGCGACATGGTGGCGAGGAATTCCGACTTGAGCCGGTTGTTCTCTTCGGCGAGGCGCCGCGCGCCATCCGCCTCGCGGGTGCGCTCGCGGACGCGCCGTTCCAGCGTCTCATTGATCTGCTTGAGGTCGCCTTCGCGCTGCTGAACCGCACCGGCAAGTTGGTTGAGCGCTTCTCCCAGCTTTCCGATCTCGTCGCGTGAACTGATGGCTATCCGTTCAGCGTAGTTCCCCTCTGTGAGCCGTGCAGCATTTCGTTGCAGGCGGAAAATCGGCTGTGTGATGAACCATCGCGTCAGCAGACGAGTCAGACTCAAGAAAAGCACTGTGAGGAGAATTATGAATACTACGGTGCTGTTGACCAGCGTACGCTGGAAATCGCTGATAGTCTGCAAGTTGACGCGCACCGCCAGTACTGCGCTGGGTCGGTTGTCGTCCAACCCCTGGATGGGGATGTATCCCTCCGCGTAGATGGTTCCGTTTGATGAAGAGACGTTTTCCGGATTGATTGCAGCAGTACCCGACATCGCCGAGGCAAGAAACTCTGGTGGGTTAGCAAACTCCACGCTTATCGCTTGAGCAGAGCCGCCCATTCCCGGTGCGAAGCTGGATACCATAAGCTCACCGTCGTATATCACGCTTAGTTCCACACCGTCACGCCCGAAGTTGAGTTCATTGAGAAATTCACTACTGATGTCACGCGTGAGCAGCAATCCACCCACGGTGGCACCATCTGGTCCGCGCAGAATCCGTGTGACGACGTTGCGGAGCGCTAAACCATCTTCCTGCAATTCCGTGTACACCGACGAACGCTGGACACCCATCAGTGTTTGCGTGATGAGATCATTTTCAGCGTCATCGATTCCGGATTCCAGCGTGTCGAGAAGGCGGATGCCTTGCGCGTCAAAGATATCGAAGTCGTCGACCTCGAGCGACGCCGCTGCAGCGTATGCCAGCGTTCGCAGCGCTCCTAGATTTTGATCAATGACAGCATCCTGCAGACCTGGCGTATTCTTGAAGAGATCGGCAGCGGCAATAATATCTTCTTGTATGTGGACCAGATTCTCCTGAAGGAGGAGGGTTTCCTGCTCAATGCGGGATCGACCAAGTTCACGAACTGTCGCGTCCGAATTGATGACAATCAGCGCCAGGACGATCAAGGCGGGAACAGCGATTGCCAGCAGAACGATGATCTGAATCTTGAATCCGACGGATAAATCTTTGAACCAGCGCATTGCGATCCCCCGTACTTTTTAGCTTATGGGGAAACGATTTAGCGAATTCATGGTAAGCTGACAGGATGACGACACGACAGTTTCACCTCAGCGAAGAAGCGGTAGAGGCACTGAAGCAGGCAGA
>JABWBO010000110.1 GCA_013360465.1 Anaerolineae bacterium | reverse complement strand
GTCTACGCGGCGCTCGTGCTGTATTCCGCGCTGCGCGGCGGGCAGCCGGGCGCGCCGACGGCGCTGCTGCTGGCGGAAGCCGGCGAATCTGCCGCCGGGCTGCTGCTGATCCTCAGCCTGGGCGCGGCGCTGCTCCTCGACTTCGCCTGCCTGAACGCCGCCTTTCGCGTGTTGGAGCAAAGGGCGGTGAACGATCTGCTGCGCCTAAGCCGGGTATCGAACCGGGGCATCATCGTCTCGCATTATGCCGCCGTCCGCCTGACCGGCTGGCGCTGGATGATCTCCGTCTTTCACCTTCGGCTCGTCGGGGCTGCCGCGCTGATCGCCTGCCGCTTTGTCTTTCTGCCGCTGGCGGAGCAGGCGGCGCTGGGCAGCGCGTCGAGCGGGCTGAACGGCTTCGATCAGATGATCGAGTACGCCATCACACTCTGCCTGGGTGTCGTCTTCGTGTTGGAGGTGCGCTGGCGGCTGGACGGAGTCAGCGCGCGGACACTGGCGGCATCCGCCCGCCGTCACGCCGACCTGCCCCCGATCTTCGTCGGCGTATTCAGCCTGCTCCGCCTGTGGATCGTGCAGATCGCGGCGCTCGGCGTAATCCTGTTCTTCTTGATCGCTCTGTCGCTGGTGACCATCAACTTCCTGGAAAACTCACCTCTGCCGGCGGCGCTGCAAATCGTGCTGGCGACCCCCTGTGCGCTCGGAATCACCGTCCTGCTGCGTTTCTTCGTGCGGCGGCACTACAGCATCATGACGGCGCGCGAGCTGCATCGCGCCGAACGCGCTGCCTTTGCTCAACCCTGACTAATGTCCTACGCTTGCTTACACGGCTGTGCAGACTCCGAAAGAAACGGTAATATAAAGTGGACGATGACGCGCACGCGAAAGTAAGACCATGCCTATTGAAATCCGCAAGGTCGAGACGCCAGGAGACCTGAAGGCATTCTGGACCTTCCCCTGGGCGCTCTACAAAGGCGACCCCAACTGGGTGCCGAATTTGACATCGATGCGGCGTGATCTGTTCGACAGGAAGAAAAATCCCGCCTGGGAATATCTGGAAGGCGATTTCTTCCTCGCGCTGCGCGAGGGGCGGCTGGTCGGAACCATCGGCGCGGTGATCAACCACCGGCACAACACATTTCATCAGGAACAGGTCGGCTGGTTCGGCGCGTTCGAGGTCGAAGACGATCAGGAGGCGGCGACCGCCCTGCTGAACGCGGCGGCGGACTGGGTGAAGGCGCACGGCATGCCGCTGATGCGCGGTCCGCAAACCTTCACCACCCACGAAGAGACCGGGCTGCTGGTCGATGGCTTCACCCGTCCGATCCTGCTGATGCCCTACAACAAGCCCTACTATGAGCGCCTGATCCTGGGCGCGGGCTTGGGACCGATCCTCGACACCTACAGCTTCACCCTGGCGGCGGAAAAAGCGCGGCAGACCGATCTGCTGCCCCGGCTGCGGCGTATCAGCGAATCGATCATGAAGCGCAGCAAGATCACCATCCGCAAGCTCGACGAGAAGAACCTGCAAGCGGAATTCGTGCTGTTCAAGGAGCTGTACAACGCCGCCTGGGATAAGAACTGGGGCTTCGTGCCGATGACCCCGCGCGAACTCGATGCCCTGGTGGCGTCGCTCGGTCAGTTCTTCGACCCCCGACTGGCGTTCTTCGGCTATGTCGAAGGCGAACCGGCGGGGTTCATCCTGGCGATCCCCGATTTCAACACGGTGCTGCACCGCGTCTATCCGCGCCCCGGCACACCGGAAGTGGTCTCGCTGCTCAAGGCGCTCTACTACTGGAAGCTCCGCCCGATCATGGATTGGGTGCGCGTCCCGCTGATGGGCGTCAAAGAGGTCTACCGCAGCAAGGGTGTGGACGCCGTACTCTATTTCCACATCCTGGATGCGCTGCTGGCAGCCGGCTATGAACATGGCGACTTCGGCTGGATTCTTTCCACCAACACGACGATGGTCAGCATCGCCAAAAACTTCGGTTCCGAAATCTACAAGACATATCGCTATTACGAGCGGGGTGTGACCTAATTTATGGCGCAGATTCTCATCGTCGATGACGAATTCCTGACCACAGAGATGCTCGCGACCTTCATCGGCATTATCGGGCATCAGGCGACCGGAGCCTACAACGGGCACGAGATGTGGATGAAGCTCAACTATCTGGAACCGGACGCCATCCTGCTCGACATCATGCTGCCCGATTCCAACGGTTTGGACCTGTGTCGCGCGCTGCGCAGCGACGCCAAGACCGCCGGCGTGCCGATCATCATCATCAGCGCTCATGCCCCACCGATGAACCGTGAAGCCGACGACGCCGGCGCAGACGCCTATCTGGTCAAACCGATCAGCCTGCAAGCGCTGCGCAATGTGCTGGCGCAGGTCGGGGTTGGGCGAAGCAGCATCCGCGAGTAGCCTGTGATTCTGGTATGACGGCGGCTCACGCCTGCTGCGGCAGCGCCCGGCGAATCTGCGCCGTCAGCGTCTCGCGGTCAAAAGGCTTGACCAGATACCCCGCCGCCCCGGCGTTCATCCCCTGCACCTGCTGTTCCAGGACCGAGATAATGATCACCGGGATGTGCGCGGTGATCGGGTCGCTCTTCAGGGCTTGCAGCACTTCCCAACCCGAATAGCGCGGCATCATCAGGTCGGTGATGACCACGTCCGGCGGGTCGCCCTTGACCAGCGCCAGCGCCTCTGACGGGCTGCCGGTCCCGATGACGTAGAAGACTTCGCTGTCCAGATAGTCATCGATGAGCTGAAGCATCACCGGATCGTCGTCGATGACCAGCACACGGGCGCGCCCATCGCGGGGGAGCGTGCCGGGCAGACCGGAGCCAATCGTTCGCAGCGCCGGGATCAGCACGGTGAAGGTGCTGCCGACGCCGACCTCGCTTTCCACCCACAGGAAGCCCTCGTTGAGTTCGACCAGCCGTTTGGAGATCGCCAAGCCCAAGCCGGTGCCGCCAAATTCCCGCGCCGTCGAATTATCTGCCTGACGGAAGGTGTCGAAGATGATCGCCTGGTCTTCCGGGGTGATGCCGATGCCGGTATCGCGCACCGTCAGCCCGACATAGCTGCCCGGCAGGACGCGCAGCGCCTCTGGCGGCTGAATGTAGGAGATGCTGCGCCCCCGTCCGCCGATAGTCACCGTCTCGATAGTCACCCGAATGCCCCCCTCGCGGGTGAACTTGACGGCGTTGTCCAGGAGGTTGGTGAGTACCTGCTGCAAGGCGCGTGGGTCGGCGTTGATCTGCGGTTCGTCCGGCGTGATGAACACGTCAAATGCCAGTCCTTTGCCTTCCAACACCGGGTGAATTTCGCGCATCACCTGGTCGATCAGCTCTGAGAAGCGCAGCGGCGTGCGGTGCAGCGTCATCTGCCCGGCTTCGATCTTGCTGAGGTCGAGTACATCGTCGATGAGCGACAGCAGATGCTTGCCGCTGGCGTTGACCCGGTCGATGCGGTCGCGCTGCTGATCGGTGAGCGCGCCGTAGAATTCCACCAGCAGCATGTCGGTATAGCCGATGATGGCGTTCAGCGGGGTGCGCAGTTCATGGCTGATATTCGCCAGGAAGGCGCTCTTGAGCTGGTTCGCCGTGAGCGCCTGCTCATACAGACGGGCATTGCTGATCGCCATCGCCACCTGCCCGGTGATGGTCGTCAGCATTTCGCGGTCTTCCGGGGTGAAGACGCGCCGCTGACGCAGCATGTCGATGCCCACCGAGCCGATCACCCGGTCGCGCGCCACCAACGGGGCGATCAGCGAAGACTGCGCGCCGATCCGCCGCATGGTGGATCGGGTCGGCTCATCCAGCAGGGGATCATCACTGTCCTCGATGCTGACCACCGCGATCTGGTCGATCAGACGGCGCATGGTCGGGTTCTGATGCACCTGTATCTTCAAGCCAACCGTGCCGGTTTCGGGATATTCCGCCGCCAGCGCGGCGTCAGGCATGACGCCGGCGTCCAGGTCGGAAGGATTGAACAGGATGATGCCGCAGTGATCGACCTCGAACAGATCGACGAGCATCGCCGCTGTGGTGGTCAGGATTTCGCTGCTGTTGAGCGTTGAGCCGATGATGCCGCTCATGCGGTGCAGCGACGCCAGACGGCGGGAACGCTGCTGAAGCATCTGGATATTGCTGCGCGACTGGGTGTACAAGCGGGCGTTTTCGACGGCAATCGCCCCCTGGCGCGCCAGCGAGAACGCCGCGCTGGCGTCGCGCTGGCTGAAAGGACGCCCGCCATGACGACCGAGCAGCACCAGCCCGACGACATTCTCCTGCGTCACCATCGGCACGATCAACCAGGAGCCGGGGGTGATCATGCGCCCGCCGGGCGGGTATTCGCGCCACCACAAGCCGGTATCTTCAACGTCGTCGGTGATGACCGGCTGGCGCGAAATGGTCGAACGATGCGGCGGACTGTCGTCGAGCGCCGTCAGTTCCGCGCCTTTGGGGAAGCGATCCGGGTCATGCGTGATGCCGACGACCATGTGGGTCTGTTCGCCGCCGGCTCTGTCCGCCTCCGCCTGTTTGCTCACCTCCATCAGCAGGACGCCGGCGCTGTCATAGCCGACAACGCGCTGAAACTGATCCAGCAGACGGTCCAGCACATCATCGTAATCGACGATCTGGCTGACCAGCTGTCCTACCTGGGTGAGGGCTTCGGCGATCAGGCGGCGCTCGCGCTCCATCTCCATCAATCGCAGATTGTCCTGCGCCAGCGAAATCGAGCTGGCGACGGCGATCAGCGTAGTCAGGTCGTCATCCTGAAACGCACCGGGCACGACGCTTTGCAGACTGATCAGCCCGATGACATCGCCGCCGCGCGCCCGCAGCGGGACGCCCATCCAGGCGCGCGACCACAATCCCGGTTCGCGCGGGTCGCGCTCGATGCCCATCGCCGCCAGCCGGTCTGTCTCGGTCTCCAGGTCACGGAAATAGACCTCGACCCCGTAGTTGATGACGGCGCGGCTGATGCCGCACAGGGGAATCGGGGCGAGTTCGACCCGCATCCCGTCATCGACGGTGAGCGGCAGGGTCAGCATCCCCTGTTCGCGCTCGAAGAGGGCGGCGAAGAACGATGTCGCATCAAACATCATCGTCAGGCGATCATAGATCGTGTCCCAGACGGCGTCGCCCTCGACATGGGCGGCGAGGGAGCGGTTGATCTCGGCAATGCCGGCAAGGATCACGTCGCGTCGAGACGGACGGCGGTGTCGCTGTGGAAAACGGCGTTCGCGCGATGAGGGCATATTTCATTTCTCCAACACTTCATCATTATGCATCTCCTGCCAATGCGCGCGCAACTTGCCTTTGAGGCTTGCGTATAAACGAAATAGCATAGTATGCCGGGGCGCCCACTGTGGCGCGCGCTGCGCCGCCCCGGCGGCACAGAGAGTCAGGGGGTAAATATCATGACATCCAGAGAACGTCCCGATCAGGTCTTCGGCGGGGTCTTCCTCATCGGTCTGGCAGTCCTGTTCATCACCAGCTGGTGGTGGCCCGGAATCATGTTCGCGCTCGGCGTCGCCCTGCTGGCGAAGACGCTGAGCGAAGGCAAGGCGCTCACCGACAATCCCGGCGCGCTGGTGGTCCTGACAATTGGTCTGATCTTCACGGTTGGGGATGTCTTCAGCCTGTTCGGCGCGGTCAACTGGCTGCCGCTGGTGCTGATCGCGGTCGGGCTGTACCTGCTGTTCGGCGACCGGCTGCGCGGCGGGGCAGGATCATCCTCGTCGGTGACGCCGCGCCGCAGCGACGCCGAGAAGGACAAGAACGGCATGGTGTAAGCGCCGCCTCGGAAAGCAGCCGTCCGCGGGCGCGCCCTCTACACCCGATGCCGCGCAGGGGAGACCCGGCGGGTCTCCCAAGGTGAGCCACGAAACAACATTGAGTTGTTTCGGAACATCGCTTAGGATCGCCCCGCCAACGCCGTCGGCGCGCCGACGTTGAGCAGCGCCGCGATCACCGCCTCGATCGACGCACCCGCGTAGGTCGCTTTGGCGGCGGCGAACCGCTCCGCAGCCAGGTGCGCCGCCAGCCGTTCCAGCAGCGGCAGAATCCAGAACTGCACCGTCTCGGCGTCCGCCGCCGGATGGCTTTCGGCGAATCCCGCCAGCGCCGCGCTCAGATGCAGATCGCCGCGCTCTTCGCAGTACTGCGCGCTCCGGATGATCAGCTCGATCAACGCCCGCGTCGCGCCCACCTGCTGCCCCAGCCGCAGACCGGTGCAGATCGTCTCCCAAGCGGCTTCAAGCTGACCCAGCATGATCTGCGGCGCAGCCAGCCCCGCCAGCGTATCCACTTCGCCATAACGGTTGCCGCTCTGGCGAAAAGTACTCAAGCCCTGTTCCATGTAATCACAGGCGGATTCCCAGTCGCGCTGATAGGTCGCCACGCCGCCCAGGTTGGAGAGGCAGAGCGCTACGCCGTAGCGGTCGCCGATGGCGCGAAAGACGCTGAGCGCCTGCTCGAAGTAGCCGCGCGTCGTCGTCCAATCCTGCTCATACGCCGCCAGGATCGCCAGGTTGGTCAGCGAGGCGGCGACCTGCTGGCGGATGCCGAGGGCGTCGTAGAGGGTCATGGCGTCGGCGAAGCAGCGGCGCGCCAGCGTCCAGTTTCCCTGTCGATAGGCGGCGTTGCCCAGGGTGTTGAGGCTGGCGGCGAGCGATTCGCGGTCTCCCAGTTCGACCGCCAGCGCCAGCGCCGTCTCGGCGTCCGCCTTGGCTTCGGCGAATGCGCCGCGCTGCCATCTGACCCGGCTTAGCCCGTTGAGCATGACGATGCGCATCTTGGGGCGCTCATTCGCCGCCGCCAGCCCCACGCTGTAAGTGACATAGGCGTCGTCGAGCGCGCCGGTATGCCCATAGACTTTGCCCTGGAACTGGATCAGATCCAGCCGCGCATCGATCAGGTCCGGCTGATCCGCCGTGATCGCCAGCCCCTGGTCAATCCATTTCAGGGCGCGGGCGTACTCGCCGGTCAGGTTAGCCAGCGTGTCCACCGTGCGCAGGATGTAGGGCAGCGCCAGACGATCTTCGCCGGCGGCGAACCACTGTTCAGCAAGGCGCTCGGCATATGCCGGATCATGCGGGTACGTCGCCTCAATCGCCTGGGCGACGGCGCGGTGCAGGGCGGCGCGTTCCGCCGCCGGCAGCGCCGCGATCAGCGCATCGCGCAGCTTTTCGTGGCTGAAGCGCCAGACATCATCGACCCGGTGCAGCACGCTGGCGTTGACGCAGACGGTCAGCCAGCGTTCCCATTCGTCTTCGGAAAGCGCCGCGCCCGCCGCCAGCACCTTGAGATCGATCTGCTGCCCGGCGACCGCCGCCAAAGTCAGCGCCGGCGACGCCCAGGCGGGCACGCGCGCCAGCCGCCGCCGGACGATGGTCTTGACGCCTTCGGTGAAGATGTGTACGGGCAGGGTGCGTTCGCCGATGGCGCTCAGCGATCCCGCCTCTTCGGCGAGCGCGCGGACGATCTCGACCATGAAGAAGGCGTTGCCGTCGCTCTCACGCTTCAGCAGATCGACCAGGCTGCGCTGGCGTCCCGCTTCGCCGAGCATGGCGCTGCTGAGCGCGGCAATCGCCGCCTCGTCCAGCCGGGCGAGCGGCAGGTGCTTCATCTCTGGCAGCTTTTCCGGCAGATCAGGAGTCTCATCGGTGCGGTAGCTGCCGACGATCAGCCAGGGCTGTTCGCCCGCGAAGCGGATGAGCTGGCGCAGCGGCTCCAGGCTTTCATCCGCCCAGTGCAGGTCTTCCAGCAGCAGCAAAATCGGCTGACGCTGGCGCTTGAACACGTCGATGATAGTCATGATCAGGCGCTGCTGTGCGCCGCTGCCGTCCATCGCCGGCGGTTCCGGCACGGAACGCCCGATCAGGCTGGCGAGGTCCGGCACGAGGCTTCTGAGGACGCCGGCTTCGATGTCGCTGAGCGCCGTGATCAGCGCCAGCCGGCGCATCACTTCGCGCCAGTACTGGAAGGGCAGCCCCCCTTCCGCCAAGCCCTGCCCGCGCAGCACCAGCGCGCCTTCGACCAGGGCGCGGATGCGCAGCTCGTCGAGCAGCCGCGTCTTGCCCACGCCGCTTTCGCCGCCGATCAGCCAGGCGCTCCCCCGTCCAGCACGCGCCTGGTCCAGGGCAGCGCGCAGCCTGCCGATCTCCTCGCTGCGCCCGGAAAACGGCGACATTTGCAGGAAGCTTTCGCGAATTTCAGCGCTTTCCTGAATGACGGCAACATCGGCGGCGCTTTGCAGTGCCGCCAGCGCCATCTCGGCGCTGCGCGGGCGCAGCGTCGGGCTTTTTTGCAGCAGTTTGCCGACCAGCGCCGCCAACCCGCTCACATCTACGGCTTTGTCTGACGCCGGGTCCGGGGATGCAGGCGTCGGCTCCGGGGGTCCTGGCATCGTCGGCGGCAGCACGCTGACGAGCATGGTCGGCGTTTCACCCATGCCCGGCAGCAGCGCCCGCGCGACATGCGTCGAGCTGGCATCCGTCCGGGACTCCGACGATCCGTTCTGCGACGCGGCGTTCAGCAGGCTCAAATCTGGCGTCTTGTAGAGGATGCTGCGCACCAGATCGCCGGCATCGGCGGTGCGGAAGGGATGCACGCCGCTGAGCAGTTCATAGGCGATCACGCCGACGGCGTAGAGATCACTCTGCGGGCTGGCTCCCTGGTCGCCCAGCACCTCCGGCGCGATGTAATCCAGCGTGCCGGCGGCGCTTTCCGGCTGATCGTCGGTCATCGCCAGCCCGAAGTCGAGGACCTTGACCTGCCCCGCCGGCGTGACCAGCACATTGCGCGGCTTCAGATCGCGGTGGACGATGCCGCGCCGGTGCAGATAGGCGAGCGCCAGCAGCATTTCACCGATCAGCCGGGCTTTCTCCGCCGTCGGCTGGTTTTGACCGGCTTCCAGGATGGTGCGGGCATTTTCCACCAGGGTCATGGTGTAATAGGGCTGATGTTCGGCGTCGAAACCGTAATCAAGCACGCTGATGATGTTGGGGTGGCGCAGCCCGGCGAGCATCTGAAATTCGCGCGACAGGACGACCTCCAGGCTTTCGCTGTCGGACTCACCCGGCGCGGCGGGCTGAACCTGCACGCGCTTCAGCGCCACCACGCCGCCCGTCAGGCGATCCGTCGCCCGGTAGACGATGCCCATGCCGCCCGCGCCCAGTTTTTCATCCAGCACGTAGCGACCGTCAATCACAAGGAGAGAAGCGTTTTCGCTGAACATCTCGTCTTCATAGTCTTGACACTCCTCATGACTCTACCCGACATTGCGCATCTGTAGCAACTCAGGAACTCCAGGGATAGGGCAGTTTGAACAAAAACCCCCTCGCCGCGGGCGCGGCGAGGGGGTGCTTTCGTCGGAAGGTGCTGTCGAAGGGCTGGAAGTGGAGGGGCGTCAGTCCCCGGCTGCGGGCGAGGTCTTGGGGCTGACCGCCACGCCCCCGCCGATGACCGGAACATCGTCGATGTGCGGCAGGATGTCGGGCCAGATGCTCGCGCCGTGTTCGTAGAAGTCGATGCCGATCTCGTCCGCCTTCTTGTTGACGCGCAGGCGGTTGACGACCTTGAGCAGACCGAACATCAGCACCGAGGTGACTGCCACCCAGACGATGGTCGAGACCGAGCCGATCGCCTGCGTGATCAGGATGTCGGCGCTGCCGCCGGCGACCAGCAGACCCGCTTTGCCGGCATGTGCGCCGAAGGTGGTCAGTGTCGGCTCGGCGAACAAGCCGATCGCCAGGATGCCGAAGATGCCGCAGGCTCCGTGTACCGCGAACGCGCCGACCGCGTCGTCGATCTTGAGCGATTCGATCAGGTCCGCCGCCAGCAGGACGATGACGCCCGCCGCCGTGCCGATGATGATCGCCGCCAGGGGCGAGACGAAGGCGCAGCCTGCCGTGATGGCGACCAGACCGGCGAGCGAACCGTTCAGCGAGGTGAGCAGGTCCCATTTGCCGGTGCGGAAATACTGGAAGAACATGCTGGCGAGCGCGCCGGCAGCCGCGCCCAGGGTCGTGTTCAGCGTGACGACGCCGATCAGCCCACCCTGCCCGTAAGCGCCGAGCGTGGAACCGGGATTGAAGCCGTACCAGCCGAACCACAGGATCATCGTGCCGATGGTCGCCAAGCCCAGGTTATGCGGGCGGGGCTGCTTGCCCCAGACGCGCCCGGCGCGGGGTCCGAGCATGATCGCGCCGACCAGGGCGATGACGCCGCCGACGGTATGCACGACGTTGGAGCCGGCGAAATCATAGAAACCCTGCGTCGCCAGCCAACCGCCGCCCCACACCCAGTGGACGACTACGGGGTAAATGACGACGGCGATGACGGCGCTGTAGATCAGATCGCCGATGAAGTCGGTGCGCTCCGCCATCGCGCCGGTGGTGATGGTGCTGGCGGTCGCCGCGAAGGCGAACTGGAAGAAGAACATGGTCAGGACGCTGATGTTGTACGGCGCGAAGGTCTGATTCATGACCTCTAAGCCGGGCGCGAACAGCGTCGTGCCGAACAAGCCGCTGCCGTTATCGGCTCCGAAGGCGACGCCGAAGCCGACGACCCACCAGCAGATGGCGGTCAAACCGGCGTCGATGAAGTTTTCCAGCAGCGCATTGACGGTACTCTTCTGCTGGATGATGCCCGTTTCGAGCATGGCGAAACCGGTCTGCATGAAGAAGACGAGGAAACCGGTCAGCAGCACCCACGACGTATCGATGGATATCTTGAGGGTCATAAAATCTTCAGCGGTGGGCACACCATCCTGGGCGAATGCCGACGTGGTCCCCAGTGCTGCCAGGATGACGGTGGCAATTGCCAGCGCCAGCAGTCGACGCCATGCACGGTTGGTCTTCTTCATGTCTTCCCTCCAGTGGTGTGAGTCCGACGAACAGCAAATCGTCGTCTGCTGCTTATGCTAAAAAGATACCTGACAGAATTCACCAAAGGGATTGCACAGATGACGAATTTTCACGTCGGTTTTTTGTCAGTTTGTGACATCTGCACCAGATGGTGAGCAAAACAACCCGTTCGCGCCGCCGGCGCGGCGGCAGGATGAGGACAGCGCCAACGCCGTTTTTGCAAACTGCACAATGCCGTTTCAGTGAATCATGAAAGTTCAGATTCAAAACGAAATGCCGCTTTCTTGAATTGATCTCACCCCCTGCCCCTCTCCATATGGGGCGGTTGAGCGCAGCGAAACGGGGTGAGGTCCGGCAGCCCATGAGTCACTGAGAATATCGCCTCAGCCAGTGTGACATGAGTCACATATCTGAACCTCTTAAATTCTTAAACTCTGTTGTAAGCATAATGGAGATGCATATTATGGTGACCAAACAGGGAGATGTGGCTTTACTCCGCGATCCGGTTGCAGAGGAACTGCTGCGCTCCAGAAACTTGGCGCACCTTGCCTATATTTGGAGCGACGGAACCCCCCGGGTCGTACCCATATGGTTTCACTGGAATGGGCAGGCGATGGTGTTCGGCACCTTCGCCTCTGCGCCGAAGCTCAAAGCGATTCGAAGCGGTTCAAAGCTGGCGGCGACCATCACCTCTGCTGATCCATCGCGCGTACTGTACATTCGCGGCACTGCGCGCCTAGAAGTCGTGGATGGCGTCGTCCCGGAATATGTGCTGGCAGCCAAAAGATATTTGGGCGATGCAGCTGGAACCGGCTGGATTCAGCAGGTGGGTTCGTTGTTTCCCCAAACAACGCGCATCACCCTCGTGCCCGAATGGGCAGGCGTGCTGGACTTTGAGCAGCGCCTGCCCAGCGCCATCGAGAAGGCGATGGCAGGTCCCGGCGGCTGAGAGGTGCCGACCTGAAGCGGGCGGCGCAGCCATCGGTTATGGGCTGAGGGGACCGATCTTTTCGGGCAGCCGGGTGGCTTAACGCGCGGCGGACGCGCCAGGATGCAATCGCCCTGCCCGCCCACCTCGAAGAGGTTGCAAAATTGGCGAAAGGATTGATAATGGACACAGCTATTGGATTCGCAGCAAAGGAATTCTTCTCATGAAACGCCCGATCTTTGCCTTGACTGTCGTACTCATCGCCTCTCTCGTCGTCGCATCGGCTGTCTTCGCGCTCGCCACCGCGACAAGCGTCGATCTCAGCGGCTTTTCGGACTGCACGCATGCCGGATTGGATATCGGACTTGAGTCCAGCGGAGCGGATTATGAAGCCGGTATGGCTGTCGATGCCAACGGCACGGTCCTTATCCAGTTCGGTCACGGCACAGCGCTTGGCAATTTCAGCGGGATCTACTACGGCTATAACTACCCGTTTTATGACGCGCCGAGCAGCCCGATCATCGGTCTCTATGCGTCCGTCGGAAACGTGCCCGCCACCCCGGCGAATACTGCCGAATGGTTTCTCATCTACAACTGCGATACGCAGGAAATCCTGCATACCTGCTTTGGACCCTTCGGAACCTGCGCGCAAACGCCGGCAGAATATTATGCCCCCGCCGACAGCAGCTGCCCGAACCCGCTGCCCAGTGGCTTCAGCGTGCGCAATATCCCTGCGGGCGCACTGGCGTACTACCAACCGGATGCCAACACTTACGCCGGATTCAATCTGCCGCCCGGCACGTGGTACGCGGGCGCAGCCGAAGATGGCTTTGTTGAAGTGTGGATCGCCTGCCAGGCGACGAATGTGTTCGTGCCGGCGGAAAATGTCAATTAGCGCGTAACAGGCAAACGCGGGCTGCGTCTCACCGGATGCAGTCCGCGTTTTTGAGTCTGCTGCGGGTCCGGTGACTCACGGGCTGCCGGACCTCACCCCGTTTCGCTGCGCTCAACCGCCCCTCTCCATTTGGAGAGGGGCAGGGGGTGAGGTTGCCTGAACCGTGAGCGCCGCCGAGGGCTAAAGCCCATCGGCTGAGCGAAGACCTGCGCACTAAAGGCGCGCTTTCATCCCCGTCGGTGGCAGACGACAGCCCCGCCCCGGCTCGCGCGAACCGCCTCTACACCTCGCCATAGGGATACTGCGTCGCCGTCTCGATCAGGGCGATCTCGTCGGGGGTCAGGTGGAACGCCTGATAGACGATCTGGTTCAGGCGCGTCTCTAACGCCATGATCTGCGCGGTCTGATCGCGGTGGCGGGCGCGCTGATCGGCGAGGTAGCCCTCCCATTCGTCGCGCTGATTCAGCGGCACGTCGCGCTTGAACGCCTTGACCGCCTCTTTGCGCAGCACCGCAAATTCCAGCATCCACCAGGATTCCAGGGCGGTGTTGAGCTTCGCCCCTTCACCCAGGTCGGCGCGCAGCCGGCGGCGGAAGGCTTCGTGCAGACCGTAGCGGGCGCGGGCGATGCCGGTGATCTCTTCGGCGAGGGCGGCGAGGCTGGACTCCTGGTCGGCGGTCAGCGGCGGGATGGGCAGGCGCTCGACGAATTGCAGTTTCGCCTGGTACTGCCACAAACCGGCGCGCAGACGCAGCGGCGTGGCAATCTGCGAAAGGACGAACCAGAGCGGGCGCGAGTTGAGCAGCCCCAGCACGGCGGACGACGCGCGGATGATCGTCCCCTTGTCATTGCAGAGCTTGCCGGTTTCATCGAATGAAAAGCGCGGCAGCTTGGCAATATCGGGCACGAACAGCTTGGGCAGGGCGAATTCCTGGTGATACGCCACATTATCCTGAATCTCGTACCAGCGGTAGCTGCCCGCCTTGCGCCCCTGCCATTCGCCCTGTTTGGCGTCCCAGGTCGGCGGCTTGGGTTCCAGCCGGCTGCGGAAGCGCTCCAGATAGGCTTTGAAGATCAGATGCTCGCCGCTGTCGATCTGATACCAGGGGCGCAGGTCTTCGCCGCGTACCAGCGGCTTGATGATCTCGGCGCTGCGGGAGTCTTCTGCAATCAGGCGATTTCTGGTCGGCGTATCAACAATGAAAGCATCATTCAACCCGGTCTTGATGCCATAGTAGATTGCATCATTTAGTACATTGCTGAGAGTTTGAAATCCTTGGGTGATTTTTCTGAACACAGCGGTTGTGTCAGCCGTTTGAAACCGCCATTCATCCAGTTCAGTCACATTAGATGAGGCGTTTCGCCACTGCGCTTCGGCAAAGATTTCGCCCATCCGTAATCTGGATACTGTTTCTGCCATGAAATAATTGCGAAAAGTCTCCTTCGCCCCGCCGCGCCGCATGACGGTGATCGTCGGGTAGACCATCTCCGCCCCTTTGAACGGCTGGTTCTCGCCGAAGTTCGCCACCCATTCCAGCCCGGCATTCTCATGGATGTATTTGCGGAACGGCTTGGCGCTGTTGCTGTTCATGAACGTGCCCGACGTGATGTAGCCGAGCCGGTGTTCCGGCTTCAGCAGCGTCAGCCCGCGCTCGTAGAAGTAGAGGAAGAGGTCCGCCGTCCCGCTGTAGACGGCATAGCGCGCCGCCAGAAACGGCTTGACCGGCTGGATGCGCTCCTGCCGCACGTACGGCGGATTGCCGATCACCGCGTCGAAGCCGCCGTCGGGGCGCGGGCGTCCGGCGGCGTCGAAGAACACTTCCGGGAATGCCAGCTCCCAGTGCAGGAAATGATGCGCCGCCGCCGCCGCGTCCGCCGCCGCCAGCAGCGCGGCGATCTCGCCCGCCCGCTCCGCCGGC
>JABWBO010000231.1 GCA_013360465.1 Anaerolineae bacterium | reverse complement strand
CGTCCCGAAATCGAGGCTGACCGAGGGCGCGTCGAGGGTGACGGAGGGCATGACGGCGAGGCTCTGGGCGTGCTTGAGCCAGACGCCGTAGGTCCCCTGGGGCAGGTCTTGCAGGGTGAAATAGCCGTTCACGTCGGTGATCGGGCTGTGTTCGCTGACCAGCGCGCCGCCGCTGTCCGCCAGCTTGACGCTGAGGGGGACGGCGTAGGCGGGTGTGCCGGGCGTGCGGCTCGGCAGGGTGATCGTGCCCGTGAGATCGGTTGTTGGTGGAACAATGCCGGCTATGAGAAGTTGGGCAGGACCGCCGTCGGACCGTACACCGCCGTATGCCAGAAGAGAACCATCCGGACTCCAGTCAAGTGTGAGCAGAGGACCCGGGTGGGTGAAACGACTCAGTTCCACGCCTGTCGTAGAGTTGTAGATGATCAGATTGCCATTCGTTGTGACGGCGAGATATTGGCTATCCGGGCTGTATTGGAGTTTGTAAAAGTAATCCCCTGCATCTGGGGTAATGGATAGACGCAGCGCGCCTGTGTGTGCGTTCCAAACCTCCAATTCCAACCCGCTATTCGTAATCGATGCAAGGTCATTCCCTGTTGGGCTCAAATCGGCAAACCACAGATCATCCACATTAATGAGAAGTGCTGTCGTCAGCGACGGATAATCCAGGATTCTGATCCTGTCGCGATACGTATCGCCCATCATGAGGTGATTGCCATCCGAACTCCAACGAACTACTGTACCGCTCACATCGAGCAGAGGGATTAGCGCCTCTCCAGTCAAGGCAGAGACAATTCGGGTAAATCCCGCGATATCTGCCACCGCCATCTCATTCGTGCTGCCAGGTCGCCAGCTTAGGGAGCTCATCCCCTGTCCGCCGCGCTGATCCTCCGCAAGCAGGACACCGGTTGCTGCATCCCAGACGCGAAATCCGCGCGAATCGCCGCTGGCGCTGGCGATCTTGGTGCCATCTGGACTCCAATCCAGACGATTAGCCGAACAAGTATTGCCAATGAGGGTTTGCTCGATCACTCCAGTCTGTGCATCGACGATGTATACAGCATTTTGAGCTAATGCATCCGCCAGCAATTCAGGATCAGTTTCACCGGTAACCAAGTTTATCGTGGTGTCACAGAAACCTGCCGCCTTGCCGACGGCAAGCATGTTGCCGGAAGGACTCCAGGCAACTTGAAGAATCGCATGATCAACTTCATCGATCGTGTTCTGTGCCGTGGCACGCGGCGCGAAAGTTGCTGCATAGAGTAGAAACGTGATTGTGACGAATGGTGCAGCTAGGTTCGTCTTTGCGAAGTTCATATCGAGATCTCTCCTCAATTGCCGGGATGCGGTATGGGTGCGTAGGGACTCTCATCGTCCAGATCGGGTAGGCTGACAGCATCATATTCGCTTCCCATGTAGATGCAGCGAATAGGTGTCACGTCGATTCGGCAGTTGACGCTTTGGAAAGGCGATGGAGCATAGGACTGACGCAGGTATTCGGGTAGTTCTGTGACCGTGAGCAGATCTGCTGCCGGCACCGACGGATAAGCATCATGTGACCACTCAACCTGGTTCGGTCCATCGGGTACAGGGTTTTGCACGAGCCAGAAGCTGTTCTCAGAGTGAGTCCCGCCGTAGTAGGCACGACGGGTGTCCCCCCAGGGCCAACTGTTGAAACCTCCGACAGACCAGGATGAAAGGTCATTCGCGTGGATACCCCTTGAAAAAGTAGCTGTTGAGGTTTGTCCATCCTGGATTACAGTCGGAAAGTAATCCTGAAAGTTGTGCAGCGCTGCAGTCTCTGCCGAATACATCAGCATCGGATTCAGGTAGAACGTGTTTTTGTCCCCCGGCTCGCCCAACGACTCGCGGTTGAAACCTCGCGCAAAGTGAACACTCAGGTGGAGGTGATCGAACGAGTCTCCCCCCGTCTGCCCAATCGCATCACCGGCATGAACAATGCTGCCGAGGGCGGGTAGCTGAACGTACTGCGCTCCTGAGAGCAAATGATTGTAGGTCACGACGATGTTCGACAGATTGGGGAGGTGTTGAGCGTCATGGTCGCTATCCACAAATGGGCTGTTCAGCGCATCCATGAAACAGCGCACGCTGACGCCGTACCCCGGCTGTGCAGAGCCACCGAGACCCGGAGTTCCAGTGATGTTGTTGCCGTTGATGACAATGCCATCGCATAAGGAGATGACGACGCGCTGAACCCATGATCGTCCACCATAGTCTACGCCACTGTGGAAACCAAAGGTCAGATCATATAGTCCCCTAATTGGAGCTCTTGACGGGTAGTAGAGTTGCTCGCCTGATAGTGAGAAACCACTTTCGCTGTATGAAAAACCTGACGGTCCAAACCCCTGTACGGGCAGCGGGCTATCCGTCTGCCACCCAAGTGGATCGTTCGTCTGCCCGGGCTGCTCGAAGTTGTAGGGCAACCGCTTGAGCGGACTGGGTAAACCAAGGAGTGTGGTCAACTGGAAGAATGAGCAGGACTTAGTCGCAACAATCTGACAGGGATGGAGTTTGCCCCAATCGACACCGAGATAGTTACTGTGCTGGATCGTCACAGCCTTCGGCGG
>JABWBO010000230.1 GCA_013360465.1 Anaerolineae bacterium | reverse complement strand
CGGATACGCGGAAACGTGTAAGTCCGGTTCGGAGGGGGGTTCACAGAAACCCGGTCTGGCGACAGGCAAGGGCGCTGGGTTCCTACCCTACAAGTCGACTTCAGCCACCAACATCGCCTTCGGTCTCGTCGGCATGCTCTGCAACGCCGGAGCGACAAATTCACGAGTGCTGCTCATCGATACCGACTCGCAGGGGCACGCCTCGCTCGTCACCACCGGGCGCAAGGACTACGGCGCAGAGGATAGTCTCTACACCGTCCTGACGACCGATCGCCAGAGCGCTTCCGAGCGCCTGCTAGACTGCATTGTGCCAAGCGATTGGGACGAGGATCTCCACGTCCTGCCTGCTTCACCGATGCTCGAAGGCGCGGAGCGCGAGCTGATGGGAGTCGCAGGCGCGCCCTACCGCCTGTCCGATCCGCTGAAAGTCATTGCCTCGCAGTACGCCGTCGTCGTCATCGACACCCGCCCATCATTTTCGCTGCTGACAGAAATGGGACTGCTGGCCGCCACGGATGCCATTATTCCGGTCGAGCCGCGCTACCTGGAGACGGTCGGCCTGATGAGCGTCATCGAGAAGATCAACGCTGTCCGCGAAGGCTGGCGGCACCCTGACCTGCGCATCAGCGGCATCCTGGTCACGAAGATGAACGGCCGCATCCGCGGGCATCAGCACCTGCTCAGCGAATTGAAGAGCAATAAGCTGCTTGGACGCCTGCTGCTTGGCGTCATTCCCGCCAATGAAGCAGTTTCCTACGCCCATCACACTCACAAGAGTATCTTCGCCTACAGCCCTCGTGCCGCGGCCAGTCGGGCGTATGCCCAGGTGACTGCCTCCCTCGTCCACTACATTGGCCGAGGAGAGGCATCATGACGAAGGTCGACACCAGGCGCGCTGATGAACTGCTGGCCTCCCTCACCGAGGACATGCTCAGCAACCCGCCACTGGCGAACCAGGAGCACGCGCCTCGGGTGGAACGCATTCTGCTGGAGATGATCCGCCCTGACCCGGTGCAGCCGCGCCGGGTACTGCCCGAAGGTATCCATATCGCGTTCCACAACAGCAGGCTCACGCCGACGCAGGCGCTGCGCGAGCTGGTGCAGATTGGGCAGATCGCCGCACGTCAGCGCGGGCGTCCGTTTAGCAATGTGCTGGAACTGCTCCCGGATCCTGAGAATGAGCGGGAGGACGAACCAGAGGCTCATCTCTCGCCCGAAGAACAGCTGCTGCACGATCTGGTCAACCTGGCGGTGACCATTCACGACGACGGGCAGGTCAATCCGCTGACCGTAGTCGATGTCTCCCAGGGCGTGACGCACCTGTTCCGCATCGAGACTGGCGAGCGGCGCTATTGGGCGAGCTGGCTGCTGCGCGACTTCATCCCACACTATCAGGGGGACGGGACTGTGCCCTGCATCGTCATTCCCGCCAATCGCTCCTCTATCTTCCGTCAGGCGAAGGAGAACACGGCACGAGCTGGATTGACCGCGGTGGCGATGGCGCGGCAGGCAGCGCTGCTGCTCCTGACCATCCACGGCTACGAAATCCCCGCTTATGCGGTCGGCAACGATTTCTACCGGCAGGCGCTCGATCTCGACCTGAGGAGCCGGCGCGAATACACCGACTCGATCCTCTCCGCCATGGGCGGGATAGACAAAGCACGATTCAGCCATCTCAAATCGCTCCTTCATCTATCTGACGAAGCCTTGGAGCTTGCCGATCGCCATGCAATCGACGAAAAGAAGCTGCGCTATGTGCTGCCCCTGCCGAACGAATATCACGCGGAGATTGTCCGACAGATCATCGACTTCAAACTCAGCAGCAAACAGGTTCGCGATCTGTGCGAGGGCGCCGACACAAACCATGATGAGCAGGAGCCGTTGTCTCTGCTGCCTGCTGCGGCAGTGAAAATAGCGAGGTTCATGCGAACAACAAACCCGACCTCGGCTGAGGATGTAGCGCGAGCTGTTCTTCTGCAAGAGGGTGATGCCGTGGTGGCGCGAGCGAAGTTGCAGGCGCTGCGCCGTCTGCTCACGGATGCAGAGCGTTTCCTCGGAACCGACTGAAACGTTGTTCCGGAACAACCTTTTGGGAGATATGTCATGAACACCTGGATTCGACCGCCACCACAGGCAAAGAAAAAGCCCACTGCATGACACGCAGATGGGCAGGGGACTGGGGTACTGATGTGAACTGGACCCTCACACTGTACCACAGCCCCCTCCCGCCTGCAACTGCATAAGCCCTTTTCGTCACGCTCAACTCGCCTGACTTCAGCTTTGTGCTGCCTGGAGGGGTTGTGGTTTCCCGCGCGTTCCCATCTGACGCGACGGTCGGTGCACTGCGCCTTGTCACCGGCCGACAATTCGCCGCCATGCCCCGTCATCCGGTGCGCTCATGACGCACCCAGTGCACACGGCTGCGCTGCAGTGGGTCGAGCGCGGCTGGTCGGTGATCCCGCTGATCGGTGGCGACGACCCGGCGCGCGGCAAGACGCCTGCCGCTGCCGGGTGCATTTCAAGTTAGTGCAAAATGATATAGGCTAAAGCATCACCAAGTAGAAAGTGAAGCGCTATGCCAGCCAACCGGGAAACGCTTGAGCAGAA
>JABWBO010000109.1 GCA_013360465.1 Anaerolineae bacterium | reverse complement strand
GAGCTGCCGCGTAATATGGGAGCGCTCGCATGCCGTCTCGTCGAGGTGCTGTGGGCGCGCGCGCAGAGCAAGGACATTCCGGGCGGCATCCCCTTCGAAAGCGTGCGGCGCGGGCTGGAAACGCTGGCGTTCGACATGGCGCAGAGCGGCAGGCGCGTCTATCTGCCGATCGGGCTGGCGGAGGCGCACCTGCACAGCGCCGAAGCCCTGCGGGTCGCCGTCAACGCCGGGCTGCTGGACCGCGACAACGGCTCAGTCCGTTTCCATCATCAACTGGTGCAGGACTACTTCGCCGCGCGCGAGATGGAGCGGCTGGGAGTCGAAGCGCATCTGCCGCCGCCGCGCTATGACGCCAACGGCGCGCGCATGGCGACTGCCTGGGATCGCGCGGTGATCGCCCTGATGGGCTGCACGCACAACCCCAATGGGCTGATCCGGCGGGTGCTGCAAATCGACGCCGAACTCGCCGCGAGCTGCCTTGCCAGCGGCATCGCCGTACACGAAGACATCCGCGCCGAGGTGATCATCGCCCTGACCAATCAGGTGGCGCTGAATGGGCGCTCGCTGATCTACGCCGCGCGGTCGCTGATGAGCTTCGAGCCTGAGGCGGCGCTGCCCCTGCTCTTCAACGCCATGCGCAGCGGCGAATGGTCCACCCGCCACGAAGCGGCGCTGATCGTGCGGACGATGCACCTGCCGGTGCGGCGCTCGCTGGTGCGGGCACTGGATCAGCGCACGCCGCTCAACAGCCTGGCGATTGCCGCCCGCATCCGCAAGATCGGCGAGGCGGCGCTGCCGACGCTGCTGGTGCTGCTGCGTCACCCGCACTGGTACGCCCGCCGCAGCGCCGCCTGGGCGCTGGGCGAATTGGGCGACCGCGCCGCCATGCCCGATCTGATCGAAGCGCTCGGCGACCACCGCAGCGAAGTCGGGGCGGAAGCGGCGGAAGCCATCGGATTGATCGGCGATGCACAGGGTCTTGAAGCGCTGTATATGCTGGCGCGGCTGCAAACGGGATTAGGCAGGCGTTCGCGCCTGGGAAAAGCGGCGGTGAGCGGACTGGTCCACCTGGGAGATGCCGCCCTGCCGTATCTGGTGAAGCTGATGGGGGTGGAAAGCAGCCCGGAAGCGCGGCGGCTGGTGGGGTATTTCTGGAGGGAGATTGACTCGGAAGACGCACTGCCTACGCTGCTTGAGTTATCCTACCACGAGGACCTGGAAGTTCGCGCTGCTGCGCTAGAGGCGCTGGGGGCGTTCACAGAGGACATGAGAGCTGTGAAAAGATTAATCGAGGCGTTGAAAGAGATGGATTTTTTGAAACGTTTGAAGCGCCGCATCAGCGACATCGCCGCCGAAAAGCTGGAAGAATCGGGCGTCAACTCGGCGGAACGTGCGGCGCAGCGCTGGCGCGCCGGACAGCGCGACCAGAAGAGGCCGGCGATCAGCAGCAGCGCTACCCACGTCAAGGACCGGCTCAAGCGCGACACGGATGAGAAAATCGCCGCGCCCGCGCCCGTGCTGGCGCTGGCGGCGGTCGGCGCTTCCAGCAGCGGCAACAGCGAGCCGGATTTTCTGCGGGAAACCGACGCCCTCGTCCCGGCCTCTCCCGCCTCCAAAGGCGCACCCGCCGGCGCGGCATCATCAGCATCCGCTGCCTCACCCATCGGGCGGCTGATCGCGGCGCTCGACAACGCAGATGAGCAGGTGCGCCTGAGCGCCATCCAGCTGCTGGCGAAGACGCCCGGCGACGCCGCCATCACCGCGCTGGTCAAAGCGCTCGGCGACTTCGAAGCCGTCGTCGCCGACGCTGCCGTCGAAGCGCTGACTGCGCACGGCGCGGCGGTGGTCCCGGCGGTGCGGGGAGCAGTGCGCGATGAGAGTCTCAACCGGCGTGCCGGGGCGCTGGAAGTGCTGTGCCGCATCCAGGCAGTCGCCGCGCTGCCGGAACTGATCGCCGTGCTCGACGACACCCGCCGCCCCTGGCTGGGCGAC
Organism: Anaerolineae bacterium; assembly: GCA_013360465.1. Lineage (GTDB taxonomy): Bacteria > Chloroflexota > Anaerolineae > Aggregatilineales > Phototrophicaceae > Flexifilum. The sequence goes on along the minus strand of JABWBO010000109.1, from coordinate 16,069 downwards.
CGGCGCATCTGCGATCTGGCGGCGGCGGCGCTGGAACGAATCGGCACGCACGAAGCGCTGCGGGCGGTCGAGCTGTGGCGCGCCAAACAGACGGCGACCGTCGCTGTCGCGGCGAATGGTGAACACGAAGATGTCGAGAAGTCGCCGGAGAACGCCTCCAAGCGCGACGACCCGGCGCGCTATCCGGAAATCCTCGCCGAAATGCTCGCCGCCCTGCGCAGCGACGACTGGGGGGTTCGCGAGGAAACGGCGAAGGACCTGCGTGAATTCGCCCGCATCAAGCTGCGCGGCGCGAGCGACCCGGCGCTCATCGACCCGCTGACGGCGGTGCTGACCGATCCCGATTGGGTGCTGCGCTGGTCGGTGGTCGAGGCGCTGGCGTGGGTGGGCGATCCCAGCGTGGTCACCAAGCTGCTGGCGCGCCTGGAAGATGAGAACTGGATGGTGCGGGTGGCGGCGATCCGCGCCCTTCAGGAGATCGGCGACCGGGGCGCGGCGGCGCGCATCGGCGAGATGCTGGAAGACAAGAACGCGACCGTGCGCGAAGCCGCCGCCGAGGCGTTGGGCAGGCTGGGCGATCAGGCGGCGATCCCTTCGCTGACCCTGGCGGCGCTCCAGCATGACCCGCTGGTGCGCTTCGCCGCCGTCGAGGCGCTGCTGCGAATCGGCGGCGACGCGGTGGTCGTGCCGATCAGCAACGCGCTCAACGATGAAGAGGCGATCATCCGCCTGCGCGCGGTGCAGGCGCTCGACGAGCTGCGGGACCCGCGCGCCATCCCGGACCTGATCAAGCGGCTGGAAGACGAAGCCGTGCCGCAGTGGCAGGAACTGCGTGTCTGCGATGTCGCAGCCGACGCGCTCAAGCATTTCGAGACGGCGGAAGCGCTCAGCGCCGTCGAAGAGTGGAAGAAGCGGCAGAACCATGCTGATCTTTAGACTCATAAACGACTCTCTGCACAAGCGAGAATAAGACCATGCGCATCTTCATCAGCTATGCACGTCTCGACAAGCCGTACTGCATTCAGATCAGCAATCTGCTCACGGCGCACGACGTCTGGTTCGATCAGCGCTTCTACGCCGGAGACAAGTGGTGGGACGAGATCCTCCGCCGACTGGAATGGTGCGAGGGATTCATCTATCTGCTGTCGCCGGCGTCGGTCGCCTCCACCTACTGCCGCCAGGAATTCGAGCTGGCGATCCAGCTTCAGCGCAACATCTTCCCGGTGCTGATCCACGATCAGACCACCGTGCCGGAGGCGGTCCAGGAGTATCAGTATGTCGATCTCACCAACGGGCTGACCCCGGAGACGACAGCGCTCCTGCTCAACTCCATCCACAACGCCGAGCGCAGCCACAACAGCCACCGCGCGCTGCCCATGGATGCCATGCCGCGCGCTCAGACGGAGCTGCCGGTCTTCAACAGCGCTTCGGTGATCAGCGTGGCGGCGGCGGCGATGGAAAAAGGACAGTTCGATCAGGCGGTCTTCCTGTTCAAACAGGCGAAGGCGAAGGGCTTCACCTCGCGCTTCATCAATATCGACCGGCTGCTGCAGGAAGCCGAACGGCAGCTCGACGTTCAGGCGAAAGAAGCGCAGCGCGACAGCGATTACCGCCAGATCGCCGCGCTCATCCGCGTCAAAGCCACACGCGACATGGGCTGCGAGGCGATAGGGGAATTCCTCAAGGAATACCCCAGCTACGATCCGGAGCAGGTCCGGTCGTTGTGCGGCGGCGCGATCAGCAGCGGTAACGGCTCCGCACCGGCGATCCCGGCGAACAGCACCCCCAGCAAGGGACAGCTGGGACCGGGTCTCGCCCCGATGAGAACGCCGATCGCTCAGCAGACCGCCGCGCCGGTTATCCCGCTGATCGCGCCGCAGACCGCCGCGCCGAACGTCAGCGGCTTCACGCTGCCTCTGCTCGACTGGGTTGCCATCCCCGCCGGATATGTCACCTTCGAGGATGTCGAAAGCGACGGCGCGCGCGCGCAGCATACGCTGTATGTGCCCGCCTTCCACATCAGCCGCTACCCGGTCACCAACCGGCAGTTCCAGGCGTTCATCGACGACCCCGGCGGCTATAACGATCCCCGTTGGTGGGATTTCTCGCCGGAAGCGACGCTGTGGCGGTCCGAACGTCCCAACCCGCCGGCGGGGCGCTTCGAAGGCGACGACCGCCCGCGCGATACGGTCGCCTGGTTCGATGCGCTCGCCTTCACCAACTGGCTGACCGGCAAGATTCAGGAAGACCTGTGCCTGCCCACCAGCGAGCAGTGGTTCCGCGCCGCGCGCGGCGACACGCACCGCCTCTATCCCTGGGGCGACGCCTTCGACGTGGAACGCTGCAACGTCAAAGAATGCGATCTCAAGATGACCACGCCGGTGACCCGCTATCCCAAGGGCATCAGCCTCTTCGAGGTTTGGGATATGGCGGGCAACACCTGGGAGTGGACGAACAGCACCAAGTCGGGCATGGCGGACGACCTGTCCGGCTATTCGCCGCGCGCCGTTCACGGTGGAGCCTACCACAGCGAAGCCGATCGGGCGCGCATCCCCTTCCGCTACTATCTGAACCCGCGCATCGCCCACAACAGCATCGGCTTCAGGGTGGTGAAGCACGGAAAATAGAAACCCGCGATACAATGGCAGAAGGTGCGGCGGTGTGTCTTTGACGACGCTGCCCGCACCTTTTGGATCTCTGTCATTGTTGGGAGAACATTTATGCCTTTTCGCCGCCGCGTCGTACACGGGGTGATTCTGCTGTTGTGCCTGGGCGGAGTCCTGACTGCCTCGGCGCAGGGGGAAAACCCGCCTACCGAAACGCCAACGTGCGACCCCGCCCTGACCGCCGACGACTACATCAGCCGCGGCATCGAAGCCTACAACGCCGAAGACTACGAGACCGCCATTGTCGAGACGCTGTGCGCCCAGGCGGCGGACCCGGAAAACCCCGTCGTCTACAACAACATCGCCTTCTACCTGGGGCGGTTGGGGCGCACCGACGAAGCGCTGGAAACTTATGCCGAGGCGATCCGCCTTGACCCGGCGTACCGCTCGGCGCTGGTCAACCGGGGCGATCTCTACCTGAGCCTGGAAGAGTACGCCAGCGCCATCGCCGACTATGACCGGGCGATTGAAGTTGAACCTTCCGGCTATGCCCACAATCGGCGGGGCATCGCCTATTTCAACCTGAATGATTACGCGGCGGCGGAAGCCGACTTCGCGGCGGCGTTCGCGCTGGAGCCGGATGAAGCGGTGTTCGTCCGCAACCGCGCCGCCGCCCGCTTCCAATTGGAGCGCTACGACGAAGCCGCCGAAGATTTCGCAACCGCCTGGCGTATCAGCCCAGATTGGGATGTGCCCGCCTTCGGCGTCGCCGATTCGCTGTTCGCCGGCGGACGCTACGACGCGGCGCAGACCGCCTATCGTGAGGCGGTCACCCGCTTTGGCGGCAGCGACAGCGTGAATGCCCGCCTGCGCGAGATCGCCGTACTGCGCTCCGCCGGGCTGGTGCAGTTCGCCGCCGAGTCCGCGTCCGAGGCGATCTCCGTCGAGACTGCGCCCCGGCTCGCCGCACTGGCTCGGCTGGGTGACGGCGATGCCCATGCTTCCAGCGTCCTGGCGCTGGATGTGAACGCCGATGGTTCGCGCATCCTGACCGCCGACTTCGACGGCGCGCTCAACCTGTGGGATGGCGCGAACCCCGAAGGCGAGCCGATCTTCTCGGTAACGACCGACGCCTCGGTCGCCACCGCCGCCCTCTCGCCCGACGGCGCATTCGCCGTCGCGTCGCTGCTCGACGGGCGCATCGTGATGGTCAAAGACGGCGAGATCGTCGAGCTGCTCGGCGTCAACGACGGCAGGGCGGCGGGGCTGGCGTTCACGCCGGACGGCGGACTGCTGGCGACGGCGCTCTTCGACGGCAGCGTCATCCTGTGGGATCTCCCGACCGAGACGCAGATCGGGCGCTTCTACATCGATAACGGCGAGCCGATGGTGAACGAGAATAGCGCCAACCCGGTGGCGATCAGTCCCGATGGCGCGCTGCTGGCGAGCGTCACCGACGACCGGATCATCCGCCTGTGGGATGTCGAGACGGGCGAAAACAGCGCCATCCTGGAATCCGAACGCGCCGTGTTCAGCCTCGCCTTCAGCCCCGATGCCTCGCTGCTGCTGGCGGGCGGCTTCAGCAGCATTGCCGCTTTCGACATCGCCAGCGGCGAGACGGTGGACAGCGCCGCCCTGACCGACATCGTGGGACATCTGAGCTACAGCCCGGACGGCGCGCTGGTCCTGGCATCAGGCGGCGAGATACCGCTCACCCTGCTGGACGCGGCGACGCTGGACATCGTGACGCGCCTGGGCAGCGGGCTGCTGGTCGGCGATTTCACGCCCGACAGCGCGCGGCTGATCGCCGGCGGCACGGACGAAAGCGTCCCGCGAAGCGCCGCGCTGATCTTCGAACCCTTCAGCGCCAGCCTGGCGGTGAGCGCCAAAACGCTTCAGCCGATCACGGCGGAGAACGCCGCCTCGCTGGAACTGCTGGCGGAAGCGCCGGTCAACGAGGCGCGCGGCGTCGCCTGGTCGGCTGAAAGCGAGGCGCTCTTCGTCGGCTCGGCGAACGGCGTTTACCGCTTCCCGCTCGACGGCGAATTCGGCGCGCTGACTGCGCTGCCCTTCGGCACTTTCGGCGTGTTCGAAGGACGTCCTGTTTACTGGACCAACCGCTCCGAAAATGGCGAGCGCATGATTCGCCTCTATGATTTGGACGATCTGAACGCGCCGATCCGCAGCCTGAGCCTGGGCGATGTGCGCGCCACCGCTTTCACCGCGAATGACGAAGCCGTCACTGCCGTCGTCACCCGTTCCGACGGCGCAGGCTTGGTCGGCGTCGAAGTCGTGCGCTTCCCCTTCGACGGCGGCGCGCCGGAATCGCTCGTCACGCCGGAAGGACTTGCCGCCGTTCTCGCCCAGCGGGATGACGGACTGATCGCGCTGGCTCCGTCGGTGCGCCTGGGAGAATCGCTCTTCGAGACGGCGGCGATCCAGTTCATCGACGCCGCCGGCGAGGTGACGGAGGGTATCGCCGCGCCGCATCCTTACATCGATGTCGCCGGCGCGCTCCAGCGCGATGCGGTGCGCGCAATCTTTTTCAGCGCCGATGGAAACCTGCTGCTGACCTGGGCGGGCGGGGCGATCCGCCTGTGGCGCGAGGATAACGGCGGGGCATGGCAGCCCATCGCCAACCTTGAACTGTCGGGGCTGGCGACCGAGGTCGTCCTCTCGCCGAGCGGGCGGCTGCTGGCTGTTCTCGCCCGCGAGGAGATCATCGTCTACACCGCCTCCGACGGCGGCGAACACATCCAACTGACCGAAGCGGTGCGGCTGGCGGTCGAGCCGATCCCCTCTTCCGGCGCGCTCCGGTTCAATGCCGACGAGACGATGATGGCGATCAGCACCAGCGCCAACACGGTGCAGGTGTGGGGGGTGGCGAAATGAGCAGCCTGCATAGGGACAATCTGATGCGCACGATTCAATATCTGCTCCTATTCCTGGCGCTCGCCGCCCTGCCGCTGAGCGCCGCCGCGCAGGAAGTCTGTGACCCCACCTATACGGCAACGGACTACCGTTTCTACGCCCTGGACGCGGCGGCGCTGGGCGACGCCGAGCGGGCGGAGAGCCTCTACGCCTGCTGGGAAGCGGCATTCCCGGACGATGACAAGCTCTACCTGGACCGGGCGGCGGTGCGCGCCGAGATCGCCGGCGACTACGCCGGCGCGCTGGCGGACCTGGAGCGGGCGGAAGCGCTGACCGGCTCGGTGCTGGTCTCAGGGCGGCGGCTGGCGGTCACGCTGGCGCAGGGCGATTTTGATGCGGCGGTGCGCATGGTCGAGGCGCTTGAGCAGGACAACCGCTGGCGCATCCTGGGCGACGGCTTCACGACTCTGCGGCGCGCCGCTTACCAGGGGCGCGCCATGATGCTGGTCGAAGCGAGCAGCTACGAGGCGGCGCTGGCAGACTTCGAACTGGCGTTTGAAGGGCTGGACGAAGAAGACCTGACGCCGGCGGACGGACCAATGGTGCTGTCGGTCGCCGAGGCGTTCCTGCAAACCGGGCAGCTCGAGCAGGCGGCGCGGGGTTATACCGCCTACGTCGGGTTCATGGGTTCGGATGCCGACCCGGAGATCGTGGCGCTGGTCGCAGCGCTGGAAGAAAACGGGGTGGCGGCGTTCTTCGCCGGCGAGACCGTCATGCGCGCCGAACTGGCGACCGGGGCGGCGGTCGGCGGCTCCTTCTCGCCATTCCGCTTCAGCCCCGACGGAAGCATCATCGGGCTGTACTTCTATCGCGAACGCCGCCTGCAATTATTCGAGACTGCGACGGGCGCGCCGCTCGCCGGCATCGACGCAGCCAGCGATCTGCCCGGATACTATGCTTTCAGCCCCGATGGTACGCGCATCGCGGTGATCGGCTCGGATGGCGCGCTGACGATCCGCGATACGGCGGCGGGCGATGTGCTGCTCGATCTGCCGCTGCTGAACGGTGGTGAGCGTCCGGCAGGACTGGCGTTCGCCGACGATGCAGTGATCCTCCTGGTCGGTTCCGGCGAAGTGCGCCGTTTCAATGCCGAAACCGGGCGTTCGGTTGGCAGTTCGACGCTGGATGACCCGATTCCGCCGCTGGCGGGCGTCTTCTTCAGCGCCGACGGGGCGTCGATCGCCGTCGTCCGCTCTGACATCCCCGATAAGGCTGCGCTCTTCAGCCTGACGAGCGGACGGCAGACCGGCAGCTTCGAGGCTGGCGGCAGCCAGATCATCTCCGACTGGTCCGGCGATCTGCGTTTTGCAGCGGTAGTGCGTCGTGACTCGATTGCCCTGTGGACGCCGGCGCTGGGCGGAACCGAGGTTCAGCGCTTCGAGTTCGGGAAAGACCTGGGACGCAACGCCGCGCTGGACGCCGCCGGCGAGACGCTGGTTTTCGGCGACGAAGACGGGCTGATCACCGCCATCGATCTGGCGAGCGGGACGCGCCGGGTGATCGGTCTGCATGCCGCCGAGATCGCCTACGTCGAGATCAGCGCCGATGGGCGGCTGGCGGCGGCGCTGGACCGCGACGGCACAGTGCGCCTGTGGGAGATCCGCCAGGGCGACTAGAGCCGTAGAGATACCGAGGCGGGATCGCCCGATTCCGCCCCGATCATGTCGGGTATAATCACACCTCTTGCATCGACATGCACGAGGGCATGATGCGCCGACGCCTTCCTGATCTGCTCATCCTGGCGCTACTGTTCGCGCTCCCCCTGCTGGCCTTCTGGAACCAGACCATCGGCGGGCGAACGCTGCTGCCGGCAGAGAATCTCTACCAGTACGAGCCGTACGCCACCTACCGCGAGGTCATCAGCGCGCCGGCGATCCCTTACAACCATCTGGTCAGCGACCTGGTGCTGCAAAACTTCCAGTGGAAATCGTTCCTGCGCCAGCAGATCGCCGCCGGCGAAATTCCGCTGTGGAACCCCTACCAGTTCAGCGGCATCGCCTTCCTCGCCGCCGGGCAGCACAGCGCCCTCTATCCTTTCAGCCTGCTCTACTACCTCCTCGACCTGCCCGCCGCCTACGGCTGGTTCACCGTCGTCCAGCTCTGGCTCGCCGGGGCGTTCATGTTCGCCTTCGCGCGCGGGCTGGGCATCAGCCGCGCCGGCGGGATAGCAGCCGCCGTCACCTATCAGCTGGCGGCGTTCTTCGTCATCAGCGCCGTCTTCCCGATGATCAGCGCCGCCGCCGTCTGGCTGCCCCTGCTGCTGCTCATGATCGAGTACGTCATCCGGCATCAGCCGCTCGCCGGCAGACCGGTCGTCCTGCCCTGGATCGCCATCGGCGCGGTGGCGCTGGGCTGCAACATCCTCGCCGGGCACGTCGAGATCACCTACTACACCCTGCTGGTCGCGGCATACTATGCGGCGGCGCGCCTGCTGTTCATGCTCTGGACGCTGCGGCGGACGGGGCACAAGGCGTTCGGCATCCTGCGCGAGATGGTCGGGCGGGGCGCGGCACTGCTCGCCCTGATCGCCCTGGGCGGGGCGCTCGGCGCGGTGCAGTTCATCCCCCTGTTTGAAGTCGCTTCGAACAACTTCCGGGCGCAAGGCGCGGCGTTCGATCAGGTCCTCGACTGGGCGCACCCGCTCCGCGACGCCGTGCAGTTCGTCATGCCCAATTTCTACGGCAGTCCTGCCCATCACACCTATTTCGACGTGTTCGACCTGCGCACCGTGTCGCTGATCGACGAGACGGTGGTCAACGCCGCCGGCGGGCGCATCGTCCACACCGAGTGGGGGATGAAGAACTACGTCGAAGCGGCGCTGTACGTCGGCATCCTGCCGCTGATCCTCGCCGGCATCGCCCTGCTCGACGCCTGGGGGCTGCACCGCCAAAAAGGCACGCCCCACCGCCTGATCCTGGCGCTGCTGGCGCTGGCGTCGCTGACCTTCATGTTCGGGCTGCCGACCTACGCCGTCCTCTACTACACCCTGCCGGGCATCGATCAGCTGCATTCGCCGTTCCGCTGGGTCTTCCCGTTCACCTTCGCCGTCGCGGCGCTGGCGGGCTTCGGCATGGATGCTGTGCTGCTGCGCGGCGGGCGCTGGTCACGGCAGATCGGCGCGGCGCTGGCGGCGGCGGGCGGGCTGATCCTCGCCGGGCTGGTCGCCAGCCGGCTGTTCTACGATCAGGTCGCGCCGCTGGTCGAGCGGCTGTACGGCACGCTGGCGAAGGCGGTCGATGCCTTCAGCGATGCGCGCATGTTCTACAGCTACCAGTTCGTCAACGCTGCGCTCTTCGCCGCGATGCTGATCGCGTCGGGCGTCGTGGTGATCCTGCTGCGAAGACCGCACTCCGGGCGAGCCAGCCTGACCGGGGTAAGACGCCTTGCCCCGCTGCTCGCCGTCGCCGTGATCGCCGCCGACCTGATGATCGCCTCGGCGCACTTCAACCCCGCCAGCGATCCCGCCCTGCTGGACTTCACCCCGCCGTCGATCCAGTGGCTCATGGCGCAGCCGGGTGAATGGCGCTACACGACGATTGAAGAAGCCGGCAAGCCGGCGCTGTTCAACGCCAACCTGACCATGCGCTACGGTCTGCAAGATATTCGCGGCTACGAGAGCATCATCCCGGCGGACTACGTCGCCTTCATGGAGGATGCCTACCCGCAGACGCAGCTGGAATTCAACCGCGTCTCGCCGATCCCCTTTGACCAGATCAACAACGGACAGTTATGCGAGCTGCGGCGGTTGGGGGTACGCTACATCATCACTCACGACGATATGCCGCTGCCCAGCCTATCCCCGCTGTGTGCGGGCGGGCAGACGGCTCCTATCGTCTACGCGGACGAGGCGGTCAAAATCTATCAGGTAGACAGCGGGGATCGGGTATTCGCTTTCGGGCAAACTAGGGATATTCCACGCCCGCGAACGCCGCCCATTCTCACCCGGATCAGCAGCCGGGAGCTTCAGATCGACGCGACGACCGAAGCGCCGGCGAGCATCATCATTCGGGAATACTACGACGGCAACTGGCGCGCCTATCTGCGTCCACAGGGCGCCCCGGAATCCGAGGAGACTCAGCTCGCCCTGGGTTCGGCACTCATGTTCGGGCTGATAGCCGACATCAGCGAGCCGGGCGACTGGACGATCCGTCTGGTTTACAGCCCGGCGTCGTTCCAGATCGGCTTGTTCGCCTCGTTCATCGGCGGGGTGATCCTGCTGCTGCTGGTCGGGGCATGGGCGTGGCGCGGCACGTTCGGCGGGGCGACGGAGACCGGTCTGGGGCGCATCGCCCGCAACAGCATCGCGCCGATCCTGCTCAACCTGTTCAACCGGGGCGTCGATATGGCGTTCGCCCTGGTCATGCTGCGCATCCTCGGTCCGACCGACGCCGGCTGGTATTTCTACGCCGGCGTGATCTTCGTCTGGTTCGACATCTTCACCAACTTCGGGCTGAACCTCTACCTGACCCGCGAGGTAGCCCGCGACCGGTCGCGGGCGCGCCTCCTGTTCGTCAACACCAGCGCCCTGCGCATCCTGCTGGCAGCCGCCGGCGTCCCAGCGCTGATCGCCTTCTTCGCCCTGCGCCAGGGCGTCGCCGATCCGCCGCTGACCGGCGAGGTCATCCTCGCCATCAGCATCCTTTACGTCGGGCTGCTGCCCAACAGCCTGAGTACCGGCTTCACCGCGCTGTTCTACGCCTTCGAACGGGCGGAACTGCCCGCCGCCGTCGCCACCGCCGCGACGATCAACAAGGTGGCGCTCGGTCTGGGCGTGCTGCTCATGGGCTGGGGGTTCGTCGGGCTGGCGGCGGTGAGCATCCTGACCAACCTGCTGACGCTGGTCATCCTGGGGTTCTACGGACGATCTCTGATCGCTGCTCCGCCATCCGCAGGGGTGAAGTCTTCTCCGTTCAATCTGCTCGCCCCGATCGACCGCGCGCTGATGCGCCGCATGATGGGCGAAAGCGCGCCGCTGCTCTTCAATCACTTCCTGGCGACCCTCTTCTTTCAGATCGACGTGGTGATCATCGAGGCGCTGCGCGGGGCGGAGATGGTCGGGCAGTACAGCGTCGCCTACAAGTGGCTGACGGCGCTCAACGTCATCCCGGCGTTCTTCACCCAGGCGCTGCTGCCGCGCATGTCGCGGCTGGCGCATGAAGACCGGGCGGCGCTGGCGCGCGATTACGTCTTCGCCGTCAAGCTGATGTTCAGCCTGGCGCTACCGACCGCCGTCTTCTTCACCTTCACGGCGTATTTCTGGGCGGGCTTTCTGGGCGGCGCGGAATATCTGCCGGACGGGGCTATCGCCACCCAATTAATGATGTGGAGCATCCCCATCGGATGGATGAACAGCCTGACGCAGTACACCCTGATCGCCCTTGACCTTCAGCGCCGGCTGACGCGGGCGTTCGCGGCGGGGGTGATCTTCAACATCGCCGCCAACCTGATCTTCGTGCCGCACTACGGCTATCAGGCGGCGGCGGTCGCCACCATCCTCAGCGAGGGCGTGCTGTTCGTCGGCTTCGCCCTGCTGCTGCGCGGAGCCGCGGGGGTCGATTGGCTCCAGGTGATCGCCCGACCGCTGGCGGCGGCGGCGCTGATGTTCGTGCTGATGGCGATCGGCTTCGCCAGCCAGCCGGCGCTGACCCTGGCGGCGGCGGTTATCCTCTACGTCGGCACGCTGCTGGCGCTGGAGACCTTTGACCGTGAGGAGTTATCGCGTCTGCTGCCCCTGCTGCCGGGTCGGCTGCGAGCGGCGGCGCGTTTGTGATGGAGCTGTCAGCAGAGCAGGCTCCCGTCCTTCAGGACCTCGCCTATGTCTATTGAAAGGAACTGCCGTGTCCACGCTTGATCCGTATCTCGCCCGAAAACATGCCACCATTGAGCAGCGCCGCGCCGAGTGTGAGCATGAACCGAGCAAAGCCCTCCTCAGCCTGAAGTCCGTCTCGCGGGTGGCGGGCGCGACCGGCGTCCGCCCGACCGAACTGAGCCGGCACACCATCATCACCGACGCCGCGCCGGGGCTGGGCGGCTATGGGCTGGGTCCGACCGCGCCGGAGCTGCTGCTGGGCGCGCTGTCCAGCTGTCTGGCGCACACCTACCTGATCGAGGCGGCGCTCAACCGCATCCCGCTGGAATCCGTCGAGGTAGAGGTGAGCGGCAGGCTGGATATGACCGGCGTGTACGGTCTGCCGACCGAGGAAGCGCCGCAGCTTTCCGAGATCACCTACCACGCCAATGTGGTCGCGCCCATCCCGCCGGAGGTGATGCAGCGCCTGCACGATCTGGTCGAAGCGGGCTGCCCGGTGCTGAACACGCTGCGCTCACCCATCCCGGTGACGCGGGTGTAGGGCGAAGGACTGATGGAGAAACGATTTAGAGCGTGTCTGCAAAGCCGGTTTTCACCCCGGAAACCTGACGGTTTCCTGCCCCTCTCCAATTGGAGAGGGGCGGTTGAGCGCAGCGAAACGGGGTGAGGTGAGCAGTTTGCAAACAGTCTCTGAGTTGGCGCAATTCGTAGGGGCGGCATTCTTGCCGTCCGCCGTGTCGGACGCGATTAGTCGCGTCCCTACATCCCGCCAGGTCTAAACCTATTCTCCATGAGTAAGGTTTCGAGACGAATCCGCAGAGGGACGCCCCGCCGGGGTCGCCTCCACAGCGGATGCCTTGGGGGGTCAGGCGGCAGCCGGCGCGCCCGTCGAACAGATGCGAGACCCGACTGGCGTGAAAGACCGGCAGCGCTGATCTTCCCTCAGTCCTGTCAGCGCTCAAATCTTCCTGCGCGCCAGGTCATGCAGGAGCGCCGCCGCCGTGTTGCGCCCCGCCGCGCCCATGATGCCGCCCCCGGGGTGGGTACTCGCGCCGGTCAGATACAGCCCCTTGACCGGCGCGCGGTACTTGCTGAACTTGACCGCCGGACGCAGCAGGAACATCTGATCGACCGACATCTCCAGGTGCATGACGTTGCCGCGCAGCAGCCCCAGCTCGCGTTCCAGGTAGAGCGGCGTCTCGATCAGCCAGCCGATCACCTTGTCGCGGGTCATATTTGGCGCGTAGCGGCGCAGGATGCCCAGGATTTTGTCGGCTTCGCGTTCGGCGATGTCGTCCCAGTCCTCGCCGCTGGCGAGCTTGTACGGAAAGTACTGCGACCACAGGAACAGCACGTGTTTCCCCTCCGGCGCGAGGGTGCGATCTGCCGCCGACCAGGTCATGGCGATGATCCCCGGCTCGGCGGAGGGACGCCCGGCGAGATAGTCGCCGTAAGCGCGATCCAGATAGTCGAGGTCGGGGCACATGAACTGCATGGCGATGTGCTGCGGTGCATAGTCGAAACCGGGCGCGGGCGCGCTGGTCGCCGTCGGCTTGGCGGTGTAGTCGGGCAGCTCGCTGACGGCGCAGCGCAGGATCATGCCGAAGCCGTTGCCGATGCGGGCGGTCTGCACGGCGCTGCGCATCTCTGCCGGGGCGTCGTCGCCGAGGAGCTGAAGCGTGGTGTAGAGGTGCGCACCGCTGACCACCGCGTGTTTTGCCGTGACCCGCTCGCCGTCGGCGGTCTCCGCGCCGACGACACGCCCCTGCTCGACCAGGAAGCGCGTCACCGGCGCGCTCAGCCGGACCTCGCCGCCGTGCGCTTCGATCATCTTTTGCAGCGCCTGGGTGAGCATACCGGAGCCGCCGCGCGGGCGTTTGACGCCGCTGACGTGATACATGGGATGCCACAGCGCGAACGGCGCACTGAGCGGTTCGGTCGGCGGGGGACCGGACTGCGCCGCCATCCAGCCGATCAGCGCCGGCACGTGGGGTTCGCTGAACGACTGGCGAAGCACCTGCCCATAGCCGCGAATCAGGTCTTGCAGGTTCTCCGCGCCTTTGGGGTTCAAGCCCTGGGCGAAGATCAGATAGCGCGCCAGGTTGAGCGGCGTGGGCGCGTTGAGGAACGCCCCGACCATGCCCTCGCTGACCGGCTTCCAGCGGTTGATGAACGCCCGGTAAAGATCGGCGTCGCGCGGGGAGATGGCGGCGATGCTCTCGCAGGTCTTATCGACATCCTTCCAGATGGTGAAGTGTCTGCCATCGGGGAAGGGGGCGAAGAAGAGCGGATCGAGGTCGATGTAGTCCAGCCCGTACTGCGTAAGTTCGAGATCGAGGACGATGGGCGTGTGGTGGATGAGGATGTGCGCCGAGCCGCCGATGTCGAACTTGAAGCCGGGGACGATCTCTTCGGTGACGACCGCGCCGCCCGCCTTGTGCCGCCGCTCCAGCAGGACGACCTTGTAGCCCGCCTTCGCCAGATACCCGGCGCAGACCAGGGCGTTGTGTCCCGCGCCGACGATCAGAATATCGCAGTCTGCCATAGTATGGGTTTCTCTTCATGCCTCGTCTGCGGAGTCGTCTGAATCGACAAAATCATCTGCTGATGATACCCTTCTGCCGCTCATTGTCGCAAAACGTTGGGGATTTCCACTCGCCTACGTTGAGACGGGCGAGGGACTGCTCTATGCGGTACAAGACTGGGTAAAGGGACTCACTGCAGAACCCGATCCCCGCAAGATCTGGAGCTACTTCAAGAAACTGGATGTGTGGCATCAGATGTCTAGTTCAACTAGACGTCTGCCCTACACAGCCGCCGATGGAAAAACCTACAAGCGGGACTACACGACTGACCGAGGGCTTTATCTGATCGCACAGTATCTGCGTGTCAAGCATGATCGTCCCGTGCTGGACGAGATCCGCCGCTTCCTGGCAGCGGCAGGCGCATTCGTAGATATCTATCGGGGATTGTGGGGGCGTCCGGCGGCAGCCCTTAGAAAGGAACTGAGCATCTCTTCAAACGCCAACCTACGCGATCATCAGCCAACACTTGCCCTCTACTATCAGGGCATCGTCGAGGAAGTCTGCGCGCAGAAGCTTGGCGAACGTGAGGAGGTATGGTGGGAAGAAGCCAGAGATATTATCCGGCGGGTCGCCGCAATCATCGGGCGTCAGGCGCAGGAAACCAGCGCGCTTCTGGAGCGAGATATCGCGACTGGAAAATCGCTGCTGCCCATTCAGCACAGTTCGTAGTCCCGCACGATCTCTTCACCCAAACCAGGAGACGCAGTGAGCGACATCGACAAACGCGGCAGGTTGGACGAAGCCTTCTTCTCGTTTCGCGCCACCAAAGACGGGCGCGTCATGCTCTACTGGTATGACAAACACGTCAGGACGCTCGCCGGGGAAGCGGCGCAGAAGTTCCTCGCGAGTATCGAGGGACTGGACGAGGCGGACAAAGACGCGCAGCTTCTCATGGCGAAGGCGACCGGCAATTTCAAGCGCGGCAACGAGCGGAAAACCTGACCAACGCCGGCGATCTGTGTCGCAGGATGTCCGATTTGTACTACACTGAGGGTATCGAACCACAAAGGGGGCAGTCATGGCAGACGACAGCAGGTTGATGGGGTGGCTGCGCGTGGCACGCGGCATCGAGGCGGGTGGGCACTACAACCTGTCGAAGCTGGCGTGGGCGCTGGCATACGCCGAGGAGATCAAGCTCAGCGGCGCGGCGGGAATCCCGCGCGGCGAGGCGCTGCATCAGGCGCTCGAAGCGCTGATCGCCGATCTCAGGGCGGAAGCCGCCCCCCCGGAGATCGTCTCGGCGCTGGAACGCGGGCTGGTCGGGCTGCGCACCGAACAGCCGGAGATCATCCCGCCGGTTTACGTCAGCCGCACCTGCGGCGACCTGTACATCGGCGGACGCCCTGCGCAGACCGCCTGCGACGACGATCCGCTTGACCTGCGCGAATTCCGCCCGCACTACTACCTCGAACCACTGCCCGTGCCGCAGCTCCTCGAAGCACTGCGCACCTTTCCGGCGACGATCACGGCGATCCTCGAAGGTGTGACCGATGAACAGATGACGATCCCACCCGCGCCGGAAGAATGGTCGGTCAAAGAACTGCTGGCGCACCTCGATGTCGCCCAGGGGCTGCTGCTGCACCGCGCGCAGGCGATATTGACCGAGGAGAACCCGGTACTCGGCGGCGTCTCCGCCTGGCTGCTGACCAGCAATACCCTGAACGCCCGCGAGATCTTCGCGCATTACGCCGCCGTACGCGCCGAGACGCTCGCCCTGCTGACGCCGCTCAAGCCGGAGGACTGGTGGCGCACGGCGCGCCACGGCGAATTCGGCGTGCTGACCTTGCAGGAACATGCCAGCTACTTCACACGGCATGAACGCTCGCACACGCGCCAGATGATCCAGATCGTCCGCGCGCTGACCTGACCCTTCCAGGAGCATCACACCTGAGGCGCGGGCTTCTCCCCCCAAGCCCCAGGGTGATCCGATCAGATCGGCGCGTTTTCGGGTACACTATGTTGTAGACACTGCTGCTCACACCGACCCTGATCGCCCGTTTTGAGCCGCCTGAGGTCTCTGGAGAGACGTGGCTGATCCCTTCCCTAAGAACAGCCGCCTGGAGCGCAGCCCCCAGCCGACGCCGACGCCCTTCGCCCGGCAGCCTTTCGGCGGCGCGCCGGCGCGTCCGGCGGCGGCT
>JABWBO010000108.1 GCA_013360465.1 Anaerolineae bacterium | reverse complement strand
TGGGAGGGTCTCTCTGTGCGGTTTCGGTTGGTTTGACGACTTAACCTTACCGCACCGAGAGACTTTTCGTTACTTCAATCGATCTAGCATAACGCCCTAATAGCAGACAACCCCATATCTTGCAGTGTAGTACATGAGCTTTACCCATTCGATGAGCACCGTGTCACAACTATGCTTGCTTTCCCACCAACGCTCAAACCGATCATCAGGTATCGAGCCTGTGATATGCAAAACGATCTGCTGTTGACTGCTGCGTGTCAAACATCTGTAAGTCGCCATCGCACGGCGACTGTGAAACCCATCCGTTACGATCAGAGCAGAGGCTGCTCCTGCTTGCTGCAAAAGCTCAAGGATTTGTACAGCCTCATCATAGGTGCCAAAGGTGTCAGCAGCAACCGTATAGACTACGTTTTGAGGAATGCCCGCAGCTTCAAGGATCTGAGACTTCAGAGCGATCCCATCAACACTGCCACTCAAGATCACAAAGTCGGGCTTCACCAAGCTGTAGATCTCGGCAGCACGTTCAGCACGAGCGGCCCCACCACCCAAGATTATCAAAGCATCGGCTTGCACCGGTGGACCTGTAACATCCAGCCACCTATAGAGGTAAGGCATCCACCTTTCAGCGCTCAACACGATTACAAGCGCCAACAGAACAAAGACGACAAAGGCCAACCTGAGCCATCGTCGCCACCGAATAGGTCGATTTTGCTTTTCAGCAGATAGCGTCAGAACTTCACACCGTCGAAAGCGCAATACACTCATTGATCTGCGCGCAAACGTAGTCAACCTGATCCTCCGCCATCACGCTGGAGAAGGGCAGCGCCAGGAACGACTCGCCAGCCCTCTCAGTGAGCGGCAAATCACCTTTTTGGTACCCAAAGCGCTCCTGATAGAACGGCTGGAGATGGATTGGAACGAAGTACGGTCGTGTTGGAATGCCAACCTCTTGCAGCTTCTCCATCAGCAGGTTGCGATCCACACCCTCGCCGCAGCGCACCACATAAACAAACCAACTCATGTGGGTCGTGGTTGGCGCGATATACGGCTTTCCCAGGCCAGGGATTTCATCAATGCGCTCGTTATACCACTGCGCAACCCGGGCACGCTTTGCCGTCATTTCATCCAGGCGCGACACCTGCACCGCACCTAGCGCAGCGCTCATCTCATCGAGGCGATAGTTGTAGCCAAGCCGGGTATGATTGAGCCAGGCGTTGAACACATCACGCCCCTGATTGCGAAGGCTGCGGTACAGCTCCGCCCAGTGGTCATGATTGGTCACGATCATGCCGCCTTCGCCGGTCGTCATCTGCTTGTTGGGGTAGAAAGCAAAGACCGCAGCGTCACCCATCGTTCCCGCATACCGGCCTTTGTACTGCGACCCGATCGCCTCGCAAGCATCTTCGATCACGGCGAGGTTGTGCTTCCGCGCAATCTCCAGGATGGCATCCATATCGGCAGGCTGCCCAAAAGCGTGGACCGGCATGATCGCCTTGGTCCTGGGCGTGATCTTCTCCTCGATCAGGCGGGGGTCCATGTTTCCCGTGAGCGGATCGATGTCCACAAACACCGGGATCGCGCGTTCGTACAGGACGGCATTGGCGGAGGCGATGAAGCTGAACGACGGCGTGATCACCTCGTCGCCTTCGCCAACACCCGCCGCGATCATGCACAGATGCAGCCCGCTCGTCCCGGAATTCACGGCGATTCCATGCTTGACGCCAATGAAGCGGGACAGACGTTCTTCAAACGACGTAATATGCGGACCAATACTCAAATACTGCGTCTGCAAAACAGACATGACCGCATCGATTTCCGCCTGTGTGATGTCCGGCGAAGACATGGAAACGTTCATAAGTCCCCTCACCAACATGCAGGTGTCCCTTTTGCGACGACATAATCTGGAATATCTGCGACAACCGTCGCGCCTGCGCCAACAGTGGACCAGGCACCAACCTTGCAGCCTGGAATAACCTGCGACCCGATCCCGACCAGCGTCCCTTCAGCCACATTCACGCCCCCGGCAAGATGAGCCCCGGGAGCGAGGTGTACGTAGTCGCTGAGCGTGCAGTCGTGATCCACCGTCGCGCCGGTGTTAACAATGACATGTTCGCCAATAAAGCAGTCCGGATTGATCACCGCGTGCGCCGCGACAACCGATCCACAACCCAGATTGACGCTTCTCGCTATCGTCGCGCGTGGATGAACCGCCGTCTCCCAAAAATCTGCGGCGGTATCTCCCAAACAGCGGATAATCTCTTTCCGCACTGCGTTCGAGCCAATCCCACAAACGAACTTACAGGGCATAAAATCTGAAAAAGCTTCTATCGCGCCCAATACCGGCAAGCCCAAGAGCTTTTTGCCCCACAGCAGCGGATTGTCGTCCAGGAAGCCGGCGACCTCAACACCCCGCATCTGCAAGATGTCTGCCACAACCTTCGCGTGGCCACCCGCTCCGAGGATCACAACGCGGCTCATTATCGATTCTCAGCCGGGACCGGTTCAGCCCTCTCGACAAAGGAGGGCGGCATCGCCGCTTTACCATTGAGCGAAACAGGCATTGGAGAGCCGATAAACGCCTCGGTCGTCGCGTGTCCCTGCTTGCTGATCCCTTCGCGCCTGACGATCTTGATCACGGTGTACGCCATGATCTTCACGTCGAGCAGAAAGGTATAGTGATCGACGTACCACACATCGCGCTCGAACTTCTGCTCCCAGGTGATCTCATTGCGCCCGTTGATCTGCGCCGCGCCGGTGATACCGGGACGCACCTCATGGCGGCGCGCCTGTTCCGACGCATACAGCGCGAGGTACTGCATCAGCAGCGGACGCGGACCCACCAGGCTCATTTCACCCTTGAGTACGTTGATGATCTCCGGCAGCTCATCCAGGCTGCTGGCGCGCAGCACACGCCCCACGCGACCGAGCCGCTGAGTGTCGGGCAGCAGGTTGCCATCGGCATCACGCGCATTGTTCATGGTGCGGAACTTGTAAATAGTGAACGGCTTACCGCACAGCCCAGGGCGCTGCTGCTTGAACAGGATGGGGCTACCCAGGCGGACGCGGACATACAGCGCGACCAGCAGCATCACGGGCGAAAGCACCACCAGAGCCAGCAGCCCGGCAGCTACATCGAACAGGCGTTTCCCCCAACGTCGGTACATTCGCTCGCAGCGCTCCCGATTTACAGGATAGAGACCACATATGACAGAGGTGGTGCATGCTGTCGGCTGTCGCCGGTACATCTTTGCACAACGAGCGGCAGAAGGGAGTGCCGCAGTGATCCTCACCGGTGCGATTTATGACGTGTTGATCGAGGTTTCTTAATAAACAGAATCACCTACTGAGAAGATTATATACGAAGTTCTTGCTGCTTTACAAAGTTTACATCAGCAAATTTCAGGGGAATATCACGATGATCAGGTTTTTGGGCGCGATTGATCACGGATCGCGGCGGCTATTACCGCCGCGATCTGAGAAGCGCTCTTACTATACCAATAGCCCGGAGGGAACGTACTCCGGGCATCCACGAGGTGCGCTACCCGTCGGCAGGCGGTGACTGCGCCTGCCTTTCTTGCTCTTCCACCCATCCGCGCCACTTCGGAAGGGCGCGGCGCTCGGCATTAGCGGGTTTGTTGACCAGCAGCTCAATCAGCTCCTCCAGCGAGGCGTTGTAGGGGATCACCTCGCCCGTCTTCCGGCTGATGAACTGAGTGCCGTCTTTCGACCGCCAGCCGAGCAGCTCCAGGCGAAGCCGCATCTGCCCCTCCATCCATTCGCGCGTATAGCCGGCTTGCCGAACCTCGGGCTGTGTTTCCTCCTCTGCATAATCCTCGACATCGCCGTCATCCTCGTCGATGTCGTCGTCATAGTCGGCAAAATCGTCCTCTTCCTGACTCCGACCGAGCATCTTATCCGCTACCCGATCCCACCGCCGCATCCGGCGAAGGCGACTCTGCTTCCCCATATCGGACTCCGATCCTGAAGAGCGTAAATCCAGTATACCCTGTTTTCGGGGTCGCCTGCACGAAGAGGTGTCGGGCTGCCTGGCATCCAGGATGGGAATATGCAGGTTGGCGGTCTGATACACGATGCGCACCAGCGCCCCGCGCTGACGGATGCTGCATGCGGCGCCGGCGGTATAAGGAAGGCGCACCGGCCCGCGATCGATATCCTCAGGCGTGGCATAGGCTTCGATGGCGATAGGTTTGCCGACCAGGGCGGATGCGCCGCGCTTCACCTGCGCCTCGACCGGCTCATCGGGCTGAAGCGTGATCGCCGCCGTCTGATCCCGCTCGATGCGGAATCCCGCCATCAAGACATACTTATTGACGCTGGGGCGCGTGATCCCCAGCACCAGCGCATTCTCATCCAGCCGGCTGCCGATCTTCCCGGCAAGCTTCAAGGCACGGAGGAAAGCCGCCCGAAACAGCGCCAGCGTTTCGATCTGCCAGCCCTCCGGCAGCGGGGTGAAGGTCGAGTCGTCAAGCGCATCGATCAGCAGGATCTTCAGGCGTTTTTCCCGCCGCGCGGCGATGCGCCGCTCCACAAACTGCACGGCTTTGACCTCCTCGCTTTCCGCTTCCACCTCCGCACGGTGCAGCTTTTCCAGGCGCATGTCGTCGAACGAACGCTCCGTCAGATCGGCAATAGTGGGGACCTGACAATGCGTCTTCCGGATCGGGTACGCCATCTGACGAATGCGCGGGCTGAGGGCGTTCACCAGCGCCGCGTGGCGTTCGGCATAGGAGACCAGGCGATACCTATCGGCAGGACGACCACCCGGTTTTTTTTCAACTTTTTCATCAGTGATTCGTACAGAGTCTGATGAAAATCTTTGTAAAAACCCGTTTTCCAGCAGGACGCGAATCCCGGTCCTCGCCAGACTGGGTTTGATGCCGTACCCCGCCTCTTTGGCGATGGTGAGCAGTTTGTTCAGCGTGAAATCCTGCGGATCAAGCCGTCCGGTGTTGATCGCGGCGATCAGTGTGTGATAGACCGGCGCGCCGGCGCCCTTGCTGTGTCCCTGGCTGTCCGTCATATGAAGCAGCGCGGTGGACCAGCTGTCCGGCACATGCTCGGTGGTGGCGTGGGTGAACCAGGCGCGGATATCCCCGCCAGCCTGGGCATACTCGGTGATGTCCTTGCAGTTCGGCGGCAGCGGCAGAGAGAGGCTGTCGGGCAGGAGATGGCGCAGCCGGGCGGCGGCATTCTGCCCCGCCGCATCCGCATCCATCGCCACATAGATCGGATGATGCCCTCTCAGTTGAGTCTGCGTATGCTCCGGCAGCACGGCGGGGATGTTGGAGGCGCTGCCAAATGTCACGCAGGCGGTGCGTCCATGAAGCTGCTGACCCGCCAGCAGCGCATCGAATTCACCCTCGAAGAACAGGATGCCGCGATCCTCACCGATGTTCTCCGCGCCATACAGCACGCCGGAGGGGCGGCTGCCGCGCGCGCTGCGGTATTTATCGACCACCTCGCCGCGCCGGCTGCCATAATTGAAATGGTCCTCCGACATGTTCAGCGCCTTTGCCAGGGCACCCACGCGCGAGCGCACGCGCACCGCCCACAGCACGCCGTTCATGTCCCAGGGGATGACGATGCCCGGCGGGATGCTGACCCGTCGTGAAGCCCCATCTTCATCCTGGTAGGAGAAGTCGGTTTTCATATAGTCAGGCGCATAGCCCAGCTCCGCCGCCCGGATGGTCTCGTCCGTCAGCCCGCGCTCCTGGCGCAGGTAGTCCAGGGCAGCCCTGCCCGCATCGGACCAGAGGAGGCGCTGTGTTTCTCGAACGGCGGCGCGCAGATGGTGCTGCCATTCGCTGGAAGGCGGTGAATGATTATGAGAAGTCCGCGCTGGCAGCGGCGCAGGCGCGGGCGTAACAAAAGAATAACCGATATACCATTTTTCTAACCATTCCGACGCCTTGCGGCTGTTGAAGCCGAATTCGCGCATGATCCACTGGATCACGCCGCCGGATTCGCCGCTGCCGCCGAAGTCCTTATAGCCGTCGGCATAGACTGCGAATGAGGGCGTATCGTCGCCAGATCGCCAGCGCGCCCGATATAAAACAGCACGCCCGGAGCGCCTGCCTTCGCCCCAGTACCGGGCGACCAGCTCGCGCAGGTCAGGAAGAGAGCGAGCGGGGTAAACATGCGCCTTGAAAGTCATGACAGCACCTCCGTGCGTTGCTCTGTGACATCCGACATGTCTCTTTTAAGGCATGAGAATTGGCAAAATAGGACAATTGATTGACTCAAATTGACCTGTTGTGTGCTAGAATGGTGGTGCATGTGTTCCTCTCAGGTTGGGGTGCTCCCGCGTTGAAACAAGAGACCCGCTGGTGAGGCACAGTCAGCAATTTTGGAAACGACCCAGGCGAATTCCGGGTCGTTTCCGCTTTTATCCGACGGTGACTCCGATCAAATAGCCTCTACAGTCCACCTGGGGGTGTCCATGAGCGACCGTTTTTTCGCCTCGCCCCCATGAAAAACAGAACTTTAGTTCTAAAACAAACATCATATCATGAAAAATTTCGCGCTGTCCAGCAGTTTGGAACGAATGTTTGTTTATTCGTACCCTGCCGCCGGTGAAAACCGGAAAATTTACAGATGGTGCTTGCAATTTCTCAGATTTCATTTTATTCTGTCTCTAACGCTGGTTTGCGTTAAAGCAACGGCTCCCTGCTGTCGCCGTTCTTTCGAGAAGGGCTCTTCAGGTGGGAAACTCGCTTAGGCGGGTTGGCTGAAGAAATAGTGTCGGCTAGTTCCTCAGTTCCGCTGGTTTGTTGTGTTGGTAAGCTCTATCGCGATCTTCTCAGATCTTGTTGGCGATAGAGCTGTTTTTTTGTCAGGTACACCGGCTTTTCCGACTTTGCAAGGCGGAAAAGTGTTCGGTAAGAGATATCTGCGAATCTACGACATTTTTAAGCGCTTGTCAAGCAGTGAAAAACTGCCAGTTATCGCGGCTTTCGCGCCCTGTTTTTCTCAAACTCCCGTACTTCCTGAATGTTAACGACATGAATTCGGCGTCCGATCTGGTAACTGCGGATGACGCCTCGCATCGCCCACCCCCACACCGTAGAGGTCCCTCTGTCGATCAGCGCTGCGGCTTCGTGTACCGGAACCCACCCCTCAAAAGGATTGCCAGTGTCGTCTTTCACCTGGGACATAAGATCTCCTAAAAGGTAGTTTGGTGAGATTATCTCCACATAGGTAGGGATAGGTGAGCAGAACGCAAGTGGATGAAACTAACACCCCCACCCAACACGATTTTCACTGGAACTTTAGCGTTTGTGAACGCAAAGCGCAAGGACTATATACAAACCGGGCTGAACAACCTGGCGGTGCGCAAGATATGTAGGCAAGATCAGATTGAGCGCTTAAGCCTTGTCTCGCGTCTTTTCCTCGCATCTTTTCAGCAGACGAGCCGCCGGCTCGCCCCTACGGTACGTCGGTTGTAGGGGCGTCCCCTATGTTCGTCTGCCGCCCTCTGGGTCAGTGCTATAATTTCGGACAGGGGATCTCTGGTCGAGTCGTTTTGTGGTAAATTCGCTCTCCTTGGAAACCCGGCTGCTTTGCCCCTCTTTTTGGCATAGGTATTGGCATAGAACACCATGCGATTGACATTCCTCGGCGGCGCAGATGAAGTTGGCGCAAGCGGCACGCTGATCGAGATCGCGGGCAAAAAGCTGCTCGTCGATGCAGGTATTCGCATCTCGGCGAAGCAGCGGCGCGCCATCGGTGATGACCAGCTGCCCGACCTTCGACTGATCAGCGAGGCGGGCGGTCCAGACGCGATCCTCGTTACGCACGCCCACACCGATCATACGGGCGCGCTGCCGCTGGTCATGGAGCAGTACCCGCATGTGCCCGTCATTGCCACCGAACCGACCATCGCGCTGATCCGCATCCTGCAAGCCGATGCCCAGCGCATCATGAAGACGCGGCAGGAACAGGAGAGCGAACTCCCGCTTTTTGACGAGATCAGCGTGCAGCGCCTGCTCGACGCCTTCCAGACCGTCGAGTTCCGGCATACGCTCAAGCTTGGCGAGAACCTTCAGGCGACCTATCACCCGTCGGGACACATCGTCGGCGCGGCGTCGCTGCTGATCGAAAGCGACGAAGGCGTACTCGTCATGTCTGGTGACGTATCGCTCACGCCGCAGCGCGCCGTCGTCCGCGCGGCGATTCCCAACGTCAAAGCCGACGGCTTGGTGCTGGAATCAACCTACGGCGGCAAGCTGCACGCCAACCGCGCCGCCGAGGAAAAGCGCCTCATCGATACCTTGCGCGGCGTGATCGCGCGCGGCGGCAGGGCGCTGATCCCCGCCTTTGCGCTTGGGCGCGCTCAAGAGGTGATCCAGATTTTGCTGGCAAATCGCGGACTGATCGACGCGCCGATCTACGTTGATGGCATGGTGCGCTCGGTCTGCCGCGCTTACGTCCGTTTCCCTGACTGGCTGCCTTCCGAAACGGTCAAGACAGCCGGCGACGATCCCCTGTTCTTCAGAAACAAAGTCCTGCCCATCGAGACGCAGGCGCAGCGCATGGAGATCGCCAATACCGCCCTGCCCTGTGTGATCGTCTCGTCGTCCGGCATGCTGACCGGCGGACCCTCCGCCGTCTACGCGAAGGCGCTGGCAGCCGACGCGCGCAATGCCATCCTGCTGACTGGCTATCAGGATGAGGAATCACCGGGGCGAGCGCTTCAGCGGGCAATCAAAGAACGGCAGGAAGGCGACGAAGTGACCATCCGCATCGACGGTCAGCCGGTGACCGTGCGCTGTGACCTAGGGACGTATTCGCTCTCTGCCCACGCCGATGAAGGGGAGCTGGTCAGCGTGGCGGAGTCGTTCGACGCGGAGCAGATCGCGCTGGTGCATGGCGACCCGGGTGCGCGCCAGAGCCTCGCCAACGCCCTGCGCGCGCGCGGTCGCATCGTGCGGATGCCAATCTCCGGGCAGGCGCTCGAATGGGAATTCGAGAAAAAGCCCTGGAGGCTTGCGAAATCGGTTCAGGGCGCTCACCCCCACGCCACTAAAATCGATGCCAAAGCGCTCTGGGAGGCATTAGCGGGGCGTTCCGGCGATTTCTACAGCGCGCAAGAATTGGCGCAGATGTGGTACGGCGATGCCGCCCGGGCAAACGCGGTCGCGGCGGCGCTGATGGAGGACGCGGTCTACTTCTCGCCGGATTGGCGTCAGCGGGGGAATTTTCAAGTCCATTCGCCGGAGCAGGTGACGCAGGCGCTGCGCCGCCGTGCGATCATGCTGGCAAATCCCGACCTCGCCGGCAAGTGGATCGTGCTGCGTGACAGCAACAACCGCCCGCGCGTCGGCGTGGTGCAGCAGATCGACAAAGACGGCTTCGACGCGTTCGCGCTCAACGCAAAGGGGCGGCACTATCCGGCGGATGCGCTCCTCTGGGTGATCGGGACATGGGGCGGCGCGCGGAACAATCCCGGTCTGACCGGGCAGCTTAATGACCGCTTCAAAGCAGCGCGGGCGCTGCAAGAGACGCTGCTCCCGTTCGAACGGCGGCAGCTGTTGGTCGCGGCGGCACAGCCTATCGATCCGGCGGCACTGATCCCGGATGCTCTGCCCGACGATATCGACCGCGACACCGCGCTGCTGTCCATCGTGCTGACGCTGGCGGCGGATGGCGCGCAAGCTGTCCCCGGTGGGCTGCTGCCCAAGCGGGCGTTTGACGGCGAACCGCTGGAGCAGAACGCGGCGCGGCAGGTGGCGCTCGAAGCCTTCCCGCCGCCAGCGCGCCTGCGTAAAGTCGGGATCGAAGTCCACCGCAAACGGCTCTCGCTGACTTTCGATTTTCCCGAACGCGCCGAAGACGCCTTTGCAGATCAAATCGAGCATGTCATCGACCAGACGGGTTGGGATGTTTACGTAAATCGGCAGGTGAATCAGCAGGCGCTCGGCGCAGCCGTGATCGAACTGCTGCCCGCCGGCGCGCAGATCGTCAAAGGTCCCTCGTTCTTTCTGGATCGGCGCGAAGTGCAGGTGGAGATCAGCCACATCGACGATGCGGACGCCCTGGAACAGGCGTATTTCGATCTCACCAGCTACCGCCTCCGCGTCAACAGCAAGGCGAACGGTGGGAGTGAACCCGCGGCCGTGCCCTCCCCTGCTCGCCCGACGATGGAGATCAACACCGCCTACGGCGTGATCCGCGAAGCGCTGAATCCGTTCGGATTGATGAAATGCAGCCTGAAGCAGGGGCAGATCGTGCTGATGTTCATCTCACCGCAGGTCGGGCAGCGCTATACCGATATCATCGCGCGGCTGGCAGAGAAAACCGGCTACGCGATCAGCCTGCACCCCCACCCGGATCAGAACGCTATCGCCCAGAAGGTGACGCAGATCGTCCGCGAGGCGGGCTGGCAGATGCGGAAAAACCTCGCCCTGCTGACGGATCGGGGCGAGGTCGTGGTAACAGCATCGAGCGCGCCGTCGGAAGAGCAAATCGAGCAGTTAAATCTGGAAATCGCGGCGGCGACGGGCTATAAACTCGTGGTAAAAGCGTAGTTTCAGTGACTCGTGGATTACCCAACCTCACCCCGTTTCGCTGTGCTCAACCGCCCCGTTTGAAGAGGGGTAAAAATCGTCAGATTTCTGGGGTGAGGTTGGCTCAGAAAAGCGGTGTTTTGTACTGAAGCTGAAAGCTGAACTTTCGTGAGCCGCTGCGTTTCGCCTGATGTGCAAAGCCGGTTTGATGCGCTGGAAGGCAGTGCGCAGGCTGTCCTTCGGAAGGCATCGTTGGGACTGCCCGCGACAATGCCCGGGGTCGCCGGTCAGATTTACCCGGGGGAGTGGCTATGAATCTGATGGATTTTCTTCGCGGGCGCGCTCACCGGCGCGCGGTTGATGTCGGGCTTGCCCTTCTCGCCGATGTCGCGATCGTCATCGCGGCGTACCTTGCCGCCATCGCCCTGCTCACCTTCAGCGACCGGGACTATCTCCGTTTCGGCGGCAGCGCCGCCTTCATCGCCTACATCGCCGCCGCCGCGTTTGCGCAGCCGGCGGTGCTGGTCGCATTCGGGGCTTATCAGCGCATCTGGCAGCGCACCAGCGGCTACGGCGTGACCATCCTGATCAACGCGGTGGCGGTGGCGACGCTCATCTACATCGCCTGCCTGCTGATCGTACCGGATGTGGGACGCCCTTTTCAGATGGTCCTGCTGGGCAACATGTTCTCGCTGATCGGCTTCGTGGCGGTTCGCTATCGCTCCCGCCTGCTGCGCAGCTTCGGTTTGGGCGGCAGCCCCCGGTTCCGCCGGAAGATGCTCGAAGCGCCGCTGCGGGTGCTGATCGTCGGCGCGGGCGAGTCCGGTCAGACGCTGGCATGGCGGTTGAAACACCGTTTCGATCAATCGGACACCCGCTATGAGATCATCGGCTTTATCGACGACGATGCCGCCAAGCGCGGGCTGTTCGTCGAAGGCTGCCGGGTGCTGGGCGCGCGCGACGACCTGATTCGGGTCGCCGAGGAACGTCATGCCGATCTGATCGTGGTCGCCATCCACCGCATCGGCGGCGCCGATTTCCGGGATATCCTGACGCGCTGCGAAAAAACCAAGGCGCTGATCAAGGTCGTCCCAGACCTGCAGGAACTGGTGACTTCCAACCAATCGGCAGAGTTTCTGCGCGATGTTCAGCCGGATGATCTGATCGGTCGAGAGACGGTGACGCGCCACGAAGGCATCGACCTGGAGCCGGTCACCGGAAAAATCGTCCTAATCACCGGCGCGGCGGGGTCCATCGGTTCGGAACTCAGCCGGCAGATCATCGACTACGCGCCGACGCGCATCATTCTGCTGGACAACAACGAAAGCGGTCTGCACGATCTGACGCTCGACCTGCGGACCAGCCACCCGCATCTGCCGCTCGTCACCGTCCTGGCGGATGTCACCCGGCGTGATTCGCTGCGCGCGGTGTTCCTGGAACATAACCCGGAAGTCGTCTTCCATGCCGCCGCCTACAAACATGTGCCGCTGCTCCAGTTCTATCCGAGCGAGGCGGTGATCGTCAATGTGTTCGGCAGCCGAAATGTGGCGGAGCTGGCGCAGGAATTTGGCGCTCAGCGCTTCGTGCTGGTCTCGACCGACAAAGCCGTCAATCCGTCGAGCGTCATGGGAGCCAGCAAGCGCCTGTGCGAGCTGATGCTGCACGCGCTGGCGCAGCGCCCGGAAAACCGGACGCGCTTCGCCGCTGTCCGCTTCGGCAATGTCCTGGGCAGCCGCGGCAGCGTCGTGCCCATCTTCAGCCGCCAGATCGATGAAGGCGGTCCGGTCACGGTGACGCATCGCGAGATGACCCGCTATTTCATGAGCATCCCGGAAGCCGTTAACCTGATCATCCATGCGGCGTGCATGACCTCCGGTGATGACATCTTCGTCCTGCAAATGGGCGAAGTGGTGCGCATCGTCGAGCTGGCGGAGCGCATGATCCGCCTGCGCGGGCTGCGCCCCTACAAGGACATCGCCATCCACTTCACCGGCATCCGCCCCGGCGAGAAGATGCACGAAGAGCTGTTCGGCCATCAGGAAAACCCCGGTCCGACGCCGCACCCCAGCATCCTGAAGGTGGGCAGGTGGGATGTGGCGCTTCAGCCCGCCGCCTTCTGGATGCAGATCGATCAGCTGGTCAAAGCGCCGCCGCTGAGCAGTGAGGCGGCGCTGACGGAGATGCGAACGATCCTCGCCGGGCATCGCCCTGCTGCCTCCGGGGATCAGCCCGATGTCGCCTGAACCGACCGGGTGCATCTGATGCCGGCGCGTCCCGTCTCTGCGCGTGCCAAGCCGTTGGCGCGCCGCTGGATCGGCGTCATCGGCGATGTGTTTCTGGTCACGCTGGCTTACAGCGCAGCGCTCGCCCTTCTCGCCTATGGCGACGCTGGCTATGCTCAGTTTGCCCTTCAGGGGCATTTTCTTGTATATCTGCTCGCCGCGCAGGTGCTTCTGCCCGGCGTGCTGGCGGTCTTCGGCGTCTATCGTCAGGTGTGGGAGCGCGCCAGCGTTTATGGGAGCGCGCTGCTGGGGCGGGCGGTCCTCGTCGCGACGGCGATCTACATCATTTGCGCGCTGATCGTCCCAGGGGTCCCGCCGCCCTTCCGCCTGATCCTGTTGGGCAACCTGTTTACCCTGCTGGGCTTCTCTGTCGTTCGCTATCGTGGGCGGCTGCTCTCTGAGCTGAGCCGGCGTGCCGGCGCTGCCGAAGCGGCGCGGCTGGATGTGCCGATCCGACTGCTGATCGTCGGCGCGGGCGAGTCCGGTCAGGCGCTCGCCTGGCGCATCAGACGCCTGCCGGAAGAGGCTTCGACGCGCTGCGAGGTGATCGGTTTCATCGACGACGATCCCAAGAAGCTGGGGCTGATGCTGGAAGGCTCCAGGGTGTTGGGGGCGCGCGCCGATATCGTGGAGATCGTCAAAACGCTGCATGTCGATGTGATCGTCATCGCCATTCATCGCATCGCCGGCGCAGAATTCCGCGCCATCCTCGCGCAGTGCGAGCAGTCCGACGCGCAGATCAGGGTCGCGCTGGATCTGCCGGACCTGTTCACCACGCGCCGGGTTCAGGATTTCTGGCGCGACGTGGACATCGACGATCTCGTGGGGCGAGCGTCCTCGCCGCCGCGCCGCGCCGCCGACCTGGAGCCTTTGCGCGGCAAGCGTGTGCTGATCACCGGAGCCGCCGGGGTGATTGGTTCGGAACTGAGCCGGCAGGTCCTTGTTCTGAACCCAACCGCGCTGGTGCTGCTGGATCATCACGAAAGCGCACTCTACCACCTCGCCGTTGCGCTGCGCATGGCGCATCCGGAGGTGACGATCAGCGCCGAGGTGGCGGATGTCACCCGGCGCGGCGCGGTGCGGGCGATCTTCGAAGCCCATCGCCCGCAGATCGTCTTCCACGCTGCCGCGCAGAAGGACCTGCCCGTCGTGCGCCATCATCCGCAGGAGGCTGTGTATGGGGTGCATTTCAAGTTAGTGCAAAATGATATAGGCTAAAGCATCACCAAGTAGAAAGTGAAGCGCTATGCCAGCCAACCGGGAAACGCTTGAGCAGAAA
>JABWBO010000229.1 GCA_013360465.1 Anaerolineae bacterium | reverse complement strand
CTCCACAGCTAGGACTCGAACCTAGAACCCATCGGTTAACAGCCGATTGCTCTGCCATTGAGCTACTGTGGAAGATGCGCCAAAATATAGCAGTCTCCGCCCGGCAGATCAAGGGTCTTCTCCGCTTATGCGGCGGTTTGTGTCATAATAGAACGAGTCGGTTGTGCGGTGGGGTAGGGAGACCAAACTATGGGAGCTGTCGCAGCGTGGTATGACCCCGCCCGCACAACGATTCTGCAAATCTACACCGACGCCTGGACCTGGGACGAATTCTACAGGACGTGTCAGCAGTCCGCCGAGATGATGCGCTCCGGCGAGGGGCGCGTGGACATTATCGCTGACTACACCCACAGTGGACCGATTCCCATCGGCGGAGCCATCACCCATGCCCGCAATGTCATGAGCGCCTACCCTGAAAACTGGGGCGCGCTGGTCGTCGTCACCACCAACCGGCTGATCCTCCTGTTGGTCGCTACTTTTACGCGGGTGTTCCCCACCGATCTAGGCAGTCGGACGTTCGCCGTGTCTTCCGTGAAAGACGCGGAACTCCTGATTGACCGGATGCGCCGCAGTCAGGCGCATCAAGCATATGATGAGGATGAAACGTCGCAATGAACCCCAACAACGCCGCCTTCTATTGCAGCGAGTGTTCGCGTGCCGCCGGCGAAAAGCTGACCGGGACCGCGCCTCGCGTCGACGTCTGGATTCTGCTCGAATACACCGACGCTTGGGGGGCGAAGATCCCCGACGACAGCCATCTGTCGCCCACGCTCAAGCAGTTCGTTCAGCACTGGGTGGACAGCATCCCTAACGCCAAATTAACCTTTATTCGCCAGCGTGAAGATGTCGATCCCAACCGCGAACAGATTCGCCTGTATGTGGCGCGTTCGCTGGAGATCACGCCGGAAATGTACCGCCTCGATCTCAATTCATACGATGAACTGCTCGATGTGGACCTGGCGGCGGTGGCGCTCGGCGCGCCGGAAGCGGTCGAGTATCTGACCGATGAGCGCTTGTTCGCGGTTTGCACCAATGGGCGGCGCGATATTTCCTGCGCCAAGTATGGCGCGCCGGTCTACGACGCCCTGAACAACATCATCGGCGCTGCTGCCTGGCAGACGACGCACATCGGCGGACATCGCTTCGCCGCGACTCTGATGACCCTGCCCGATGGCGTGGTCTATGGTTATGTGGACCCCCAGGACGCCGCTGAACTGGTCCGACTCGCTGCTGAGGATCGCGTGCGGGTCGACAAAATGCGCGGACGATCCTGCTACAGCGAACCGGCACAGGCGGCGGATATCTATCTGCGCCAGACGCGCCAGATTCACGATCTGCCCGGCGTCCGTTACGTGCAGTCACGGCGCACCTCCGACAGCAACTGGGAGATTAAGTTCGAAGCCTTCAGCAGCGGACGACTGACGACCGTGCAGGTGGCGAAGGAGATGACCCCCTTCGATGTCTACAAAGACAGCGCGGGGTCGGGCGCGCCGCTGCCGCAGTTCCGCTTGATCGACATCCATTAGGATCGCACCCGAACTCGGGAGATGAGGACGAACAAGACGATGAAGGCTGTGCGATTTCACGACTATGGTGAAGTGGATGTGCTGCGCTACGAAGACATCCCCCTTCCGGAACCGGGCGCAGGGCAGGTGCGCGTCAAGGTCGCGGCGAGCGGGGTCAATTTCATCGACACTTACCAGCGGCGGGGACGCTACCCGGTGCCGCTGCCGAGCATCCCCGGCAACGAAGGCTCCGGCGTCGTCGATGCCGTCGGCGATGGCGTGGGCGATTTCCAGCCCGGCGACCGCGTCGCCTGGGCGATGGTCAATGGTTCCTACGCCGACTATGCGCTGGTTCCGCAGGACAAACTCGTCCCGGTGCCGGCGAACGTTCAACTGAATGAAGCCGCCGCCGTCATCCTGCAGGGGATGACCGCGCACTACCTGACCATCGATACATTTCCGCTCAAGGTGGGCGATCTGACGCTGATCCACGCCGCCGCAGGTGGGACCGGGCAGCTCCTTGTGCAGATGGCGAAGCGCCGGGGCGCGAAGGTGATCGCGACGGTGTCGTCTGAAGAGAAGGCGGCAATCGCTGCGTCATGCGGAGCCGACGAGATCATCCGCTACACCGAGCAGGACTTTGAAGCGGAAGTTAAGGCGCTGACCGGTGGGCGCGGCGTCGATGTCGTCTACGACTCGGTCGGCGCGACGACGTTCGAGAAAAGCCTTAAGTGTCTGCGCCCGCGCGGAATGCTCGTCCTGTTCGGCGCTGCCAGCGGACCTGTCCCGCCTTTCGACTTGCAGCGGCTCAACGGCTTGGGGTCGCTGTACGTGACGCGCCCATCGCTGGGATTTTACGTGCTGACGCGCGACGATCTGCTGGCGAGGGCGCGCGACATATTTCGCTGGCTTGAAGTTGGCAGCCTGCGTGTTGCCATTGACCGCACCTTCCCGCTGAGCGAGGCGGCGGCGGCACATGTCGCCCTGGAAGGGCGCGAATCCAAAGGGAAATATCTGCTCATCCCGTGACTGATGGGAGACAGATTTAGCGAATGCACAATAAAGGCGGGGCATAGTGGGTAAGCCAGTCGAAACAGAAGGAAGAGGTGCCAAGAAAGCGTAGAAAGG
>JABWBO010000107.1 GCA_013360465.1 Anaerolineae bacterium | reverse complement strand
TCCTGGTGGACCGCGACGCCGAGCGCGCGGCGGAAGTGGCGCGCGAACTGGACCAGACCGCCTTCGCCGCCGACGTGACCAGCCCGGAGCAGATCGGCGCGGCGGTGAACCTCGCCCGCGAGCGCTTCGGCGGGCTGCACATCACCGTCAACTGCGCCGGAATCGGCATGGCGCTGCGCACGGTCACCAGAGAGGGTCCGCACCCGCTGGAGGTGTTCGAGACGGTGATCCGCATCAACCTGATCGGCACGTTCAACGTGATCCGGCTGGCGGCGGCGGTGATGGCGCAGAACGCGCCGAACGCCGAGGGCGAGCGCGGGGTGATCGTCAACACGGCGTCGATTGCCGCCTTCGACGGGCAGATCGGGCAGGCGGCGTACAGCGCCTCGAAGGGCGGGATCGTCGGCATGACGCTGCCGATCGCCCGCGACCTGTCGCGCGACGGCATTCGGGTGGTGACGATTGCGCCGGGACTCTTCGACACGCCGCTGATGGCATCCCTGCCGGAAGCGGCGCGGGTCTCGCTCGGTCAGCAGGTCCCCTTCCCCTCCCGCCTGGGCAGACCGGAGGAATATGCGCAGCTGGCGCAGGCGGTGGTCGAGAACCCGATGCTCAACGGGGAGGTGATCCGGCTGGATGGGGCGCTGAGGATGGGCATACGCTAGGTTCATTTTCTTGTTTTAACATCCTCATCAAGGTCGGTGATGAAGAAAAGACCGGTCACCGCAACCCAAATAGAACTGGAACCACAGAGGGCTACATCGCGAAAAAAGCGCCGCCGAGTACGGAGAACGTCATGAGTCAAACGTCGAACCACAGCACCATCTACCTGTGCGCGCCCGTCAACGCGCTGGTTGAGGGCATTTACAGCGAACACATTCTCCTCACCGAAGTGAAGAAGCACGGCGATTTTGGGCTGGGCACGTTCGATAAGCTCGATGGCGAAATGGTCTTAGTGGATGGTGTCTTCTATCAGGTGACGGCTGACGGGCATGTTTCCGTTGTCGATGACAGCGATCACGAAACACCCTTTGCCTGTGTGACCTTCTACCGGAATCCCATGCTTGACAAGTCCGACCGTGAGATGGACTACAAGGGTTTCCTCAATTGGCTGATGAATCTTCTGCCCTCAGAGAATATGTTCTACGCGCTGCGCATCGATGGTTTCTTCCGCCACGTCAAGGTACGCTCTGTACCCAAGCAGGAGCACTACCGTCCGCTGGTTGAGGTGGCAAAGGATCAGCCTGTGTTCAACTTTCAAGATATTGAGGGGACACTGGTGGGGTTTTTCACGCCGACCTATATGGCGTCGCTGAACGTGCCGGGGCTGCATCTGCACTTCCTGTCCAGTGACTTGCAGCACGGTGGGCATCTGCTGGAATGCAGTCCGGTCAACATCAAAGCAGGCGTCCAGTTCATTAGCAAGCTGGAACTCGACCTACCTTTGACGCTCGATTACATGGCGTGGGACTTCCAGCGCGACATTACCAAAGACTTGAAAAGCGCCGAAAACTAACTTACCTCCTGATTTCTTGAATCAGATTGCGGAGAGCGTGGCGCTGGATGAGCTGTAGTCAATCGTATTCAAGTTCATCGTATTGGGGGGTTTGGCATTCGGCGGGACGGGGCGCTGCGGATGTCGCCGAAATCAGTCCGATCCGCCGAACAGCCCGTGATTGCGCGCACACTGGAAGAAGCATGGTCATCCATCAAGGGGATCTCTTCTGGGTACAGAGCGGCACGCCGGAGAAACCGGATATTCCCCACCCCCACGTGATCGTTCCAGGCGCTTTTCAGCAGCGCCTGAAGGCTGGCGTTCGCATGGATGGAACGATCCGTGGGACGCCGAGACAAGTTCAACGATGAACGATCAGCGCGGTACGGTTGATGTTCCCTGTCGAGACAAGTAAGAGCTTGTAGGGCTGTTGTGTGACCAACAACGAGCTGACAAAATCGGAATCTTTGGTGACAACGACACGCTGATCTCGAAGCGACAGTTCGTTGATCTGGCTGTCAGAGGTCGTGTTGCCATCCGGAAGATCAAGGGTGTGAATAACGTCATGTCCCGCAGCGGCTGTAGCAAGTGCGAGGCGGCGCGGCAACTGTGCATCGACCAGGAACCTCATACAGGCAAGGCGTAGAGGTGCTTGACCTCAGCAAGCCGGGCGGCGAACGCCAGCGCCGCCCGCAGATCCGCCTCCTCAAGATCGGGGTAATCCGCGAGAATCTCGGCGAAGGTCATCCCGGCGCTGAGCAGTTCCAGCAGAGTCTGCACCGGGTAGCGCAGCCCGCGGATCACGGGCTTGCCGTGACAGATGTCGGGATCAATGGTGATGCGCGTGAGCAGGGATTCCAAAGGTGTACTCCTGTTTACGGATCACGTCCATTATAGCATTGCTCGCCGGTTGACCGCGCCGAGGGGTGGCTCGCACGGCATACCCCGCCGTAAAGGCAAGGATCATCGCGCTCGTGAAGCAGCAGTCAACGATGAACAGCCACCGCGAGGTCGCTGTCGTTCACCAGCGCTACGCCCCTTCGATCCCTCCCGGCAGCGGCAGTGCTTCCGGCGCGGGTCGCGGGCGGCGCAAAAAGGGGCGTTCCACGAACTGGTAGGTGACGGCTGCCAGGAGCAGCGTGATCCCCACCACCGCCGCGTAGACTCGCGTCCCCGCCATCCCGGACACGCCGACGATGAACAGCGCCAGCATGTGCCAGAGATAGAGTCCGTAGGTGAGATTGCCCAGCCACCGGGTGAATCGGTTCTCGATCACGAAGTGCCCCGCGCTGATGTTGAGGATCAGCCAGCCGGCGACGAGCGTCACCGCGTAATCGGTCAGCACGTGGTGTTCGGGCATCTCCGCCACAACCAGGACGCCCACCGTCACTGCCAGCCCGATCCGCGCAGGCAGGGTCGTCAGCCTGCGTTCGACCAGCGACCGCCGGTTGAGCCACAGCCAGGCGAACAGCGCGCCGATGGCGAGCGAGTCGACCTTCAGATAGAGGGCGATCTGATGGGCAGCGCTTTCGAACGGCGTCACTGCGAGGATCAGCAGGCGCAGCCCGATCACCAATCCGAGCGCCAGCGGCACGCTGCGCGCCGCCGCCAACCAGGGCGAGAGTCCATAGAAGACCACCTCCACGCCCAGGCTCCAGAAGTGGCTGACCATGCCAGAGATAGCGTTCAGCGCCAGCGGGATATAGGCTGAGAAGGCTGCGGTCGCCGTGAACTGAAGCGCGTCGAACTGCCGCCCGAACACAATGGCGTAGTCGGGCGCGGTGGCGATGCTCGCCAGGGCGGTGACCGCCAGCACCAGGTAGTAGAGCGGAACGATCCGGCGCGTCCGCCGCCGATAGAAGCCCATCACGTCGATCTCATCCCGCCGGCGCTTCTCCGACAGCAGGATCAGGGTGAGCAGAAAACCCGACAGCACGTAGAACAGCGTGACGGCACCAGTTCCGGTCAGCGCCAGACTGCGCAGAATCCCGGTATTGACCTGTATCTGGAACCATCCGGGGATGAAGTGATCTACATGCTCCACGATAACCGACAGCGCCGCGTAGACGCGCAGCATATGCAAACCCCGAACATACGGGATTGATTCAGATGGTGAAGAAGCAGTCATCGCGCGATGATAGCATAGCAGGCTGCAAAACATCACCCACACCCATTCCCGCCGCCGCCCTTCGCAGAGCCAGACCGGGGTGTGCGGGGTGGCGTTCGATGGGGTGCTGAGCGCCAGAATCAGATGACTCGCGGATGGGCGCTTTTGCTGTATAATCTTATGCGAACACCTGTTCCGTGTCGATCACCTGGGGATCGGCGGCGGTGTTGGGAGCCACAGGAGAGAGTACGCCATGAAGAAAACCGATGAAGCTGCCAAGCGCGCCGGCGCGGTCAGCAAGAAATCTGATGGATTTACCGACGAGGAACGCGCCGCGATGCAGGAGCGCGCCAAAGAGCTGAAGGCGGAAGCCAAACGCGGCAAGGCGGACGGCGAAGCCGACGTGCTGGCGAAGATCGCCGAGATGGCGGAACCGGACCGCGTCCTCGCCGCGCGAATCCACGAGATCATCAAAGCCGCCGCGCCGAGCCTTTCGCCCAAAACCTGGTACGGCATGCCGGCATATGCCAGAGACGGCAAGATCGTCTGCTTCTTCCAGAGCGCGCAGAAGTTCAATGCCCGCTACGCAACGCTCGGCTTCAACGACGCGGCGAAGCTCGATGAAGGCGCGCTGTGGCCCGTCGCCTTCGCGGTGAAGGAGCTGACCGACGCGGTAGAGGCGAAGATCATCGCGCTGGTGAAGCAGGCGGTGGGCTGAGGGCGAGGGAGTTTTCAGGCAGAGCGGGATTTTGAGTACTGGACCGCAGAGGCAATTCGTCCTACAGTGATCTATGGGTCATGGCGCGTTCTGGTCGCCTGCCACACGCAGGAAAGGTTGGTCACAATGTCGTCCCCTACGCTTTCGGTTGCAGAAATGAAGGACATCACGCGGCGGTACGCAGCGGAACCCTGGAATGATGGGAAATTCGACATCTTTGACGAAGCATGCTCGCCCGATTTTCGACTGGGCGAGGATATGACGGTGGCTCAGCTCAAGCAAATCATCGCAGACTACCGCAAGGGCGTTCCAGATCTTCAAAACGTCCTGGGCAAGATCATCGTCGAAGGCGATGCGGTCGCCTTTCGCTGGACGATGACCGGCACACATCTGGGCGAATACCTGGGGATTGCGCCGACCGGCAAGAAGATCAAGGCGACCGGCATCACCATCATCCATTTCCGCGACGGCAAAATCTACCATGACGAATTCGAGTCCGGCAGTCCCAGCTTCGCGGATCAGGTGAAGTAGACGCCGTCTGCGCGCGGGATCATCTGCCGCCGCCTTCACATCCCCCAGGGAGCCGCTATGCCCATCCAGTTTCGCCTTGCCACCCCTGACGACCTCCCTGCCCTCCAGCAGTTGATCCCGGACTCGGTGCGGGCGCTCAGCGCCGGCTTTTACACCCCCGCCCAGATCGAGGGCGCGCTCGTCCACATCTTCGGCGTGGATACGCAGCTGATCGCCGATGGCACATACTACGCCGCCGCGTCCGACGGGCAGATCGTCGGGTGCGGCGGCTGGAGCAGGCGCAAAACCCTCTTCGGCGGCGATCAGATGAAGGCGGCGGCGGACAGCCTGCTCGACCCCGCCCTCGATGCCGCCCGCATCCGTGCCTTCTTCGTACATCCTGCCTGGGCGCGGCGGGGAATCGGGCGGCGGATCATCGAGCTATGCGAGGCGGCGGCGCGCCGTGACGGATTCAGGCGCGCGGAGCTGGTCGCCACGCTGCCGGGGGAACCGCTCTACGCCGCGCTGAGCTACGCCGTGATGCGCCGCTTCGAGGTCCCCATGCCGGGCGGCGAAGCGCTGCCGGTGGCGAGCATGGCGAAGGAATTTCAGGAACCGCCTTAAGCCCCGGTTTTGAGTGAACGGGCAAAGCTCAGCAGATCGTCAATGTCAGGATCATCGCCGGCGAACTTGCCGTAGTAGGCGTAGCGCACGATGCCGCCGGTATCGACGATGAACGTGCCGGAACTCATGGCGATGTCGCCCGTCGCCTCGCCCTGCGTCTGACCATTGGCGCGCGCCTTCTGGGTGGCAGACGCCAGCTTCAGCCCATTGACCAGGAAATCCTTGACGGTGTACTGATACAACCCCCATTCATAGTAGGGATCGTTGGTCGTGGCGGCGAAACAGGTCTGGCTGGGAGCCAGTTCGCCGCAGTAGCGTTCCGCGTGTCTGGCTTCACCTAAAGCCACCGCCAGCAGCTGCAAACCCACAGCCTGAAGATCATCTTTACGCAGCTCCAACTGAGCCAGCCGATTGCGACAGTGAATTCAGCCGAAGTGGCGCAGAAAAGTGATGAGCGTCGGACTGTTCGACCAGCGGTCGGCAAGCGCAGCCGGCGCGCCATGAACGTCGGTCACGGTGATTTGCGGTGCCTGGTCGCCTGCTTGCAGGCGGGGGTTCCTGGGCATCGATGTTCTCCTGATGAGCTGAGGGCAGGAAGGCTGCCAACTTATCGTCGGCAGCCATGCCTAAGGTAGCGCGCGAGGTTAAGAGGGCGGTGAGCGTTTTGTGAAAGAATGCACGATGGATGCGAGTGCGGGCGCGCGCAGGTCATTTCCCACCACCGGCGAACAGCGGGTACAATCCAGAGGTACGCATCACCCACCCTGCACGCGCATCCGAGGACCGACATGCCGCGCCGCCCGAAAGCCCTTCAGTCCATCCCCTTCGAGGTAGACCGCCTCTACCTCGGCGACTGCATCGCGATCATGAACGCTCTGCCGGCAGCATCGGTCGATCTGGTGTTTGCCGACCCGCCCTACAACCTTCAGCTTCAGAATACCCTGCTGCGCCCCAACCGCAGCGTAGTCGATGCCGTCGATGACTCCTGGGATCAGTTCGAAGATTTCGCCGCCTATGACCGGTTCACCCGCGCCTGGCTGCGCGCCTGCCGCCGCATACTGAAGGATGACGGGACGATCTGGGTGATCGGCTCCTACCACAACATCTACCGCGTCGGGGCGATCTTGCAGAACCTCGGATTCTGGCTGCTCAACGACATCACCTGGATCAAAAGCAACCCCATGCCCAACTTCCGGGGCGTGCGCTTCACCAACGCCCACGAGACTCTGCTGTGGTGCAAGAAGTCGAAGGACCAGAAGAAGTACACCTTCAATTATCACGCCATGAAGATGGCGAACGACGAAAAGCAGATGCGCAGCGATTGGGAAATCCCGCTCTGCACCGGCAGAGAGCGAATCCGGGTCGATGGCGAGAAGCTGCACACCACGCAGAAGCCGGAGGCGCTCCTCTACCGGGTACTCCTCGCCAGCACACTGCCCGGCGATGTCGTACTCGACCCGTTTTTCGGCAGCGGCACGACCGGCGCGGTCGCCAGGAAGCTGAACCGCCGCTACATCGGCATCGAGCGGGATGAACGCTATCTGAAGGCGGCACAGGCGCGCCTGGACGGCATCCCACAACCCGACTGCGTTGATGATGCCGAAATCTACGGCAGCCTGCCCGATAGGCGCAGCGCGCCCCGAATCCCCTTCACGGCGCTGCTGGAAAACGGGCTGCTCACGCCAGGGCAGCAGCTTTATTTTGACGCCGACCGTGACTGCGCCGCCGTCATCCTTGCCGACGGATCGCTGCGCCTGCCGGGCGGCGAGCGCGGCTCGATTCACAAAGCGGGCGCGCTGGTTGAGGGTCAGCCGGGATGCAACGGTTGGGATCGCTGGCACTTCGAGGACGAGCGCGGCGACCTGCAGTGCATCGATGCGCTGCGCGCGCGGCTGCGCGGCTGAATGCGTTCCCCTGCAAAATACGGAAGGCTCCGCAGTTCATTTTTGACCTATAATGATTTCATTGTTTCATCTCTGCAAAACCGTCCATTGCTAAAAATAACTGGTGAAGGGTACATCATGAAGATTCGCCCTGCTGTCCTGATTTCCCTGTTCTGCTGCCTGCTGATCGGAATCGCCGTCACCGCCCAGGCGGGCAATGGCGATTATGGCGACGCGCCGGAGTCTTACGCTAACGCATTCCACAGTCAGCCCGGCATAGAATGGCTTGGCGCGGCGGGGACGCCTTCGGTCACCCGCGAGGATTCGCCCAACCGCGTCAACCTCGATCCGCTCGATGACGGTCTGGCTGCCGACGGGCGCGTGACCCTCTCGCTGGCGGCAGAGGCTCCGCCCGGCGTGCGTTTCCTCAATGCCTGGGTCGATCTGAATGATGATGGGCGCTGGAGCGCCGCCGAACACGTCGTCATCGACAATGCGCTCACAATCCAGCCGGGCGCTTCGACCGGGATAGCACTCCCCGTCCTGGATGAGGCTTACGGCGTCCACTGGATACGGGTGACGGTCACTCGTGAGGCTGTTGGTGTCGGATCGGATGGCACGGTGAACGCGGAATTCGGCGAGACGGAAGATTATCCGGGGCGGCGAGGAGCGGGTCCCCCGACGACGGCGACGCCGTCGCCGACGCCAACACCGACCGCCACCGTTTATGATCCGGTTCCGCCATCGCCAGAGCCGATCGATCCGGTCCCACCGTCGCCAGAGCCGACCGATCCCCCGCCCGTCGATCCGCGCTGTGAAGAGGAAGTCGCTCTGTGGCAGGAACTGCTGGATTTCGCCTATTTCTTCGGCGGCAGCCTGGGCGCGCTGCGCTACGGCATGACCAGCACGGAATGGTTGAACGCCGTTCCGCCGGAGGGCGTCGCAGCCGTCGATGCGCATCTCTCCGACCTGCCGGACGACGCGGCGCTGTCCGATGCGCTGATGGCGGACATCCTGAAGATCGTCGAAGAGACCTGGATCACACGGCAGGATGCCGTCGAGGCGACCGCTACGCCGTCGGAGGACACAGTCCGAGTCAGCGAGCGCTATGACTATCAAGTACAGCTGCCGGTTCGCCCCATCGAGAATTCGAATTACGACGAGATTCGCCTGAACGACGGGGAGGTCTACATCCAGCCGATCCTTCGCGCCGAAAATGCAGTCGGCATCGGCGAGACGCTGGACTGCGCCGCTTATGGCACACGCTTCTTCGAGCGCAGCCGCCTGACGCCGGACGGGCAGTTCGAGCCGATCACGATCAACGGCGTGCCTTTCTGCCGATATCTGATCGTCGGGAACGGTTTCCTGCAATGGGAGATGGCGTTCTGGCATCCTTCTCTGAGACAGCCCTTTGGCATGTCGCTGATCGCCGTCCTGCCGCAAGACCTGCTGCGCATTCTGTTCTTCTGGTTCTTCCAGGCTGGGTTCACGCCCCTCTGATCCTCAAGTGAAAAGCGATGAGGGAGCGCTGGCGGCGCTCCCTCATCGCACCCTCTCTGCGAACTTCTTTCGAAAACCAAACTAAAATGTTATTCTATTCAGTGAACATGCTCTGTTCACAAAAAACAGTGAACATGCTCTGTTCACAAAAAAAGTACGCGCATTCTTGATATGAGGGAATATCATGCCTGTCATCAACCGCTGGTACTACGAAAAACGAGTGATCCACGTCGTCTATTATGGTCAGGTGAGCAAGGCGGACCTTGAAGAAAGCCGAGAAGCGATGGACCAGTTGATCGCTGAAGGCACGCCGCCGATGTACCTGCTGATCGATTCGACCCGCGTCACTCAGCGCGATCTGGGGTTAAAGGAGATGGTTGGGTTCTTCAAGCCGCATGCACTGGCGATTGTGGGCTGGACTCTGGTCATCGGTGCAGACCCGATCGCGCGGATGCTGGCTTCGGCGATCTTGCAACTGATGAAGGGACGCTTCCGCTTTATGAAGGACCTGACGGAAGCGGTGAATTTCCTGCGCGACATGGACGAGAGTCTGAAAGCCCTGCCGGTCTACGAATATGATCCAGAGTCCGGCGCGCCGTGAGCGCTGTCCAGGAGGAGAACGCCGATGGCGCACACACCGCTGACCGATGAACAGATCGCAGAATCGCTGGAAACCCTCCCCGGTTGGACCCGCCAGGGCGAGACCCTGACCCGAACCTACGCCCTGCCGAGCTACATGGCGGGCTTGGCATTCGCCTGCGCCGTCGGCACGGTCTGCGAAGGGCTGGATCACCACCCCGACCTGTTCATCGGCTGGAAGAAGGTAACGGTCAGCTTCACCACCCACGACGCCGGGAGCAGGATCACCGAGTGGGATGTGAAAGCCGCCAGAGCGGTGGACACGCTCGGCTATCCTAACGCCTGACCGTCGATGACAGCCCTGGATCAGCGCTTCCCTCCGCTTCCGCGATAACCGCGTCTGCGCACCATCCCGCCCTGGAGTCGCCGTCTGGAGTCGGACGGCTGCACTGTCTATCATTAGGGCGGTTTCGATCAGGACGGATGATGAGGCGTTCATGACGGCATGGTGGCAGCGGGGGATCATCTACCAGGTTTAACCGCGCAGTTTCATGGATTCCGACGGGGATGGCATTGGCGACCAACCCGGCATCACCGCCAAACTCGACTATCTGGCGCGGCGCTCGAACTGCGCCCTGACAAGGGCGCGCTGGTGCGGCTGGACGGATGAGATCGTGACGAGGACGACGTTGAACACCTGGAAAGGGACGATGCCATGATGCGGGTGAGACGCGCCCTGCTGTTCATGCCCGGCGACAGCCGCCGGAAGATCGAGAAAGGTGCTGCCGGCGGCGTCGACTCGGTGATCATGGACCTGGAAGACGGGGTCGCCATCAGCCAGAAGGACGCCGCCCGCCGGGAGATCGCCCAGGCGCTCGGCGAAGTTGACTTCAGACGTTCCGAGAAGCTGGTACGGGTCAACCCCGCCGGCAGCCCCTTGTTCGCCGACGATCTGGACGCCGTGCTGCCCGCCCGCCCGGAGGGCATCGTGCTGCCCAAGGTCGAATCGGCGGAGGATGTCGCGGTGGTCGATTCCCGCATCCGCGCCGAAGAGACGGCGCACGGCTGGACGCCGGACGGCATCGCCCTGATCGCCATCGTCGAGACGGCGATGGGCGTGGTCAACCTGCGCGAGATCGCCGCCAGCGTCCGCGATACGCCCCGGCTGCAGGCGCTGGTCTTCGGCGCGGAAGATCTCGCCGGGGATATGGGCGCGGTGCGCACGGCGGAAGGCTGGGAGGGGCTGTATGCGCGCGGGGCGGTGGTGCTGCACGCCAAAGCCTTCGGGCTGGACGCCATCGACACGGTGCATATCGACTTCAACGACGAGGCGGGACTGACGGCGCAGGCGCGGCGGGCGCTGGAAATGGGCTATACCGGCAAGCTGGCGATTCACCCCCGGCAGGTGGAGCCGATACAGCGCGCCTTCACGCCGAGCGCGAACGAGGTGGCAGCGGCGCGGCGGCTGGTGGAAGCGCACGCGGCGGCGCAGGCGGCGGGGATCGGGGCGATCCAGATCGACGGCAGGATGATCGACATGCCGCTGATCCGCGCGGCGGAGCGGGTGCTGGCGCGGGCGGGGCAGGGGTGAAGGCTAGAGGCACTGGAACAGAGTAAGGCTTTTCAAATATCTATTTCTCGCTGACAAAGGATCGTCGTTTATGCCGCGCAAGTATGAAACTCGCTCGTTGACGATTGAAAGCCTGCTGAGTTGGGTAAAGTCGGGTGAAATCGCCATCCCGGAGATCCAGCGCCCATTCGTGTGGGATACAACAAAAGTGCGTAATCTTCTCG
Source organism: Anaerolineae bacterium (assembly GCA_013360465.1). Lineage (GTDB taxonomy): Bacteria > Chloroflexota > Anaerolineae > Aggregatilineales > Phototrophicaceae > Flexifilum. The sequence goes on along the minus strand of JABWBO010000107.1, from coordinate 3,020 downwards.
ACTCACTTTATCAGGATTACCCGGTCGGCTACTTGATCATCTGGAAAAGTCCTGACGTGAATCTCAAGGACGGGTCGCGTTCTGAGGGAAAGAAAATCCTCATCGACGGGCAGCAGCGAATCACCGCACTTATGGCGGCGCTGCTGGGACGCGAAGTTGTCACCAAGGATTATCGCCGCACCCGCATTCGAATCGCCTTCAATCCGCAGACCTATGTATTTGAAGTCGCAAATCCTGCCATTGAGAAAGACTCGGTATGGATCGCCGACATAGCCCAGCTATTCGCACCTGATTTTGAGATACGCCCATTTGTCGATGCCTACTGCGAGCGCAATCCTGGAACGAACGCCAGCGCAATCGACAAAGCGCTCAATTCTCTTCATCACATCGTCAACAACCCAATTGGAATTATCGAACTCGACTCATCGCTGGATATGGAGACCGTGACCGAGATCTTCATCCGTGTCAACTCGGCAGGCGTCCCTCTCAGTCAAGCCGATTTCGCGATGTCGAAGATCGCGGTTAATGAGCAGCACGATGGCGTCAACCTGCGCAAGGCGATTGACTATTTCTGTCATCTGGCGGTCGCGCCGGATTTTTACAGCAAGATCGAACAGAACGACCGGGAATTCGCCGCGACCAACTACTTCCAGAAGATGGCGTGGCTACGTCACGAGAACGATGACCTCTATGATCCGACATACAACGATATGGTTCGCGTCGCGTTCACAGCGCAGTTTCGACGTGGGAGACTTCAGGATTTGGTCGCCCTGCTCTCAGGACGCAATTTCGAAACCAAGCAGTATGAAGAGGAAGTCGTCGAAACAACCTTTCAGCGCCTCAGCGTAGGGGTGCGAAATTTCGCCGATGAGACGCACTTCAAGCGCTTTATCATGATCATTCGTTCGGCGGGCTTCGTTGACTCGTCGCTGATCAGCTCGCAGATGACGCTCAACTTCGCCTATATCCTGTACTGGACTTTGCGAGATCAAGGACTGCCTGCTGCGGAGATCGAAAGGCACGTGCGACGCTGGTTCGTCATGTCTCTGCTTACAGGGAGGTATACCGGATCACCGGAGTCAGCCATCGATTTCGACATTCGCCAGATAGATTCGCATGGCATTGCTGCCTACGCTGAAGCGACGATTCAAAGCCAGCTCTCCGATGATTTCTGGGATGCGGCGCTGCCGCAGCGTATGGAGACGTCGGCTATCAACAGCCCGTTCTTCAATAACTACCTTGCAGCACAAGTGAAGGCAAACGACCGGGGTTTCCTGTCACGGGACATCACGGTTCGAGAACTGATCGAGTATCGTTCGGATGTGCATCACATCTTCCCGCGCGATTTGTTGAAGAAAGCCGGTATGACGCGCGGACAGTACAATCAGATCGCAAATTACGTTGTCGCTCAATCGGAAATCAACATCCAGATCGGCAATAAAGAACCCGCCTTCTACTTTCAACAGATGATCGAGCAGAGTCAGGGTGGAACCCGGCGGTACGGCAGTATCGACGAACCAAACGCACTGTGGACGAATCTCGCTGCCAACTGTATCCCGGAAGGGATCGAACGCATGACCGTCGCCGACTATGGTCAATTTCTGTCTGCCAGACGGAAACTGATGGCGCACAAGATCAAGTCATATTTTCAGGCGCTTTAGCGTTCGCAATTGAACGCATGACGTTGGGGGAATCCCCCCCGGCGGACTGCGGTAAAATCGGCGGCGTACACCATCATCGTGAGGATCGACCCATGCCCGACATCGACCTGAACGCCCTGCACGTCGTCAACAACCCGGCGCTGGCGCGCTATGAGATTGCCCTCGGCGACGCGACCGCCTTCGTCGAATATCACCTGAGCGGTAGGACTATCATTTTCACCCACACCGACGTGCCGACGATCTTCGAGGGCAGGGGTGTCGGAGGCAGGCTGGCGAAGGGCGCCATCGAGGACGCCATCGCCCAGGGCTACCGCATCGAGCCGCAGTGCCCGTTCATCGCCGCCTACATCAAGCGTCACCCGGAATACCAGCCTCACACGCGCGGTTACTGATGCGCATCGGCATCGACATCGGCGGCACGTTCACCGACTGCGCCGCCCTGACCGAGGACGGCGCGCTGCGCACCTTCAAGCTGCTCAGCTCGCCCGCCGACCCGTCCGTCTCAATGCTGGCGGGCATCGCCCACCTGACGGCGGAACATGCCGCCGCGCCGCGCGCCATCCTGCACGGCTCGACCGTCGCCACCAACGCCATCCTGGAGCGCAGGCTCGCTCGCGCCGCCCTGATCACCACCGGCGGCTTCCGCGATCTGCTGCTGATCGGACGGCAGAACCGCCCCGACCTCTACGCCCTGCGCCCGACGATCCCCGCGCCCGCCATCCCGCGCGAGCGCTGTTGGGAAGTGCCGGAACGGCTCGACCACACCGGGCGAGTCCTGATCCCGCTCGACGAGGCGGCGCTGCAAGGGGTGATCGACGCCCTGATCGCGGCGGAGATCGAGGCGGTGGCAGTCTGCCTGCTGCACAGCACCGTCAACCCGGCGCACGAGCAGCGCATCGGCGCGGCGCTGCGGGCGCGCGGCTTCGCCGATTGGCAGATCGCGCTGTCGTCGGAGGTGATGCCGGAATTCCGCGAATATGAGCGCGCCAGCACGACGGCGCTGGAAGCCGGGCTGCGCCCGATCATGGACCGCTATCTGCGGCGGCTGGAGACGAAGCTGCCCGTCGATACGCCTTTCCGCATGATGAAGTCGGACGGCGGCGTGATGGACGCGCCCGCCGTGCGCGCTCGCGCCATTCAGACGGCGCTGAGCGGACCCGCCGCCGGGGTGATCGGGGCGTTCGCACTGGCACAGGCTGCCGGCTTCGAGCGCATCATCACCTTCGACATGGGCGGGACCTCCACCGATGTGGCGCTGTGCGACGGCGCGCCGACCACCCGCAGCGAAGCGGAGATCGGCGGGCTGCCGCTGCGGACGCGCCTGCTGGACATCGAGACCATCGGCGCGGGCGGCGGATC
>JABWBO010000228.1 GCA_013360465.1 Anaerolineae bacterium | reverse complement strand
TCATGCCTGCCCGAAACCCCAGTGTTGGCGCGGGTTTCGCGTTTCGTGCGAAAAGGCCGCCCCCTCCCGGCACCCTCTTTTTCGAGGGTTTTTCGCCCTCTGTGCTCTCTGTTCTCTGTTTCTGCGAAAGCCGGCTTTCGCACGTGACCTATAGAAATCAATGGGTTGCGCGGGACGGTTTGACCTGTCACTTGGCAGGCGGAGACGACAGATCGGCGGCTGAGTGCATCAGCGCGGTGCAGGTTCGGCTACGAAGGCGCCCGCGTCGAAACCTCGGAAGAACGCGCGCGCCGCGCTTTCCGACTTCGCCCGCAGCCAGTCCCCCCAGGCCTCGTCGGGCAGGATCACCACCGAGCGCTTCTCGTCGCCCGGCTTGTGGAATCGCTGCATGAGGGGATGGCCATCGGCGTTGATCGTCAGCATGGTCATTGACCAGTGGGGCTTCCCGGCCTCGTCCGCCTTGCGCTCCCACAGCCCGGCGATCCCCATCGGCTTGCCGTCGGCGCGTCGGATCGCCCAGCGCACCGATTTCCCGGTCTCGTAGCAGGGCTCGAAGAGCACCTCGGCCGGGATGATGCAGAGCTGCCCGCGCTGCCAGGCGTGGCGAAAGGAGGGCTTCTCGCCGAGCGTCTCCGAGCGTGCGTTGTAGGTCGAGCGGATGATCTTGAGGTCGTGCGCCCAGGCCGGGACGAGCCCGAAGAGGGCGGGCACCCACTGTCGGGGGGCGAAGTTGGTCACGACCGGAACGACCGAGCCGGGATAGGCCTCGCCGTAGCCGAAGTCCGGCGGCGGCAGCGGATCGAGCGCCTGGTACGGCGGCTCCATCCCGAAGCTCATACCGGGAAAGCCCCCTGTACCAGATAAATGATCGCGCCGGTGACGAACACCAGCGCCGGCAGCACGCCGAACGCCAGGACCGACCGCGCCGGGGCGTCGGCGGTCGGGCGCAGGCGCGGCTCCAGCACGACCGCCGCCAGCAGCAGCAGCAGGACCGGCGCACCGTAGCGGATCAGATCGACAAAGGTCGCGGCATAAGACACCCAGTTGCCGGCGGCGGCGCGCCCCAGGATCAAGCCTGCCGCCATCAGGAAGCCGCCCAGCCGCACGCCAGAGGCGTCATCGCGGTGCATGGTCACGGCGTAGTCGATCTGCGTCAGCGTCGCGTACACCCACCACACGGCGGCATAGGCGATGGTCGCCAGCCCCGCCGCATACAGCACCGCCTCCGTGCCCGGTCCCTCGCCGATGTTGCCGCCGCTGTAGCAGAACGACAGCCCGAAGAGCGCGCCGGCGACCGCGAAGAAAGCGGCGCGGTTGGCGCGTTCCAGCACGTCGAAGACGGCGCTGATGCCCATCAGCCGGAACAGCCACTCGCCCACGCCGATCCAGGCGAGACCGAGCGCCAGATACATCGGCAGATAGACCGAGTCGTCGCGTACGTCGGAGGCGGCGAACGACTTCAGCGCCAGGAAGATGATCGCCGTGCAGAGGAGCGGCACGATCATCATGGGAACGAAGACGGGATTCGGGCGGACGCGCCGCAGCCGGTCGGAGAAAAACGGCAGATACCAGCGAATCCACAGATACGCCGCGCCGAACGGTGATGAAACGAGCAGGAAGTAGGCAAAGTCTTCCATCGGCATCCTTGCAGAATCAGCAGAAAGCGAAGGACTCTACGGATAGTTCCTATTCGTTGGCGGCTTCGACCACCGCCGCCAGGATGTCCAGCGCCACCGGACCGCCGCTGTAGGTCAGCCCTTCATACTCGATGAACGCCGCTTCGCCGTCGCCGTAGCGCACGACGACTGCCGGCGTGCCGCCGATTCCCAGGGCGGTCGCGAAGTTATAATCGGTGACGATCTGCCGCGCCCGCCAGATGCAGCCGAGCATCGCCAGGTAGTCGATTCCCAGGTCGTCCGCCACGACACGCCCCAACGGCGCGTTATAACCGCCGCTGCCCGCCAGGTCATAGAGCATCTCCGAAGCGTGCCAGAAACCGCCTTCGTGCAGACGACCGGCGCATTCCGCCACCCGCGCCGCATAGACGGTGCGCCGCCCGCCCGCCGTCGGAAAGACGCGCAGTTCGAAGCGCGCCTGCCCGGTGGAGACGTATTCGGCGATGAACTGGTTGATCGTCTCGCGGTAATTCATGCAGTGCGGACAGGCGTAGTCGGAAAACTCAATGATGGTGATCGGCGCTTGCGGGTCGCCGATGATGAACGCGCCGTCTTCGGTGCGGGCGAAGGGCAGGGTCGCCAGCAGGGCGCGGAATTCCTCGTCCTGCGCCCCGGCGGAGCCGACGCCCACCAGCAGCAGGATCAGCGCCGAGAACAAGACGAGCGGGCGGGTCAGGGATCGGGTCATGGGATTGGTCTCATCTCGATAATCGAATGCCGCTATTGTACCCGGTTTGGAGCGCTCCTCAGTCCTTCTCTTCTCACCCCTCTCCCCTAATCGACCAGCGACTCCCATTCCGTCATGGCGTCGTGCAGAGCGGTCTCCGCTTCCAGGTAGGATTCGCCAAGCCGGCGCACCGTATCGGCGTCGCCGGCAGCGCCCGCCGCATTCAGGTCGCGGCTGAGACCCGCCAGCGCCGCCTCAAATTCGTGAATCTGCGCCTCCAGCGCTTCGACCCGCTTGCGCCGCGCGTAGGGGGTCAAGCCGCTGGGGTGCGCCCGGTCGCCGCCCCGTCGGACCGGC
>JABWBO010000106.1 GCA_013360465.1 Anaerolineae bacterium | reverse complement strand
CAGGTGGCGACCACCCCGCCGCGCGCCAGCCCGCCGCTCATCAGCAGCAGCGCCCCGCCGTGCCCGTGATCCGTGCCGCCGCCGCTGTTCTCCTGCACGCGCCGACCGAACTCCGACATCACCACCACCGAGACGCCGCGCATCTGCGCGCCCATGTCGGCATGGAACGCCGCCAAGCCTTCCGCCAGCTGCGCCATCAGCCGCGCCTGCTGCCCCTGCGCGCCGCCCTGGTTGACGTGCGTATCCCAACCGCCCAGGTCGATGCAGGCGGCTTCCAGCCCAACCTCGGCGCGGATCAGGGCGGCGGTCTGGCGCAGCGCCAGGGCGAATTCGCTTTCCGGGTACTGTGCGCCGTTCTGCGGCTGGTACTGGGCGTAGCTCACCTGCGCCAGCAGGTCGATGGCGCTGCGCGCCGCCTGCGCCGATTCCAGCAGCGAGCCGGTATCGAGCGCGTACAGCCGGTTGAGCGACTCCAACATGCGCGACGCCAGCGCCGCGTCGCCGCCCAGGTGGTAATCGACGATGGATTGCAGCGCCACCGGCGAGACCGGACCACGCAGCGCCGCCTGCGCTGCCGTGCCGAAGCCGACGGCGCGCAGTGGAGAGCCGCCGCTGTTCGCCGCCGCCAGATGCCGCCCGATCCAGCCAGTGCTGACGCCATATTCGCCGGGTGTGCCGCGTTCCATGTAGTCCATCGCCTCGAAGTGCGAGCGGGTGTCGTGCGGCGATCCCGCCGCGTGTACCGCCGCCAGCTCGCCCCCCTGCATGATGGGCAGCAGCGGCTCCAGCGCCGGGTGCAGCCCGAAGAAACCGTCAATATCGACCGCCTTCGGGTCAGCGCCGGCGGCGTCGGGGCGGGGGATGGCGAGGCGCGGGCGGGCGGCGTAGTAGGCGTCTTCGCCGTGCGGCACGATCATGTTCAGGCTGTCCGCGCCGCCGCGCAGAAAGACCGATACCAGCACATCGCCGCGCGTCCCCTGCTGGTGCGGCGCAAAAGCGTAGCGCGGCATCCAGGCGGGCAGGGCGCGCTGTGCGGCGGCAGCGCCAGCCATCGCCGCTGCGCTGCGGAGCATCTGCCGTCGGGAAAGGGTCTTGCTCATGGGGCAGTCCTTTCTTTCGCTATCGATACTGAAAGGCGGGCGACGCCAGCAGCAGCGCCAGACCCAGGACGATCTGCGTCTCGGTCGGCGTCCCGGCGTTCCGCGCGAAGTCGATGACGATGGCGTGTTCGTCCGAGGTGAGCGGGCGACCGAGCAGGTAGCGACCGAGAAAATCCAGGACGGCGTCGGTCTCCAGCGGGACGGCGTTCTCTTCCAGCAGGAGCAGCAGCCGGGTCGGCGTCGCCTGACCGCCCGGCATGCCGCCGACCGAGGCGAGCAGCGCCGTGTTCCAGCGGTTGATCAAGCCGTCGCGCCAGTGCCCTGCCACGTCGGGGTAGCCGTTGGGGGCGGGCCAGGCGAACGGGACCTGACCCATCGCCTCCAGCAGCGCGTGCAGCCCGCGCACGAACTGGCGGGGCTTGTCCAGGTCGAACGCCAGGGCGCGCAGTATGCTGATGACCGCTTCGAGCGGCTGCTTGAGCTTGGGCGGCGCACCCCAGAACTCCGGGGCGGCGAAGAGCGTCCGCAGCAGCGTCGTCACGTCGCCGCCAGAGGCGAGGAAGGCATCCGCCAGCCGGCTGACCAGCGCTTCTGGTGGATCATCGCTGACGAAGCGGCGCGCCAGCTTTTCGCCGACGAAGCGCGCTGTCGAAGGATGCGCCGCCAGCAGGTCCAGCACCCGGTCGCCGTCGCTCTCACCGCCGCCCGCCGGCAGGGTCATGCCCAGGATGGTCTTCGCTCCGTCGTCGTGGAAGGTGCGCCGGAAGAAATAGCTGAAGGTGTCGCCGCCCTCGCGCGGACCGCGCACCGACCAGCCGGTGAAGGCGCGGGCGACTTCCTTCACGTCCTCCTCGCCGTAGCCGCCGTTCACGCCCAGGGTGTGCAGTTCCAGCAGCTCGCGGGCGTAATTCTCGTTGGGGGCGCGGCGGCGGCTCTGGGCGTTGTCCAGGTAGACCAGCATCGCCGGGCTTTTCGCCGACGCGCCGAGGATCTGCCGGAAGGTGGTCATGGCGTTCGGGCGGATCGTCTCGCGGTCGTCATCGACCTTCAGGAAGAGGGTAGGTCCTTTTTCGATGGAGATGTGAAAATGGTTCGAGAAGAAATAGACCATGCGCTCGTAAAGCTGGCGCTGGCTGTAGAGGGCGCGGGCGGCGACCCCGCCGATCAGCGCCGCGCCCACCTGCCCCCGCATATCTTCGTATTCGGCGAACAGCGCGCCCCCCGTCTGGCTGAGGATATCCTTCCAGGGGTTCAGCCGGGCTTCCACCGCCGAGTCGTCGATGGCAAACGGACCAAGCTGCTGGGCGATGAAGGCTTCGGCGCTGGTCCGCCGCATCTGCATGTACAGGTCCGGGGTGACGCCGTAAGTTAGCCGGTTGACGGCGTGCGCCGCCGCGTCAATCGGCTCCGCTGCCGGCGCGAGGACTCCGATGGGCAGGGCAGCCAGCGCCCTGGTCACCGCACTGGTGCTGAGCGCCGCCGCCCCCACGCCGAATCCTGCCAGGAACTGGCGTCGATCCATGAGATTCCGCCCTCCAAACTCGTTTTGCATCTTTACGAGTGTAGGGCGGAAGATGTTGCGGATGTGTGATGCGGGTGCTAGGGTTCCGTAACTTTTCCCCGCATCCGCCAAAGTCGGGTTTCATAGCACTTCAACGGTCGCGCCGGGAGATGATTCATTGTCATTTCCTGAGGCGAACGCTTACGCCGCCTGAAACGTGCGAATCTCAACCTGCACGCCAGCATCCAGAGCCGCAGCAGCTGTGCCCATAATTTGCATCGTCAGTGACTGCCCCCGGCTGGGTCTCGCCCACCTTGCAGATTAGAGAGTTCATGATTCAGTTCCCTGGTTTCTTGGTTTTGAAATCGGTCTGCCATCAGGCGAAGTCCGCCGGCGTGCGTTCCAGGGTCACGCTCACGTCGTCGGTGAAGCGCAGCGCGCCCGGCTTGTGGACCGTGACGAGGATGTGCGGCACGGCGCAGTCCACGCAGGCGACGCGGGCGATGCTGGTCGCCAGCGCCTCCAGCGTGTTGAAGCTGGACGCCTCGACGTGTTTGATCACGGCTTTGTTGACCGTCTTGTAGTTGAGGATATCGTTCGGGTCGTCGGTGACTCCGCCCTTGCGCAGGTCGGTGAAGAAGGTCATGTCGATGACCACATCCTGCTTCTCGCGGCGTTCGTCCGGGTTGAAGCCGATGATGCAGCGCAGCCGCAGCCCGGTGATGCGGATTTGATCCATAGGCGATCTGGTGTCCTCAGCCCTGCTTCTAAAGTTAGGTCCGGTCTCTTTTGGGCGGTCGAGCCGCCGGCTCGACCCCTACGGCACGTTGACTGTAGGGGCGACCCGGCGGGTTGTCCGCCCCTGGATTTCGTTCGGGAATTCGCTCAGATCACGCTCTCGCCGCCGTCAACGTGCAGCACCGCCCCGGTCAAAAAATCCTCGCGGGCGAGATAGGCGACGGCGCGGGCGACATCGTCCGGCGCGCCGGTGCGCTTGAGCGGCGTCGGTTCGGCGAACGCCTGCCAGCGCGCCTCATCCAGGTGATCCGGCTTCATCACCAGACCGGGGATGATGGCGTTGGCGCGGATGTCCGGTCCATAGGTCGCCGCCGTGACCCGCGTCAGCATCAGCAGCCCCGCCTTGCTGATGCCGTGATGCGCGTAGTCGATCCAGGGATCGATTGCCCCCTTGTCGCAGATGTTGATGATCACCCCGCCGGGGTTTTCCTGTCCCAGCATGAGGCGGATGGCGTGCTGCGTACACAGGAACGGCGCGGTCAGGTTGGCGTCCAGGGTCTCGTGCCACTCGTCGAGCGTCACCTCGTGCAGTTGGCGGCGCTGGAAGTTGGCGGCGCTGTTGACCAGGATATCCAGGCGCGGGAAGTGATCGGCATGGGTGGCGAAGAGCTGATCGACGCCGGGGCGGCTGCGCAGGTCGGAGCCGACGGCGTAGGCTTCGACGCCGAACGATTTGATCTCGCGCAGGGTCTCTTTGACCGCTTCTTCCGGCGAACTGTGATAGTGAACCAGGAGGTGTACGCCGCAGCGCGCCAGTTCCAGCGCTATTGCCCTGCCCACGCGGCGTGCGGAGCCGGTGACGATGGCGACTTTTTCTCTCAAATCCACCTGCATCGTGATCGAGTCCTGCGCTCTTCCCCCAGATACCCTTACATTACCCCAAAACGCGCCAGGAACCAATCACCCGATCTTCACATTGCATGACCTGCACCGGCGCCGGTTCTATCGGACACGCGCGCACCTGTTCGTAAAACAAAAAGAGGTGGTCCCGGCGGACCACCCCTTCGCCCGCCACCTCATAGGGGCGAGCCGCCGGCTCGATTGTCGCAAAGATGTGAGGTTTAGGCGCTGTGTGCGAACTGCCCTCTCCCTAACCCCCCTCAGGGGGCGGGACTTCACCCCTTCGCCCTCAGAGAGAAGGGGATGAGGTCCGCCATGAGTTTGCAGACACACTCTGGCTTCAGTACCCGCCGAGCGGGACGCTCGCCAGATAGAGCGTTGACACCGCCACCAGCAGCACCGGCACGATCAGGATCAGCGAATAGAGCCGGTTGTCCTCGCGCAGGTGCATGTAGTACCAGACCACCAGCGCCGCCTTGAAGACCGACAGGACGATCAGCAGCGCTGTGCCCAGCCAGCCATCCGGCAGTTCAGAGAGGATCACCTCGATGAGGGTGACGATGGCGAGGACGCCGAAGATCACCGTGTAGATCGGGAACGGAAAGGTGCGCCCGAACATCACCGTCGTGTCGGGGTGGGCGTGTTCGCCTTCATGCGCCTGCCTGTGTTCATGTGCTGCCATGTGCTTGCCCTCTTCTCGCGCCGCTAGATCAGGTAGATGACGGTGAACAGGACGATCCACACCACGTCCACGAAGTGCCAGTACAATCCGAAGATCTCCACGCCCAAGCTGCTCTGGCGGTAGCCGCCGCGCCGGGCATGGTTGACCACCAGCAGCGCCCACAGCACGCCGATGATGACGTGCGCCCCGTGAAAGGCGGTCGGCGCGTAGAAGCGCATACCGAAGCTATCGCTGTACAGGGTGATGCCCTCCTGCGCGAGCGTCTGATATTCGACGTATTGCAGACCGACGAACACCGCGCCCAGCAGCGCCGTCAGGCTGATCCAGCGGATCAAGCCCTGCGGGTTGCCCTTGCGGCTTTCGTGCAGCCCCATGACCATCGCCCAACTGCTGGCGAGCAGCAGGAAGGTGTTGATCGCCACCAGGAAGACCCCGGCGGCTTCATGTACCTCGTGGATGCGCTCCGGGAATTCCAGGCGGAAGAGGATGAACATGGCGATCAGCACCGAGAAGATGACCACTTCGGAGCCGAGATACAGCCAGACCGCCGTCTTCCAGTTGTCGGCGCGCTGCGCCGGCGTGAGATGATCATGCGCGGTGTGGGCGTCGTGTCCGTGTTCGAGCGTCGTATCAGTCATGGAGACCCCCTGTGGTGGCGAATCCTATCGTTACTGTAAAACACCGGGCAGGCGGCGCAGCAGTCGCGCCACGAACCGCGCTACGACCCCGATCACCTGAAGCACCAGCGACGGGCGCATCAGCAGCAGCGCGATGACGAAGGCGTTGACCACCGACAGCACCACCAGCTGCGCCTGGGGGCTGGGGAAGATCAGGTTCAGACCGGGAAAGTCCGGCTGCGGTAGGATCAAGCCGATGGCGACGTAGTAGAAGAACAGATAGAGGACGATGAGCAGGACGCTGAAGATCAGCGCATCGCGGATCTGCCTGCCCGCCGTCAGCGGTTCGGCGCTGCCCGGCGCGCTGACCGCCGCGCCGCCGGCTGCCTCCGCCTTCGCCTCCGCCACCCCCCGCGCCAGATAGGTGAGTACCCAACCGAGCGCGCCTGCCACGACCAGCAGCGAGACGAACATGGCGATGATGGTCCCGGCGAAGACCACCAGCTGGCTGACCTGCACCGTCTGCCCGCCGATCTGCATCTCGACCATGCCGACCTGGGTCAGCGAGGCTTCAGGCACGCCGGTGGTGGTCAGCGTGAAGCCGCCGGGGAGTGTCGCCGCCCCGAACAGGATGACGGTGACGACCAGCAGGGCGGTAGCCATCTGCCAGGTGATGCCGATCAGCAGACTTTGTGGGGGTGCATCGGCAGCCGCCTTCTGCTGCACGGCTTCCGCCTCTTCGCCGTGCGCGCTCATAGCGGGGTTGAACGCGCCCATCCCCCAGACGAAAAAGCCCGCCGTCGTGAACGCCGCCAGGGTCATACCGACGCCGGTATCCCACAAGGGGGTCAGCCCCTGCAAGCCGCGAATGATGATGACGACCAGCGCGCCGACCATGAAGCCAAGAAGTGCCATCGGGATCGCGCGGCTCAAGCCAGGCTGCATAATGTACGTCCCCTCCTGAAACGAACGTGACGCCTCGGTCACGCAGTCACCGCTAAATAATGTACAGGACTGCGTAGAACAGCATCCACGCAGCGACAACAAAATACCACAACTTCGCCGCCCCTTCCACTGCCCAGTGATCGGCAGCGGAATAGGCTCCGGCGGCAGCGCGCCGGTAGACGCGCAGCATCATCCCGCCGATCACCAGCGCGTGCAGGGCGTGAAACGCCGTCATGACCCGGAACAGCGCGCCGTACTGCTCGCTGAACGGGACGGTCACCCATTCGTACGCCATGATGGCGATAAAACCGGCTCCGAGCAGGATCGCCAGCAGCCAGTTCTGCCGCAGCGCCGCAGCGCGGTCGGCGCGGATGGCGTTCAGCCCGCGCCAGGCGAAGACGCCGCTGACGATCAAGCCGAGCGCCGCAATCGTCGGCAGCACGCGCTCCAATGGCACGACGCCTTCGGGGGGCCAGGAGGCGAAATTCGCCCGAATCTGCACGTTGACCAGCATCAGGCAGACGAACACCATGATCCAGCTGATCTGGAAGACCAGCAAACCGGTCCGCCGGTTTGCCAGGGCGATCCGCTCCTCACGGGTCAATGTGGACTCAGCCATACGCTGTTTCGAGACCTCTCAGGAAAAGAAGGAATGAGGAATGAGTGATGAGATCACAGCGCGCCGCCTCATTCCTCATCCCTCTTCGTTTTCAGTCACCCGCCGCCTGCGAAGCCGCTTTGCCGACCGGTGCGGCGGCGTCTTCCGGCTTGCCATAGCGGCGTTCCAGGTCTTCCAGATAGTAGAAGGCGGCTTCCGTGCCATAGCCATAGGGGTCCTTGAAGGGGACCGGGTCGCCGTAGAAGTTGCTGGCGGGCGGCGGCGAAGTGGTCGCCCATTCCAGGGTGAGCGCGCGCCAGGGGTTGGCGCCGGCGCGCTTACCGCGCACCAGGCTGACGATCATCGCGTAGAGCAGGACGAAGGTCGAAATGCCCAGCAGGAACGCCGCGAGGCTGATGACCACATTCCAGTCCTGAAATTCCGGTGCGTAGACCGCCACGCGGCGCGGCATGCCGAGCATACCGACGAAATGCTGCGGGAAGAAGGTGAAAAAGAAGCCGATGTAGGTCAGCACGAAGTGCAGCTTGCCCAACCGCTCGTCCAGCATCCGCCCGGTGATCTTGGGCCACCAGTGGTAGATGCCGGCATAGATGGCGAAGACCGACCCGCCGTACAGCACGAAATGGAAGTGGCTGACGACGAAATAAGTGTCGTGGACATGGATGTCGAACGGCACCGACGCCACCATGACGCCGCTGATGCCGCCGATCACGAACATCGACAGGAAGCCCAGCCCGAACAGCATGGCGCTGCGGAAGTGTATCTTGCCGCCCCAGATCGTGCCGAGCCAGCTGAATATCTTGATGCCGGTGGGCACGGCGATGATCATCGAGGTGATCATGAAGGGGATGCGCAGCTGCGGCTGAAGGCTGGTGAACATGTGGTGCGCCCAGACCGTGAAGCCGATCAGCGCGATACCCATGCTCGACAGGGCGATGGCGCGGTAGCCGAAGACCGGCTTACGCGCGTTCACCGACAGCACCTCGCTGAGCATCCCGAAGCCGGGCAGCACCATGATGTATACCGCCGGGTGGCTGTAGAACCAGAAGACATTCTGCCAGACCAGCACGTCGCCGCCGCGCGCCGGGTCGAAGAACGCCGTGCCCGCCACCCGGTCCAGGATGAGCAGGGTCAGCGCGCCCGCCAGGAACGGGGTCGCCATGACAATGATGATCGAAGTCGCCAGCACCGCCCAGACGAACAGGGGCATCTGGAAGTAGCCCATGCCTTCGGGGCGCATATTTTTGATGGTGACGATGAAGTTGATCGCGCCGAGGATCGAGCTGATGCCGGCGAGGTGCAGCGCCAGCGCCCAGAGCGTCTGTCCGTCCATGCTGTACAGGGTGGACAGGGGCGGGTAGCTCGTCCAACCGGCTTCCGCCTGCCCGGCGAAGTAGCCCATGAACATCAGCAGCAGCGAAGGCGGCAGCAGCCAGAAGGCGAAGGCGTTCAGCCAGGGGAACGCCATGTCCTTGGCGCCCAGCATGAGCGGGACCAGGTAGTTGCCGAAGCCCGCCATCATCGGGATGATCCAGGCGAAGATCATGACCGACCCGTGCATGGTGAAGAGCTGGTTGTACGCCTGCCCGTCCGCCATCACGTCGAGCGCCGGGGTCAGCAGCTCCCAGCGGATCAGCATCGCCAGGGTTCCGCCGATGATGAACCCGAAGATCGCCAGCGCCATGTACTGCACGCCGATGATCTTGTGATCGACGCTCCAGCGGAGGTAGTCCGAGACGCGCAGGCTCCTCGGCTTCAGGTCAAGTCCTGGTAAAGGTCTGGAGATGGTTGCCATGAATACGATTCTCCCGTGCGTTCGCTACTGCGTCTGCGTCAACAAATAGGCGATGATCGCGCTCAGATCTTCTTCCGGCATGTAATTCGGTTCGCCCGACTCGTCGTTGAACTGAGTCATCAGGTTGCCAAAGCCGGGGACGAGATACGCGCCCGGATTCCGAATCGAATTCTGAAGGTACTGTTCTGCCGTCTGACCGCCGACGCGCGACGCAGCGCGCGTGCCGATGTTATTCAGGTTTGGTCCGATATTGCCGTTCCAGTTCAGATCGGTGAGTATGTGGCAGGTTCCGCAGGGATAGCTGCCGCTGGCGAGCAGCTGCCGACCGCGCTCAACCGGGTCTTCCGGCGGGAAGAGCGCCTTTTGCGCTTCCGGCTCGTAGAATTCGCGCAGGTAGGTTTGCTCGTCTTCATGGACGACCAGCCACGCCCCGCGCAGATCGACCTCGCCGTCGATCTCTGCCGACGTGCCCGCCATGTTGCCGTGCCCTGCGCCGCACAGTTCAGCGCAGACGATGCGGTAGACCCCGGCTTTGATCGGGGTGAAGGTGATGCTGGTCTCACGCCCTGACAGCAGGTCCTGCTTGATACGCATATCAGGGATCCAGAAGGCATGGTTGACATCTTCAGTGCGCATCTTCAGCTCTACCTGTTCGCCCACCCAGGTGTGCAGCTGCGGATGGCTGAACTGCAAGCCTTCGTCGGAATTCAGCGAGGCGAGTACCGTCTCGTCAAGCTGAGCGGCGCTGATGTCCGCCGGAAGCGTCTCCGGCGTGATGTCGTAGTTGAACGTCCAGGCGAAGCGCTGACCGACCACCTCGACATCATGGTTGAGCGGTTGGATGGTGCGGATGCTGATCCACACCTGGTAGCTGTAGATCGTCAGGATGACCACGATGATCGCCGGGATGATCGTCCAGACCAGTTCCAGCGTGGTGTTGCCGTGAATTGGCGGTCCATCCGCCCGGTCGCCGGGCTTGGCGCGGAAGGCGGCGACGGCGTAGATCAGGACGCCGATCACCAGCAGGAAGATCGCGCCGCCGATCACCAGCATGAAGCGGAACAGGGCATCGACCTGCTGCGATTCGGCTGATCCCTGGACGGGCAGAAGGGCTGGCGTGAGGGCGCCGATCAGAAGACCACCAAAGATGATCCCCAGGACGCCGGCGATGATCCAGACGATGGACAGCGACTGACCACCCGATGGCTGACGATTATTGAGGTTGACGTTGACGCCCATTCACCGCTTCCAGATGACTTGAGGACGAAAGCAATGGTTGCCGAAATGACTCACGGCAACTTGACACAGTTTGTTCAATTTTACACAAGCTGTAACCCTGATTTTACCGAAGTTCAATTGCAATAGCAAGCAAGTTGTGTAACAAACAATCGCCGCAAAGAGGCGTACACTGAGGGATAGGACGAGCGAGATTCAAATCAGCGCACGACCTCGCTCGCAGAGATTATCGATAACGAACGCAACCTTTAAGGAAGACCATGAAACGCTCGCTGCTGTTCATGCTGGTCGCCGGGCTTCTTTCCTTCGCCTTCGCCCTGCCCGCTGCCGCCCAGGGCGACATCCCCGTTTGCAACCCACAACTGCCGCCGCGTCTGAGCTACGGTGTCGCCGGGATGGTCACGCGCACCGACACGCCGACGCCGGTGCGCCTGCGCGCCAACCCAGGGACCGGCGCGCCCATCGTCACCATGCTGGACGAAGGCGCGCGCTTCATCGTCATCGGCTATCAACCCACCTGTGTCGAGGGCATCACCTGGTGGGAGATCACCACCGGCAGCTCCCTCTACGCTTCCGGCGCCGGCATCTTCAACGGCTTCATCGCCGAGGGGGTGGGCGACACCTACTTCATCGAACCGTACAGCGCAGCGCAGGCGCTCCCCTCCGAGGCGATCCCGCTCGCCGGCGCGCCGCAGATCACCCTCTTCGACACCCCTCTGCCGACCGTGCCGCCGGTCAGCGCCATGCCCGCGCTCGACGCCGCCTTCGCCGCCTGGTCCTGGCCCCCGGACACCTACATCAATATCCTCTCGCCCGATCCCTTGCAGATGACCCTGCCGACCGCCTATGCCGGGAACATGCCGGCGCTGCCGGTCGATCTCAGTCAGGTCGCCTATCTGAACGATGCCGGGCTGTCGTCGGCGCAGCTTCAGACCCTCTCGCGCAACGGCTTCGTCGTCGTGCCCGCCGGGCGCTCCTGGCATGAAGGATCGCTTTGGCTGGAGCGCAGCACCGGGCGTTCCGACTTCATCACCACCGACATGATGCTGGAAAACCTGTACATGATCTATCGCTACGCGCTCATGTACCTGGAGACCGGCGTCTTCTATAACCAGCTGACCACCATCGCCGCCCAGGGCTTCGTGCAGGCGCAGGCGCAGCACGCCGCCGCCAGAGGCACGCCGCTGGAATCTGCTGCGCGGGATGCCGCCGTCTACTATGCCGTCCTGCTGCTTCTGCTGGCAGACGGCGAAGCCGCGCTGGGCGAAGCCGGCACCGAGTCCGCCGAGCTGTACCGGGAGTTCATCACCGTCTTCGCTTCCGAAACGCTGATCGACGCCGACCCGGCGCTGATCGCCCTGGCGGAACCCATCGCCGCCGCCGCCCGGCAGGGCGAAGGCGTTGTGCCGATCCCCTTCCTGGAAAACTACGACGAGGACTTCGGCTTATACAGCCCGCGCAGCCACTACGAGAACGACGCGCTGCTCGCCAGCTATTTCCGCGCCATCACCTGGATGGGGCGCATCACCTTCCGTCTGGACAGCGCCGCCGACACGCGCGCCGGGCTGCTCGTCCTGCGGGCGATGGCGACCAGCGAGGAGGGGCTGAACGCCTGGACGGATTTCAACGACACCATCGAATTCCTGATCGGACCTTCGGACAACCTGCGCCCGACCGATCTGCTGCCCATCGCCCATACCCTCTACGGGAGCGACCTGCCGCCGGCAGCGCTGGCGGACGACGCCATCCTGGAAGCTTTCCGCGCTGCCGCCCGCGACCTGCCGCCGCCGCGCATCAACAGCCTGCTGCTCGGCGGCGGCACCTCCGCCGAGGCGATGCGCGACGCCGGGCGCGGCTTCCGGCTGTTCGGCGGGCGCTACACGCTCGACGCCGAATACTTCCAGCGGCTCATGGACCCCGACGTACCGGGGCGAGCCCTGCCGGTCGGTCTCGATCTGGCGGCGGCGCTCGGTTCGGATGCCGCCTACGCGCTGGTCGAAGCGATGGGCGCGGCGGCGTTTCCTGAATACGTCCCGGCGCTTTCGGCGCTGCGCCGGCAGACCAGCGGAATCACCCCGGAAAGCTGGATGGAGAACGCTTATGGCGGTTGGCTGTGGACGCTTCAGCCGCTCCTGGTCCATGATCCGGCGCTGGAGCCGCCGCTGATGCGCACCGACGCCTGGAAGCACCGCGAACTGACCACCATGCTGGCGAGCTGGGCGGCGCTGAAGAACGCCACCGCCGCCTATGTGCTGCTGCCCGGCGGACTGGGCGGCGGCGGCGAGACCGTGCGCCTGACCACCCACACGACGGTGGAGCATAACCCGCTGGTCTTCGCCCGCATCGCCATCCTCTGCAATCTGCTGGCGAACGGCTTGGAGGCGCGCGGTTTCGACCAGAGGCTCATGGCGATGGTCGTCAGCGGGGCGCGCGCCCAGGCGGCGCTTTCGGCGATGGCGGCGGAGGTGGCGCGGCGCGAGATCGCCGGGGAGCCGATCCCCGAGGAGATCCTGCTGTACTTCCAGGAGTACTTCCGAGGGGCGTACGGGCATGTGCGCACCAATCTGATGCAGTACGACGGCAACCCGCCGCGCAATGCCGCCCTGACTGCCATCACCGCCACCAGCCCTGCCGGCTATTTGCAGGTGGCGGCGGGGCTGGTCGATGACATTTACGTGGTCAGCGACCGCCCGGAAGGCTTGCAGCTGGTGCGCGGCGGCGTCTACAGCTACTACGAGTGGGTCAACACCACCGGGCAGCCGCTCACCGATTCGGCGTGGCGCGACCAGCTCACCGCCGGGACGAACCCGGCGCGTCCGGCGTGGGTGAACCTGTACCTGACGCCGTGAATTGACGGGCGGATGTGTTGACTTTTCCCGGCAGATGCTAAAATGGACGCATCTTCGCCCAACGAGAATGAAGTGGAAAGGCTGTGCCACATGGATACCCTGGCTGGTTGGATCATCGTCGCCGTCGCCCTGCTTACCGTCGCAGCGATGGTGCTGCTGGTTTCAACAGAGAAGCTGCATCACGAGGAACACTTCATCCCGCCGGCGCAGGATGATCAGCCGCGGGGATAGCGACGAGGCGGGCGTCGTGGGCGCTCGTCTCGTCTGCGATCTTGCGAATACACTCGTTTCAGGGGCGCCGTCATGCGCGCCCCTGAAGTTTGATCCCCGCCTTCTCCTCCCTCAGAGCCGTCTATCTTGACCCGTCGTCTGCTGCCCGTCTTCGCCCTGCTGGCGCTCACCCTGGTCGTCTTCAACCGCCTCGCCTTCACCGACTGGATCATGGCGCGCGGCGATACCTTCAGCTACCACTATCCCTACTGGGCGGTGCGCGCCGAGGCGCTGCGCGCGGGCAGGCTGCCCCTGTGGACGCCCGACCTGTTCATGGGCGCGCCGCTGCTGGCGAACCCGCAGATCGGAGCCTTCTACCCGCCGAACTGGCTGGTCGCCCCGCTCGACCCGCCGGATGCGGTGCGGGTCAGCGCCATCGCCCACGTCTTCTGGGCGGCGCTCGGCGTTTATGTCCTGGCGCGGCGGACGCTCGGTGTGGGCAGGGTGGGGGCGCTGATCGGGGCGGCGGGTTTCGCCCTGGGCGGGCATCTGGGCGCGCACGTCGAGCAGATCAATCAGCTGCAAGGGCTGGCATGGCTGCCCTGGCTGCTCTTCCTCTTCGACCGGACAGACCTCACCCCCCGACCCCTTCTCCATTACATGGAGAGGGGGAGACGAGCGCAGCGAGCGGGGGTGAGGTTCGCTTTCCCCCTGCTGGCGATGGCGTGGGCGCTGCAAATCTTCAGCGGGCATACCCAGACGGTGTTCATCAGCGGAGTCGCGCTGGCGCTCTACGCGCTCTGCACCCGACCGGCGCGCGGGCTGCTGACTCTGGCGTGCGCCGGGGTTGGGGCGGTGCTGCTGGCGCTGCCGCAGCTCATCCCCACGTTGGAACTCTCCAGCCTGTCGAATCGCAGCGGCGGCTTCAACGTCAACCAGGCGACGGCGTTCTCCTTCAGCCCGTTCGTGACCGGGCGCGGGCTGCTGCCCAGCTTCGACCGCATGATCTTCAGCGAATACATCGCCTATCCGGGCATCGTCATGCTGGCGCTCGCCTGGATCGGGCTTCTCCCGCGCGCCGGCAGCACAGCGGCGGCGCAGGCGGCGGCTGTCCCCCGCCGCCGTCCGCTGCTGTGCTGGATCATCCTGGCGGCGGTCGGGCTGGCGCTCGCCTATGGGCTGTATAACCCGCTCTATCTGGCGCTCGCCGGGCTGCCGGGCTTCAACCTCTTCCGCGTGCCAGCGCGCTGGCTGG
>JABWBO010000105.1 GCA_013360465.1 Anaerolineae bacterium | reverse complement strand
GTCGGGGAGCCCGGATTTGAACCGGGGACCTCTTGTACCCGAATCAACGTTGAACGTGTTAGGGAGTTCCCCACAGTGCCATATGGGGGATGACTATCCGAATCGGCTGATTTTGGCGCTATTGGCGAGCTTGCGCGGGTCGGTCATTAACTGGCGCAGCTCTTTCTCCGCAGTATCCCAGTCAGCTGGATAGTAGTATCTTAGCGTGATCATCGGGTCGGAGTGACCCAGAGCCGTCGCCGCAATGGACGGCGCCACGTGGGCGTCTGCGAGATCGTGCCCTTTGCGGTGGCGAAGGGTGTGGCTTGACAGAACACGGGTTCCGGCAAGCTTCGCGGCGCGACGAATCACGAGCGAGACGTTCTCGGCTCTCATCGGGCCACCATCCTGGCTGAAGACGTAGGTGCCTTTTAGGCGCTTCGTCCGCATGGAGCGGTAGCCCAACCAGTAGCGAATAGCCCTGGCACAATCTTCCCCAAACGCAACTGTTCTTTCGACCCCACCCTTTTCAGTCACCCTGGCGCGATTTTGCATGAAGTCGACGTCTGCCAGCATCAGCCCAGCGGCTCCCCCGCGGCGAGCGCCGGTATCGGCCAGCCAGAGGATGAGGGCGTAGTCGCGAGGCTTGTGCGTGACAGCGTCGAGGAGTGCAGCCAATTCCGAGTCCTGCATCGCCTTGCTGCGGTCAATTGCCGGGGGAAGTTTCTTGCCCTTGATGGCACGGGCGGGCGACTTTGACAGTATGTCGAGGTTCACCGACCAGTTGAAGAAGGTCTTGATGGTTTTGATGTGCTTCTGGACGGTCGCAGGGGCGAGGTCGCGAGGGTAGATCACCGTATTGAAAAATTCGACCAGCATCTGAGGGGTGATGCTGGTCAGAAGGCGGGCGGGACCGAGATGGTCTCGCATCAGGTGGAGAGTCTTCTGGTAAGTGCGCCGAGTCTCGGCGTTTTGCTGAGCACCCAAAAAGAGGTTGATGACCTGCTTGAGGCTGGCGTCCTGACTGTTCATGAATCGGGGTCCTATCTCAAAAATTGCCGCCCATTTCCAAGGGTAGCGAGTGCGATGTTGGATAACGAGTATGTGACCGAAGACGAACGCGCGAAATGTTGATACTTCCGTAAGAGAAAGGTTGAGTTCATGAGTGAGAAAGTCGAGGTACTGACACTGCTGCAACCGCTGCCGGTCGGTGCGCCGGAAATGGTGCGCGCCGCCGATGCGGAGTTGAGCGAGAGGCTCAATGATGGCTGGCGAAGGATCGAAATGTCGATCCAGGCGACGTTCAACCACGGCAGCGGGAAGGTGGAGTACATGCGGATCGTGACGCTGGAACGCTCGATCGAGGGCGATTCGCTGATGAAGCAGGTAGAGGCTGTGCTGAACGATCTCGATGCGCGCGCCGAGCCAGAGGCTGAGGCGGAGCGGGTGACAGTTGCGCTGCCGGGGGAGGAGCTTCCGCCACGGCGGGTCGTGACGGGCGTGATCGCTCGAAAGCCGGTGACGGAAGTCGGATATACCGAGGCGCTGCGTAGCGGCATGTACACCCACGAGGAGATCGCGCAGATCGGGAATCGCGAGGCGCGCGGGCTGGGGATGGACGTTTTTTTCAGTCGCCAACAGGCGCGAAACGGACGGACCTGGCAGGGGCTGCTGATGCGCTTGCCTCGGAAGGTGAATGTGTGATGGACGAGACGATCCGGAGCTACCTGGCGGAATTCGACCTGGTGGCGGCGGTGGGGACGGAGCGGCATGTCATCACAGAGCGGGGACAGGCGCTGATCAATGCCGCCCTGCGGGACAACTACCAAATGTGGGCGGAATACGAAGCGCTGCGCGCTCGCGGATTTGACGACGTGGTCGCGCGGATGTTCGTGTTGATGTGTGTGGCGGACGAGGGTGTGATTTAGTAAGGAAGGGGACATCATGGAAACGACGATGAAGCTGGCGATCTTGGCGCAAGTGGTGGCGGAGACGGGCGACCCGATCACGACGATGGAGCGGATTGGGGAGGCGCTGGGAGCGCTGTATCAGGACGCCGAGGATGTTGGCAACGCTGAGCGGGCGCTGGCTATCAGCGAAACGTGGGGGTCGATCGACGAGTACGTGGGGGCGCTGGCGGATCAGGGGCAGCGCGCGATCGACCTGGCGGTGTCGGCGAGAGAGATGACAGAAGCGTTGAGCCAGCAGCGAAACGCGGCGCTGGCTGCGCTAGAAGACAAGCTGCGCTCAATTCGGAGCATGAATGTCGACGATGACGACGTCGGGCAGCTGGTGGAAACGGTCGAGGAAATGGTACTGGACGGGATCGCCGAGTACGACTACGACAACCGGGCAGACGAATTTGTCGAGGGGCTGCTGGTCGATGCCGAGGTCCAGGTTTCGCAGGACGATGCCTACGAGCTGTGGCGCATCCTGACCGGGAACGACGCCATGCTTATTGACGATGGCAGTCGAATGGTCCTGCTGGGAGAACTGAGCGGCTTCATCAAGACGTTCATCAGCCGGTGGCACGAGGCGGAAAGACGGCATGGATGAGCGCGGACATTGACAAGCGGCTGCATGTGGCGCTGGCGCTGCTGGAAGAGCGACGTGTACTGATCAACACCGAAGATCGGCAGACCTTTCGCCTGACCAGCAGAGCAGAAAGAGCGCTGGAGCTGGCGCTAACCCAGCCGGACATGCAGACGACGTACAACACGATGATTGCGCACGGGGCGAGCGCCCCGATTGCGCGGCTGGCGCTGCTGCTGCAATTCACGTGCATGGCAGTGGAGGCGGGATGGGCGGCGGAATGGTGGGAACGCCTTGCCGAATCGGCACAGTCGTCGTGCGAGAGTTCCTAGAAAACGTCTTCTCGGAAGGGACAAGCCATGATCGAGATTCAGGACGCGGCTGCGGCGATTGCAGGGGCGATTGCTCCCTTGGCGACAGTTGAGGAGATGCGGTTGGCTGTCGTCGACCTGCTGAGGACGGCTGAAGCCCAGGGCGCAGTTGAGCGCGCTGACGCCATCGCCGTCGTCTGGAATACGATGGAGCCGGGACTGCTGACCCTAGCGGAGCGCGGGCAGGTGGCAATCGACCTGGCGGCTGCGGCGCAGGAGATGGCGACGATGATCGGCAGGCAGCGCGATCAGGCAGTCGCCATGAGCCAGTCGGTTTTTGATGAAATGGGTAGGCTGCTGGAAGCCTTCGCGAACAGCGACACGGCGCATCCGGTCGTTGCGAGTGTAGTCGCCGACGTGCGCAGCGACATTGAGCGGGAATTCCAGGTCGTGAGCGAGTGCATCGGGTGTGATATTCAGCGCTGGTATCCCGAGCTGCATCACGACGACATCCTGATCTTCTTCGATCTGCTCTACAGCGATGCGTTGATGAAGTGTGACGCCGGCGGCGAGGAACTTCGTCAGCGCATCACCGGTTTTATCAGCGAGTGTGCGACTTTGTACCAGGACATGAAGGGCATGGTGGGACATGAGCAATCTGCGTGAGAAGGCGATAGCAGCGCTTGAAGCGCACAACGCGAAGGAAGCAGCGGCACGGGCAAGAGTTTCGGCGGAGCTGGAGAAGGAAACTGCCAACCTGATCGCCGACCTGACGGCGACCCTGCGCGAGAAGCTGGGCGATTTCTTTGACGCGCTGGGGATCGTGGTTCCGAACAACAAGCATGGAATCTTCGCGGTCGACGGGGTTGCGTTCGAGGTCGGCATTGAGAATGCCGGCATTTTCGAGGCGTCGAAGGTCGTGTTCTGGCGCAAGCTGCCCCGGGACGGCAACTTCAAGCATTATTGGGTCAACGTCGATGCTGCGCTGGTGTGGCTTGGGCAGCAGGTGCTGATGGCTGAACAGTGGCAGCAGCGGGAACACGAGCAGGCGGAGGCGGTACGCGAACAGCACGCGATTTCCGAGCGTTTGGCGGAAGTCGTCGAAGCGGCGGCGGCATGCGATCCGGAGTGGGTGTGGACGGCTGGGTACGAGCTGACGTACTACCGGGTGAGTTGGCGTGACGACAACGGGTATGAAGCCGGCTTCACGCTGCAGGACCAGCCGGTCGACGGGTGGGTGTCGATATTCGAGCAGACTCGCGAGATCGAGCTGCGATTCGCAGCGGGGCATTACCCGGTGTGGCAGCGGTTCACAGCGACGTCGGTGACGGATCTGCCGAGCGTCATGACCGAGCGGGCATATGTCAATGTCTTTGGCGTGGTGAAGACCCCCGTGCGGTTTGACCTCGACGATGTGGCGGTATGGGGTTTTGCCGCCGAGGAAGGGGCGCAGCTGCGCGTCGAGTTAAACACGCGGATGCCGGTTGAGGCGATTCGGATGGTGATCGACGACGAGATCAGGACTGCGGCGGACGATACAGACTTCGTCTCGACCGGTTGTCCGGAGCCGTCCGAGGAAGTGGCGGCGGTTGAAGCGATGAAGAGCGAGGACGATGACGAGGGCGCTACCGAGCGGCGGTATCTCCGCAGTGTGGGGAGCTGAGATGAAGACGATCATGTTCTGCAACGAGAAGGGCGGGGTGGGTAAAACCACCCTTGCCATCCACACCTCCGCGGGGCTAGCGCTGCGCGAGAATCGCGTGCTGCTGGTTGACGCGGATCCGCAGGCGCACAGCACGCATCAGCTCCAGATCAAGGAGCAGCCGGGGTTGTACGACATGCTAGTGCGCGATGCCGACGCGCGTGATGTGATCCGCGTGCCGGAGAGGGATGCATGGGCCGGGGATATTGAAGTCGGAGATGGGCAACTGCTGCTGCTGCCTGGCAACGTCGAGACTCGGTCAATCATGAGCTCGATGTCGGACGATGTCGAGTATCTGCGCGAGTCGCTGGAGGAGCTGCGCGGGTATGTCGATTACGTGGTGATCGACACATCGCCCACCCCTTCCCTCCTGCACGCGATGATCTACATCGCCAGCGACTATGTGATCTTCCCCACACAAGCGGAGATGCTGAGCATGGATGGGCTGGCTAAGACCCAGCTGCGCGTCCATGGGCAGAACCGGCAGCGGGTGGGGCAGGGCATGGAGCCGCTGCGCCTGCTCGGCGTGCAGCCGACGATGGTGACGGAAACGCGCGCTCATAAATATGGAAAGAGCGTGATGGAGGAGCATCTGGGCGACCTGATCTGGCCAGGCATTCCGATGGCGACGATCTGGCGAGATGCTGGATTCGCCCGGCAGACGTTGTATGCATATTCGCCGGAACACAGCGCGACCTATCACTGCTGGGGGCTGATCGACCGCGTCCTGGCGAGCATGAAAACAGGGAGACAGCATGACGCCGCCGCGTAAGTACGAAGAGGGCAAGGGCAATCCGTTCGGACGGCTAACCGTGGCGGATGTGGACGTCGCCACCTATGGGGAGACGGCGAGCGATTTGCCGGACTCAAAGAAGATGGTGGCGCGGGCGATCGAGATCGACCGCATCCAGCCTGATCCACGGCAGCCACGGCGGGTGCTGCCCGCGGAGGTGCGGCGCATGTGGGACGGCAACCCGGGGGCGCTTCCGCGCGTGCTACGCATATGGCAGGAGTTGGTCGAGCGCAAACTGGGGCAAGCACTCAACGTGCCGGAGATGATTTTGGGGGCGGCGGAGCGCGACCAGGCGAATGACGATGCATTTATGATGACCGTCAGCCTGGCGGCGACGATTTACAAAGATGGGCTGGAGAACCCGATCCGCGTCACGCGGGGCGGAACGATTGAAAGCGGCGAGCGGCGCTGGCTGGCGTACTGGCTGCTGCACCTGGCGGGACTCGGAGAGTACTCGCGGATTCCGGCGTTCCAGAAGCAGGAAATCGACGTGTGGGCGCAGGCGGCGGAGAATGGCGCGCGGTCCCCGCTCAATGCTATTGGCATGGCCAGGCAGCTCGCGCTGCTGATCATGGACATGTATGAGCATGATGACGGCATCGTCTTCGACGCCTATGAGACGCTGGTACTGCCCGGCGCGGCTGATCGGCGCTTCTATGCCCAGGTGTCCAACGGACAAATCTACCGCATCAAGCGTGGGATGGGCGAGCGCGTGCTGCAGGTAACCGGACTGAAGTCGAAGGACCAGATCAGCCAATACCGGGCGCTGCTGAGCATCCCTGATGGGCTGTGGGTGAAAGCCGACGAGCAGGATTGGAGCGAGTTCCAGATCCGCGAGTATGCGGCTTCTGCCAACACTGGCTCACGGGAAGATGCTGGCGAATCGGATGGCGATAGGCTTACGGCCGTAAGCCTATCGTCGGAATCTGGGGCTTACGAAACCCCACCAGCGCCCGCCGATTCCCCGCCGCGCACGTCGATCGGCGAGCGCCTGGGGCTGTATGGGCAGCCAAAGACGTCGCCGCCGAAGAGCAGGGTTGGCGTGACTGGTCGCATTCAGACGTCGGAGGATGAATACAAGGACAGTGGCGCGCGCACCGATCCCGACGACGACTGGGAGAATGAGACCCGGACGGCGCTCAAGGGGATTGAAGAAGACCTGCGACCGCCGGTGATCGAGAGCACAGTTCCGATCGCCGACGACGATGCGTGGGCAGACGTGGCGGCGGTGCTGCGGTTCGTCAAGTCGTCGACGAAGGATCCTCAGCTCAAGGGGCAGATGACGGAGCTGCTGACGATGTCGCGCAACGACATTCGCGCATGGCTGACGATGGGTGGGCAGCAGGTGGGGTGGTGGGGCGGGCTGCTGGAGCAGCGTCAGGCACTGATCCACAGGGCGCTGGATGGGCACAAAGGGCGCGTGACTGAGCTCCTTGAACATCTGCTGGCGACGGGGGAGGAATTCGCGAAGGAGCGGAAGCAGTGAGCGAGGTGCCGTGGAAAAGCTGCCGGCGGCTGACAGGGTATCCGACGGTGACATGGCGGATGTTCGTCGTGCTGAGGTGGTTCGAAGAGTGCAGGGTGAAAGAGTTTCCGTTCGTCACTGTTGCCGACGTTTCCATTCCGTATTTTGGCACAACATTGAAGGCGTTGGAACGACACGGGTTCATCTTCTCGTCGCCTGGAAGAGATGAGGTTTGCTTCTCGATCACGGGCGTGGGACAGAGGGCGCTGCGCGCGTATTCGAAGCCGCCCCGTGGTATGGGGGGGAGAGAGGCTTTGTGTCCGCGCTGCAAGTCGCGCGCTAAGGAGCAGTTCCCTCATTCGCGGGGGGTGTGGTGCACGGAATGCCGGCGTGAGAGTGTGCGGAAGTACCAAAAGATGAAGGCTGCGCGGCGCGCGGGCGCGATTTGCCCGTGCTGCAGGGAGCGTCCGCTGCATCGAACTTCGAGCGGGCGGCTGCGCGGATACTGCCGCGAATGCCATAACAGCAAGGAACGGGCGCGCCAGCAGGAAAAGCGCCAGCATCACGAATGATGACCGAATGATTGTCTGCCCGGCGGCGGAGGCTTCCGGGCAGTTGAAGGAGATGTGATGAATTTGTCGGAGACAGATGCTTATGCGTTGGCGAGGGCGCTTCAGGGGCTGCCACAGGTAGATCTGCTTGGCGTTTCACCTTTGGTCCACATGATGATTCAGAACTGGGTGGGGCGGACACCGGACGCCGGCGACATCGAGCAGGCGCGCAAATGGTTTGGGACGCCGTTTATTCAGCAGGTGTTTGCGGTCGACCCTAAGAGCGCGGCACCAAACGCTGTGAATCACGATCAGTATGTGCCGCGACTACCGAAAGGGGTCGTCATGGCGCGTACTGCTGGAAAGCCAGCGGGACGGTGGCTGGACGACTTCATGACGTGGGCAAAAGGACGGGCGGCGATGACTGACGACCTGTTCCTCGAAGCGGGGGGGCTATGGCTGCTGTCGCTGGCGACGGCGCGGCGCGCTGTGCTGGAGCTCGATTTCGGACTGATCTACAACCCAATCTATGTGCTGTGGTGCGCTGGCACGACGTACTGGCGCAAATCAACGGGGTTGAGGGCTGTGGAAATGATCGCGCGGCGGACTACTCCGCATTTGATGCTGGCGGCGCAGGCGACGCCTGAGATGCTGATGGCGCGGCTGGCGGGAGAACAGCCTGTCAATTTCGACCGTCTCACGCCGGACGTTCAGGCAGCGGAGATTGCCGGAGCGCATTTCGCCGGGCAACGCGGATTCATCAGCGACGAGGTGAGCAAGCTGTTCGCCAAGAAGTATATGGAGGGCCTTCCGGAGGTGCTGATGGAGATGTACGACAGTCCGCCGGTGGTCGAGCAAGAATTTAAGACTCAGGGGCGGTTGATTGTGCGAAATCCTGGATTGTCCCTGCTGTTCGCGACGACGCCGGCGCGGTTGGGGGCGATCTTTGGGGATGCGGAATGGGAAGACGGGCTGCTGCCCCGATTCGCATTGTTGACGCCGACCTCGGCGATAGTGCGACGAACGCATGCCCAGCGCGCCGGCGCGCAGCACGAGCCGCCGGGGGCGCTGATCAAGGCGCTGCGCGCGTTGTATGACGGGCTGCCAGAGCCAGAACAGGCGTCGGTGCTGGATGGCACGACGGTGGCGAATCTGCGGACGGTGCGAGTGCAGATCAGCGATGCGGCGCTGGAGCGATTCAACGTGTACGCCGACGCGCTGCACGATTTCACGGGACCGAGCGGCGGCATCGATGAGCGTCTGACGGGCGTGTATGGTCGGCTGCCGATCATGGCGCTGAAGGTGGCGATGTCGCTGATGCTGATCGACCAGGCGATGGACGGCGGCGAGCGGGTGATCGACCTGCGGCACTGGGCGCGGGCGCAAGAGATCGTGGAGAAATGGCGCGGGAGCGCTCATCGCCTGCTGTCGGATTTGAATCGCAGCGGGGATCAGAAAAACGAGGATCTGGTGCTGGACTTTTTGCGGTTGGCGCACACGCGCCCGCCGAGCGCACTGGAAATTATGCGCGGCGCGCGCATCCGCCGACGGGTCGATGCGTATGCTGCCATCGATGCGCTGAAGGAAGCGGGCTTGATCATGGAAGTAGATACAAGTGGGCGGAAGGGGTATATGAAAGCATGAGCGAGACCAAGCAGGCAATTCCGGCGCATCTGGCAACGCGTCGGGTGAATGAGGTGATCGAGGACCTGCGCGATCTGTGCGTGCAGATTGAGCCGGCGGGGAGTCTGCGCCGGGGACGGGATATGGTCAACGACGTCGAGATCGTGGCGCTGCCGAAGCGGCGCACGGATTTGCTGGCGCGGCTTGACCGGTGGGTGCTGCTGGGCGAGATCAGCAAGGCGTTTTATGGCGGCGCGGCGGGCAAGCAAAGCAACCGGTGGGGAGACAAGTATCGCGGGTTTGAGTACCGGGGCGTGCGGATCGAGATATTCCTCGCCGACGCCGACAACTGGGGCTACATCTACTGGCTGCGCACGGGGACGGGGCAGGCGAATCAGTTCGTGATGCAGCAGCTGCTGGCGCGAAAGGCTCCGTACGGACCTTTGGAGGGATACTGGTACTGGTACCCGGGCAGGCGGAAGATAAGCGTGCCTGACGAGCTGGAGCTTTTCAGGCTGCTTGGCATCATGCATGTGATCCCGCCAGGCGCACGACGCGAGGAAGCGTATCGCACGCTGATGACGGGCAACTGGGCGACGACCGTGACCTGGGCTGGGGCGGAGGACGAGATGAAGCCGGTGCAGGGGAGGCTGCTGTGATGGTCATGCACGCAGCGGACCTGCAGGTGCGGCAAAAGGCGCAGAAGGAGATGATCGACCGGCTGAAGGTTGATCTCGACTGTCGCGATGTGGTGGCGCGCGACCTGGGGGCGGCGAGGCAGCGAGGAGCGTATCGGCAATACAAGTGCCCGTTCCATGACGATTCATCGCCGTCGTTGACAGTGTGGGCAGTGGGATGGAAGTGTTACGGATGTGGGCGGAGCGGCGACGTTATCGCCTGGGTGCAGGCGTATCACAACCTGTACTTGAGCAAGGCGCTCGAGTATCTGAATGGTGCAGCGGTCGAACTGCCGAAGCGCGAGCAGTCGCCGGCGACTGCGAAGGAACTGGCACCGCCTCCAAAGGAATGGCAAGCCGCAGCCAACGACGTGGCGAACTATGCCTTCGATCAACTGTGGGGGCCGGGTGGAAAGGGCGCGCGGCGGTATTTGACCGAGCAGCGTGGTCTCGACGAGACAACGATCAGCGGGGCGATGCTGGGGTATGTGCCTGGTGCGCCGGACGAGTGGCGGACGGTTGCCGGGATGCACGTGCCCGCCGGCATCGTGATCCCATGGTTGGTAGAAGGCGAATTATGGCAGGTGAAGGTGCGGCGCGCGGCGGGCAAGCCGAAGTATCTGGGCGTCACCGGCGGGGTGGCGGCGGGGCTCTACGGCGTGGACGAAATCGACCCGCGGGGCATCGTGATGATCGTCGAGGGCGAGATCGACGCGCTGAGTGTGAATCAGGAGCGGGTCGGGATCCGCGCGGTCGCGCTGGGCATGGCTGTGAAGCAGTTCGATTCGCATTGGATGCAGAAGCTGCTGTTCGCCGAGCGGATCTATGCCAGGCTGGATCGGAATGCGGCCGGCGTGGCCGGCGTGGCGCGGCTGCTGGAGATTTCGCGGCGGGTGATGCCGGTGCAGGTCGACGAGCCGTATGACGACTGCAACGATTTTGCTGTGCGCGACCGTCAGGGGTTCCGCGCCTGGCTGAAAGGACTGCTTTAGCCAGATGCGCGACGTGGATCAGCTCATTCTTCGCCATGTTGGAGAGAAGCTTATCAGCAAAGTGGCGCTGTACGTTGCCATTGTCCACATCGTGCAGCGCCGCCAGCGGGACGTCCGCGATGGGCGCGGGGTGCTGCCCGTCGCGGTGCAGTCCTGGCTCAACGAGTACCGTGCCGAGCAGACGTTGCGGCGCGAAATGTCCTATCTCGCAAGGCAGGGGGTGCTCGAAAGAGTCGGCGGCAAGGGCTGCCGCAGGGGCTATCGAATTCCGAAGGCAGAGAACTTTTGCTGAGAAGTTTCGAGGATCATTTGGAAGTATCTTGTGGAAGAGCAAGGGGTAGAAGCCAAGAGATCATAGAACGCGCCTTCTCGCAAAAAGCAAATAACGCGCGTTGGGGACCCCATGACACGGTATCGTGTGGTGGGGTTTTGTTTTTTCGTGTAGTCAATTTGTACTGTACCGAAGATTGGCCGGGAGTGGACAGTATTTGACGCAGGTCGCGAAGTCCAAACGCACGACGCCGGATCGCCCGCGAAAACGTCCCGCAAAGACCACGCTACGCGCGGCGCTTATTGCCTCCGGAGGAGTGGTCTCGAATGTGGCGGAAGGCTTCAACGTGTCGCGCCAGACGATCTACGATTGGATTGCGTTCTACAAGCTCAACGAGCAGCTGAACCTTTCGCGCGAGACGATGTATGACGTCGCCGTGGACAATATATTGATGGCAGTCGAAAAGAACGATCTGGAAATGTCTCGATTTGTCGTGACTCACATGCCTACACGGGGCAGGGCGCGATGGAGCAACCGGCAGGAGATCACCGGAGCAAATGGCAGCCCGCTCAACGCGACGCCGGAGCTCGTTGCGCTGATGGCGCGGGCGGGCATTTCCGGTGACGAGCTGGTGGCGGAATTAGAAATGCAGCTGCGAAGAGAGATCGAGCCGGCGTCGCTACCGGCTGATGCAAAGCGAAAGAAGAAGCGGGTATGACAGTCGCTTTCGAGAAGCGGACTTCTGCCACGAGTGGGAGGATCGCGGATCGGGTGGTGGGGCGCTTGCTACACCGGGTGCCGGACATGCCCGCAATTTATCCGAAACAGGAAGATTTCATTTTTGCGTCGGAGCGGCATGTCGCGTTCGTCGCCGGGATCGGGTCGGGAAAATCTATCGCCGGGGCGCTGCGGGCGCTGCGGGCGGCGTATGGGCGAGTGGGCGCTGCGGACATCCCCACCCCAAACATAGGCTTTGTGACAGCCCCGACATACAAAATGCTGCAAGATGCGACGGTGCGCACGTTCCGTGACTTTGCCGGAGACTATATCGCCCGATTCAACAAAAGCGACATGATCGCCACGATGCGCAACGGGAGCGAAGTGCTTTTTCGCTCCACCCACGAGCCGGAGAATCTACGCGGCCCATCAATATCTTGGTGGTGGGGTGACGAAGCGGCACTGAGCAGTGCAGAGAGCCGAAAGATCATGATCGGGCGTATTCGCCAGTTTGGGCGGGCGGGATACGACTGGCAGACGACGACCCCGCGTGGGCGGAATCATATCTGGCAGCGATACGTGCAGGATGTGCGCCCGGGCTTTCGGCTGATCCGGGCAGCGACGCGCGAAAATGTTTTCCAGGATGCCGAGATCGTGGCGGACTGGGAAGAGGAATATGTGGGGGATTTTGCCAGGCAAGAGCTGCTTGGGGAATTTGTCGCCTTCGAGGGCTTGATCTACCCAGAATTTGACAGGACGCGACATGTGACGACGGCGCAATTGGGCGAGCGACGGCGCGCGGTCGCGGGGGTGGACTGGGGATATGCGAATCCGGGTGTGATCCTGGTCCTTGCCATCGATGGCGACGGCGGGATGCACCTGGTGGACGAGCATTATCAGCGCCAGCGCCGGATCGACGATTGGGTCACTGTCGCTGCCCAAACACGCGCGATCTGGGAAATCAGTGCTTTTTTCTGTGACCCGTCCAGCCCGGACAATATTCGCGCGTTTCGCCAAGCGGGATTGCCCGCACAAGAGGCGGACAATACGGTGCTGACCGGGCTTGAAAAGGTGAAGGCACGGCTGGCGGGCCGTGGGGCAGATGGGCGTCCGCGCTTGGTGATCGGGTCAGACGCGGCGAACACAATTGCTGAGTTTGAGATGTATCAGTGGGCGACGAATCGGCACGGCGTTAGAGACGAACCTGTCAAAGCCAACGATCACGCGATGGATGCGCTTCGGTACGCGGTCATGGGCATTGATGGCAAGAAGAAGACAGTGACGACACAAGGATGGAATTATGCTTGAACAGATCGGGGCGTTTTTGGGGGATTTGGTAGGGGAGAGCTGGGTGTCGGATATGACGCTGCGCGGGGAACACGTGGCTCTCTTTAGACAGTACGAAGAGGGTGATCATCGCGCGAAACTGACCGACACGATGAAGGAGATGCTACGCATCTCCGGGACGGCGCTTGATCAATTCAATGCAAATTACTGCGAGATGGTTGTCGCCGCGATGGCAGACCGACTCAACGTGATCAGCATCGACGGTGCACGTGACGATGAAACTCGATGGAGCGCGGAAGTTTTGAGGCGTAACCGGTTTGATGGTTTGCAGATGGATGCCCATCAGGCAGCGATCCGAGACGGTGCGACGTACATCATGATTGAGCCGCAAGACGACGGAATGCCGGTGCTTGCCCACGAGCCCGCGTGGGACGGGGACAGCGGACTGATTCCGATCTACGACCGCGCGCAGCGCGACCTGCTTGCGGCGGCGAAGGTGTGGCATGAAGGAAGTGCCCGCCGGGTCAATATGTATTGGCCGGACGAGATCAACAAGTACCGCGCCGACGGTGCAGAGGGGCAATTGCAGTTGATCGATCAGATCAAGTGGGTGGGCGGCGACGGCGAGGCGTTGGGAGTGCCGTTGGTGCCGCTGGTGAATCGGTTGCGGACGCGCAATCCCTACGGCATCAGCGAAATATCGAAGATCATCCCGCTGCAAGATGTGTTGAATCGGGCGCTGTATTCGCTGGTTGCCACCGGAGAGCTGACAGCTTTCCAGATCCGGTATCTGATCGGCGCAAAACTGGAAAACCGGAAGGTGACGCCGGGCATGTTTTTGGAGATCGGAGGCGACGGCATCGACTCCGCACAGCGCGTGGAAGTTGGCGTGCTGCCGCAGGGCGAGATCGGGCAGATGATCAATCTGGCGACATTCGCGATTGACCAAATCTGCACGGTGAGCCGCACCCCCCTCCTCACGGGGGCTCTCGGTGGCGACAAATCGGGCGAGACGTTGAAGATGCTGGAGACGGGGCTGCTGGGCAAAATCAGGGGGTTCCACACGAAAGCGGGGAATTCGTGGGAGGACGTTATGTCGTTGGCGGCGCGGCTGCAGGCAGAATTTGGCACCGCTGCGACGCCGGTAAACGCGACCTGGTCGTGTCGATGGCAGCCGGCGGAGCTGCGCAACGATACGGAGGTGACGAAAAATGCGAAGGAAGTCGCCGACCGGGTGAGCGCACGACAGTTTTTGAGAATGATTGCGCCGGTGTGGGGCTGGTCGAATGATCAGATTGACGCAATTATCGAGGAACGCGATGAAGAGCGTTTGGTGTCGCTGGCGTCGCTGGGCAGCAGTTTGCCCGGGTTTGACCAGTTTGCGCCGTGAGGCTTGGCAGAAGACAGGTTAAGTAAAACCTCACCCCTCTCCCAATGTAAACGGGAAGAGGGGTTTGTTATGAAGACTTAGCGCTCCCCCCGCACCTCCAGCGTCCCCGTCACCAGCGGCGGAGGCGTCCGCCCGCTCGGCGAAAGCTCCGCCACCACCTCATACGGATACACCCCCACC
>JABWBO010000104.1 GCA_013360465.1 Anaerolineae bacterium | reverse complement strand
GCGCGTCCCCGCCGCCGACCGTGACATGCTGCTCAGACATCTGTGGGCGAGCGGCGTCGCAGAGGCGACCCGCTGGTATCCATCGCTGCAAGCCATGACTCACGCGCTCGCGCCGCAGCACGTTCAGCCGCCGACTCCGAATGCCGATGCGCTGAGCAGCGCGATCATCAACCTGCCAGTGCATCCTGGTGTGGATGCAGAAGAGGCGGCGCGGATCGCACGGGTGGCGCTGGAATTCTACGCCGGGAGGTAAGACCGGCGGATACCCCATCGGGACGCCCTTGCGACCGATATGCCGTAGAGGCGAGCCGCCGGCTCGACCGTTGAATGGATGCCGACCTCACGGACTCCGGATATCCCGGAGCGATGCGCCGCCTCTGCCGGGCGTCAGCCGCCCGGATACAGCGTGTCGTACAGCGCAGACAGCAGCGATCCCTGAGCGTCGTCGCCGCTCAGCTCCCAGAACATCACGCCGCCCAGTCCGTTATCGAGTACGTAATTCGCCTTGATGCGCATCGACTCCGGGTCATCGTAGGTGATCATGATGCCGGTCTCGGCGCTGTAGAGCCAGGGGACCTGCGCGCGTTCATCCCAGAAGCGCTGGTAGTGCGGCACATAGTTTTCTGCGAGGTCCTGATACTCGAAGTTGCCCACCTCCCAGGTTCCGACCGGGATTTCGGTGAACGGCTGATGCAGTCCGTTGTTTTCTGGACCGACTCCGCCCCAACCGCGCCCGTAAAAGGGCACGCCGATCACCAGCTTATCCGCCGGGATGCCCAGGGTAAGATAATCCTGGATCGCGGTGTCGGTGCTGGTCCCTTCCGGCGGCGGATCGGCGGAGTCGTAGAGCGGGGCGTTGAAGCCGGTCTGTTCCGAATAGATGCCCGCCATGTCGTAGGTCATGACGTTGATGAAATCGAGCAGCGGCTCGATGCGCGCCCAGTCCAGCGGTGCGTATTTGTCCCGACCGGCGCTGGCGGCGATGGTGAGCAGGAAATGGCGGTCGTTCTGCGCGCCCAGTTCATCCAGTTTGCGGCGGAGCGCTTCCAGCAGCAGGATGAAGTTTTCCGGGTCTTCGGGGCGTTCCACATTGAGCATATGTCCGCCGCCGGCGGGGTATTCCCAGTCGATATCGAGACCGTCGAAACCGTACTGGAGCATCAGCCCGGTGCAGGTTTCGGCGAAGCGTTCGCGCGTTTCGACTTCAGCGGCGACATCGGAGAACAGCGCCGACCAGTTCCAACCGCCGATGGACAGCAGAGTTTGCAGCTGTGGGTTCTGAGCCTTCAGGACGAGGTTGATGTAGCCGAAATTGCCGGCATAGGGCGCGTTCGGCGGCAGTTCGACATAACGGATGGTTGTGTCGGCAGATGGATCGCCCAGAATACAGCCTCGCTGCGGGTTAAAGTTGGCGAAGGCGTAGTTGAGATGGGTGAGATGGTGCGCGGGGATGTCGTTCGCCATGTAGGCGCGTGCATAGACGCCCCATGACGGAAAATAGCCGATGATGCGCGGGGGTGAATCCGCCGTCGGCGATTGGGCATCGACCCCGCTGATCGCCAGCGCCAGGAGCAGCAGGAAAAGACCCCGTAGTTTCATGATTTCGACCTCGCTCGCGCTTGAGACATGGATATCCTGGAAGACGTAAGCTCTGCCACCACCAGACAGGCGTAGTCACCGTCGGCGGGATCAGGCATTGATGGGATACTGCCGGTATTCATTGACCGTTTCGTAAAGCGCCAGAAGTTTCTCGATGGACACGCCCGCCTGGACATTGTGGATGGTGTTGAAGACGTAGCCTCCCCCTTTGCCGAAGATGCGCAGGCGTGCGCGGACTTCGGCGCGCACTTGATCCGCCGTGCCAAAGGGCAGGGTCGTCTGCGTGTCGATGCCGCCGCCCCAGAACACCAACCGGTCGCCAAACTGATCCTTCAGGCGCTGCGGTTCCATCTCGGCGGCGCCGGTCTGCACCGGGTTGATGATGTCAAACCCCGCCTCGATGAAGTCGGGGATAAGCTGGTAGACCGATCCGCAGGAATGGATGAAGCTCTTCCAGCGTGTGTTCTGATGAATCCAATCGTTCACGATGATGTGAAACGGTTTGAAGAGCTTGCGATACGCCTGGACGGAGATGAACGGTCCGCGCTGCGTGCCGAAGTCCGTCCCGCTGACGAAGGCGGCTGTGATGCGGTCGCCGACGACGGCGTAGATCTTCTCCAGGTTCTTCAGGGCGATCTCACACTGCCGCTCGAACACGGCAAGCATGTAGTCCTGGCGCAGGGCAGTACTCACGTACCACTCGGTGACATCGCGGATGCCTTTGGGGTGCTTGAGCCAGGGCGCGGGGACCAGCGCAATATCGCCGAAGGCGGTTCCGCCGAAATCGCCGATGATGGCTTTGTCGGTCTCCTCGTACAGCACCCTGGACCGCGCTTCGAGGAAGGCGAGATCTTCGTCAGAGATCGGTCCGAATTCTTCCAGGTTATCCTCCGGGTTCAGGTTGTCCTCGTCGATGGCTTCCTGGCGGACGATGGTGTCGAAATAGTACCCGCCCTGAGGCATGTTCGCGCTCGCCGGCGCGGTCCTGTCGCCCTCCGGGTATTGCAGGATGTCGCCGGAAGGCTCCGGATCGGTATTGAAATCCTCCGGGACCAGCAGCGGCGTACCGTCATGGAAGGTCCAGGGCTTCCAGCCCTTGTCGCGAAACCCGAAGAAGTTACGGCTTGTCTTGAGTGGGACTGTATCGACCCCCAGGCGCTCAAGGAGATCGGGGGCGATCTCGCCCAACATCTGATACGGTTCCACCACCTTGACCGGCGCGCCGGGGGCGTCCAGTCCGAGCGCCTGGCGCAGCAGGTAGACCGAACTGACGTGCATGCCGGTGACCGGGGCGGAGCCAAGGTCGAGGGGGACGCGATCCGACTCCTGATGATTCAGCGCGCGTGCGACACGCTCACGGGATGATAACATGATTGCAGTCCTTTTGATCCGTTCGCCTGCGCGATGCCCATCAGCCAGTGGGGGGGCACGTGTCGAACCGAACGAGGATCACCAGGATTATAGCCACGCCGAAGAAGTTCAACCAATGCCTTAGAGGGTGGTATGAACCTTTCCCCCCTCAACCCCCCAGCCCCTTCTCCCACCGAAACGGGGAGAAGGGGGAGCCAAGTCCCCTCAGTGCCGCGGGCGTGGGAGAGGGGTGCGAGCAAGGCTCGCCTTGGGGTGAGGGGGACGCATGCCGCAGGAATTCATCACAACCTCTTACAGGGGAGAGCGAGTACCCGGTGAACTGCCGTGTTTGAGTCTGGTGGAATTCGCTACAATCGCTCGTGACTTACGAGACTGCGCAAGGGGATGGATGGCGTCTCGCGCACATCCTTCCTCCATCAAACCGGCTCGCCACCAATCCGGGGATGATCCCCGGTAGAAGAGAGGCAGAAATGGTCAAAGTGGGTGTTATCGGCACGGGTGGCATGGGAAGCCGCCATGTCCGCAATCTGCATCGCTATACCCCGGCGGAAGTGGTCGCCGTCATGGACCTGGATCGCACAAGAGCTGAAGCCGCGGTGAACTTCATCCCTGGATGCGCGGTCTACACGGATGTCGGAGCCTTGATCGAGGACCCACAGGTCGAGGCGGTGGTCATCGCCTCGCCCGACTCGTTCCATGCCAGTACGGCGCTGCGCTGCATCGCCGCCGGCAAGCCGACGCTGTGCGAGAAGCCGCTGGCGACCACGCTCGAAGATGCCAGAAAGGTCCTCGACGCGGAGGTGGCTTACGGCAGGCGTCTGCTGATGCTGGCGTTCATGCGGGAATATGACCCGGCGCATCGCGCGCTGAAGGATGCTGCCGAACGGGGCGATCTGGGCGAGCTGCTCATGATGCGGGGGACGCACACCGGTTATGCCGACCCGCATCCGCGCACGACCGCCGACGTGATCGTGAACTCCGCCATCCATGACATCCATTCTGCGCGCTGGCTGCTTCAGCAGGAGGTGGAACAGGTCTATGTGCGACGTGTCGTTTCGGATTCCGCGCGCCCGGAGACCTGCCGCCTGCTGGTGACGCAGCTGACCTTCAGGAATGGCAGCCTGGGCGTGCTGGAGATGAACACGGAATCCGGCTTCGGCTACCAGGTCGATGTGGAACTGACCGGCTCGCTGGGGGCGGCACGGACGGCGCGCGCCTCTGCGCCGATGATGCGGCTGGCAGGTCGGGAATTTCAGACGATTGACGACGACTGGCTGATACGCTTTGACCCAGCCTATATCCTGGAAGTGCAGGCATGGGTGCAGTCGCTGATGGAGGGACGTCCCTCCGGTCCCTCCACCTGGGACGGCTACGCGGCGATGGTGGTCGCCGATGCCTGCATCAAGTCCTCTGAGGCGGGTGTGCCGCAGGCTGTGCCGGAACTGCTTCGCCCGTCCATTTACGCCTGAGGTCGGGTCTAGACAGGAGTCCACAGAGGGGTGACCCGTCGGCGTCACCCCTGCAGCCGACATGCCGTAGGGGCGAGCCGCCGGTTCGCCAGACGGGCAGGTAAGGTTGTGAAGCGCTTCACATTGTTGACAGAAGTGGTATGTTTGCTACGATAGATGCAACCGGTTGCATCGACTGTTGATTTGGATTGCTGGGCTTTTGATGTCAGTCACGATTGATGAAGTCGCGCGGCGGGCACAGGTGTCTCGTTCCACAGTCTCGCGCGCGCTGCGCAACAGCGCTCTTATCAGCGAAGCTACGCGCGAACGTGTCTGGCGTGTGGCGCAGGAACTCGGTTATGTCCCGAACTACGTCGCGCAGAGTTTGAGCCTCAACCGGACCAACACCATCGGGATGGTGATCACCCATTCCGCCAACCCGTTCATCTGGCAGGTGATCGAGGGTGTCGAACTGACGGCATATGAGCTGGGGTTCAGCCTGATTCTGAGTACCGCCCGCAATGACCGCGAGCGGGAATATGCGGTGATGCAGTCGTTTCAGCGCCGCCGGGTGGACGGCATCATCGTCAGCTCTTCGCATATGAAGACGATCTATTCGCGCGCCCAGCAGAGCATCGAAATGCCGGTCATTCTGATCAACGAACAGGTGGCACACGCCGCGTTCCGTTCGGTGAGCATTGATGATTACGAAGGGGCGCGGCTGGCGGTGCAGCATCTTGTGAACATCGGACATCAGCGGATCGGCTATATCGCCTGCACCGACCGACCGCGATCCAGCGAAAAGCGCTACCGCGCTTACTGCGATGTCCTGGTGGAGTCTGGGTTGAAGCCGATGCCGGAGCTGCGGATGAGGGAAACCACGCTGCAAGACTTTGAGATTGGATTTGCCTCCGCCGAGTCGGTCATGCAGTCTGGGGTGACGGCGGCGTTCTGCTATAACGACCGGATCGCCGTCGGATTGCAGGCGGGGCTGCGGAGGCTGGGCGTGCCTGTGCCCGACGCGCTGAGCGTGGTGGGCTTCGACGATATTGACGAAGCGCAATATGCCATACCGGCGCTGACGACGGTGCGACAGCCGAAGCTGCAAATGGGCAGAAGGGCGGTAGAAATGCTGGCGAGCATCCTGAACGAGGAGAAAGTCGAAAACGAAATCCTGGACTGCGAACTCGTCGTAAGAGATTCCACAAAGCGCCTGCAACACTGACCGGTCCTTCATTTGCGCGAGCGTGCAACCGGTTGCATCAGATGGAGTGGGACGAATGACGCTGAATATCGGTTTGATCGGGACGGGCAGGATCGGCAGAATTCACGCTGAGACTATCGCCTTACACATCCCTGAAGCACATCTCAGCACGGTGACGGATGTCCGCCTGGACAGTGCGCATTCGTGCGCGGCGCGCTACCGCATCCCGCGCGTGGCTTCCAGCACCCAGGAGCTTCTTCAGGATACCGGCATCCAAGCCGTCGCCATCTGTTCCAGCACCGATTCGCACGCCAGCCTGATCATCGATGCGGCGCGCGCCGGCAAGCACATCTTCTGCGAAAAACCAATCGCCCTTGATCTGGCGGGCATCGACGCGGCGCTGGAAGCAGTGGCGAAAGCCGGAGTCAAACTGATGGTCGGCTTCAACCGCCGCTATCATCCCAATTTCCGCCGCATCAAGGAACTGGTACACAGCGGCGAAGTCGGGCAGCCGCACCTCGTCCGAATCACCAGCCGCGACTCTGCGCCGCCTCCCCTCGAGTACGTCAGAGTCTCCGGCGGCATCTTCCTGGATATGACCATCCATGATTTCGATATGGCGCGCTATGTGGTGGGCAGCGAAGTCACCGAGGTTTCGGCGACGGGAAATGTGCTGATCAACCCCGCCTTCGCCGACGCCGGGGATGTCGATACGGCGGTGGTCGTCATGCAGCACGAGAACGGCGCGATCACGGTGATCGACAACAGCCGCGAGGCGGTCTACGGATACGATCAACGGCTGGAAGTGTTCGGTTCCAAGGGCGTGGCGAAGTGCGACAATACGTTCCCGAACAGCGTCGTCGTCTCCAGCGCCGAGCAGTCGTCTTCCGCCAAGCCTTTTTTCGCCTTTCTCGACATCTACCGTCAGACCTACATGGATGAAATGCGCGACTTCATCAAGGCGGTCGAGACCGACAGCCCGACGCCGATCAGCGGTCTGGATGGCAGAATTCCCCTCGTGATGGGGATCGCGGCGACGACATCGCTGCGCGAAAAGCGCCGCGTGAAGCTGAGCGAGGTGACCTGAGCCGCATCTCGGATGCATTCGGCGGTCCGTCGGGGAAATGGGGCGTAGGGATGAGCCGCCGGCTCGCCCGTCGAGTTGAAAAGAGACTTTAGAGCGTGTCTGCAAACCCGATTTTCACACAACCTCACCCCGGAAACCTGACGGTTTCCTGCCCCTCTCCAATTGGAGAGGGGCGGTTGAGCGCAGCGAAACGGGGTGAGGTGAACAGTTTGCAGACCCTAGCCTGATTTGCTGAGGGCGGTTGAGCGCAGCGAAACGGGGTGAGGTGAACAGTTTGCAGACCCTAGCCTGATTTGCTGAGGGCGGTTGAGCGCAGCGAAACGGGGTGAGGTGAGCAGTTTGTAGACAGACCCTAGCCTGATGCTCGTTCCTATGACTGATCGAGCAACCTGAAGGGAATACCCGATCATGCGACTATTTCTGACCGGCGGGACCGGTTTTCTGGGCAGCAACGTCATCCGCGTGGCGCGCGAACAGTACGACGCGGAAATCTTCACCACCGTCAACACCTGGCGGTCTGAGTCGCCCATCGACTTCGCCTATGGGTCAATCGATATGGGCAGCCGCGAGTCCGTACTCAGCGCTGTGCGCGCCTTTCAACCGGATGTGATCGTCCACAGCGCCATCCTGAACGATCTTCCGCTGATGTATCGCGACCGCAAGCTGGCGTGGCGGTCCTATGTCGAAGCGACGCATCACCTGACCGATGCGGCGAATGAAGTCGGCTGCAAGATCATCATGGTGTCCACCGACTGGGTTTTTGACGGAACGCAGGCATCCGCCGATGAATTCACGCCGCCTAACCCGGTGAACTACTACGGCGTGCTGAAGGTGGCGAGCGAGCGGGTGATCGCCGAGCGCGCGCAGAACGGCGCGGTGGCGCGGGTGGCGGGGGTCAACGGCATCCACTGGCTGAGGCGCGACGAGGAACAGACGCAGAATGCCGGTTTCGGGCACTTCACCACCGCCGTGCTGTCCGGGCTGCGCCGCGACGGGGTGTTCACGGTATGGATGGGCGACGCCATCAATGTCCGCGCGACGCCCTCGCTGGCGAGCGAGTCGGCGGCGCAGATCATGCGGCTGGCGACGAGCGATCTTCAGGGGATTTTTCACTGCACAGGCGGCGAAAGCATCGGTCGTATAGAGTTCGCCCGGCTCGTTGCCGAGGTGTTCGGCTATGATCCCTCCGCCGTCCGCGAGGGCGCGGCTCCGCCTCAGCCCGAAATGACAGGCATACCGATTCCGAGCGATACCAGCCTGTCTGCCGTTTGGACAGAGAGCCGACTGAAACTCCCGCTCCTGGATGCCCGCGCGCTGCTGAGCAAGGTCCGGCAGCAGGTCGAAACCGGGATGATCTAGCCGAATTCTGCCGAACGCGGTCATAATGAAGCGGTCCGGCATTGGGGGCGAAGCGATCTGCACCGGTGTGCGATAGGCGCTTCGGCAAGGGTTGCAGGCAGCGCATCCGGGATGCTCCCAGTCCGATTTTGCGTGAGACCAGATCAGAAGGAATGCCTGATCTGTGTTTGACGAACGATGGTGATGCAGAGGTGAGGAGGTGATTGTTTGGCGATTGTCCTACAGGTTGCTGCCCCAGAAGCCGATTTCTTAACTACAACGGAGGTTTGACAGTGAAAACCCGAATCCTCATTTTCTCCTTGCTGGTAATGGCTTTCTTTGGCTTGAGCGTCTCTGCGGTGATGGCTCAGGATGGTCTCTCCTTCTGCTACGTCATTCACAGCGATCCTGCCGGTTCGTTCTGGAACGTGGCGACAGCCGGCGCTCAGGCGGCAGCCGCTCAGGTCGGCGCAGACCTGACCGCCGTCGGAAGCCTTGATCCGGTGCAGCAGGCGCAGTTCATCGAAGACTGCATCGCTCAAGGCGTGGATGGTCTGGCGGTTTCTCTCGCCAACCCGGATGCGCTGCGCGACGCTGTCGGGCATGCAGTAGAAGCGGGTATCCCCGTCGTGACGCTGAATTCGGGCGTCGATGTGTTCCGCGAACTCGGCGCGATCACCCATGTGGGTCAGACGGAATTCGTGGCTGGACAGGGTTCCGGGCTGCGCTTCAATGACATGGGCGTGTCGCATGTCCTGTGCGTGATCCATGAAGAGGGCAACATCGGTCTGGAACAGCGCTGCGACGGCGTCGCCGACAGCTTCAGCGGCACGGTGGATCGCTTTAACGTGGCTTCGACCGGCGTGAACGACCTCGCGGGCACGACCAGCACCATTCAGGACAAGCTGACGGCGGACAGCAGCATCGACGCCATCATCACGCTGAACCCTGATGTCGGCGTGGCAGCGCGCGACGCGATTGCCGCCGCAGGCTCCAGCCAGGTGCTGGCGACCTTCGATCTCAGCCCGACCATCCTTCAGGCGATTGTTGATGGTCAGGTGGCGTTCGCTATCGACCAGCAGCAGTACCTCCAGGGCTACCTGCCGATCATCTTCCTGAACCTGTACAACGTCAACGCCAACACCGTCGGCGGTGGGCTGCCCGTTCTGACGGGACCCGGTTTCGTGGATGCCAGCAACGCCGCCTCGGTGATTGCTCTGTCGGCTGCCGGTACTCGTTAAGCATTTCATCTGTCATGAGCCGGGAGACAGCGTCAGCGACGCTGTCTCCCCCAGTAGGAATTAGGTGAATTATGCTTGCGAAAACTGACGACGACCGCCGCATAAGCGTAGGGCTGTTTCGCAAAGTGGTCGCCAGTCCTGAAATCGGCGCGCTGGTGGGCGCAGCAGTCGTATTCGTTTTCTTCTCGCTGATCAGCCCCGATGTTTTTCCGAATATTGTCGGTCTTTCCCGCGTACTTGATCCGGCTGCCACCCTGGGGATCATGGCGGTCGCGGTTGGCTTGCTCATGATTGGCGGCGAATTTGACCTTTCTTCCGGCGTCATGACCGGGACGACCGGGCTGCTCGTCGGGCTGCTGGCGGTACACGCGGGGATCAATCTGTGGGTGGCGATTGTCACCTCCTTCGCCTTCGCCATGCTGGTCGGGTTCGTCAACGGCTACATGGTGGTGAAGACGAAGCTGCCCAGCTTCATCATCACCCTGGCGACCTTCTTCGTCTTTCGCGGCGTCAACGTCGGCGTCACCCGTCTGGTCACCAATCAGGTGCGCGTCGCCGGCATCGATACGATCCCCGGCTTCGAACTCGCCCGGACTCTTTTTGACACCGAGTTTCAGTTCGCGGGGGCGACGTTCCGCACCTCGCTGATCTGGTGGATCGTCATCGCGCTGATCGCCTCATGGATTCTGCTGCGCACCAAAGTGGGCA
This sequence comes from Anaerolineae bacterium, assembly GCA_013360465.1. GTDB lineage: Bacteria > Chloroflexota > Anaerolineae > Aggregatilineales > Phototrophicaceae > Flexifilum. The sequence goes on along the minus strand of JABWBO010000104.1, from coordinate 4,555 downwards.
GTTGGATCTTCGCGGTGGGCGGCAACCCGGATGCTGCCCGCGCGAGCGGCGTCCCTGTCAAGGCGGTGAAAATCGGTCTGTTCATGACCACCGCCGGAGCCGCCTGGCTGGTCGGGATGATGACCGCCTTTCGGCTTCGCTCGGCGCTGTCCAGTCAGGGCGTCGGGCAGGAATTTGTGTTCATCATCGCGGCGGTGATCGGCGGCTGCCGCCTGACCGGGGGCTATGGCTCGGTCATCGGCGCGTCCATCGGCGCGATGATCTTCGGCATCACCCGCGTCGGCATCACCTTCGCCGGCTGGGACACCGATTGGTTCTTCAGTTTCCTGGGAATCATGCTGCTGGTGGCGGTGCTGCTCAACACCTACACGCAGAAGAAAGCCGCCGAAGTTCACACGCCGAAAGCGCCGCCTGAGCCGGAGCCTGCGCGGAGTCATCCGGAGACCCCCTCATGAACGAACCGATCATCCAGCTCAAACACATCTCCAAGCAGTTCGGCACGGTCATCGCGCTGCGCGGCATCTCGACCGAAATCTACGCCGGCGAAGTGACCTGTCTGCTTGGCGACAACGGCGCAGGCAAATCGACGCTGATCAAGATCCTCTCCGGCTTTCACCGCCCAACCGAAGGGGAGTATCTGTTTCAGGGAAAGCCCACTTCATTTGCTTCCCCGCGTGAAGCGCTGGCTGCCGGGATCGCCACCGTGTATCAGGACCTGGCGATGGTCCCGCTGATGTCGATCTGGCGCAACTTCTTCCTGGGATCAGAACCGGAGATCGGTCGGGGACCGTTCCGGCGTTACGATATCGCCTTCGCCAAGCGTACGGTGAAGGAGGAGCTGGGCAAGATGGGCATCTTCATCCGTGACCCGGAGCAGCCTGTCGGCACGATGTCCGGCGGCGAACGCCAATCGCTGGCAATCGCCCGGGCGGTCTATCACGGCGCCAAAGTCCTCATCCTGGACGAGCCGACGGCTGCCCTGGGCGTCAAGCAGGCGGGCGTCGTCCTCAAGTATGTGGTTCAGGCGAAAGCCCGAGGACTGGGCGTCATCTTCATCTCGCATAACCCACATCATGCGTTTGTCGTGGGCGACCGTTTCGTCATCCTTAGGCGCGGACGCATCTACGGCGCATGGCACAAAGAAGGGCTGGACCGCGATGTGCTGGTGCGCGCCATGTCCGGCTCGGAAGAACTGGACGCGCTCAAGCACGAACTGGACGAATTCGCCCGGCGCGATGTTCAGAAGTGAGCGTCAGTGAATCACCGATTTCAATATCCTCACCCCCAACCCCCTCTCCACGTAGTAGAGAGGTGGCATAACGGGTCAGGAAGGCCCCTTCTCCATGCAGTGGGGAGGGGATTTAGGGGTGGGGACGCACTTTCGTGATTCGCTGAGCGGGCGAGCCACCGGCTTGCCCCTGTGCCAGAGGATTTGCAGCGGCGATGCGCCGGTTCTCTGCTCTTCGATGACAGTGAGGGACTTCAGGATGCAGGCACGTTTTCAACCTTTGCCAAACGAAGGACGGCTCGACGGCAAAGTGCTGGTGATCACCGGCAGCACACAGGGTCAGGGCGAAGCCTTCGCCCAGCGGGCGGCGTATCTTGGCGCGGCGGGGATCGTGATCTGCGGGCGGAGCGAAGACAAAGGGGCGGCGGTCGTGAAGTCGCTGGAGGAGATCGGCGCACAGGCGTTGTTCGTCAAAGCGGATTTGGCGAGCGCCGAAGACTGCCGCGCGGTGATGCGGGCGTGCGATGCGCGCTTCGGTCGCGTCGACGGACTGGTCAATTCCGCCGGCCATGCGACACGCGGAACGCTGGAGACGACCACCGTCGAATTGTGGGACTGGCTGTTTGCGCTGAACGTGCGCGCGCCCTTCATCCTGATGCAGGACGCGGTGCGCATCATGCGGCGCGAGGACATCAAGGGCAGCATCGTCAACATTCAGACCATGTCGGCATACGGTGGTCAGCCCGACCTGATGGCGTATTCGTCGTCGAAGGCGGCGCTCTCGGCGCTGACCAAGAACGCCGCCTATCAGCTCCAACCCTATCAGATTCGCGTCAACGCGCTGAATATCGGCTGGACGAACACCCCCGGCGAACATGTCACCCAGATGTCTACCGGGATGCCGGAAGACTGGCTGCAAGCCGCCGATGCCTCCCGCCCCTTCAAACGGCTGCTGCTGCCGGAGGACATCGCGCCGATGGTGACGTATTTGCTCAGCGACATGGCTTCGATGGTGACCGGCTCGGTGATCGATTGGGACCAGACGATCAACGGTCCCTATGGCGCGCACGAGCCGGTTTTTGAATGACCTGAACACGTACTCAGACGCGCAAAAGAGACGCTCAGAGGAGAGCGCCGTTCATGACCACGATAGGCATTGGTGTCATTGGCATGGGCTGGATGGGGCAGGTACACAGCCGGGGCTACAACCAGATCAAGGACCGGTTCTACGACAGCGGTATTCGCCCGCGTCTGGTCATCTGCGCGGATGATGTCGAACACCGCGCGAAAAGCTCACAGGATCGTTTCGGCTTTGAGCAGTCCACAGCCCATTGGCGGGCGGTGATCGATCACCCGGAGGTGCAGGCGGTCAACATCACCGCGCCGAACGGGATGCACCTCGAGATGGTGCGCGCGGCGGCGGCGGCGGGCAAACATGTCCTGTGCGAAAAGCCCGTCGGGCGCGATCCACAGCAGACCATCGCCGCTTACGAAGCGGCGCGCGACGCCGGCGTGATCACCGGGGTGGGCTACAATTATCGCTGGGCGCCGCTGGTACAGTACGCCAGACAGTTGATCGAATCGGGCGAACTGGGGACGCTGACGCATTATCACGGGCGCTTCCTGAACGGCTACGCGGGGAACCCAAACGGCTTCCTGTCCTGGCGTTTCGAAGCCGAACATGGACTGGGAACATTGGGCGACCTCATGTCGCACGTCATCGATATGGCGCACATGCTGGCGGGTCCCATCGGCAGACTGACCGCCAGCCGTGAAACCTTCATCAAACAGCGCCCGATCCCGCAGCCGGGAGTCGGCACGCACTATGATGTCGCCACCGGGAACGAGCGGAAGGGCGATGTGACCAATGAGGACTACGTCAGCGTGATCGCCCGTTTTGCGAGCGGCGTCCAGGGCATCCTCGAAGCCTGCCGGGTGATCAACGGCGCGAAGTGCGACATGTCCTTTGAGGTTCATGGCACGAAAGGGGCGCTGAAGTGGACCATGGAAGAGATGAACGTGCTGCACTATCAGCGCCGCAACGATGCCAATCCCGCGCAGGATGGCTATCTGCGGCTGTTGAGCGGACCAGCGCATCCGTTCCATCATCGCTTCAATCCGGCATGGGGACTCAATGTCGGCTATGACGATCTCAAGGTCATCGAAATGTACAACTTCCTGGACGGCATCGTGACAGGACAGCAGGGCGAACCCGGCTTGAAAGCCGCCTATGATGTCGCGCAGGTGGAGAGCGCCATCATTCGCTCGTGGGACTCTGAACGGTGGGAAACCGTCCAATATTAGGAGATCTGCATCATGTTGAAGGTAGCCAACGCGCCCTGCTCGTGGGGCGTGATCGAAGGCATCGAGGGCGAACGCTACGATTATGTGCGCGTGCTGAACGAGATCACCGCCACCGGGTACGCCGGTACGGAACTCGGCGACTGGGGCTTCATGCCGACCGATCCGGCGGCGCTGACCCATGAGCTTGCGTCGCGCAGGCTGGACCTGCTCGCCTCGTGGGTGAGCGTCAAACTGCACGATGCGTCGCAGCACCAGCAGAGCGCCGACGACTGCGTGCGCACGGCGAAACTGCTGGCGGCGGTCGGCGGGGCGAACAATCTAATCGTTCTGGGCAACGATCCGTATGCCGACCCGATGCGCACCAGGCATGCCGGTCGAGTCACGCCGGACATGGGCATGGGCGATGCGCAGTGGAAGGTGTTTGCCAAAGGCGCCGATTACGTCGCCCGCCGGGTCATGGATGAATCCGGTTTGCGGACGGTGTTCCATCATCACGTCGGCACGTGGATCGAAACGCCTGCCGAAACGCAGCGCCTGATGGAGATGACCAACCCCGATATCCTCGGCATGGTCTTCGACACCGGGCACTGGCGCTTTGCCGGCGGGGATGAGGTGCAGGGCGTACACCAGTTCAAAGATCGCATCTGGCACGTCCACTTCAAGGATCACGAGCCGAACGTCGCCCGCCGGTCGCGCGAAAACGAGTGGGATGGTCCGACCTCGGTCGGTCACGGCGTGTTCTGCGAACTGGGCAGGGGCGATGTGCGTTTTCCGGCGGTGCGCGATGCGCTCAAGCAGATCGGCTATGATGGCTGGATCGTGGTCGAACAGGATGTGCTGCCGGGCATGGGGACCCCCAAAGAGAGCGCCCAGCGCAACCGTGATTATCTGAAGTCATTGGGATTGTAAGGAGAAGTGCTGAGGACTGAGAGACTGTTTGCAAACTGCTCACCTCACCCCGTTTCGCTGCGCTCAACCGCCCCTCTCCAATTGGAGAGGGGCAGGAAACCGTCAGGTTTCCGG
>JABWBO010000227.1 GCA_013360465.1 Anaerolineae bacterium | reverse complement strand
AGGTTCACCGACGGCATGACGGCGAGGCTCTGGTCATGCTTGAGCCAGACGCCGTAGGTCCCCTGAGGCAGGTCTTGCAGGGTGAAAGTGCCGTTCACGTCGGTGGTCGGGCTGTGTTCGCTGACCAGCGCGCCGCCGCTGTCCGCCAGTCTGACGCTGAGCGGGACGGCGTAGGCGGCTGTGCCGGACGTGCGGCTCGGCAGGGTGATCATGCCGGTGAGGGCGGCGGTGGGCGGCAAGATAGATGTAGGCTGACTCAAGTGAAACTGCGCATCAGACTGAATAGGATCTGAACTGGTACTTCCTCCAGATGCCAGGATACGATAGACTGGATTCCAAGCAATGCCAAAGATTCTACCTCCATAGCTGAATCGTTCGTGTATTTCCCCGGTTTCTGGATTCATGATAATAACATCCCCTGTATCCAGTCCGATGGCAACCTGGCTGTCACTGACATAGACCACATCATTTGCTATAGCTTCGATCGTGACCGATTGTGTTTGGGTGAGCGGAACCGCAGTCCAGCTGCTGAGGATGGGATCAAGCCGTCCTGTACCCACAAATCGTGTACCATCCGGATGCCAGCTAAGTTGAGTCAGGGGCAGCCATGGAGGAGCGACTTGCCTGCTAAGCAGCAGTGGATCCAGTTGGATTCGTACAATATCGCCTAAGCCAGAAACCAGTGCGATATCGTCCCCGTCCCAGATAATATCCCACATTGAACCTGTCAAGATGCCGGTGGCTGGTGTCCAGTCTATACTGTTCCACACCTGATACTTGTCGATACCACCAACTATGAGCCTGGTTCCATTCTGACTCCAGCGAATAACGTCGATACCATCAGACATGTACGGGGTCTCGATCCTTTGAACGGCGCTGCCTGTATCACCGTTCCACAACTGAATGTATGTATCGTCGTAACTGCTTGACGCCAGCACCAGGCGATTGGTAGGATGCCAGTCAATGGATGAGACCAGTCCGGAAATCCTCACCAATTCAAACAGCATTGTTCCCGATTGATCCCAGATGGAAATTGTGCCATCGATGTGGTTGACCGCTAGGCGAGTTCCATCAGAGTTCCAGTCCAGTTCTTTGATTGGGGCTAGCCCGTCACCCTGCATCATTGCTGTCGCAGGTTCAGTAATGAGTGCGAGAAGAACGAAGAACAGGGTGCATACCGCGTATAAAGAGCGTCTCATAACCTCACCATCCAGTGTGTTCCGGTTGGGCAAATATTGATTGCATGATTTCTACAACCAGCCTGAAACGAACCTCACCAGGCAATCCCCAGTCGTAGGGTGCCGCAGTGATGGGCTGATCATTGTTCGGAGTACGGTTCCAGAAGCCGGACCAGTATTCCACTTGAGGCGATGTTGCGGGTTGGTCGTCAACAGCAACACAGCCCAATGCTGGCGGTTGCTCTGCCGTACGCGAAATGCCGTCAACAGTAGGATTGCTATCGTCGTTCACTCTGTAGATCCAGTTCAGGAAGAAATCAGCCGAGGCTTCGAGGTAAACACTGGATTCGGGAGACTGGATAAAGCGTGAGAAGGGTGGCGCGCTACCCCATCCTCTCGCTCCTCGTCTGAACGCACCGTTAATTGGATCTGTGTACATTATTCGGTAGGGGGCCCCTCCGAACTCTGCAGTTCTGCATGATGCAAGGACAAGCATCGCTCCTATCTCGTTAGTAAACGCATCATCAGCTATATAGTCGAAGATATGCCCGAATTCATGCACTATCGTGTGCTGAGAAGCTTCTCCTGGCACAGGGGATGGTGGTTCAGATGTGTTCAGAGTTGAGTTGAGCAGCTCACCGTTGCACACAATTGCATATGGCATATTCACTGATCGATTAACGCCATTAATCTCGACCACTGCGACCTGAGCCTCGAATGACTTACAGTTGCCGCGTTGGACGTCCAGGTAGAAACCCTGATGAAGCTCACTGCCCAGGTAAAACTCCACTGTCACATCTGGGATGCTGGGATCATTGACCGTATTAGACTGGTTTGCGGGACGTAGTGGCGAATCAGCACTGGAATTGGCACGCACCAGCATGATGTACGGAGGGTATTGCGCTGGAATCGAGGTGAACACACGGTTGAAGGCGTCAACTGCTGACGAACCTTGTACGTGAGAAATCGTCCCAAAAGCAGCACCGATCCTGGTGAGAGCGTGAATGATTTCTTCGCCTTCCCAAACTGCCCACTCCCTGGTTCCCGTGTCGTCGGAAACAATGTGAACTGCAAAGCTGCCGCCGCTGGATTGCGGTAAATCGTTGCAGTCCTCACCATCCGGAAGAGTAACATTGCCTTCGCCAGAGTTGAACCAGAATTGATTGAGCGGAAAAGATGGGTAGCTGCCAAGAACGATGTTTGGAAAGACGTTCCAACGCGCGGCGACAAGAATCGAAGAGCCGGAAGTAAGGATTGACGTTTCAGTACCCGGCGTTGCAGCCTCCACCGCGAGCGGATCAATGTAGCCAGGCAGGGTGTTGTTCAGTATCACGGTGCAGGTTCCCGTCGGCGAGGGTGTACTGGTGGGCGTCGATGTCGGGGTTACCGGCAGGCAGATCGCAGACAGATGCATTCCCCCGCCGCCGCCCTGACCGCCCCCTCCCGGCGAACACGGCGGACGGAGTCCCCAGTCAACGTGGAAGTCGGTGTTGACAAAGGATATCTGAACGTCGCCGCCAGTTGCGTAGGCGGGACCGACGAAGAGATTCCCTCCC
>JABWBO010000018.1 GCA_013360465.1 Anaerolineae bacterium | reverse complement strand
CGAGGCGGCGTCGATGTCGATGCCGTTCAGGCTCGCCCCCACCCGCCCGATCACGCGCAGGCGCGGCGCATCCGCCAGCAGCGCCGCATCAATGCTCAGGTCGTCGCGGGCGATCAGGGCGTGCGCCGTCGTCAAAGCGGCGCTCACCTCGCGGCGGGCCGGACGGACGGCGGCGACGCGCAGGTCGCCCTCGCCGCGCAGCAGGTTGAGTCCCTCTTCGGTCAGGTCGGTGGCGACGGCGATCTCAAAGAGCGGCAAAGTCGCACTCCTCCAGGGCGGCGCGCACCTCGTGCAGCGTGGGATACACGTGATCGGTCACCCCCCGGAAGGCTTCGGCGGTGGTGTGGGCGGCATCCGGCACGGCGATGGTGATCATGCCGGCGGCGACGGCGGCGCGCGCCCCGTTAACGCTGTCTTCCAGCGCCAGACAGGCTTGCGGCGGCACGCCCAGCCGCCGCGCCGTCTCCAGGTAGATGTCCGGCGCGGGTTTGCCGTGCTGCACGTCGTCGCCGCACACCCGCAGCGCGAACACCTCCCCCCAGCCGTGCGCCCCGACCACCGCCTCGATGATCGGCATGGGCGAACTGGAGGCGATGGCGCAGGGGATGCGCCGGGCGACCACGAAGTCGATCAGCGCCAGCGCGCCCGGCTGCGGCTCGGCTTCCGCGCCGACCCGCTCGACCATGCCCTGCACGGCTTCGGCGATCAGGTCTTCGACCGGCTCGGCGAGGTGGAACGAGGCGTGCATACCGCGCCAGAAGTCGCCCATGCGCATGCCGATGAACTGGGCGCGGATCGCCTGGTTCAGCTGCACGTTCCGGGCGATCAGCATATCGCCTTCCACCACTTCCCACACATGTTCGCTGTTGACGAGCAGCCCGTCCATGTCGAAGATGACGGCGCGCGGGCAGAAATTGATCGGTCTCATTGCGTTTTCACTCCCGACCGCCGCTGATCAGCGGCGCGAATTCCGTGACGAAAGCTTCTTGGAGGTCCGGGCGCAGCGTCAGACACTCCGAGTCCAGCGCCAGTCCCAGACCGCGTTCCAGCACCGGCTGATGAGGCGTGCCGAGCAGCCGCGCCGCGCCGCGCATGCCGACCGCCAGCGGCAGGATCGGCGCCAGCGAGTTGACCTTGACGAAGGCATCGGAGGCGTCGCGCACTTTGGGGCGCGCCACCACCCCGCCGAAGCCGACGAACAGGTCCACCACCCCTTTCACCGCCAGATCGCTCGCGCCGTCGCCGATCATCATGCGGCGTCCGGGCAGGTCGCCCGCCAGTTCGCCGACGATCTGCGGCTTGCCGCTGGAAAGGGTCAGCGGTCCCTCGTCATAGGCGAAGTAGGTCTGTCCCTGCTGAGTCCAGGGTTCGTGATAGCGCCACCATTCCCCCGCCAGCTCGTTGTATTCCAGATCGACGGCGCGGATGCGTTCCGGCGGCACGCCCAACCGCGCGCCGAAGCCGCGCACCGGGTCCGCCAGCCCGCCGCTGACGATGAAGACGTGCTTGTTCAGAAAGCGCAGCGCCGCCAGCACCGCCTCGGTATCCGGGACCATCGTCTCGAAATAGCGGTGTTCGATGGCTTTCAACTGCCCGCGCGTGGGGCGAATCGCCGCCAGCCGCTTGCCATAGACCTCGCGCAGGTCCAGGTCGCCGTCCATCGCCTTCTGGGTGAGGACGGAGACGCGCCATTCCTTGCCCTTGAAACGCGCCAGCTCGTCGATGCCCTCGATGGCGCTCAGGGTGCTGTCACAGTCGAAGAAGATGAGGTCGAAACTCGTCCAGCGGGTGTCGGTCATGAGCGCTTGTGAGACCTGCCTATGGGTGAATGCCGCCCGCCATTTTACACCCCGCCGCCGCCGCTGATCAGTGTTGATTGTGCGACGCGCTCCCTGTCCAGGTTGCACAAAGCCCTCGACGATTCGTGCATTTGCCGGGGCGGATGATTTACAATGGAGGCTGTTGTTGGAAAGATCATTCTTGGAAAGCCTATGTTTCTTGGCTCCATTCTGACTCGTCACGCCCAGTACCGACCGCATCATCTCGCCGTCGTCTTCAACGAGCGCCGCCTGACCTACCGCGACTTCAACGCCCGCGTCAACCGGCTGGCGAACGCCCTGCTCGCCGAAGGGATCGGCACGGGCGACAAAGTCGCCGCGCTGCTGCCCAACTGCCTGGAACTGCTCGAACTCTACTGGGCGGTCGCCAAGATCGGCGCGGTCGTCGTCCCGCTCAGCCCGCTCCTGCGCGGCAAAGGGCTGAGTACCCTCCTCGACGATTCCGACTCGGTGATGGTCGTCACCGAGTCCGACTTCATGGAGCATCTCGCCGCCGCCCTGGAGATCAGCGCCCGGCGGGGCGTGCGCGAGGTGCTGGTCATCGACGCGCCGGTCCCGGCGGGCTGCCGGTCGTACCACGCGCTCGCTGCGGCGGCGGCAGATCGCGAACCGCTGGACGCCGACGGGAAACCGATCACCCTCGCGCCGGACGCCATGTACAACATCATCTACAGCAGCGGCACGACCGGGCTGCCCAAGGGCATCGTCCACACCCACCAGATTCGCGCCCTGTACTGCCTGATGTTCTCGCAGTCGTACCGCATCACGCCGGAAAGCGTCATCCTGCACGCCGGATCGATCATCTTCAACGGCGCGTTTCTCACGCTCATGCCCGCCTTCTTCAACGGCGCGACCTACATCCTGCACGATCATTTCGACGCCGGTCAGGTGATCGAGACCATCGCCCGCGAGCAGGTGACGCATCTCAAGATGGTCCCCTCGCAGATCATCGCCCTGCTGCACCACCCCGGTTTCACGCCGGAGCGGTTGGCGTCGCTGCAAATGCTCGGCTCGGTCGGCGCGCCGCTGCACCGCGAACACAAGGACGCCCTCGCCAGAGTCCTGCCCGGACGCTTCTGCGAGCTGTACGGCTTGACCGAGGGCTTCGTGACGGTGCTGGATCAGCACGATTTCCCCGCCAAGCCGGAATCGGTCGGCGCGCCCCTGCCTTTCGAGGAGATGCGCATCGTCGATGAAGACGGGCGCGACCTGCCGCCGGGGACGGTCGGCGAGATCGTCGGGCGCGGACCGATCCTCATGCCCGGTTACTACAAGCGCCCCGATCTGACCGCCCAGGCGATCCGCGACGGCTGGCTGTTCACCGGCGACCTGGGCTATGTGGACGAAGATGGCTTCCTGTTCCTGGTGGACCGCAAGAAGGACATGATCATCAGCGGCGGAGTCAACGTCTACCCGCGCGACATCGAAGAGATCATCGTCCAGCACCCGCTGGTCAAGGAAGCGGCGGTCTTCGGCGCGCCCTCGGAAAAGTGGGGCGAAACGCCGGTCGCCGCCGTCATCCTCAAGGAGGCGGGCGGCATCGACGCCGATGCTCTGCGCGACTGGATAAACGAACATGTCGAGGCGCGCTTCCAGCGCGTCAGCGCCGTCCTGCTGAAAGACGATTTTCCGCGCAGCGCCGCCGGCAAGACGCTGAAGCGGGTGATGCGCGACGAGTTCTGGCAGGGGCGCGGCACACGAATCTGATGCCGGGCGCGGCGCCGACGCCCACGCCAGTGCCAGGGGATGCAATAGGCGCATTTTCTGCCTATACTCTTCGTCTATGAACGTACAGTCCTCAACCTGGCAGCGCCGGGCGCGGTGGATACTCCTGTGCGCCTGCCTGACGACGGCGGTCGTTCAGGTGCGTGCAGCCGCGCAGGCGCTCGATCTGCCGCCGGAGGTCCGCCTGAATCCGGGGCTTGAATTCGCCGCCGCCGTACTCTGGGGGTGTGGTTTCGCCGTCGGAGCGTATCGCCTGGCGGTTTCGGCAGCCGGCGCGCTGCGCCTGGGAGCCGGGCTGTGCGTACTCTGCGTCGATTACACGGCGGCGCGGCTCTGGCTGTTTGCCGGGGCGGATTACGACCGGGGACGGCTGCCCCTGATCGTCGCGGCGGCGGTGTGCTTGACGGTTTCGCTGTGGATCACAATTCAGCGTCCCGCGCTCCGGCGAAGGCGAGAAAGGACGCACCAGATGGAGGAGGCTTCATGACCACGAACGGACACAACGCGAAAATTGAACAACTCCGCGAGATGCGCACCAAAAGCCACGCCGGCGGCGGACCTGATCGGGTGAAGCGTCAGCACGATGCCGGGCGCAATACCGCCTACGAGCGCCTGGACATCCTGCTCGATCCGGGCAGCTTTCGCGAGTTGGACGCTTTCGTCAAACACCGCGCGCGCGACTTCGGCATGGATCAGACCGACTTCCCCGGCGACAGCGTCGTCACCGGCTGGGGGACGATCAACGGACGGCTGGTCTACGTCTACTCGCAGGATTTCACCGTCCTGGGCGGCAGCCTGAGCGAAGCCCACGCCGAAAAGATCTGCAAGGTGATGGAGGCGGCGATGAAGGTCGGCGCGCCGCTGATCGGACTGAACGACAGCGGCGGGGCGCGCATTCAGGAGGGCGTGATGAGCCTGGGCGGCTTCGCCGATATCTTCCTGCGCAACACGCTCGCCAGCGGCGTCATCCCGCAGATCAGCGTCATCATGGGACCGTGCGCCGGCGGCGCGGTCTACAGCCCGGCGCTGACCGACTTCATCTTCATGGTCAAAGACACCAGCTACATGTACATCACCGGTCCCGATGTGGTCAAGCAGGTGACGCATGAAGAAGTGACCCACGAGGAGCTGGGCGGCGCTTCGGTGCATGGCGCGCGCAGCGGCGTCTGCCACGTCGTCGGCAATACCGAAAACCAGACGCTGCTGCTGGTGCGCGAAATGTTCAGCTACCTGCCGCAGAACAACATGGAAGACCCGCCCTTCCTGGCAACCAAGGATGACCCGCTGCGCGCCGACATCGAGCTGGACAGCATTATCCCTGAAAATCCCAATAAACCTTATGATATGAAAGAGATCATCCACCACATCGTCGATGAGGGCATCTTCTTCGAAGTGCAGCCCGATTTCGCGGCGAACATCGTGGTCGGCTTCGCCCGCCTGGGGGGACACAGCGTGGGTATCGTCGCCAATCAGCCGACGGTGCTGGCGGGCGTGCTGGATATCGCCGCCAGCGAAAAAGCGGCGCGCTTCATCCGTTTCTGCGACTGCTTCAACCTCCCTATCGTGACCTTCGTCGATGTCCCCGGCTACCTGCCCGGCGTCTCGCAGGAACACAACGGCATCATCCGCTCTGGAGCCAAGCTGCTCTTCGCCTACTGCGAGGCGACCGTCCCCAAGCTGACCGTCACCACCCGCAAGAGCTACGGCGGAGCCTACTGCGTCATGAGCAGCAAGCACATTCGCGGCGACCTCAATCTCGCCTGGCCCACCGCCGAGATCGCCGTCATGGGACCCGAAGGCGCGGTGGAGATCGTCTACCGCCGCCAGCTGCAATCTGCCGAAGACCCCGCCGCGCTCAAGAAGCAGCTCGCCGACGAGTACCGTCAGAAGCTCGCGAATCCGTACGTCGCTGCCGAACGCGGCTACATCGATGACGTGATCGTCCCCAGCGACACCCGCGCTCGCCTGATCAACGGTCTGGAGGTCTTCCAGAACAAGCGCGACAGCAACCCGCCGAAGAAACACGGCAACATGCCGCTGTAGCGCCAGGAGGATGACATGGTTGCCGATCACTTCAAGACAGACATCCGCAAAATCCTGATCGCCAATCGCGGCGAGATCGCCGTGCGCGTCATCCGCGCCTGCCGCGATCTGGGCATTCGCACGGTGGCGGTCTATTCCGACGCCGACCGTGCGGCGCTGCATGTCCGCTATGCCGACGAAGCGGTCTACATCGGTCCGCCGCCGCCGCGTGAGAGCTACCTGCTGGGCGACCGCATCATCGACGCCGCCCGGCGCACCGACGCCGACGCCATCCACCCCGGCTACGGCTTCCTTTCCGAGCGCGAATGGTTCGCCGGGGCGGTCGCCGACGCCGGGCTGATCTTCATCGGTCCCCCGCCGAACGCCATCGCCACGATGGGCGACAAGCAGGCTGCCCGCGAGACCGTCAGGCGGGCGGGCGTGCCGGTCGTCCCGGGGACGGAACCCAATCTGAACGATGACGATCTGCTCAGGGCTGCTGCCCAGATCGGCGTTCCGTTGATGGTCAAGGCGGCGGCGGGCGGCGGCGGCAAAGGGATGCGCGCCGTCTACGATCTGGCGGACCTGCCCCAGGCGCTGCATATGGCGCGCCGCGAAGCCGAAAGCGCCTTCGGCGATGGGCGGGTGTACATCGAAAAGCTGATTCAGGCGGCGCGCCATATCGAGATTCAAATCCTCGCCGATGCGCACGGCAACACCGTCCACCTGGGCGAACGCGAATGCTCGATTCAGCGGCGGCATCAGAAACTCGTCGAGGAAGCGCCCAGCCCCTTTGTCGATCCTGATCTGCGCCGGCGCATGGGCGAGATGGCGATTGCCGCCGCGCAGTCCGTCGGCTACGTCAACGCCGGGACCATCGAGTGCCTGGTCGATAAGGACAAGAATTTCTACTTCCTGGAGATGAACACCCGGCTCCAGGTCGAACACCCCGTCACCGAACTGGTCACCGGCGTGGACCTGGTAGCGGAACAGATTCGCATCGCGCGCGGTCGGCGCATGGGACCCGTCGAAAGCGTCCTGGAGCCGAAAGGCTGGGCGATGGAGTGCCGCATCAACGCCGAAGACCCTTACAACAACTTTCTGCCGTCGGTCGGCGCGATCTCTACGCTGATCGCCCCATCAGGTCCCGGCGTGCGGGTGGACAGCGGCGTCTACGCCGGCTATGCCATCACGCCCTACTACGACAGCATGATCGCCAAGCTGATCACCTGGGGCGATGACCGCGCCGAGGCGATGCTGCGGATGCGCCGCGCCCTGGAAGAGTTCACCATCATGGGCGTCAAGCACAACATCCCCTTCCACCAGAACCTCCTCGCCAGCTTCAGCTTCATCGCCGGGCGGTTCGACAATAAGTTCGTGGAAGAACGCTTCAGCATGACCAGCCATGAAGAAGAGATCACCGAAGAAGAGTCGGAGACGGCGGCGATAGCGGCGGCGCTGGTCGCGCATCGCAACCGCCAGCTCGCCACCCAGGTGGTCATTCGCAACGAGCGCGACACGAGCAACTGGAAGTGGATCAGCCGCTGGGAACGGATGCAGCGATGAAATACGTGACGTACATCAACGACAAGAAGTACGAGATTGAGATCGACCGCACCGGCGCAGTCACCGTCAACGGACGCATCCGCGAGGTCGATTTTCTTCCGCTCGCCGGGTCGCTCTATTCGATCCTGATGGACAACCACTCCTACGAGGTGCTGGTCGAAGAGCGCGAGGGTGAGGTCGAAGTGCAGATGCGCGGCAGGCTCTATGCCGCCCGCGTCATGGATGAACGCGCGCTGCTGCTGGCGGAAACGCGCGGCGAGGTCGAAGGCGAACATGGCGATGTCGTGGTCAAGGCTCCCATGCCCGGTCTGATCGTCGCCGTGCCGGTCAGCGAAGGCGAAGAAGTGCGTAAGGGGCAGACCATCGTCATCCTGGAGAGCATGAAGATGCAGAATGAGTTGAAAGCGCCCAAGGATGGCGTCGTCCAGAAGGTTCACATCGCCCAGGGGCAAAGCGTCGAACAGAACAAACCGCTGATGACGATAGGCTAGGCGAATCCGCTGTATGCTATGGGGTAATGGCAAGCAGGAGGATTGGGATGACCGATAAGCCAATGCTGGCGTCGGACGTCGTGCCGCCGCTGACGGATCGCGTATTTCGGCGAATCAGCGTTTCCGAGTACGAATCCATGATCCAGACGGACGTTCTTCGCGAAGACGACAACGTTGAGCTGCTGGAAGGTTGGATAGTCGAGAAGATGATGAAGAACCCCGAACACAGCGACACAACACAGTTTCTGCGGGATTGGCTGCCTTCGATCATCCCTTCTGGTTACATCGTGCGTGATCAAGAGCCGATTGTGACGTCGGATAGTCAGCCGGAACCGGATAGTGTGGTGCTTCGGGGAACTCGTCGTGATTTCAGCCGTCGCAAACCAACGCCTTCCGAAGTCGTCCTGGTGATCGAGGTTGCGGACTCATCGCCGCGTGACGACCGTAACTGGAAGGCGCGCATCTATGCCAGAGCAGGTATCCCAGAGTACTGGATCATCAACCTGCCGGAGCGCCGCGTGGAAGTATTCCAGACGCCCCATACCGAGGGGTTTTCACCTGGTTACCAGGTTTCTGTCGTCTATGGCATTGAGGATGCCGTGCCGGTGGTGCTGGAAGGACGGGAAGTCGGTCGGCTTCCCGTCCGCGAACTGCTGCCCTGAAGACTCCACAGGCGGGCGCCCCGGCGTATCCCGCTGGCTGTGAGATGCCGCCGGGGCGAGCCGATTGGCTCGCCCGCTGAAAAACGAGGAGAGATAACTTCTGCCGCTATTCGTCGCGCTTGAAGAACTGGGTCGGGTCAACGCCGTAATAGCGCAGCGCGGCGATCAGAATCGCCGTCGCGCCGACTTCGTCCAGGTTGCCGATCAGCGGAAGGTTGTCCGGGATGAACTCGAAGACGCCCAGCGTCGGGTTGATCAGATAAAGCAGCGCCACCCCGGCGGCGGCGATGACGATCAGGTTTTTTGACGTGCGGTTCATCAGCACGCTCCATTCTTGCTCATGTTGATCACGTACTGACTATACGCAAAATCCTCACAGCCGGTCGCACACCGCATCGACGAACGCTGTGGTCGAGACCGGTTCGACTGCGCCGATGTCGGCGGTATAGATGCCGTCTTCCAGCGTGCGGCGCACCGCGTCCTCGATCCGCACTCCGGCGGCGTCGAGATGCCAGTGATAGCGCAGCAGCAGCGCCAGACTCATCAGCGCGGCGGTCGGGTTGGCGACGTTCTTGCCGGCGATATCCGGCGCACAGCCGTGTACCGGCTCCGCCAGCGCCACACCGTCGCCCAGGCTCAAGGAAGGCGCGAGACCCAGTCCGCCGCCCCAAGCCGCAGCCATGTCCGAAAGGATATCGCCATAGAGGTTGGACGTCAGGATGAGATCGAAGCGGAGCGGGTCCTTGACCATCCAGTATGCCGCCGTATCAACCAGCAGCTCTTCGGTGGTGATGTGCGGGAACTCCGCGCCGATCTCCAGCGCCACTTTGCGGAACAAGCCATCCGACTGCACCAGCACGCTCGCCTTGTGGACGATGGTGACCTTCGACCGCCCTTCCCGGTCGGCAAGGAGATATGCCTGGTGGGCGACGTTTTCGGTAGCTTCGCGGGTGATGACCTTTTCCGAAACGCCAGTGCGCCCTTCATCCTCGGTGTGTTCGTGACCAACATAGAGATCTTCGGTCATCTCCCGCACCACGATTAGATCGACGCCGCGCCGGGCGGTGGGGACCGGCAGATAGCGCGCCGGGCGCAGCGCCGCGTACGTCTTCAGCTCGCGCCGCAGGCGGACAACCGGGACGTAGTAGCCATCAACAGGATAGGGGGGGGATGCTGCTGCGCCGAACAGGACTGCGCCGCTGCGCAGCGCCAGATTCAGCGCCTCCTCTGGCAGTGGGCTGCCTGCTTTTTCGAAGCAGTCCCAACCCGCCTCGGCATGATGCACCTGAATGTCTGGCGCGACAAGACGGAGTACACGCACCGCTGCCGGGACGACTTCATGCCCAATGCCATCACCCTCGATGACACATAATTCCATCGCTGCCTCCCAGCGTTAAGCATTATCGACGACATCGGCGAACAGCGTTTATTTCAAGAAGGAAGGCGCGATATGACCTATTTTGTAACATTATGGCATGGAATCCCCCACCCTGTCGAATAAGATTGTGACGACTGCACGAGTCACTTGAATCGAGATTCAAGCGCTGCTATACTGATCCTTGATTGAACGTTCAATCAAGCATGAGAGGATACAGCATTGACCGACGCCGAAAGCAGCGCCAGACGCGAAGCCATCCTCGACGCGGCGCTCGAAGTCTTCGCCGAGGTCGGCTACGCGCGCGCCACCATCAAAGCCATCGCCCGGCGCGCCGGGATCAAGTCGCCGGCGCTGCTCTACTGGTATTTTCCCGGCAAAGCCGACTTGATGCGCGGCGTGATCGCCCGCATCATGCCGCCCGTCGCCCCGGAAGCCGATCTCTCAGCGCTGACCGCCCAGCCCATCGCGCTGACCCTGCGGCTGGTCGCCGCCGCCCTGCTGACCGCCTACCAGCGCCCGCCACTGGTCAACGCCTTCAAGGTCATCCTCGCCGAGCTGCTCTACAAACAGGATGAGAATATTGACGTACTGATGGCGGGTCCGGGCGCGGTCCTGGGGGTGCTGCGACGCTGCTTCGAGGCGGCGGTCGAACGCGGTGAGCTGCGCCCGCACAACATCGAAGTCAGCATGCGCATGTTCATCGGCTCCCTGATCATCTACATCCTGGGAACCGTCGTCGTCCCGGTCCTGGGCGACGGGCTGCCCACGACCGACGAGTACATCACGGCGCTCATCAGCCAGCTCCTCGACGGACTGCACGCAGAAAAGGAATGATCCTCATGCCGGCACTGGAAATCGCGGGTGCGGTGAAGCGTTATGGCGATCTGGTCGCGGTCGATCATCTCGATTTGAAGGTTGAGCAGGGGGAGATTTTCGGTCTGCTGGGCGCGAACGGCGCAGGCAAGACCACGCTGATCAAGCTGCTGATCGGGCTGCTTCAGCCTGATTCCGGGCAGATTCGCACGCTGGGGCTGGACCCGGTGCGCGAAGCGCGGGCGCTGCGCCAACAGGTCGGTTACATGCCGCAGTCGCCGGTGCTGTACGACGACCTGACCGCGCGCGAAAACCTGATCTTCTGGACGCGCGCTCACCGCCTGCCCGATCTGCGGCGGCAGGTCGATGAGACCCTGGCGCTGGTCAGCCTGAGCGCGCGCGCCGACGACCCCGTCCACACCTTCAGCGGCGGCATGAAGCAGCGGCTGTCCCTCGCCTGCGCCCTGGCGCATCGCCCCCGCCTGCTGCTGCTCGACGAGCCGACCACAGGAGTCGATCCCAAACTCCGCCAGACGTTCTGGGAAACATTTCGCGCCATGACGGCGGCAGGCGCGACGATCCTCATCAGCACGCATCAGATGGACGAAGCGGCTGCCTGCGACCGCCTCGCCATCATGCGCGAAGGGGCGGTCCTGGCGTGTGATTCGCCGGCGGGCTTGTTTGCCGGAGCGCGAGCGCACGTCGAGATCGAGACCACCACAGGCAGTGCGCAGTATCACCTGACCGATTACGCCCACGCCCTGCCGGAACTGCTGCGCGCACACCCCCTGAGCGCCGACGTGCGGCGCATCACCGTCGAACGCGAGCCGCTGGAATCTATCGTGCTGCGCCTGATCGACTCTCGCTCGTAGATCGCCGGCGCGCCGTCATCCTGTCGCAGAACTTTCCCGTGTAACGGAGGATCGAGATGGTCGTCAACATGCTGTCCGTCGCCCTGCGGGTCCTGAGCCAGCTCCGGCGCGATCCGCGCTTTGTGGCGCTCTCGCTGCTCATGCCGGTGCTGATCGTCTACATGCTCAGCCTGTTCTTCGAAGGGGTGGATGTGCCGATCTTCCAGCCGGAAAAGTTCGTCGTGCCGGTAGGCGCGTACATCATCCACTTTCTCACCTACGCCCTGTGCGCGCTCGTCCTGGTGCGGGAACGCGCCAGCGGCACGCTGGGGCGCATGTTCATCAACGGCTACCGTCCAGCCGATGTCATCAGCGGCTACCTGATCGCCTACTCCGGTCTGGCGCTGCTGCAAAGCCTGATCGTGCTGACTGGCTTGAGCCTGCTCTTCAACCTGGGCTACAGCGTCGAGACCTTCGCCGCGCTGGTGGCGATCATCTGGCTGCTGGCGCTGCTCAGCATCACCCTGGGGATGCTGGTCTCCAATTTCGCCCGCAGCGAGGGGCAGATCTTCCCGATGATCCCGCTGGTCGTCCTCTTCTCGGTGTTCTTCTCCGGTATCCTCCTACCCATCGAGAAGCTGCCGGAATTCATCCAGCCCGCCCGCTTCATCACGCCGATGTACTACGCCAACAACGGCATTCAGGGGTTGATCGACGCCGGCGGCGCGGCAGCATCCGATCCGATGTCCGGCTGGGTCGGGCTGATCGTCTACGGCGTTTTCCTGCTGGGCATCGCCACCCTCACCCTGCGCGAACGCTGAGCGGTTCGGGTGGCAGGGCACACCTGAAACCTTTATAATCCAGCGCATCCTGCATCCTGCGGAATCAGAGGGGTTTCACTGTGGCTCACGCGAGATCGATCCTATCCTGGCTGATCCTCTGCGCCGGCTGTCTGCTGCCGGGGGCTGCGCTGGCGCAGGAGAGTCATCCGCCGGGCGGAAGCGACGCCAGCATCAGCGGCGTGGTCTATGCCGCCGACGGCGTGACGCCGCTCGCCGACGCCCAGGTCCTGCTCATCGATGTGACCGGCGAACCGGTCGGTTTTCGGGTGACTGGCGGCGACGGGACTTACACCTTCAACAACATCCCGGTCGGCTCCTACCGCGTGAAGGCGGAGCGTATCGGCTATGTCGAATCCTACTCCAACGGCAGCCCCTCCCTGGAACGCGCCGAATTTCTGCCCGTCACCGGCGTCAATGCCTATCGCATCGACTTCGCCCTCGCCCTGCCCGGCGGCATCAGCGGGATGATCACTGCCGCCGACGGTACAACGCCGCTGGATTCGGCGGCGGTCTATGTCTACGACTATGCCAGCGGGCGCAGCCTGGGCTTGACCTTCACCACGCCGGATGGCTGGTACGCCATCAACTACCTCGCGCCGGGTGAGTATCTGGTCAAGGCGGTCAGCATGGGCAGCGTCAGCGCCTACACCGGCGGATCGTTCAACGCCGAAAGCGCGCCGCCGGTCGGCGTCGGCGGCGGGACGATCACCCAGGGGGTCGATTTCGTCATGCAGCCGGCGGCGCTGTTCACCGGCATCGTCACCGAAGCCGACGGGATCACGCCGATCTCGCGCGCGGCGGTCTACGCCTACGAGTATGGTGGCGCTGAGCCGGTCGCCTGGATAGAATCGCACAGCGACGGGACATTCGCCCTGCCCGTCCCCGCCGGGACCTACCAACTGACCGCTTACCAGTTCAACCACGAAGCGCGCGACTACAACAGCGACATGGCGCAGCGCGCCGCCGAACCGCTGACCATCGACGCCGGGCAGACGCGCGGCGGCATGGTCTTCGCGCTGGCGGGCGTCGGCGCGGTCAGCGGCTCGGTCTATCAACCGGATGGTATCACCCCGGCGGGCGGCGTATCGGTGCTGATCTACGACAGCCCGAGCGCCGCGATTCACACCTACTCGACGACGACGCTGGCGAACGGAGCCTACTCCCGACCGGTCCTCGAAGGCACGTATTATTTCAGCGCCGTCTCGCCGGCGTTCGGGACAATTTACTACGACCAGAAGCTCACCCTGCAAGCCTCCGACGCCGTATCGGTGCCGCCCAACACGCAGGTCAGCGCCATCGATATGATCTTCTTCTCGCCCGTCGATGCCGCGACCCTCGACGGGATGGTCGCCTTCCAGCGCAGCGTCGCCAAGCCGAACATCGCCTGGAGTATGCCCCTTCAGGTGACCATCACCGCCGACAGCGCGCTCAGCCCGATCTACAGCGACACCGTATTCACCGACCTTAACGGCGTCTTCAGCATCCCAGGCATCCCGCCGGGCGCATACCAGGTGCGGATCAAGCACAGCCATGCGCTGGCGAACGTCATCGGCGTGACGCTGGTGACCGGGAGCAACGCGGCAGACCTGGGCACACTGCGCGAAGGCGACGCCACCAACGACAACCAGGTCAACATCTCCGACTTCTCGCTGCTGGCGCTCGCCTTCGGCAAGGCGCAGGGTCAGGAGGGCTTCGCGCCCGAAGCAGATTTCAACGAGGACGACGCCATCACCATCGGCGATTTCTCGCTGCTGGCAGCGAGCTTCGGGGAGACCGGCGCGCCGTAGACGTGCCGACGCCGCTGCGCCCGCCGGGGGAGTCGGATTTCCGCCTCCTCGGCGGGCGCAGGTGCGCTATAATCCTCGCGGCGTGCGTATGGACTACACTGAGGATCGAGTCATATGGGGATTTCGCGGAACCTGGCGCGGACACTGGCGCTGCTTTTGATCCTGATCGTCGGCAGCCCTGCCGCGCTGAGCGCCCAGGATTCGCGTGACCAAGCGACCGGCATCCCCACGTCCAGCCCAACCGGTGCGATACAGGGCACGGTCAGCCGGGTGAATGGCACGACGCCGATCCCTCAGGTAGCGCTGCTCCTGTATTCCGCAAGCGATGTCTTCCTGGCGGAAGCGTCCAGCGCCGAAGATGGCTCGTTCGGTTTTGACCTGCTGCCTCCGGGAGATTACAAGCTGTGGGCAGTACCGCCGGCGGAATACCTGCCGGCATTCTACAATCGCCAGTCCAGGTTCGCCGCTGCCGACCTCCTGACAATCCCTCCCGAAGGTGGAAGCCTCGGCATCACCGTGATGCTGGAGCGCTGGGGGACGATCAGCGGTAGGGTGCAGACTCAGGACGACGGCGCGCCCATCCCTTTCGCCAAGATCGACGTGTGGACGGTCGGCGGCGGGTGGGTGGCGTCGGAGATCGCCGACGCGGCGGGCGGCTACCGCCTCAGCCGGCTCGCGCCGGGAGACTATCGGGTCAGCGCATCGGCGAAGGGTTTCCGACCGGCATTTCACGCGCTGGACATCGCCGTGACGACCTCCAGCGCGCTGACCATCGAGACTATTCAGGTCGAAGAAGGCGGTGAAACGTCCGAAATCGACATCTTCCTGATGACGGACTCTCAAGCGCAGCCGGTCGCCGGCGACGCCAACGGCGACCGCCGTGTGGACATCACCGATTTCTCGATGCTGGCGATGGCGTTCGGCGCCGCCGCCGGCGAAGCGGCATATCTTGAGTCGGCGGACTTCGATGGCGACGGGCGCATCGAGATCGGCGATTTTTCTATCCTGGCGGAGAACTTCGGGAGCGGCGAACCCCTCTCCGCCGAGACGCTGCTGATTGAGCCGCTCGCGACGGGCGTCACGCCCGGTTCGGGTCCGTGACGCCCTTCCACCCATGACGGCAAAGTTCGCCCCTCTCTATGGCGTCAGGCTCCAATCTTCGCCGGTCGCCTCCGAGAGCATCTTCAGCGTCTCGGCGATCAAGCCGCGCGCTCGGTCCAGCGCCACCGGCGCGGCTGCGCGCAGCCAAAGCGCCGCCTTGCGCACCTGCGCGCGATAGCTCCCGGCGCGGGTGGTGTACCCTGCCTGAATGAACAGGGCGAGCCGGACGGCGGTCTTCGCAGGGTCATCGTCCCAACTGCCATTCACCCGCTGCGTACTCGCCAGCGTTTGCAGCACCGCCGGGCTGGGCTTCTGGGCGACATCCAGGATGTCCGCGATCCGCCCGGCATGTGGCTGCGCGGCTTTCTGATCCAGCGCGGCGATCAGCAGATCTTCCTCGGTCTCTTGACCTGCGGGTTCGTCCATCGCAATCGGCCGCTCGTACTCCGGTGTGATGGCATCGACAAGGGTGTGCTTGTCCCGCGCGCCGCTTCCCGCCGACCCTAAGGGCTGGCTGCGGCTTCGCATGAAGTGAAGCTGAGGCATGCTGGAGGGCGGAGAAGCCGGCGCGGACATCGTCATGAAGGCTGGACCCCCTCCGACGAAACTACCCCACTCCAGACCTTCCGGCAGCGGCTGCGCGACCAGTACGGTCTCCGCTGTCCCGCCGGTCGTGACCTCGCTGTCAACGGCGACGAACGACGTATACGGGGTGACCAGCCGCGCGCCCAGCCCCAGCGCGATCACCTGCTGGCGGATCGTCTCCCTGTCCTCCGGGTGCGCGATCAGCCGATCCAGCAGCGATTCAACGCGCGCCCGCGCCCACAGCCGCCCGACCAGTTCGGAAGCAGCGCCCGGCGGCAGGGGCAGGCTGAACTGCTGCGGCACACCACCCAGTTCACCCCGGATCGTCAGCGCAGGCGCTTCGGCGTGATCCGCCTGGCGCAGCAGGCGCGCGGCAATTTCGAGCGGCTGACCGACGTATAGATCGGGCAGTGCTGGCGGGTAGACATCCCACAAATCGACGCCCTGACCGGTCAGCGTCAGGTCGCGCAGGGCAGGATAGCTGACCCGGTCCTGGAAGCGGGCGACGACCGGCTCAATCGGTTCGTGGCTGCTGATGAACTCTGCCGCGCCGCGCCCGAACTCCGCCATCTTGCTGAGCAGATAGCGGTTGACCGACGGACCAATGCCGAAGGTGAAGATGCGCGCCCTGCCGGCGCTGCGGGCGACTTTTTGAAGGGCGGCGTCATCGGCGCTCACCGATCCGTCGGTCAGGAAGACGAGATAACGCGCGCGGGAGGCGTCGGCGGGCAGCGCCAGCGCCGCATCGATAGCGGGCAGGATTTCCGTGCCACCGCGCGACTTGATGCCGTCCAGCCAGCGATCCGCCTGATCGACGTGCTCCTGTGTCACCGCCAGAGCGCCCCTGCCATAGAACCACTCAATCTGATGATCGAACGCCTGAATGGTGAAGGCGTCGTCCGGGTTGAGCGCCCGCAGACAGGCTTTGAGCGCCCGCCGCGCCTGGTCCATCGGCTCGGTGGACATCGAACCGGAACGGTCGATCACGAAGATGAACTCGCGCGGCGGAACGACCAGATCGACGCTCAGCCGGGGCGGGATCAGCGTCAGCAGCGCCGCCTCGCTCTCGCCGTCGGGGTGCGTCCACAGACTGGACTGCACCGTCTTGCCAGATGCCTCGTAGCGCAGGACGAAGTCCTTGTTGGGGATGTGCCGCCCGTCGAGAGCGACCTGCGCCAGCCCACCTTCGACGCGCTCGACCCGGATCGGGTGCGACGGGCTGGTCGGATCGCTGATCGGCACGCCGGCGTCGAGCGTCAGGCGAATCTCGACCGGCGCGATCTGCGCGTCCTCCAGGACGTACGGCGCATCGACGCGCCCGCCGGGCGCGGGGTGCGCCGGGCTGTGATAGCGCGGCGTGATGCCCATCGGAAAGGTGAAGGTGTAGCCGACATCTTCGAACGACAGCCGGTCGTCGTAGACGATCTCGCTGAAGATGTTTTCGCCGGGCTGGATGTTGGCGAGGCGCAGGGCGAACAGGTTCGGGCGGCGCTGTTCCAGCAGCCCGGCGCGCTGCCCCGCGGCAGAGGCGGCTGCGTATGTCTGGCGCGCCGCCTCGGTCTCTTTGATGGCGGCGCTGATGCGGCGGACCCCGACGCGCAGGGTGAAATCGACGACGGCGGCTTGATGCGGCAGGGGAAAGAGGTATTCCAGTTCGACCGGGTGGTCAAACGGATTGCCGAAACGCTGGACGACCGTCACCTGCGCCAGCCCACCGGTGATGGCGGCGCTGACGGCGGTGTGTTCCAGCGGCAGCGGCGACGCTGTTTCGCCCGATTGAACGAGCAGCAGCGCCCCGAACTGAAGCTGATCCGAACTACTGAGTGTCATCGTTCTTGATCCTTCCCCTGCTTGCGTATTTCAACGGGAGTTAGACGATCTCACCAGGCGTTTAGTTCCGCCTCGACCGCGGCGATGGACTGACGATCCGGCAGGATGGTCAGCACGTTGCGGAAGCTGTGCGCCTCGCCGGGCTGCAAAGTCACCAGGCGGTTGTTCGCCTTCGCCGCCGCCTGCCCTTCCGGCAGGCAGTTGGCAGGTTCCAGACCGTTGACGTAGATGCCCTGGCGCACATTCTTCCACTGGGTGAAATAGGGGCTGTAGGTCGGGTCCCAATCGACGCGCAGACCGTAATCGGCGTTGACCAGCGCCACCGATGCCATGCCGTCCTTCGGAGGGATCGCGTGGAAGAAGACCTGCTCGGCGTAGCGCGGGATCGGCGCGTCGTACTCCGCCCAGCGGTCGAAACCGGGGCGGGCGGCGTCATCGCGCGGCTCGATCTTCTCCGCCGGGCTGATCAGCCGCGCGCCGGCGCGCACCAGCGGATAACCGACGTTGAAATGATAGAGGATCATGAAGGGCGACGGCTGATCACCGCGATTCTCCACCCGGTCGAGGAGGGTCACCGACGGCTCACCGACGACCAGCCGGTAGGTGCGCTCCAGCCGAAGCTGCTCGCCAAAGAGGGTGTTTTCGCTGACGGCGCAGGTCAGCTCGGAGACCAGCGCGTCGCCATCCCAGAACGTGCAGGCGGCGATCTCATAGGCGCTCAGCCGGGTGTAGCGCCCGTGCAGATCGCGTTTCTCGCCCGTCACCGGGTCCACGTCCGCCGCCCCGGCGTGGAGCAGCCCGCAGGTGGTCAGCAGCCCGCCGTTGAACAGGCGCAGCCAGGAGCCGGCGAAATCGGAGGCGAAGGGCGATCCCTGGCTGATCCAGGTCAGGGGCAAGCCGTTCCAGTGGGCGGCGTGGATGTCCATGCCCCGGTCGGGCAGCAGCGTGAAGTCCAGTCCGCTGCTGTTGGTGGCGTCGATGACCCGCTGCCCGTTGGCAAGCGTGGATTCGCGGAAGCCGATGAACTGGCGGAGGTCGAGGCTGTGCGCTTCAAGGGCGGAACGTGTGAACATGCTGGCAGTCCTTGACGTGAAAGAATAATTCAATAGGGCGTATTGTAGCGCGTCCCGCCTCGCCGGGTGCGCCCCGAAAGGCGGGGGTACAGCGCAGGTAAGATCGCGCCGCCGCCTGGCGTTCTATTCTTGTGCTTGATTTCACAAAGGCTGTCCAAAAGGATTTCTGATGACCAAACGTACACCGGCAAAGGCGCAGCCGCAGCGCAGCAGCCTTCCTCTCGTCGGCGTGGTGATCGCGCTCGCCGCCGTCGCGGTGATCGCGGCGATCCTGCTCACCGGCGCGCCCGCCCCATCGAACAGCGCGGCGGTCGCCGATCTCACACCGCAGAATTACGTCTCGCAGTTCGCCGAAGCCAGCGTCGCCCATTATCTGCTCGACGTGCGCACGCCCGAAGAGTTCGCCGGGGGGCACATCGCCAATGCCGCCAATATCGCCGTCGAAACTCTCGCCGCGAACCTCGCCGGCGTGCCGAAAGACGTGCCGGTGGTCGTCTACTGCCGCAGCGGCAACCGCAGCGCACAGGCGGCGCAGATCCTGAGCCAGGCGGGTTACACACAGATTTACGACCTGGGCGGCATCATCGACTGGCAGGCAGCCGGCTACGCCGTCGAGACGTGATCCGACAGCGGAAAACAGAGAAAGGGGCACGGCGTGCCGGTTCCTCACCGCACGCCATGCCCCTCGTATGCTGTCGCGCCTGAAAGTTCCGGCTCAGTCCACCTGCACCTTGACCTTGGTGGTCCCGGTCGATGACGGACGATCCTCCGCCGCCGGCGGGGTTGGCGCAGGGCGGCGGGCGAAGCTCTTATCGAACTCGCGGCTGGTTTTCTCCAGCTCCGTCAGGGCGGCATCCACCAGCACCTTCATGCCCTTGACGAACTCGCGGCGCGCTTCCGCGCTGTGTTCCTTGAAGCCATCGGGAACCAGGGCGTCGAGCGCCTTGCCGGTCTCCTCCAGCGCCTTGCGCTGATGCTCGATGAATTCCTTCAGCGGCTCGTTCGGACGGCTGTCCTGTGCCGCATCCGCCGGCGTTTCCGCCGCGTAGTGATTGTTGTTGTTCGCGTCGCTCACTTCCGTGATCCTCGTTAACTGTCTGTTACACCATTATACGACGGCGGCGCGAACAATGTTGCAGGGCGTCAGTCGTCGTTCGGCACCTTCGCTTCGATGGTATCGACGATCATCTGATACCACCTCAGGGCGTTGGCGCGCCGCGTCGTGCCATGTCCTTCGTCAGGATCGACATAGTAGGTCACTTCGCCGCCGTTCTGGCGAATCCGCTCGACCATCTGGTCGCTTTCCGCCTGCACCACGCGCGGATCGTTGGCGCCCTGGATGACCAGCAGCGGGGCGCGGATGGCATCGACATGGGTGATCGGCGATCGTTCGATGAGCATCTCACGATCTTCCTCCGGGTCGCCCACCCAGTCACGGGTGAAGCTGCGCCAGTGCGGCGGCACGGACCGGACGAAAGTGATCAGGTTCGAGGGTCCGACGATGTCCACGCCGAGCGCCCAGTATTCCGGCAGGCGCGTCACGGCGCTGAGCGTGGCAAAGCCGCCGAAGCTGCCGCCGAAGACGATCAGCCGCTCGGCATCGACCCAGGGCTGCGCGCGCAGCCACTCCGCCGCCTGGCGGATGTCGCCCAGTTCCGCGCCGCCCCAGTCGCGGTGGATGAGCTTCTGGTAGGTCTGCCCGTAACCCGTCGAACCGCGAATATTCGGCGCAAGGACGGCGTATCCCCGGCTGACGAGGTACTGGTAGAAGCCCAGGTAGTTGTAGCGTGGGCGTTCCTGTGCTTCCGGTCCCCCGTGAATCGACAGCAGCACCGGCGTCCTGCCGCTGGGATGCAGATTGGCAGCCGGGCGGTAGAGCCAGGCGGGAATCTGCCGTCCGTCGTGGGTCGGATAGTAGATCAGCTCCGGATCGACCATCGCCGCCGGGTCGATACCGCCGATCATGCTCTGCCCCAGCGCCAGCATCTCGCCGCTGCGTAGATCGAATTCGTAGAGGTTCGGCGCTTCCTTGGCGCCGGCGAAGATCAGCGCCACCTTGGAGCCGTCCGGGTTGATGTCGATGGCGTCAATGACGCCCAGCGGCATATCGGGCAGCGCCAGCGGGTTGCCGGTGGTCAGCGACCGTCCATATAGCCTGGATGCGCCGTCCTCGTTGACCGCCCAGACCAGCACCCGCCCATCGCGCGAGACGGCGACCAGCTCGATGTCGTGTTCGGGGGTCTCGACCCACGTCCAGGCGCGTTCGGCGAGTCGATATAGCGCCAGACCGGTGAATTCGCGCCCCTGGTTGGTGACGATGTAGAACCCGCTGCTGTCGGGCAGCCAGGGTCCAGGCGCGAACACAACTTCTTCGTCCGTCTCGGTGACTCGCAGCACTTCGCCGCCAACGGTATCGAGCATGAAGATGTCCTGCTTGGTGTTCGAGACCAGCCTGCCCGCCGTCAGATAGCGCCCGTTGGGAGACCAGTCCGCCGGGAAGTACATCGCCCCACCCGCCGGGAAGGGACGTCCGCTCTCGCCCGTCTCGACATCGCGCAGGATGATCTCCATGTTCTCCGGGGTCAGGTCGTTACCGCAGTAGGCGATGGTCTTCATGTCCGGCGAATAGGGCGTGGTCGCCAGATAGTGCTGTGCCTTCGCCGTCGTGACCGGCTTCGGAACGCCCCCCGAAGCCGGGATGATGTAGATGGCGTGCTGTTCTGTGCCGTTGGAATCAGCATTGAAGAGGATCGCTTTGCCGTCCGGTCTCCAGGCGATGCCGCGCACCGTATCGTCGTTGTAGGCGGTAAGCTGGCGCGGGATGCCGCCGCCAGAGGGGATCGTCCACAGGTTGAACTGCCCGGTGGTGTTGGTCACATGGGCGATCAGCCTTCCGTCGGGAGAATAGGCGACCGCCGGCGTGTAGATGCGGGTCGCGGCGTACTGCTGGAAGGGAATCTTGTCAGGCATTGACGCGCTCACCTCTCTTTGAAAATTATTCAAACGATTGAGAGTAGTTTAGCCGCAACGCCGCGTGCGAGTCAACCAGCGGATTTCCCGAAAAGATGCCCATGCCAGAGAGGTGACGAATCTCACTTGTTCTGTAATTCACAATGAAATAAAGTCTGCTGGCTTTGAAAAATTGACCTTAGTTCTTCGCAGCATACCGTCAAGGGAGGTATCAATGAGCCATGCACGGTTTTCTCTCACAATCAGTTCGCTCTTTTTCCTGGCACTCCTGCTCTTGTTCATCCCCCCTTCCTTCGCAGCCCGCTCACCTGAGGGGATCGGCGCAGCAACCGATGAAGTGAGCGCACTTTCCGCAGCCCGATTGCAGAGTCCGTCTGGAACGATCAGCGGCACGGTCACCGATCAGACGACCGGCGACCCGCTGGAAAACATCGGCGTCGATGTCGAACAGGGCGGCATGGGCGCCTGTACGGACGCTGCGGGCAACTACACGCTCACCGTCCCGCTCGATACTGCCTACAAGATCACCGCCGGCGGCAGCAACTTCTGCGCCGGCGGTCCACAGATTTACGTACGCGAATGGTGGCAGGAAGCCGCTACCACCGACGCCGCCACGCCGATCCTGGTGGACAGCACGACGTCGCCGGTCACCGGCAGGAATTTCACCCTTGAAGTCGGCGGATCGCTGAGCGGGACGGTGGTCGACTCCGTCACCGGCGATCCCATTCCTAGCATGGTCGTGAACCTCGACGGCGGCAGCTTCTTCACCGAGGTCTGCACCAACTCCACCGGGCACTACGAATTCACCGGTCTGCCTTTCAACGTCACGCTGACGGTCAGCGCCGGCGGCAGCGGCAACTGGTGCAGCAGCGCGAGTTACCTGAGAGAATACTGGTTTGAGGAAGAAAACCAGAATGCGGCCGACCCCATCGTGCTGGCCCCCCCCGTCCCGCCGCCGACCAACATCAATTTCACACTGGACCCCGGCGGCACGATCACCGGGCACGTCTACGAGAGCGATGGCGTGACGCCCATCACGACGAGCGTCTGGATCAGCGCCGAACCGATCAGCGGGGGCGACTGGGTCGGCGCGGGGTCGAACCCGGATGGCAGCTTCACCATGATCGGCATCACCCCAGGGACGTATCGGGTGCGCGCCGAAGGTGCGGGCTACGCGCTGGAATTCTACGACGAAGCCGGTTTTGACGGCAGCCTGGCGACGCCGGTGATCGTCGCCGCAGGCGCGGTCGTCCCGGATGTCGATTTCACGCTCGACCCCGGCGGCACGATCAGCGGCACGGTTTACGCCGAAGACGGCATCACCCCGCTGGCGAACATGCCGGTCAACACGAACGAAGTCTGGGTGGGCGTGTGCACCGATGAAAACGGACACTACACCCTGATGCATCTGCCGCTGAACCAGCCCATCCGCGTGGCGGCAGCGCGTGACAGCTTCAACTGGTGCGCCAGCCAGAACCAGACCCATGTGGTGGAATGGTGGCAGGAAGCAGCAGATGTGACGAGCGCCACGCCGATCACCCTGACGCTGGCAAACCGCAACCCGACGGGCATCGACTTCACGCTCACCCCCGGCGGAACGGTGTCCGGCATCGTCACCGATGCCGCCACCGGGCAGCCCATCGGGGGTATGTCGGTGACCGCCCATTTCGCCAACGACACCATCGGTGTCTGCACCAATCCCGACGGCACATACCAACTGCTCGGCATCCCCCACAACGTGCAGTTCCGGGTGAGCGCTGGCGGCGGCAACTGGTGCAGCAGCAAAACCTACATGCAGGAGTTCTGGCAGGAGACGCCCAGTTGGGATGCTGCGGTACTGCTCTCGGTGAACAGCGGCGCGCCGAACCAGACGGGGATCAATTTCACGCTCACTCCCGCCGGGCTGATCAGCGGCACGGTCTACGCTGCGGACGGCGTCACCCCGCTGGTGAACGTCGGCGTGGGCGCGGACAGCGGCAGCAGCGGCGGCGGCGATCCGGTTGTCGACCGCTTCTGCACCAACAATGACGGAACCTATTCGCTGCTGGTCCCCCTGGGCGGCACCTACAAGGTCTTCGCCGGCGCAACCTTCTGCCCCGGTCCAGCGCAGAGCTTCCTGCTAGAGTGGTGGCAGGAAGCCGCCGACCCCGGCAGCGCCACCCCTCTGCCCGTGAACCCGGCAACCAGCCCGGTGACCGGGATCAACTTCACACTCGACGCTGGCGGTGCGATCAGCGGGACGGTGACGGCGGCTGAAGACGGCGCGCCGCTCCCTGACATCTGGGTATGCGCATTCGATTATGGCGCGGCGGCGCTCAACCTCGTCCCCCACTGGTTCTGCGCGCAGACCGGTCCAGGCGGCGGCTATCAGATCACTGGGCTGGCGACCGATACCTATCGGGTCTGGCTGTTCCCTGGGGACCGCCTGCGCCTGTTCTACAACCAGTCGCCAACCTTCGACGGCGCAGCCCCGGTCGCCGTGACCACCGGAACGACCACGCCGGACATCGACTTCTCGCTGCCGCTGGCAGGCGTTATCAGCGGGCACATCACCGATGAAAACGGTCAGCCGCTCGACGGGGTGACGGTCTCGCTTGCCGACGGGACCTACCCCGAATGCAGTCAACCGGATGGCAGCTACCGCATCTATGTGCCGGCGGGCAGCCACGTTATCAAAGCCGAGGTCGGCATGTGCAGCGATCAGGCGGCGTTCCCCACACAGTACTTCAACGGGGTCAGCGCGCCCGCCGACGCCACGCCGGTGAACGTTCTCCTCGGACAAACCGTGTCAGACATCGACTTCACGCTGGCGCGCAGCATCGCCGGGTCGGTCATGCTGCAAGGACACGGCACAGCGCCCGATCCGCGCTGGGTGATGACGCTTCAGGTCGCCATCACGGCGGACGGCGGCGCAGGTGCGGTGATCTTCAGCGGACCCCTGAACACTGACCAGAACGGACACTTCGTCATCACCACGTCCGACCTGCCCGGCTTCACGCCCGGTCTCTACCGGCTGCGCGTCAAGGGCGAACACAGCCTGGCGAACGCCGTCGTCGTCCTGCTCCATTACGGCGCGAACCCGGTCGATCTCGGCATGCTGATCGAAGGCGACGCCAACAATAACAACGGCGTGAACATCACCGACTTTTCCATCCTAGCAGCGGCGTTCGCCACCGCTGAAGGGCTGCCGGGCTACGACGCTCGCGCCGACTTCACGGACGACGGCATCGTCAACATCAGCGACTTCTCGCTGCTGGCGAGCAGCTTCACGCAGTCCGGCGCTCCGTAACCAACGCCCGCAAGGTCGCCGGACGACCCGTAATATATACACCTGAAGAGGCTGGGAAGTGTAACTTCCCAGCCTCTTTGTCTCCTTCCTCACGGGTTCTTGACACCTGCGCTGCCCGTACCTATGGTTAGTGGCATGTAATTTCATTTCGCATATCATAAAAAAGTGTGTTGTGGTCGCACTAAATGAGTGGATCTGTATCTTATGCGCAGAGTTAATCTCTCTATGCTTATGCTGCTATGCTTCACCTGCGCAGCGCTGTTTTATCTGATCGCCGCGCAGCAAAGCCTGACCGCAGCCAGTGCCTCCGACGCCGGCGATGTTGTGCAGGCGGACGGGGACACCTACTTCATCACCGCAACGCTTGACGCCACCCTTCCGGCGAGCGGCAGAGGCACTGAGACTCCGCTCCCCGCCGACGACAACGGCATCGTCTTCATGGAGGAGATCAGCACCGATGCGCCGCGCGCCACCGACGCGGTGGGTATCAACGCCACCGCCACGCCGACCCGCACCCCGACGCCGATCAATATCGGCAACTTCGTCTGGGACGATCTGGATCAGGATGGCCGCCAGGACGCCGGCGAACCCGGCTTGTCGGGTGTCACCGTGCAGCTCTGGAATTCGACGAAGACAACGCTGATCGACGTTGACTCAACCGACGCCAACGGCATCTACACCGTCGTCGCCCCGACATCGGGGAGCTACCGCGTGCGCGTCGTCCTGCCCAGCATCAACGACCAGTTCTCGCCGAAAGACCTGGCGGGGGGCGACGATACCGACGACAGCGACATCAACCCCACCGGCGCTCATACCGGCTTCACCGACATCCTCTCCATCGCCAGCAACGTCATCTCGATCAGCAGCATCGACGCCGGCATCATCAAGTACCGCACCCCTACCCCGACGCGCACGCCGACGCCGGTCAATTTCGGCAACTTCGTCTGGGACGATCTGGATCAGGATGGTCGCCAGGACGCCGGCGAACCCGGTCTGTCGGGCGTCACCGTGCAGCTTTGGAATTCGGCAAAATCGGCTCTACTGGATACGACGGTGACGAACGCCAGCGGTAACTACACCCTCCAGTCGTCGGGACCGGGGAACTACCGGGTGCGCGTCGTCCTGCCCAGCATCAACGACCAGTTCTCGCCGAAAGACCTGGCAGGAGGCGACGACACCGACGACAGCGACATTAACCCCTCCGGGGAAGACGGCGGCTTCACCGACATCATCGCCGTCGGCAGCAACGTCATCTCCATCAGCAGCATCGATGCCGGCATCATCAAGTTCCGCACCCCTACCCCCACCCGCACCCCGACGCCGATCAACATCGGCAATTTCGTCTGGGACGACCTGGACGAGGATGGTTTCCAGGATGCCGGCGAACCGGGTATCGCCGGCGTGACCGTGCAGCTCTGGAATTCCGACAAGAGCGTGATGCTGTACGAAACAGAAACCAGCGCGACGGGCAGTTACTTCGTGGTCGCGCCGATTCCCGGTAACTATCGCATCCGGGTGATCAAGCCGTCCAGCGTCGACGATTTCTCGCCGAAGGACGCGAGCGGGGACAACACCAAAGACAGCGACTTCAACCCGACCGGCGCGGATGCCGGCTACACCGACATCTTCAATATCGCCAGCAACGTCATCTCGATCACCAATATCGACGCCGGTATCATCACCGCCGACCCGGTCAATGTCGGCAGCAAGGTGTGGTACGACGCCGATGGCGACGGCATTCAGAATGGGCGCGAATCGGGGTTGGCGGGCAGACGGGTACGCTTGCGCCAATTCCTGTTTGGGCGTTTCTATACGGTTGTCAGCACGACCACCGACCGCTTCGGCAATTACACGCTGGTCGCCCCGGAAGAGGGCAGCTACCACATCTGCCTGACAACCTACACGGGCGAGACCATCACGCTCAAGGACCAGAACGATCCCATCATCCTCTTCGACGACTCGGTCGACAGCGATATCAACCCGACGGACACCGGCAACGGCATCGGCTGCACCGAAACGCGCTTGTTTGCGGCGGGCAGCCTGAACAACCTGTGGCAGGACGGCGGGCTGAGCGATCCGCACGCTTCGGTCATCGGCGATGTCGCCCTGGAGGGGCACGGCACGCCGCCGGATTTGCGCTGGGTCGTCCCGGTGCGGGTGCGGGTGGTCCCAGGAGGCGGCGGCGCGGCGATCTACGACGCCTACGTCACCACCGACGACAGCGGGAGGATGGTCTTCTCTGGAACGACGCCGAACGGCATTCCGCCGGAAAGCTACCTGCTGTGGGTCAAGCACGATCATACGCTGGCGGCATTGATCGTCAGCGATCTGGATAACGGAAACAACGTCATCGACTTCGGTCTGCTGCGCGAAGGCGACGCCAACAACGACAACGTCGTCAACATCAGCGACTTCTCGATTTTGGCATCCAGCTTTGGCACATCGGAGGGTGGCGCAACCTATGATGCGCGCGCCGACTTCGACAACAACCAGATCGTGAATATCAGCGACTTCTCGCTGCTGGCGGCGAACTTCGGGCAAGCCGGCGAGACCATGCCCTGATCCGCCGGCGGGCGGCCCTCGCTTCGGCGTATGCGGCGGGGGCAGTTCATCGGGCGATCAGCCGCCGTAATCCAGGGTCAGCGATTCGCCCCGGAAGCGGAGGATCATCGATTCTGCGCCGTGTGGGGTATCCGTATAGCCATTGGCGTAGTGCGGGAAATCGCCCCAATCTTCGACGACCGCATTCACCGTGAACACGCCGTCCCAGGCAAACGCCAGCCGACGCTCGTCAGGAGTCGTCCAGCGGACGCCGATCCCGTCGGCGTCCACCTGCGGCGCGGTCGCTGCCAGGCTCGCGCAGAACTGCGCAAAATCGCCGTCGTCCGCCCGGCGTCCCAGCCGGCACAGCCAGACCTGCCCCGCGCCACTGCTGCGCAGTTCCTGATGGGCGTGCCGCCCGCTCGCCGTCAGAAGCAGATCGCCATCGCCCCACAACGCCGCGTAGCCATCGCCAACGCGGGCGAACGCCCACCGGACTTCGATGCGCCACTCGTCGAAGGCTTCCGTCGGGAAGTAGGCATGTGTGAATCCCATGCCTATGCCCGGCTCTAGGCGGTACAGACAGATCAGGTCCCGCGCGGACATGCCCACGCGCGGCAGCCGTGCCGACCCTGCCCAGAAGTTCGGGCGGGCATTGCCGTGTTCCTGGGCGTTGCCGGGATAGGTGGTGAAGACCGCCGCCTCTGGCGAGAGGGTCGCCTGCCACAGATGCTCCTGAATGCCCATCGCGCCCGGTCGGTGATCGAGGGCAGCGGAGAGCATGCCGTCGGGGGTACGATAGGTGATCGTGCGGACGTCCCAGACGCCCGATTTCATGTCGGACTCCGACGTGAGCGCGCCGTACGCCCGCGCCCGCGTGGTGACCACCGCGTCCACGTCCGCGCCGATACGCTGGATGATCTCCGGCACGCGGTAGCGCCGCGACAGCGCCAGCAGCCCGGTCGCCCGCGTCTCGCCGTTGAAGACGCCCATGCCGAAGGCGATGCGGCACAGCGGCGAGGTGTTTTCGACCCGCGCCGACTTCAGGGCGACGGTGTAGCACCGTCCATGTGAACTGCCGAGCGTCCCCCGGTAGGTCTGCGCCGCCAGGCTGAAGAAGACCTTGTCCAGCAGAAGCCCCGCCAGCCGAACCAGCGCCTCGTCACGGGCGAATTCGACCAGCGCCAGCATGGCGAAGGCGTCGAGCGTCAGATAGGCGTTGCTATCCCATTCGCTGAACATGCCGCGCAGCCGCCGCCGTATCCAGGCATCAATGCGCGGAGCCGCGAGCGCCTGCTGCTCTCTGCCGGTCAGCCCGCTGTTGTCGAAGGTCCATTCGGGGTAGCGCTGACCGGCGAGATACTGCGTGACGTGGAAAAGGATCTGGTGGTTCTCGGTGAAGTAGCACATGGCGTCGATACCCGGCTCGTCGATCCAGTACTTGAAGCGCCGCAGGGCGTCTTCGATCTTCGCCTGGTCTTCCTGTTTCAGCGCCGGACTGCCGCCGTACCATTCCAGCGCCGCCAGCAGCCCAACGGCGTAGAAGTCGGCGCAGTCGGCGCGGTCGTTCAGGAAAGCGCAGGCGACGGCGACGGCATTGGAATCGATCTGCGCCGCCGCGCCGGTCGCCACCGCTGCCATCGACGCCGGCACATCATAGGGCATGGACGCCAGATGCCGCCGCGCCTCGGCGATGCGC
Organism: Anaerolineae bacterium; assembly: GCA_013360465.1. Taxonomy (GTDB): domain Bacteria; phylum Chloroflexota; class Anaerolineae; order Aggregatilineales; family Phototrophicaceae; genus Flexifilum. The sequence goes on along the minus strand of JABWBO010000018.1, from coordinate 25,762 downwards.
TCGTCGTAGGTTCCATAGGGCGCACGACTGTAAGCGTTGGCGCTCGCCCAGATCTCGCGGCGCACTTCCAGCGGGATGCCGTTGATCGGACGGACGACCAGGGAAAGCGCATTTTCGCCCGGCAGATGCGCGAATGCCTCCGCCAGTTCCGGCGTGATCGGCAGATCGGCTGGTTTCCCCGGCTCCAGCGTCAGGCGCGCCCGACCCCGCGGCAGCGTCAGCCCGATCAGCTTCGCCCAGGGCGTATCCGGGAGGGGGATGCCGACCTCGACATCGACGGTGATCGGAGCCTCTGCCGCCGGGTCACACCACAGGCGTCCGGGAAGGGTCGGAAATGCGAAGGCGCGCACCTGCACCAGTTCCATCTGCGCCGCCGTCATCTCCCAAACGTCGGCGTCATACGCGCCGACGGGCAGACGCACGCTCAGCCCTTCGGGCAGCCCACCGGATTCGGGATCGTTGAGCAGGCGCAGCCCCAGCGCCAACCGAGCCTCGCGCCAGCCGAGCATCGCCCCGTGCAGCAGCAGCGTGTTCAAGCCGGCGCGCAATGTCAGGCGGACCGGCACACGCTGAAGGGCGACGTAGCTGAAGTGTTCGGCGAAATCTTCCACGCACTGCCCGTTGAGCCACAGCCGCGCCGGTCCGATAGTCAGCAGGTTCGCCCATAACGCAGCATCCGCCGGAGAGTCGATCAGCGCACACAGCCACCCTTCCATCAGCGTCGGGTTGAAGTTGAAGCGGCTGAAGTCGATCACACCGTCTTCTTCCGTCGCAGCGCAGCGCCAGACTCCGCCGCCCGGCGCGGGACCGCCCAGAACAGGCTCGGCAATATCCAGGAGTTGACTCTGAACCTCGCTAGCGGGCAGCCCCCGATAGGCGCGCAGCTTGAGATCGGCGACGTCCGGGTCAAACGCCCAGAAGTTCATCGCCCACCTGCCCCGTTCGCCAAAGGGCGATCCGCTTTCGCGCACGTGTGCCGCCAGATGACGCAGCGGGGTCGTGTAGACGCCGGCGCTCAGCCAGTGGCAGATCGCGCCGTCGGCAGAAAGTGTTGAAGGAACAAGTTGGCTGGGCATGGTTTCCCCGACAGCGGTCACGTCCATCCGAAAGACCCGATTATAGACTTCATGGCGATCTCCGTCACAATCCTCTTGTTCATAGCGCACAAGCCTTCGCCGAGGAACCAGCGCGATCTATACGCGCATAACACCGCTCGTTAATTACAGACTCGATTGCGACCCGAGGGGTTTCTGGCTTATAATGAGGAACGTGGGTCAACTGAGCTACCCAGTGTACCTGTTTTGGGAGGCGATATGCGTTTCCTGCGTTTGGGCGTCATGCTCGCACTGATTATCGGTTTGTTCGTCGCGGCACTGCCATCGATGGCGGCACAGGGCGCGACCATCGACAGCCTCGTCGTAAACACTGCTGACTGCACCCTGACGGTCACCTTCACCGTTCAGGATGCCGGCGACTACTACGTGCAGATCTGGGATGATGGCGTCCTGGAATACGCGGTCGGCGGGGCGACTGCCGCAGGCGCGACGGTTGCCTACACCATGGCCATCGGTCCAGTCGCCCAGGACTCAGCCGGTATCGGCGTCTACATCTACTCAGCCGCCAGCGGCGGCACCTATTATGACGACGAAGACCCCTATAACCCTGACTTCGGCGACTGCAACGGCAGCGAGTGGACGGATCCTGTAGCAGCCTCCGCCGACTGCCCGAACCCCACGCCGTCGGGCTTTGTGGTCCGCTCCATCCCTGCCGGCGCGCTGACCTTCTTCAAGGCAAGCCTGGACGCCTACACCGGCTTTAACCTGCCGGCGGGCGAGACCTGGTATACCGGCACGGCTGAAGATGGCTTCGTCGAGGTGTGGATCGCCTGTCAGGCGACCAACATCTTCGTCCCAGCGGAGAACGTCGTCAACTAGGCTCTGTCTGCAAACCCGGTTTTCACACAACCTCATCCCAACCTCACCCCCTGCCCCTCTCCAATCGGAGAGGGGCGGTTGAGCGCAGCGAAACGGGGTGAGGTGAGCCGTTTGCAGACATACTCTAGGTTTCTTCTTCACAGTCAAGCGAAGCGAGAAGGAGGCGGCGGGTGCGGCTGGCGAAGCGCGCCCGCCGTCTCTGTTTCCCGTCTTCACCCACACCGCGAACAGATACGAAACACCTTGCGAATCTGCGCTATAATAGCGCTGTTCCTGCACATGACACGGATCAAACGGGATGGACGATTTGCCGATCTTCATGGGGGCTGACTCCGAGGCGGTTCAGCGGCAGTTCGCCGATCCTGCCTACCTGCAAATCATGCAGGAGACGCATGATCAGTACACGTTCCCGCACATCGATTTCCCTGGTTGGGTCCTGGACCGCTGCGACCTGCGCGGCGACGAGCATATCCTGGACATCGGCGCGGGAACCGGACGCTACTACGCCAGCCTGCGAGCGCGCTTCCCGGATATCGCTTACACGGCGCTGGATAACGCACCGCCGATGCTGAGCAGCCATCCTGCCGAGCAGCGCATTGTCGGGGCGGCGACCGCGCTGCCCTTTCCATCGGGCAGTTTCGATGTGGTGATGGCGAACCACATGCTCTACCACATCCCCGATATCTACCTGGCGCTCAGCGAGATGCGGCGCATCCTCAAGCCGGGCGGGATCGTCGTCGCGGCGACGAACAGCGCCAGCTCCATGCCCCAGTTCGTCGAACTGATGCGGCGCGGCATCCTGCTCATGAGCAAGCCCGGCACGTCGATGACGCCGCTCCTGCCGCCGCACATCTCCTTCTCGCTGGAAAACGGCGCACAGCAGATGGCACAGCACTTCTACGCCGTCGTCCGCCACGACCTTCCCGGAACGCTGGTCTTCCCGGACCCCGTGCCGGCGCTGCGCTATCTGGAGACCTGGCGTCCCCTGCGCGAACCGCTGCTCCCACTCGGCGTGAAATGGGACGATATCATGCTGGTCATCCGCGACCAGATCACCCGCATCATCAAGCATTTTGGCGAACTCTCAGTCGAAAAACTCAGCGGGGTGCTGATCGCCACTAATGACGGCGGTTTCATCCGCGACTATCGCGTCCGAATGAACGGCGGCGGGACAAAATCCTGAAGTGACGTTCTGCACGAGCGCCACCGGGCGGATCGGGACTACGGCGTCATCAATGGTGGGGCGAGTCGTCGGTTAGACCATCATCAAGGCGCGGGTCCTGCTCTCAGGGCGTTCGATCCCCCGCGTCTGAGTGTTCGCCATAGCGCCCGACCAGCGGCACGAAGCGCACCGCGCTCAGCCGCCGAGCGCGAAACTGCTCGCCTGTGCGTTCGATCAGCAGCAGGAATTGGCGCTGCGCACCGCCGACCGGCAGGACCAGCCTGCCCCCCTGCGGCGTCAACTGCTGACGCAGCGGGTCCGGCACGGAGGGCGGCGCGGCAGCGCACAGGATGGCGTCGTAGGGGGCAAATTCCACCAGCCCATAACCGCCATCGCCGACGAACACACGGGCATTCTTCAGCCCCAGCTGCGCCAGCCGCCCGACCGTCTTTTCTGCCAGCAGGCGCGACTGCTCGATGCTGTAGACCTCCCGCGCCAGCAGGCAGAGGATCGCCGTCTGATAGCCCGACCCCGAACCCACCTCCAGGACGCGCTCGCTGCCGCTCAACCGCAGCGCCTGCGACATCAAGCCAACGATGTACGGCTGAGAGATGGTCTGTCCATCGTCGATGGGCAGCGCGTGGTCGCTGTAGGCTTCGATCTGCTGGTCTTCCGCGACGAAGAGATGGCGGGGGATGCGCCCCATCGCCTCCAGCACACGGGCGTCGGTGATTCCTCGGCTCTGAAGCTGTTCGCGGATCATCCGGGCGCGTTCTGCGGCAAAAGGATCTTCTGCGGACATGATCGATTAGCTTTCGTTCACCGCTTTCGCTACCGCTTCCGGCGCTTCCCACTGCGGATAGTGGCCGACCTCCGCCAGCGGGACGTAACGCGCGTCGGGTCTGCGTTCCAGCACCGCCTGGGCGATCTGCGGCACGCTCACCGGATCGCGCTGCCCCCAGACGACCGTCAGCGGCGCACGATGCCGTTCCAGCGCCTCCAGCCATGCCAGTTCGTGTACCTTGCGCTCGTTGAGATACTGGATCAGCCGATCATAGATGCGCGCGCCGTCGTGATGAGCGACCAGCGCCCAGAAGGCGTCGATCTCATCGGCGGGCGGCGGCTGAGCGAATACGCCGGCGAACTGCCTGCCGAACCCGGCACGCCCGACCAGCCGCAGCGCCGTCAGCGCCGGACCGACCACCGGGTGCAGCAGCAGCCGCTGAAGCAGCACCGGGCGGTAGTGGCGCAGCAGCACGCTGCCGTTGAGCATGACCACCCGGCGAACATCCAGACGACCGCGCTTCAACAGTTCAAGCGTAACGCTGTTGCCCATATCGTGGGTGAGCAGCGTCAGCTTCGTCAGCCCGAAGTGGGCGGCAGCCGCTTCAGCGATGTCCGCCTGTTCGAACAGGGAATAGGCATGTGGGCGGGGTTTCTGTGAAAAGCCGAAGCCCAGGAAATCGAAGGTGATACAGCGGAAGCGGTCGCGCAGCAGCGGGATCAGCCGGGCGTAGTCGAAACCGGCGGTCGGAAAGCCGTGCAGCATCAGCAGGGGGTCGCCCTGCCCTTCGACGCGCGCGAAGATGCGCCATCCGGCGGCGCTGATCGTCTCGCCGGAGCTGTACCACCGCGCAAGCTGCTCCATCGTGGTCATGATCACCCCGCAGGCGTAGGAGTCGCCGGAGCAGGCGCAGCGGATTCAGCAGACAGGGGCGACAGCTGCGCTGCCGCGCTTTCCGTGCCGAGGATGATCGGCGGGGGTGTGATGGTCCCGCCGGGACCGGGAGTCGGCGGCAGATTGACCAGTTCCTTGACCAGATCATCGGGCGAGAACGTCTCGGCGCAGGTCAGCGCTGAACGCAGCCCCCAGCCATGCGCCCCACCGCTGAGCTGAACCCGCAGCCAGCGTCCCAGGGCATCCTGCGCATCGACGACGACGGTCGTCCCGCGCGGGATCGTCCCGACGACCTGCCCGGTCTCTACCGGAAGCGCCCGCAGCGGAACGTCGGCGTCCATCGGGCTGCACTGCGGTGCGATCACTTCCAGGGGCAGGCGCGTCTCCAACTGCGACTGATCGCCTTCGGCGTAAAGTACCGCCGTCAGCGGCGCGGTCGGGATACCGCTGATAGTGAGGGAGCCTCCGGGTCCGAAACTGGTATCCGTCTGCGCGATAGTGAAGTTCTCCAGCCCGGTGATACGGGTGACTGCTGCTCCGCTCACGTTCCATTCCAGGGTCAGGCTTTGCGCGACGTAGAGTACGACCGGACGCGGCGAATAGTCGAAGGATTCCACTTCCAGCGGGATGTAGACGCGAAATGGCAGATCCATCCGCGCCTCGGCGCTGCCCTGCGACGCCACCAGCGAGGCGACATGATCCCCGGAAAGTCCGCGCGTGTCAAGGAATCCCTCGCCATCCATCACGCCGGTGCGCCGAATCTCCAGATCATCGACCAGAAAGCGGATCGACGTGGCAGCGGTCGTCTCCCACTGCATGCGCAGCGGCTCATCCTGGGCGACGTGATCCGAAAGCAGGATGAAGCTGTCGATGACCGGCTGTGTCGGCGGCGGTTGAAGGAGCAGGACCAACCCCACCAGCATCAGCGCCGCGATGGCGATCCCCAGCCCGCCCAAGACGAACGCCGCCCAGCCGGGCAGCGGAGGATGTTCTTCCAGGGTGGCGCGCAGCGGAACCATGAACGCCGCCGCATCGCCGGAACGGGCGATCACGTCGAAGGTATGCTGCTGCGCGTCGCCGAACAGCTTGGTGCGCCGGGGACGTGCCGCGATCTGCGCGGTGGCGCGCCCGCCCGGCGGCAGAGTCACCTGCGCCGGCTCGATGCGCAGGCGCAGCGTCTCGCCGATGTCCCTCACGATCAGGCGCAGCGCCAGCGGCGCGCTCCCCTGATTCTGAAGATGCAGGCGCAGCGGAGTCCCGGCACGCGCCGCGTCCGAATCCAGCGCCATGCCGAATCCACCGAATGCCAGCACGCGCAGGATGACGACGCCCGAAAGGCGCATGTCGGGATTCATCGTCTCGCTGATGGTCAGCGTCACCGAGTAATCGCCGGGGGTGCTGGCGCTGCGCCGGCGCGGTTTGAAGTTCACCACCACCGAGCCGGAGTCGCCGGGCGGGATGTCGATCTCGCGCCGGTCCAGCCGCGCCCAGCCTTCCGGCAGCCCGCTCACCTCGACACGGAAGCGGCGTGGTTCCCCGCCGGTATTGGTGATCGTGACGGTCGAGGAGATGTGCGCGCCGGGCGGGATGGCGTGTTCCGGCTGTTCGATCTCGACATAAAACGGCAGCTCCGCCCTCTCTAGCCGGCGGGTGGCATCTTCCAACACCAGGATCGGACGGGTCGGGGAATCATCGAGGCTCTGGAAGATCATGCGCAGGTCGCCGATGGTGATCTCTTCGCCGCCGTACAGGACATGCGGCTGATTAGCTTCCAGACGGACACCATCGACGAAAGTGCCGTTGACCGAATCCAGATCGGTCAGGAAGACCTCGCCGTTCTGATAGGTAACGCTGGCATGATAACGAGAGAGCGCCTCGGTATCGAGGGCGATCGTACTGCCTGAAGATCGCCCGATAGAGACGCTTTCGTCGCTCAAGGTGAAGGTCTTGAATTGACCGTCGGGCAAAAAGACATCGAGCCGCCCGTAGGTCATAACGGTCTCTCCTTGCCTGCGCTATCCGGCGCTTTATCCGGTGTCCATTGTAACGGGTTGCCTGCGATTCACGCAAAGGAGGCGGGAAATGACCGGGAAAACGTCGGATGAAGGGCTGGCGGAATGTTGACTGATGAAGGCAAGGTGGCTAGAATGACCATTCGTTCTACTCCGCCACAGCGAGAAAGCCTACACCAGAAAAGGAAGACCGCATGCCGACCAGACATCTGACAGGGATGCGCGCATTTCTGATCGTCGCCGTCGGTCAGTTCATCTCGCTGACCGGCAGCATCATGACGCAGTTTGCACTGGGCATCTGGATTTGGCAAAAGACCGGCGAAGCCACACCGTTCACCTGGATCGCCGTCGCTAATGCCCTGCCGATCCTGTTCAGCCCGCTGATCGGAGCGCTGGTAGACCGCTGGGATCGCAGGCTGACCATGATGCTCAGCGATCTCGGCGCGGGCGCGGTGACCATCCTCTACTTCCTGCTGCTGAGCGCCGACCAGCTTCAGGTCTGGCATCTCTACGCCGGGGCGTTCGTCGCCAGCGTCTTCGGGCTGTTCCAGTGGCCCGCCTATTCCGCCGCCATCGCCGTCATGGTCCCGAAGGACCAGTACACCCGCGCCAACGCGCTGCACGGGCTGGCGGAGAGCGCCTCTGGCATCCTCGCGCCGGCGCTGGCAGCCGGGTTGATCGCCCTGATTGGCATCCAGGGCGTCATGGCGCTGGACATCATCTCATTCGTCGCGGCAATCGGGACGCTGCTGTTCATCGCCGTACCGCGCACCGAGCGCAGCGCCGCAGGAGCCGCAGCCAACAGCGGCGGTATGTTGTCAGAAATGGCTTTCGGTTTTCGCTACATCCTGGCGCGGCGCAGCCTGCTGGGCTTGCAGATGGTCTTTCTATTCGGCAACCTGATGGCGACGATGGCGTTCACGCTGCAAGCGCCGATGATCCTGGCGCGGACCGGCAATGACGAAGGCGTGCTCGGCGTCGCCCTGTCGGCGCTGGGGATCGGCGGGCTGGTCGGCGGGCTGTTCCTGAGCGCCTGGGGCGGACCAAAACGGCGCGTACACGGCGTCCTCGGCGGCTGGTTCTTCAGCAGTCTGTGCGGCATGCTGCTGGTCGGGCTGGGTCGAACGCTGCCGGTCTGGGCGGTCGCCGGGTTTTTCTCCTCCATCATCGTTGCGGCGGTGAACGGATCGAACCAAGCGATCTGGCAGGCGAAGGTCCCGCCAGACGTTCAGGGCAAGGTCTTCGCGATCCGGCGCATGATCGCCTGGAGCGGCAACTGGATCGCCGCGCTCATCGCGGGTCCGCTGGCAGACGGCATGATGGAGCCGGCGATGCGCGAAGGCGGCGCGCTGACGGGAGTGTTCGGTCCTCTGGTCGGCACGGGACCGGGGGCGGGTATGGCGCTGATCCTGGTCTTTGCCGGCATCGGCGGAATGCTGGTCGGCGTCATCGGTTATCTTACGCCGGTCGTGCGGGATGCCGAGGACCGCCTGCCCGATCACGACGCCGTCATCATACAGACGGCATCCCCGTGAAGCGCCAGGCGACCTGCCCTCTTACCAGCGGATCGGCGTGTCGCGCCGCCAGTAGCGTCGGATGCGCGCGCCGCCGGGCATAGCCGCCGCCAGACGGTAGAGCAGATCCCAGTCGTCCGCCGCCAGCACCCGCCCCGCCAGCACGCCGGCGGCATAGATCGCGCCGCCCAGGAGGATGCCGGCGTAGACATGCAGCCCGCCAAAGATCGCCATCGCCGCCGCCGAGACCGCCGTCAGCGTGCCCAACCGCAGCAGGCGCGACGACCAGCGCCGCCAGTCCACCCTGTAATCCCGCGTCAGCAGCGCCAGCACGGCGATCTCCGAAAGTGCGGCAGCGGCAGCAGCCCCGACGACGCCGACGCGCGGCAGCAGCGCCAGGCTGAGGATCAGCTTGAGCGCCAGCCCGACCAGGCGAAAGACGACCAGGCGGCGCTGGCGATTCTGGGCGAACATCGCCTGGGCAAAGACGTTCGAGACCATCGTGGCAGCGGCGAACCCCATCAGCAGGCGCAGCACCTCGGCAGCCGCCAGAAATTTCTCGCCGAACAGCGGGACGATCACCGTCGGAGCGAAGAAGGCGAAGATCAGCCACATCGGCACGACGATCAGCAGCGTGAAAAACGCCAGCTTGTCCACCATGAAGCGGAACCCAGCGCCGTCGTCGTCACCCTGCGCGCTGCGCGACAGCATCGGATACAGCGCGACCAGCACCGTCGTACTCAGGATCTCGACCGCGCCCATGACGATGACCATCGCCGCCGTCAGCTGACCGGTGTCGGCATCAGTGAGCAGACTGGACGTGAGCAGGCGGTCGATCTGGGTGTAGGTCATGCCGATGAAGGCGTAGATCGTCAGGGGAAAGGCATCGCGCAGCAGCGCAGCGATCACGCCGCGATCCGCCGGGAACTGCGGATGCACGCCGGTCCGCCGCAGGAGATGCCACAGCGCCGCCGTCCGCCCCACCCCGGTGATCAGCGTCGCGGCGTAGACGCCGAGCAAGCCGCCGCCCAGCGCCAGGGCAGCGCCCGCCAGAGTGAGTCGGGCAGCGATGTGACCGATCTCGACCAGCGAGGTGGTGACCATGCGTTCCTGCGCCAGCAGTTGATCGTAGCAGTGCGTGCCAAAGGTGTCGATGAACAGGCTCAAGCCGGCGATGGCGGCATAGGCGCGAATGCCCTCGTCGTAGCCGAGCGCGGCGGCGTTGATGCCCAGGTAGGCGATCAGGCTGGCGACCGTCTGGATGAACAGCGCGGCGCTCCAGTAGCGCCCGGCGCGTTCCGGCTGGCGCGCCACTTCGCGGATGACGATCAGGCTGATGCTGAACGAAGCGATGGTCACGCCGACGGCGAAGAGGGCGTTGACCGTGCCGTATACACCGTAGATGGCGTCGCCGAGGGCACGCCCCAGGATGATCTGCCAACCGAACTGAGCGGCGCTGCTGATCACCCGCGCCAGGGCGATTGCGCCGGCGTTGCGGGCGGCGCGGCGGGCGTTGGCGGCGGATAGCTGTTGAGTGGTCATAGGCGGCATTGTACACCACGTCCCCTCCGGCGCGCACCGGCTTGCGCAGCGGGCTATAATTGAGACAGATTTCACAAATCATTCGCTGACCTGGTTCTGACGCAGAAACCGACGCTGTTCCAGCAGGCTGCGAAGGAAAAAAGGGGGAATGATGAACGAAAGGCTCCCGCAAGAAGGACGGGCGCGGTGGTGGAAAGCGCAGCAGAATACCTTCGGGCTGCCCAACCGCCTCTACGCGCCGCTGCCGTTCGCAGTCGTCGTGGTCGCCGGTATGGGCATCGGCAGCGGATTTCTCGGTCTGCTTTCCGGCGTGGGCGCGCCGTGGATCGGGCTGGTGGTGCTGGCGCTGACTGCCGGCTTGTGGTACTGGCGGGTGCTGCACAAGGGCTATTCAGCCGTCTGGATGATCGTGATGATCGCTCCGGCAGCCGTGTTCGCCGTCCTCGTCAGCACGCTGACTCTCGATGTGCTGGTGGTCGAACTGCCCGATGCCGTCATCGGCGGCTTGGGGCTTGCCTTCCTCTTCGTGCCTCTGCTGCTGGCGCTGAGCCTGCTGCTCGATGGCTTCGTGCTGAGCGTCTACGTCAGCACCTTCATGGGCGGGTTCATCGGCGGCATGGCGGGGTTCCCCATCGACTTCGGGGTCCTCCTGCTGTTCATCTTCGTTTACGCCCCGATCGGCGCGCTGGTGGGTGGCATCGGCGGCATCCTGCGCCTGCTAATCCGCCGCCTGCTGCGCCGCTGATCGCCCTCGCCGCTACGTCGCCTCCGCCAGCAGCGCGTCGATGACGGACTGCAATGCCAGGGTATAATCTGGCTATCAGTGAGGTGAAGGATCAAGCCATGTACATCCAGGCGATGCAGATTGATCATATCCGGTCGATCCAGCGCTTGAATTTCGAACTTGCGCCGGAAGAGTGTCCCGGCTGGCACGTCTTCATCGGCGAGAACGGATCGGGCAAGTCCACCGTGCTGCGCGCGGCAGCGCTGGCACTGATCGGTCCCGATCCAGCACAGGCGCTGCGCCAGAACTGGGGTGACTGGCTTTCCGGCGCAGGTGAGTTTGGTGTCGCCGAACTCATGCTCCTCGTTGACGAGCCGGGTCACGAACCGCAGCAGTCGAAGGCGATGCGACAGGAAATCGCGAAGGTGTTGATTCGGCGAGATCGCGGGCGAGGATCCTATCTTGAGGCGGGAGCGCCCAGCTTCAGGGGTGAATGGATGTGGGCGTTCGATAGAGGCGGCGCGAACTTCTCTGCCAGCTACGGACCATTTCGCCGCTTCACCGGCGGCGCAGAGTACACCAAGCTGACACAGAGTTTTCCGCGCCTCGCCCCACACCTCACCATCTTCGGCGAAGATGCAGCGCTGACCGAGACACAGGAGTGGCTTCGTGAACTAAAGTTCAAACAACTGGAAGAAAGAACTGAAGGAGGATTACTGGATCGCATCGAGACGTTCGTCAACCAGGATGGTTTCCTGCCCCATCGCGCGAAGCTGGTCGATGTCACCTCGGACGGCGTTTTCTTTGAGGATGCCAATGGTCAGCGCGTCAGCGTCGATAACCTGAGCGACGGCTACCGATCCATCCTGAGCATGACCTTCGACCTGATTCGGCACATGAAAAACGCCTTCGGCGATCGGGAGATTTTCTCGGAAGACTCGGCAAAGGTCATCGCGTCCGGCGTCGTCCTGATTGATGAAGTCGATGCGCACCTGCACCCGACGTGGCAGCGGCGAATCGGCTTCTGGCTGCACGAGCATTTTCCGAACCTGCAGTTCATCGTCACCACCCACAGCCCACTCGTCTGTCAGGCGGCGGTCAATGGGTCGGTCTGGAAGCTGCCCAAGCCCGGCACGGACGAAGTGTGCCGCCGCGTCGAGGGGCAGGACCTGGATCGCCTGCTCTATGGCGATCTGGTCGATGCCTACAGTACGCGGTTGTTCGGCATCACCGACACGCGCGCCGACGAAGGCAAAGCGAAGCTGGAACGCCTAGCGCAGCTCAATCTGCAAGAAGTATTCAGGGGGTTGAGTGACCCCGAGCGCAAAGAACAGTCCCATCTGCGGGCGATCCTGCCCACCCAGGCGAATACCTCCGAGAACGACTCATGATACAGGTCCCGGCGAAGGCGCTGCCCGCCGCAGCGCAGACCGAACTGCAGCGTTACCAGCAGGAAGTCGATGCCGAGCCCGATTATGCGGCGCGCGTCGGGCTGGCGAAAGATCGTTTTTCCGGCAGAAACAGGAAGGATAATCCGGTTTTCCAGGAGATTCGCGGCGCGCTGACCGAGATGTGTTCTGGAGCCAACCGCTGCATGTACTGCGAAGATTCCTGCGCCGATGAGGTGGAACACATCAAACCGAAGAACTTCTATCCGGAAGCCGTTTTCGTCTGGGAAAACTACCTCTACGCCTGCGGAATCTGTAACGGCGGCAAGAACGACAGTTATGCAGTCTTCGACGATGCGACGGCGCAGATCCTCCCAGTTTCCAGAAAACATGGCGATCCTGTCGTTCCGCCGCCCGCCGGGCGTGACGTGTTCCTTAATCCGCGTCAGGAGGCTCCTACCCGCTTCCTGATCCTCGACCTGCGCGGCACGTTCGCATTCCTCCCCTATCCTGATCTGCACGCATCGGATCAGCAGCGGGCGAAATACACCATCGATGTCCTGAATCTCAATCGCGATGTCCTCCTGCGGGCGCGGCGAAACGCCTATGGGAACTACCGGAATCTGCTGGAACTTTACGCGCTCAAAGAGGAACAGGGTAAGCCGGACGATGAACTGGAAGCTTTGAAAGAGACGCGGCGTCTGTCGCCGCATCCGAGCGTCTGGTTCGAGATGACACGCCTCTGGGACAAAATCCCTGAACTCACCGCGTTGTTCCAGCGTGTCCCTGAAGCGCTCACCTGGCAGCTTGAGCGCTGATCGCCCTCGCCGCTACGTCGCCTCCGCCAGCAGCGCGTCGATCACGGCGTCGAGCGCGGCGTTCAGTTCGGCGGGCGAATGGTTGTTCAGCAGCGTGTAATCGGCGATGGCGATGGGTCCGCCTTTTTCCAGGTTGACGATCTCCGCGATGTCGCGCTGTTCGGCTTCCGCGCGCGTCAGCGGGCGTTCGGCGCGCGACGCCAGCCGACCGTAGCGCACCTTGCGGTCGCTGACGATGGCGATCACGATCAGCTCCGCCTTCAACTCCTTCAGCAGCATGACGTACTCGCTGAAGCTGTACAGACCGTCGATGACGATCAGATCATGGTCTTTCAGAGCATTGCGCAGATAGGGAAGCGCCCGCTTCGCCATGACTTCCATGCCGTCTTTGGCGCGCAGCTCCTCGCGGACGATCCGCTCGTTGGTGGGGGTCAGCGCCCAACCGCGCCGGACGACTTCGCTGGTGACGATGCTGCCGAACCGGAATGTGTACAGCCCCCGCTTCGCCAGATGCGCCGCGCAGGTCGATTTTCCCGCGCCAGGCATGCCAACCAGCGCAATCGCGCGCTTCTTCACAGTCACTCGCCACCTCCCCCATCCAACCGGGCGGGATTATAAACGACGGATCATCTTTGGGCTATAATCAACCCCAGTTGTGACCGCTCCTTGACTGGATGAGGCTGCATGATGCAGTTCGACAACCCGTACCATAATGGCGATCCAGCGCGGCTGATCTACGCCCCCTTTGCCGGACGGCAGGCAGCAATGGCGCGCGTCGGGGCGCTGGTCACCAAAGCCGGGCGTCCCGACGGACTGCTGTTCATCGGCTGGCACGGATCGGGCAAGACCGCGCTGCTCCATGCCATCGCCTCGACCATGCCCGATTCTTTCGTCGGCGTGATCGCCCCTGCCGGCAGCCCACCCAGGGACGAGACGAGCTGGCTGGTGAGCCTGGCGGAGGCGATCACCTCGGCGCTGGTCGATGCCAACTTCACCCTGAGCCGCCTTTCACAGATCGAGCCGCCCGGCGAAAACCCCCGCCGCTGGTTTGAGGAGGTCTTCCTGCTGCCCACGCTCGGCGCGCTGCATCCGAACCGCCGCATGATGCTGATGCTGGACGATGTGGATGGCTTGATTCAGGCGGTGCGCGACGAAACCTTACCGGCGGATACTTTCGCCTTTCTGAGCGCGCTGCTGACCCGAACGCCAGCCCTGCACCTGATCCTGACGCTGGACGAAGACCACGAAGACGACATCCCGCTACTCGCGCCGCTGATCGGCATGACCGATGTCTTCCGGCTCGAACCGCTCGAACCGGATGATGTCCGCTGGCTCCTCACCGCGCCGGTGGCGACCGAATACGCCTTCCTGGACGAGGCGATCAAGGCGGCGCTGGCGCTGACCGGAAGCTTTCCCGCGCTGGCGCAGCGGCTCGGCTTCCACCTTTACGAGCGCTGGCGCAGCGCCCCAGAACTGGGCACGATTCGCGCGCAGGATGTGCGCGCGGTGCAGCCCACGCTCTATCTGCGCAGCGAAGACGAACACCGCACCGTCTGGGAGCGTCTGACCGCCAACGAGCAGATCGCCCTGGGCGCGCTGGCGGGCTTGCACTACGACGATCCGCTGCGCAAAGCCACCGCCGAGACGATTCAACGCTGGCTGGTAGAGACCGACATGCCGATGGATGTCACCACCATTCAGGCGGCGCTGCGCGGTTTGACCTATCGGCATCTGCTGGTGTCGACTCCCGAAGGCGTAAGCGTCCGCGCCGGGCTGTTCATGACCTGGCTGCTGGAAAACGCCGGCGGGCGCACCCGCTCGCGGGCAGCGCCTTCCGCGCAGGTTCCCGTCGAACGGTGGCGCGCCGCGCCACCAGAACGCCCGCCGGCGCGCCCGGACAGCAGCCGCATCCTGCGCTTCCTGGCGGTCCTGCTGCTGCTGGTGATCGCCGCCAACATCATCGTCTATCTGCTCACCAGCGGCGGCAGCCCCGCGCCCGTCCCGACCGGCGTCCTGCCGACCGCGACATTCATCGAACCGGCGATCACGCCGCTGTTCTGATCACGTCGAAAAAAAGGGAGACAATCATGCGCGACATCCTGGAGACCGTTCAGCGGTGGATCGCCGAAGATCGGCGTATCGCCCTCGCCACCGTCACCGAAACCTGGGGCAGCGCGCCGCGCGGCGTCGGGTCGAGAATGGCGGTGACCGACGACATGGCGATGATCGGCTCCGTCAGCGGCGGGTGCGTGGAGACGGCGGTCATCCGCGAGGCGATGGAAGCGCGCGCCGACGGCAGACCCCGCCTGCTCCAGTTCGGCGTGAGCGACGACGATGCCTGGGAAGTCGGCTTGACCTGTGGCGGCAGGATCGGCGTGCTGGTCGAACCGCTGGATCGCGCCTGGTGGGCGGTCGCCGCCGCGCGCGTCATGGCGGATCAGCCGGTGATCACCCTCACCATCCTGAACGGCGATCACGTCGGAGCGAAGGCTGCCTCTGACGGGGTGACGCTGATCTACACCGCCGCCCTACCCGACTCTGCCGGTGTGGCATTCGCGGCGGCAGCTGCCGCCGCCGCCAAACCAGGGCGCGCTGAAGTCGCCGGTTACGAAGTGATGATCGATGTGCAGCGCCCGCGCCCCCATCTGATCCTGATCGGCGGCGTGCATATCGCTATGCCGCTGACCGCCTTCGCCAAACAGGTTGGCTTCCGGGTTTCGCTGATCGACCCGCGCAGGGTGTTCGCCACCCCGGAGCGTTTCCCCGACGCAGCGGCGATCTCGCACCGCTACCCGGATCGCGCGCTGCCGGAGCTGGGGCTGGATGCGGACACCTACGTGGCGGTGCTGACTCACGATCCGAAGATCGACGACAAAGCGCTGATCACGGCGCTGCCCTCGCCGGCGCGCTACATCGGCGTGCTGAGCAGCCGCAAGACGCACGAGGCGCGGTTGGAGCGGCTGCGCAAGGCGGGGTTGAGCGAAGAACTGCTGGCGCGCATTCACACGCCCATCGGGCTGGATATCGGCGCGAACACTCCGGAAGAGATCGCGGTCGGGGTGATGGCGGAGATTCTGGCGGTGCGCAGCGGGAAAATCCGCTGAGACGCCGCGCCAGCGAGCGCACCGTTTACGTGAAGATCGCTTTCAGGTCGAGCGTCGCGCCAAGGCGCGGCGAAGTCAGCGGCGTCTCCTCGTCGAATACTCCGTACAGGGAATATCTGCCGTCCACCAGCGTGAAGACCTCGACGTAGCGTTCCTCGGCGTTGACGATCCAGTACTCGCTGACACCGTGCCGTTCGTAGAGACGGTACTTTCTGATCTTGTCGACGCGCGCCGTGCCGGGCGAGAGGATCTCGATGATCAGTTCCGGAGGACCTTCGAAGCGCTTCGGAGTGATGAGGCAGCGTCCATCGGCGGCGACCCAGATCAGGTCGGGCTGCGGAACGTTGGCATCGTCCAGATAAAGATCAAGCGGCGAGAAATAGACTTTGCCGTTCGGGATAATCCCTTTGACGCCGATGAAGAAATTGCCTGAAAGCTCTTGGTGATATGGAATAGGCGATGCCGCCACGATAAGCTCCCCGTCAATGAGCTGCGTCGGCTGATTGGTTTCGGGTAGCTCGAAGAATTCCGCCGCCGTCATCTGGGTGGTCAAGGTATCGACCATAAACCTGCCTCGCTGTTAGAGACTGTTTGCAAACTGCTCACCTCACCCCGTTTCGCTGCCCTCAACCGCCCCTCTCCAATTGGAGAGGGGCAGGAAACCGTCAGGTTTCCGGGGTGAGGTTGTGTGAAAACCGGCTTTGCAGACACGCTGTTAGACCCTACCTGTTATTGTACCGGAGATTCGCCGGCAGAGCAGCCGCCGCGAAGAGGATCCAGCACAGGGCTGTGGGAAAGAGATAGCGGGGCAGCGCCAGCAGGAACAGATGCACCAGCAGCGTATAGACGATGAAGCCGATCAGGATCAGCGAGATACGCCAGTTCCGCCGGGTGCGCCACATGCCGACCATCCCGAAGAACAGCGCGCCGAAGTGGAAGATGTAGAGCAGCGCCTTCTGAGCGAAAGCGTCGGCGCGAAAGACCGCCAGCAGCCCGTCGAGGGAGCGATCTTCGCGCAGCCAGCGCAGCGCCAGATCGCGCAGGCTCTCGCCGCCGAAAAAGACCGTCCCGTGCGGCTGTAGGAACGCTTCGACGAGTTCCAGGCTGCGGCGGCGGACGTATGCCAGCGGGTCGGCGGTGATGCTCTGCGCGGCGGCATCGATGAACTGCTGATCCGACGCGCCGCCGTCGGTCGAGCCAAGCCGCTCATCCACCGCCTGCGGACCTTCCCATCCGGTCGCGCCGACGTACAGGAACGCCGCGAAGCCATCGGCGGCGATCACCCACCGTCCCCAGCGGGCAGCATTGTAAAACGTCCAGGTCGAAACGACGGCGGCATAGACTACCAGCAGGACGAGGACGTGTCGCCAGCCCCGACGCAGCCCGAAGACGATCAGCAGATGGATGGCGACGCCGACCGGAAACAGCAGGATCGGGGCGCGGGTTAACGCCGCCAGACCGAACCACACTCCCGCCAGCGTCGCCTGACGCAGCGCGCCGGCGCGCTGCGGATCGGCGAGCGCGCGGGCGATCAGCTCGACCGAGGCGGTCAGCCCCAGTGCCAGCAGCGCCATATAGAGCGTCTCGCTCAGGATGCTGGCGGATTCGATGATGAAGGCGGGCGAAACTGTCAGGATCAGCGCCGCCAGCAATCCGACCGCCTCGCGTCCGGTCAGCCGATAGGCAATGCGCCAGCCGCACCAGCAGATCAGCGTCGAAAGCGCCGCCTGAACGACTCGCACGGCGATCACCGCCCCGGCGGAAGGTCCGAAGAGCGCCTGCGCCCCGCCCAGGAGCAGCAGATAACCCGGCGGGGTCGGCAGCCGGCTGGGATCGACCTTTACGTCGTCGGGTGAACGCCCACTAACCAGAGCATCGCCGTTGACCAGATACCACCAGGAGTCGCCGCCCTGACGCTCGAACGGCGCCACCGGGTCCTGCGCCAGCCCGAAGATCAGCCGGACGATCAGCGCCGCCGCCAGCAGCGCCGCCAGGATGGAGGAAGTTTGCGATTTCATAAGGCGGCATTATAGGCGAGTCCAACGCCGTCGGGCAATGTGCTACACTGATGGGAAATGGTGAAGAGGCGGCGATCATGCTGCAAGACGAGACGATTGCCAGGAACAGAGGGCAAGTCGGGTTGCACTCGCAGGACGATGGTACTTCCTTCGAGGAATTCCTGGTCGCCTACGACGGTCAGCACGCCGAATGGTTCCCGGATGGCAGGGTTGAGGTGCAGATGGCGGCAAGCGAGCAACACCAATCCATCTTGATTTTTTTGCTCAGTCTGCTCAATCTTTACCTGTCGCTTCGGCAAATTGGGCGCGTTCTGATCGCGCCGTTCGTCATGAAGACGCACGACGACCTGCCCGCCCGCGAGCCAGACCTGATGATCATCTTGAACGCGAACCTGGATCGCATTCAGCCAACGCGGCTCGCCGGTCCGGCGGACATCGCCATCGAGATCGTCTCGGTGGAGAGCGTCGAGCGTGATTATGGCGCAAAGTTCGCCGAGTACGAGGCGGCAGGCGTTCAGGAGTACTGGCTGCTCGACCCCATCCGTCAGGCAGCCCGCGTACACGAACTGGTCATGCTGAACGACCGGGCAGTCTACCAGGTTCGCCCGCTTGATCCGCAGGGGCGCTTGACTTCCGGGCTGCTGCCCGGTTTCGCCCTTGACCCGCGCCTGATGTGGCAGGACGCGCCGCCGACTGGGATGGCGCTGATCGCCTTGGCGGGCGAGATGACGGGACTTGCGCTAGCCCGGCGCGACGAGTCAACGGAAAGCTGATCGGTCGGCGCGCTGCGAACCCCTAAGCCAGTAATCGAAGATCAGCCACGAAACACCTCACCCCCGACCCCTCTCCATTTTCATGGAGAGGGGAAGCTAAGCGAAGCGCAGCAGGGGTGAGGACATTGAATTGTTTCGGAACATGGCTTAGCAAAGAAAGAAGAAGCGCTTCATGAAGACCATCGGACTGATCGGCGGCATGAGCTGGGAATCGTCGCTGGAATACTACCGACTCATCAATCAGATCACCCGCGACCGACTGGGCGGGCAGAACAACGCCCAGACGCTCATGGTCACCGTCAACTTCCACGACATCGAGCGGATGCAGCGCGAGGGACGCTGGGATGACGCCGGGGCAGCGCTGGCGCAGGCGGCAGAGCAGTTGGAGCGCGGCGGTGCCGATTTCATCGTCCTGTGTACCAACACCATGCACAAAGTCACCCCTGCCATCGAGACGGCGGTGAGCATCCCGCTCCTGCACATCGCCAGAGCTACCGCTCAGCGCGTCGTCGATGCCGGCGTCCGCCGGGTTGGGCTGCTGGCGACGGCGTATACGATGGAGCAGGATTTCTACAAAGGCATCCTGCGCGACCACTTCGGTTTGGGGGTGCTGATCCCGGACGCCGAAGACCGCGCCGTCGTACACGCTGTCATCTACGACGAACTGTGCCTGGGGCTGATCAAAGAGTCGTCGCGCCGGGCGTACGCGCAGATCATGGCGAGGCTGGAGGCGCGCGGCGCAGAAGGCATCATCCTGGGCTGCACCGAGATCGCCCTGTTGGTCAAGCCGGAAGACTCGCACGTGCCGCAGTTCGACACCACCCGCATCCACTGCGAGACGGCGGTCGAACGCGCGCTGGCGTAGCGCCGCCGAGTCCGCAACAAAAAGCCGGCAGCCTAGAAGCGGGCTGCCGGCTCACGATGACCGGCATTGTGACGCTTTGACCCGCTGCCGGGATCAGTGTTCCATCGGGTTCAGCCCTAGCATGCCGCGCACCTTTGAGACCAGGTCATGGTGCAGGATGGGCTTGGGCAGATAGTCGTTCGCCCCGGCGTCGATGCCGCGAATGATGCTGTCGGCGTCCCCCTTGGCGGAAAGGATCAGCACCGGCGTCTGGCGGGTGTCGCCGCGCTTGCGGATGACCTGGCACAGCTCAATGCCATCCATCTCCGGCATCATCACGTCAAGGATGATCAGATCAGGCGTTTCCGTCTCCAGCATTTCCAGCGCCGCCTGAGCGTCGCGCGCTTTGGCGACCGCGAATCCCCCGCGATCCAGCATGATCCCGATCAGCGTCAGCGCGCCTGCCTCGTCATCAACGACCAAGACTTTGTTTTTCATCGGCTGGAGTCCTTGCACCTCTCAACGGCGATCCTTGATGACGACCATCCAGCTATCGCATCTTTCTGAATGTGGGGAGTGTACCACCGCCACAAAGATGTGCGCAACAGCGTACAGCAGCGAAGAATCGAAAAAACGTAAACTTCACCAATAAGATGCTACCATAGGTAGGGGGGTTTGCGTATAGAAATAGGGGAAAAATTCATAACTCGCGCGGGATCAAGGCGTTAAGGACACTGCGCCGTGATCCTGGCAGGTTTCACCCAATCAGCACCGCACAGGAGGACCTATGAACCACCGTACCGCCGTCACCGTCGAGCATATTTCCAAGAGCTACGGCAGCTTTCAGGCGGTCAGCGATCTATCGTTTGAAGTGTTCACCGGCGAGATCTTCGCCCTGCTCGGTCCCAACGGGGCGGGCAAGAGCACGACCATCCGCATGATCCTGGACATTCTGAAGCCCGATACCGGCAAAATCGCCGTGCTTGGCGCACCGCTCAACGACCAGGCGAAGGATCGCATCGGCTATCTACCGGAAGAACGCGGGCTATATCGGGGCGTGCCGGTACTGGAGATGATGGTCTATCTCGGATCGCTCAAGGGGATGTCGGCGTCCGCCGCGCGTCGCGGCAGCATGGCGCTGCTGGAACGTCTGGAACTCGCCGAACACGCCAGGAAGAAGGTCAGCGAGCTGAGCAAGGGCATGCAGCAGAAGGTGCAGTTCGCCGTCACCGTGCTGCACGACCCGGACCTGATCATCATTGATGAGCCATTCAGCGGGCTGGACCCGGTCAACACCCTGGTCGTGAAGGACCTGCTGCTCGACTTCGCCAAGCGCGGTAAGGGGGTGATCATGAGTACCCATCAGATGCACCAGATCGAAGAGATGGCAGACCGTCTGCTAATGATCGACAAGGGGCGGCAGGCGCTCTACGGCACGGTCGAAGAAGTGCGCCAGGGCTTCGCGCTGCCCGCCGTCCGCGTGGAGGGCAAAGGCGACTGGGCGTCGATCAAGGCGGTTGATCACATCGAAATGCCGGAAAACGGGCGCGGCGAGGTGGTACTCTACCTCAAGCCAGCCGCTACCCCAGACATGGTGCTGGGCGAAATCGCCTCGCGCTCCGACCTCTTCATTCGTAGCTTCGAGCTGGCAGTGCCCAGTCTGAGCGAGATCTTCGTCGCCGTCGTGCAGAACCGCCCGAACGGGAAAAGGAACGGCAATGCGTAAGGTCTGGCTGGTCGCCCGTCAGGAGTTCCTGACCAACATTCACAAGCGATCCTTCCTCTTCGCCGCCATCGGGGGACCGCTGATGACGATCCTGTTGATGGTCGTCGTGATCGGCATCACCCTTCAGAGCGAAACCGACCTCAGCCGTTTTTCCACCGTCGGCGTGGTCGATCAGGCGGGGGTGATCGTGCAGTACGATGATATGACACTGTCCTACGAAGAGCCGCCCATGCCCATGTTCCTCCGTTACGAGGATGAGGCAGCGGCGGAGGCGGCGCTGGACGGCAAGCAGATCGGCGCATATTTAGTCCTGCCGCCGGACTATCTGTCGAACGGCGCGCTGCGATTGATTTCATCCACCGGCGCATCCGAGGCGCTTACCGAAAGCATCGACGCCTATCTGCTGCGCAACCTGGGCGAACGACTCGACCCGGCGCTGCTGGAACGCATCATGCATCCGGCGGACATGTCCGTCCGCTTCCTGAACACCGGTCGGACGATCCCCATTGAAGGCGTCTTCGGGCTGTTCATGACACCGCTGATCTTCGTCACCATCTTCATGATCGCGGCACAGACCACCAGCGGCTATCTGATGTCCGGCGTGGTCGAGGAAAAGACGAACCGCATCATGGAGATCCTCATCACCTCCATCTCGCCGACGCAGCTCCTCGCCGGGAAGATCATCGGCTTGGGGGCGCTCGGCTTGGTGCAGCTGGTGATCTGGCTGGTGATCGCCGGGGGCGGCAGCCTGCTGGCGCAGCGGAGCGGATCGGAACTCCTGAGCAGCATCTTCATCCCGCCGGATATGGCGTTCGCCGGGCTGATCTACTTCATCCTGGGCTACTTCTTCCTGGCGACGGCGATGGCGAGCATCGGCGTGATCGTCGGCTCGGAACAGGAAAGCCGTCAGTACGCCGGCATCTTCAGCCTGCTGATGGCGGTTCCGTTCTTCGCGCTGATCAACTTCTTCACCGATCCCAGCGGTCCCCTGCCGACCGCCTTGTCGATCATCCCGTTCACCGCGCCGACATCGATGATCCTGCGCATGACCTTCACGGCGGTCCCGGCGGAACAGTTCGCCCTCAGCATCGGGCTGCTGATCGTGCTGAACCTGCTTATCCTGGTGATCTCGGCGCGCATCTTCCGTTTTGCGCTGCTGATGTACGGCAAAAAGCTGAATCTGCGCCAGATGATCGGGCTGCTGCGGCGGCCGTCCTCGGCGGCGCTGATCAGCCGCGCCGGAGAAGGGAGCGCCACATGAGCCGCGACTTCTGGGTCGTCTTTCGTTATGAGCTGCGCCGCAACGCGCGCCGCATCGGCTACCTGTTCGCCAGTTTCGCCCTGCCCCTCCTGCTGATCGTCGGGCTGTTCGCCTATCAGTCAATTCTGGCGCGCGACCTGGCAGCGCAGGACCCGCAGGAGATGGCGGAGGCGGTCAGCGAGACTTTTGGCGGCGACCTGACGGCAGCCGGCTTCGTCGATTTCTCCGGCTTGATCCAGGCTGTGCCGGACGACGCCGCCGCCTTCATGCGCCGCTACGACACAGTCGAAGCCGGAGAAACGGCGCTCACCGCCGGCGAGATTCAGGTGTTCTACATCGTCCAGGCGGACTATATGGAGACCGGGCGCATCGAGATCGTGCAGCCGACCTTCGGCTTGGGGCAGCTCATGGAGCAGCCCATCGTCAGCCTGCTGATGGACGCCATGACCGAACATGTCGAAGGCGACCGCCGCTTCCGCCTGCTCGATCCGTCGAACACCACCTTCACCAACCTGCAGCTGACGACGCTCGGCGAAGGCAGCTCCGACGATCTGGAGGGCGGCGCGTTCTTGGTGGTCTACGTCTTCGCCATCACGCTGACCCTGAGCCTGTTCATGACCAACGGCTACATGATGCAGACGGTGATCGAGGAAAAAGAGACGCGGCTGGTCGAAATCCTGATCGCCACCGTCAGACCGGGCGACCTGCTAGGCGGGAAAATCCTGGCGATGGGGCTGCTCGGCTTGTTCCAGGTGGTCGCCTGGGTCGCTACGCTGTTCGCGGCGGTAGCGCTGGCGGGCGGGTCCGGGCTGGCGGATACGGTCGGGGTGATCGGCACGCTGGCGAACATCCAGATTTCACCGTCGATCCTACCGGTGCTGCTGGCGTATTTCGTCCTGGCATACCTGCTCTTCGCCGGGTTCTACGCCATCATCAGCGCCATCTCCAACTCGATGCGCGAAGGTCCGCAGTACGCGGTCATCTTCACCATCCCGGCGATGCTGCCGCTCTACTTCATCCAGGCGTTCACCACCGACCCCAACGGGGCGCTGCCGACGATCCTCAGCCTGGTTCCGATCACCGCCCCGATGGCGATGATCCAGCGGCTCGCGGTGACCAGCGTGCCGCCGCTGGAGATCCTCATCAGCCTGGCGCTGCTGGCGGCGACGGTGGTAGCAGTGATGTGGCTGGCGGGGCGCATCTTCCGCGTCGGCGTGCTGCTGGCGGGGAATATGCCCAGACTGCGTGACATCCCCCGGCTGGTTCGGGGCTGACGACGGGTCTCGGCGCTCTGCATCGGGGCGTGCCGGCGGGTCGCCCCTGCGCCCGCCCGGTTCTTTCTCGCCCACGACGGTCGCCCACCCAGCTTCAGCACTCCGCCACGTTGACCGGGATATGCAGCGCCAAGCCGCCCTCGGAGGTCTCTTTGTACTTGTCGCTCATGTCCTGCGCCGTCTGCCACATGGTGCGGATCACCGCGTCCAGCGAGACCTTGGCGTTCTGCGGCAGGCTTTCCAGCGCCAGCGTCGCGGCGGTGATCGCCTTCATCGCCCCCATCGCGTTGCGCTCGATGCAGGGAATCTGTACCAGCCCGCCGACCGGGTCGCAGGTCAGCCCCAGATGGTGTTCCATCGTGATCTCCGCCGCCATCAACACCTGATCGACCGTCCCCCCCAAACATTCCGCCATCGCCGCCGCCGCCATCGCCGACGACACGCCGATCTCCGCCTGACAGCCGCCGAGCGCCGCCGAGATGGTCGCGCCCTTCTTGAACAGCGTGCCGATCTCCCCCGCCACCATCAGAAAACGGCGGACCGCTTCGTCGTCCGCACCGTGAAAACAGACGGTGTACATCAGCACCGCCGGGATGACCCCTGCCGCCCCATTGGTCGGCGCGGTCACCACCCGCCCGAACGAGGCGTTCTCCTCGTTGACCGCCAGGGCGAAGACGCTCACCCATTTGACCACATCGGCGAAGGTCGCGCCGCAGTCGCGAATCCGGGCGATCCACTCGTCGTGCGATCCATATGCCGCACCGCCGATCAAACGCTGGTGAATCTGGCTGGCGCGCCGGGCGACGCGCAGCCCGCCAGGCAGTTCGCCAGGGGTGTGACAGCCGCGATAGATGCAGCCGCGCATGGCGTCCCAGAGCGTATCCAGGCGGGCGCGAACGGCGTCGGGGCTGCGCCATGCCTGCTCGTTCTCCCAGACCATGCGCCACAGCGGCAGACCATGCGCCGTGCAGTGAGTGCGCACCTCGTCGGCAGAATCGGCGGGGTAAGGCAGCGTCACCTCGTCGGCAGCCGGCGCACCCGTCTCGCTCTCGTGGGCGATGAAGCCCCCGCCGATGGAAAAGTAGGTCGCGGTGACCAGCGATCCATCATGCAGCCGGGCGGCGAAGCGCATACCATTGGGGTGGTAGAGCAGCGTCTCTTCGAAATGAAAGCGGATGTTATGCGCTGGGTCGAAAGGGATGGCGCGGCGTCCAAGCAGGAACAGACGGCGCTCCTGCTGAATTTCCGCGACGCGCGCCGAAAGCGTTTCGGTATCGAAGGTCTCCGGGTCTTCGCCGCTCAAGCCCATCAGCAGGGCGATATCCGTGCCGTGCCCGCGCCCGGTCTTCGCCAGCGATCCGTAAAGGTGGGCGGTCAGGTGTTCGACCTGGTCCAGCGCCGCGCCGGCGAAGTGATCGGCGAGGAAGCGGGCGGCGGCGCGCCAGGGTCCCATGGTGTGGGAGCTGGAAGGTCCGACGCCGATCTTGAGCATGTCGAAGACGCTGATGCGCGGCATGGCATTGTCCTTTGTGGCGGGCGACCCGGTGGGTCGCCCTACTGGCGTTCGGCGATGGCGCGGCGGACCGCCTCCGCCGCTTCGACCTCGCCGGCGGCGGCGTAGCTTTCCGCCAGGGCGACCCAGGGCTGCAAGACCGCCAGCCCGACGCCCGGCGGGCGCATCGACGGGGCGATCCAGAAGCCGACTCCCCGCCCGGCATAGCCGACGCCCTCGAAATTCTGGGCGACCACCAGCGGCGGCACAGCATTCGCCCACAGCCGCCGCCGAGTCTCCTCATCCGGCGCGATCTCGGCGCGGATAGCGTTCGGCGATTCATAACGCGCGCCCAGCAGTTCGGCAAGGCGCAGATCGATCTCGATCAGCGGGTCCGCCGGGTCCAGGGCGAGGCGGGCGCGGGCGCGCGAGGCGTAGTAATCGCCGTTGGTGCGAGCAGCGCGGGCGGCGCGGTCCATCCAGTCGAACGCCGCCGCC
>JABWBO010000103.1 GCA_013360465.1 Anaerolineae bacterium | reverse complement strand
GGATGCGGACGCCTGCGCTTTGGGCGGGATTGTTCGCCGCCGGCATCGCCGGGCTGATGGCGCTGGCTCCGCTGGCGGCGCACACTCCGGATCAGACGCCGACCTATCCGCCGGAGCCGATCACCTGGATCGGCTGGATCGCCGCCCTGGCGATCGGCGTCGGCGCGGTGCTGATCGCCAGCCTGCGCCGCCTGCCGCTGCTTCCGGGGCGGTGGGACAGTCAGATCAGGCGCAGCGGTCGAACCCTCGTCCTCGCCGCCGCGCTCCTGGAGCTGGCACTGGCTTCCGGCGCGCTGGCGTACAACCAGCTGGTCACGCCCGACGCCTTCTCGGCGCAGCGCTTCAGCATCAGCCAGATGTCGGTCTATTCCGGCGCGGGGGCGCAGTCCACCCCGCCGGGGCGGCTGCTCAGCCTGAGCGATTTGCGGTTCGACCCTGGCGACCGGGCGGCGCTGGAAGCGCGCTATGACGCCCTGAATATCACCGGCGAGGCGCGGGCGCTGGCGTTCGACACGGTTAAGCTGAAAGAGGTGCTGGCGGCGAACCAGCCGCTGCTGTGGGGCATTCCCTCGGTCGATGGCTTCGACGGCGGGCTGCTGCCCACCCGTTTCTATACCGCCTTCACCGCGCTGCTGCTGCCGAAAGCAATAGAAGGCGCGCCCCGCACGCTCGACGGGCGGCTGCGCGAGATGCTCTACGATGACGCCTGCGGCGGACCCTGCTTCCCGGAGCCGCGCTGGCTGCGCCTGACCGATACCCGCTACCTGCTGACCGATAAGGTCTACGATCTGGTCCGCGAAGGGGTCTTCTACGATACGGCGCTGCCGGTGAGCGGGGCGGCAGCCTATCCAAACCGGACAGGCTTCACCGCGACCGCCGTCGAGGCGCTGTATACCTGCCAGACTCCGCCGTGCGATCCCCCCCGGCTGCGCGCCGACGGCGTGCCGCTGGAAGCCGCACTGAGCGGTGCAGCGGTGGACCGCTATCTCATGGCGCGCTACCTGCTCGACCCGCCGCGCGCCGCCGCCGCGCTCGAAGTCGAGACCGCCGCCGGCGGGACCGTCCGCGCCGTCACCCTGGTCAATACGCCCGACGAGACTTTCGCCCAACTCTCGCCCGATCCCTATCGGCGCGTCCTGTCGTCGGACATCAAACTCTACGAACTGCCGGCGGACTTCTCCCGCGCCTTCGCCGTCGCCGCGCCGCCCCTCTGCGTGTCGGACGACGAGGGGGGCACGGAGGCGGCGCTCGAACTCATGCGCGACGCGGCGTTCGACCCGGCGGCGCAGGTGGTGCTGACCACAGAAGGCTGTCGGGCATGGGGTCCGCTTGATGCCGCATCCGCTGAAACCGCACCGGAGGTGCAGATCCTCGCCTACAGCGCCGAGCGCATCGCCCTGCGGGTCTCTGCCGCCGCGCCTGCGACTCTGCTGCTGATCGACGCCTATTACCCCGGCTGGACGGCGACGCTTGACGGCAGCCCGGTCCCTATCTACCGCGCCGACGTGATGTTTCGCGCCATCCTGACGCCCACCGGCGCGCACCAGATCGTCTTCGAATACCGCCCGGCATGGCTGCCCGGCATCCTAGTCGCCGGCGGTGTCCTCTGGCTGATCGTTTTGGCGGTGGCGGCGCTCGGCTTTGCGCATCATAAATCGACATGAAGCATAAATACCCGCAGATTCGCGCAGAATTGCGCAGAACTTTGTATCAATGTAATCTTGTGAACAAACCAAGGACGTAAATGTTTCATGAAGAAAAGCCAGATATGCTTTACAACGTAAGCGCTACGATAGTAAATTTATGGAGAAATACGTTGTCGTGCGGTACTCAAACCAATGGTGTAGGGTTCAAGTGAAACATGGCTGATCGATCACGGGTCCTCATTGTGGAGGATAACGCTGATCTGCTGCTGTTGTACAGCAAGACGATGGGCGCTTTGGGGTTGGAGATCGACCCTGTAACCAGCCTGGCGAACGCGCGTGAGCTGGTGTCGCGACGCCAGTACGATCTCATCATCTGTGATATGCGCCTGGGGGGCGATCACGGCACGGATCTGCTGCGCTATCTGAAGGCGAAGCAGGTTGAAGGCATGGAGGTGATCATCGTCTCCGGCGAAGATCATTACCGCGAAGCCTGCCGCCAGCTGGGCTTCGATCTTTTCCTCTCCAAGCCCGTCTCTATGCGCGAACTGAAGACGCTGGTCACCCGGCTCCTGACGCCGATCACGCAGTCGCTCCCCGCCTGATCTTCGCCGCGCTGTCGGGGTCCGCGACCGGAGCCACCCCCAAAGGTGCGGCTCTTTTTTTACCTGTGCGGTTCCCACAGGGGCGAGCCGGCGGCGCGTCCCTACGGGAAACGGTGCGGTGCGGCGGAAACTACCCGCCGACCACCGCGTTGTAATCTGCCAGCACGGCGTCGGCGCGCTGTTTCGCTGCCGCCATCGCCTCTGCCGGGGACGCGCCGCCGTCGATCATCGACAGGATGCCTTCGACCAGGATGCCGCGCACTTCCGCCGCCGGTCCGACCACCGCGCCGGCGTTGGCGAGGTTGCCCGCCGACGCTTGAAGCTGGTTGATGGCGATGGCGAAGTTGGGGTTCGCCTGGAACCAGCCCTCGGCGGTCAGCCGTTCAATCGAACTGCTGCGGATCGGGAAGTAGCCGCTGCCCTGATGCCACTTGATGTCGTTCTCCGTGCTGGTCAGGAAGAACAGAAAATCGACCGCCGCCTGCTGCTCTTCCGGCGTCGCGCCGGCGCTGACCCACAGGCTGGCTCCGCCGATGGTCACGCCGTTGACGGCGGCGGCGCTCGGCGCAGGCAGGGGCGCGACGCCCAGGTCGATGCCCTGCGCGGCGGCGAAGCCCTGAATGAGCGCCAAGCCCGCCGTCGTGTTGATGTGCATCGCCGTGCCCCGCCCCAGGAAGACGGTCGCTTCGCCGTTGTAGTCGCCGGCAGCGCCGCTGTAGATAAAGGCTCCGCTCGCCGCCAGGTCATCCCACCAGGTCATGATGGCGAGCATGGCATCGCTCTCGAAATGGACCTGCGCCGCGCGCGCCGAACGCCCGTTGTCGTTGTCCGTCAGCAGGGCATTCTGCATCGCCATCCACTGTTCCGGGAACCACGCCGCCACCGGGAAATTGATGCATCCGGCGACCTGAAGCTCCGCCCTCTTCGCCAGGATCGCCTGGCACGCCGCCGTCACCGCGTCGAAGGTCGCGGGCGGCGCATCGGGGTCCAGCCCTGCCGCCTCGAACATGCCCCGGTTGTAATACAACACCGGGTTAGAGGCGTTCCAGGGCATACTGTAGAGTTCACCGCCGATGGTGTAATAGGCGCGCACCGTCGGCAGCAGGTCGTCCAGCGAGGCGATCTGCTCGCCGCTGGCGATCTGCCCGATGGGCGTGAAGTAGCCGCTGTCGGCGGCAAGTTGCGTCAGCCCTTCCTCCACCTGGACGATGGTCGGGGCGCTCCTCTGTTCCGCCGCCAGCAGCGCCGCGTTGAACAGCTCGGTGTATTCGGTCGCCGGCGAGATCACCTCGACGGTGACGTCGGGGTTCGCCGCCATGAAGGCGTCGGCAATCGCCTGCACGACCGGACCGCGTACGTCATCTTCGCCGCCGAAGATGTTGGCGAACGAGATGGTCACGCCGTCCTGCGCCAGGGTCGGCGCAATCAGCGCCAGCGTCAGCAGCGCCAGCAGGGCAAAACGCAGCAGCTTCAACATCGTGAATCCCCCCATATGTACACAGATCAGATTGATAGGGTGTGTCTTTACGACGGGCGAGCCGGTGGGTCGCCCCTACAGCAGCGCCTCTTCAACCGGCGCGCCTTCCCAGTCGCGCGGCGGGCTGAAGCTGAGGATGCGCGCGATGGTCGGCGCGGTGTCGATCAGGCTGACCGGGCGCTGGATGCGATGCCCGGCTCTGACGCCGCCCCCGGTGATGATCCAGGGGATGGTCATATCTTCCGGCGACTCCGTGCCGTGATTGCGGTCATGCCCGCCGTGATCGGCGTGGAGGATCATCGCCGTGTCGGCGGGCAGGGCGTCCAGCAGCCGCCCGACCTCGCCATCGACCTGGCGCACCTGATCCAGGTAGCCGTCGCTCATCCAACCGTAGAGATGACCGGCGGTGTCGATGGTCCCCAGGTAGACGAAGAGCAGATCGAACGCGCCCTGGGCGATCAGCGGCACTGCCTGATCGGCGATGATCCGGTCGCCCGCCTCGATGTCGTAGGAACTGCGGGAGTGGAAGGAGTAGTGCAGGCTGCCCGGCTTGCTCAGATCGCGCAGTTCTTCCCAGTTGTACAGGCTGCCGCACACTTTGCCGGCGTCGTTGGCGGCGTCGAATAAGCCGATCACCGGGCGCGCCATCGGGGCATAGGAGTTGCTCAGGATGCCGTGCCGCTGCGGCGGAACGCTGTGAAAGATAGAAAAATGACAGGGCAGGGTGATCGACGGCATCACCGAGCGCGCCGCCAGGGTGTGGGCGCCGTTCGCCGCCGCCCGCAGCAGATTCGGCGTGCGTTCCGGCGACAGCGCGTCGGGGCGCAGCCCGTCCAGCAGGGTCAGGACAACACGAGACATGGTCTGTTCCTCATCCTTCCGAGTCGTACAGCATACGCTGCGCCCGCCCCTTGTCGTAGGCGGCATCAAGCCGCTCGAAGATGGCGATGGCGCGCTTGAGCGAATCTTCAAACAGCGGGTGATGGCGCGGTAGGTGACGCGCCAGCTCGACGCGGGCGACCGCTTCATCGTAGGGCATACCCAGGCGAGCGGCAGCCTTGACCGCCCGCTTGCCCAGGCGCAGCGCAGCGCCCTGGTCGCCCTCCAGCCGCCGCCGCCAGCCGAAAAATGCCAGATAGCGGGGGCGCGCGACGCGGAAGATCGCCGCATAGCGCCCCAACGCCGCCAGCGCCGCGCCCGCTTTCGTCACCGCGCCCTGATCACGCTGCGTTTCCCACAGAGTCAGATAGTATTCGGCGGCGGCGCTGAATGGCTCGGTCATGCCGAACGAGGTTTGCGGCGTGTCGAAGAGCGCCTCGACCACCTGCTCCACGTAGGGGCGGGCGGCGTCCAGATCGCCCTCGCACAGATAGGTCTTGGCGATTGCCCCCAGACACCAGACGCCGTTCACCTGGTCGTTGATCTTGCTGTAGGTGTCGTAGCCGCGCTGAAAGGTCGCCCGCGCCTCTTCGAAGCGTCCCCGGCGCAGCGCGAAGCGCCCCAGGTTGTCGAGCGCCCAGCCCACGCCTTGCAGATCGCCGTACTGCGTCGCCAGCGTCTGCAGCTCGTCGCTGAGGGCGCGCGTCTCCTCCCAGCGCGACTGGTAGTAGTACAGCCCGGCGAGCGTCACCAGCGCCTCTTCCAGGCGGCGGATGCTGCCCGTCTCCTTCGCCAGCGCCCGCCCGCGCAGCAGCCGCCGCTCGGCGTCGTCGAAATCACCGGTGATGACGGCGGTGATGCCGGTGCAGAGCAGCGCCCAGATGATAGTGCTGGAGTCTTCCACCCCGGCGAGCGCGCGGTCGGTCAGGCGCATGAAGAAACGCGACAGGTGTGGGCGCGACGACGCCAGCGCGACGGTCGCCGTCGCGTGTCCGTGCGCCCGCACCAGCCGGCGCTCCGGCTTGAGTTCATCCACCGGGTTCAGGCTGAGCAGCGAATAGTATGCCGTCTCGCTGCGGTCGTTCTGGAAATAATGGATCATGACCATCCGTTCCAGCACCTTCACGGCGGACAGGCTGCGCACTTCAGAACGGCGGCGCGCCTGCACGGCGGCGCGCAGCTGCACCCAGGGGATGCGCAGCATCAGATAGGGGAGCGTCTGTTCCCAGGGGCGGGTCAGATCGTAGAGGGTGTAGCCGAACAGCGAAAGCGCCCGATGCCCCGATTCGCGCGCGCGGTCCAGCTGTCCCAGGCTGTACTGCGCCTCGCTCGCCTGCGCCGCCAGCCGAGCGGTCCGCTCTACGTCGTCCTTGACCAGCGGGCGGGCGCGAGCGATGTATTCCAGCGCCTGTTCGTAGAGCGCCTGATCCAGCGCCAGCGCCACCGCCATCTCCAGCGCCGCCGCCTCACGGACCGGGTTTTCAGCATTGCGCCAGTGATCCGCCAGATCGGCGGCGCGCAGTCCCATCTCGGCAGGATTCGGGTAAACGGCTTCGATGGCGCGCGCCACCACCACGCTGGTCGCCGCCAGATCGCCCCGCTCCATCACGTCGATGACCAGCACGTTGCGCAGCTTATCGTGGGTGAAGCGCCAGGCGTCGTCGAAAAATTCCAGCGCGGCGGCGTTGCTGCATGCCGCCAGCCAGGAGTCCAGCGTGCCGGCGGGACGCAGGATCGGCTCGGCGCGCCAGATCAGCGCCATCACTTTGAGGTCCAGCGCCCGCCCGGCGACCGCCGCCACGTCCAGCAGCGCCCGCGCATCCTCCGGGATGCGGCGCAGACGACGGCGCAGCACCGCCTCGATGCCCTCGGCGACGGTGCGGAAGGGGAGGGTCTGTCCGCCGATGCGTTCCAGCGCTCCCGCCTCATCCGCCATCGAGCGCAGCGCCTCGACGATGAACAGGACATTGCCTTCCGTCTCCTGGCGCAGCAGATCGATCACGCTGCCGGTGGCGTTCTCGCCCAGCATCGACCGCCCCAGCGCGTCGATCTCGCGGGGCGACAGCCGCCCCAGCCGCAAGGGGATCATATCGGGCAGCAGGTCGGGCAGGGCGTCGTTCTCGTCAATCCGATAGCTGCCGATGATCAGCAGCGCCTGCTCGCGCACCAGCGGCAGCAGGGCTTCCAGCGCGTCCAGGCTTTCGCGCGCCCAGTGCAGGTCTTCGAGCAGCAGCAGCGTCGGCGTCGTCTGCATGCGCAGGACTTCGGTCAGCGTCCGCAGCCGGCGGTGCTTCTCCTCGCGCCCGTCCAGCGGCGGCGCATCCGGGATCGGGCGTTCCAGCAGGGTTTCGATGTCCGGGATGAGGTCCTTGAGTACGCCCGCCTGAAAGTCGTTGAGCGGCGTGGTCAGCGCCAGGCGGCGCAGCGGGTCGCGCCACAGTTGATAGGGCACGCCGCCGCCTTCGACCGCCTGCCCGGTCACCACCTGCACCCCGGAGGTCAGCGCGTAGGTGCGCAGCTCGTTGAGCAGGCGCGACTTGCCGATGCCGCTTTCCCCGCCGATCAAATAGGCGCTGCCCCTGCCGTTCAGCATTTGCGTCAGCGCCAGGCGCAGCTGGTTCGTTTCGTGGGTTCGCCCCACGAACTGCGCTCCTTGCAGAAAGCTGTCGCGCACTTCCTGACGTTCGCGCTGGACCGGCAGCCCGGCGGCGATCAGATGGTCGATCACCTGGCGGGCGTCGGCGCTGCGCTGTTCCGGCGACTTCTCGAGCAGCCCCCGAATCACGCTCGCCAGCGTCGGCGCGTCGCTCAGCCAGATCTCGCCGGTCGCCTTCTTTTCAGGCGGCGAAGATGGCGGCGGCAGATCGATCAGATACAGGGGCGTCAGGTCCGGTTCGACGCGCAGCACACCCTGGATCAGGCTGGCGATGGTGGTGTGGTCGAAGGGATAGCGCCCGGTCAGCAGCTCGTAGGCGATCACCCCGACGGCGTACAGGTCGCTCGCCGGGCTGACCCTGCCGCCCTGAAGCAGTTCGGGAGCCATGTAGGTCAGCGTACCGGCGGCGGAGCCGGCTTCCTGCCCCAGGTCGATGTGTTCGCGCAGGGATGACAAGCCGAAATCGACGACCTTGACCTGACCATCGCCGGCGACCAGCACATTTTCCGGTTTGAGATCGCAGTGCAGGATGCCGCGCCGGTGCAGGTAGACCAGCGCTTCCAGCAGTTCCACCAGCAGACGAATCTTCTCGGCAACCGTGACGAAGCGCCCGGCTTCGAGGATGCTGCGCGCGCCGGGCATCAGCTCCATCGTGTAGAAGAGGTGCGGCTCGCTCGCGCCCGGCGTCCGTTCGACGCCGTAGTCGAGTACGCTGATGATGTTGGGGTGGCGCAGCGAAGCGAGCAGTTGAAATTCGCGCGCCAGATGCAGCGACAGCACCTGCCGGTCCACCGGTATCGGGGATGGCTCCGCCGCGCTGCCCGCCGTGACGCGTTTCAAGGCGACTATCTGACCCATCAGCCGGTCATGCGCTTCATAGACGACGCCCATGCCGCCTGAACCGATCGGGCGGAGCAGGCGGTAGCGCCCGTTGACGAGTTCAGCGGTGGCTTCCAAGGTGGGCATGTTCAGTTTTTGGCGCTGCTCCAGAAATGAGAGACCGCTATGAATATACCATGAACTGACAGGACTGCTTGCCTGATGGACGAAGGTCCGTTATACTGAAAAGCACTGGCGAAATCACCTGCCTATAGGTTTAGATCACATCATGCAGTTCCTGTTCTGCGCGTGTTGTTGTCGTTCGGGAGGCGCTCAAGGCGACTTCGGAAGGCGACGCACGCCCGCGTAGACAGCAGCGGCGGCAGTTTCCAAAGCGCGGAGCGCTCTCCGGTCTCGAAACCGGCAGCGTCCCGCGCTTTTTGTTTTCCGTTTCATCACCATTGGCACGTGAACGGGTAGCACGAAGGACGACCATGTTTTCTCCATCCACGATGACCCCGCCGGCGCTCCCGGCGATGCCTTTCACCGCGATGCCCTTTGCGACGACCTCCGCTTTTGACGCGCCGGTGAGCGAATCGGCGCGCCTGGAAAGCCTGATTGGCAGCACGCCGCTGATCGGCTTCCGCCGCATCACCGCCCACCTGCCGGCGGAGGTGCAGATCGCCGCCAAAGCCGAATGGACCAACCCCGGCGGCAGCGTCAAAGACCGCGCCGCCGCCAACATCCTGCGCGAAGCCGAAGCCGACGGACGGCTGGTCCCCGGCAAGATCATCCTGGACAGCACCAGCGGCAACACCGGCATCGCCTATGCCATGCTGGGCGCGGCGAAGGGCTACCGCGTCCGGCTGTTCGTCCCGGCGAACGCCAGCCCGGAGCGGATCGCCATCCTGACCGCCTACGGCGCAGAGCTGGAGCTGACCGACCCGCTGGAGGGGTCGGACGGAGCGCTGCTCGCCGCCCGCGAACTCGCCGCCCGTGAACCCGACCGCTATTTCTATGCCGACCAGTACAACAACCCGGCGAACTGGCGCGCCCACTACCTGACGACCGGCGTCGAAATCTGGGCGCAGACCGGCGGCGCGGTGACGCATTTCGTCGCCGGTCTGGGCACGACCGGCACGCTGACCGGGACGGGACGGCGGCTGAAGGATTACAACCCCGACGTGCAGATCGTCGCCTTGCAGCCAGAGGGACCGTTTCACGGGTTGGAAGGCTTGAAGCACCTGCCGACGGCGATCAAGCCGGGCATCTACGACGAGGCGCTGCCCGACCGGCAGATCGGCATCAGCACCGAGGCGACGCATGTTATGGCGCGGCGGCTGGCGCGCGAAGAGGGCTATCTGGTCGGCATCAGCGCGGCGGCGGCGATGGTTGGCGCGCTGAAGGTGGCGGAGTCGCTGGCGGAAGCGGGGCAGCCCGGCGTGGTTGTGACACTCTTCGCCGACAACGCCTATAAGTACCTCTCCGACCGTCTGTGGCAGGAATAGCGGCGCGCCGCATCCCCGCCGACAAGCACCCTGTCGGGCGGACACGCTGGTCCACCCCTGCACCCGGCACTGCGCTGCCGCCGCTCCCCCTCGTCTCGTCTGTGCGGGAGAGAGGGCTGGGAGTGAGGGGAAACCGCCGCTACGACCCGCGCGGAGAGGCTTCGCCCTTGCCGGAAGCCGGGCTGCCGCTCCCGCGCCGGGTCTGTTCCAGCTCCCACTGCAAAATCGCCATCTTCTGCGCCAGCTGTTTATTCTCGCGGGCGAGACGGGTCAGCACGGTGGCATAGTGCAGCAGGATGACCAGCATGAACATGATGGCGACCAGGAAGAGCGCCGCCGGCGGATAGGTGACGATGCCCAGGAACGCCGCGATTTGATCGAGCAGGGGGCGAGAGAGGGTGAGCGCGATCAGGCTGGCGGCGGTCGCCAGCCACAGCAGCGAGTAGTCCTCGCGCAGTTTGCGGCGGCGCACCAGTTCCAGCACGAAGACCAACCCGAACAGCGAAGCGATCAACCCGAACACCGTCACCCGGTCGATCATGTGCCCATGCTCCACTCATCGGCGGCAATCGTCTTACCTTCCAGGTTTTCGATCTCGATGCGCTGGAAGGTCAGCGCCACCCGTTCAATCGCCGGATGATCCGGGAAGTTATCCGACTTCGACGGGTTGATCTCGTGCTTGATCGAGAGGATGCTCGCCTCGAACAGCTTGATGGTGTGGTAGACCCGGTCCACACCTTCGGCGTCGGGCTTGACGAACTCGAACAGCACGGTCTTGAGCAGCTCGTTGGTGATCATCGCCTGGAAGAGCTGCGGCGACGCCGCACCCCAGGCTTTCATAAAGACCACCGGCGAATGCTTGCGCGACCCGCGCGTCCTGCCCGAAGCGGCGATGCGCGGCGCTTCGACTTCGTAGACGAACGCCAGCCCCAGAATTTTATCCTTCGGCGAATCGCCGCTGGACTCTCCCTTGAGCTTGCCCTGCTTAACGCCATCGATGGTGATGTAGAACCCGTACCCCATAGCCCCCTCTGTTCTCTAGTAGATGATGCCAGCACCGCGCATCGCGGTGCGCCGAAAACGATAAGGCATGTGTATTGAGTCAGCAGGCGCGATCAGGATGTTTTCCTCGTTTCTCATCGCTCATGCCTTACAACTAGCCCCCTAGCATACCACCGTCTGACCTACGCGCACATCACGCAACCTTCAAGCCGTCTGGACTGGCGCGTATAATCGCTGACGCTGTGCGGCGCAGCACGTTTGCGGATGCGGCGCGCACTGTTGGCTTAGCGTAAGGGACAACCGGTATGCGTCTTCCTGGATGGGCGTTTCTCCTCGGCATCGTCGGGCTGGTGGCGGCGACCGCGCTGTGCGGCGTCGGCGCCTTCGTCCTGGCGCGTCAGTTCGCAGTCGATCTGGCGGAGCAGGGCGTCGAGGTTGCCGCCATCAACCTCGCCGGGCTGCCCACCCCGACCGTCACCAACACGCCGCCTCCCACCAACACCCTGCCGCCGGGCGTCACGCCTTCGCCGACCATCGCTGTGCCCACCGCGACGGTCGATCCGCTGGCGCAGTATGAATGGCAGGACCCCCGCCGCATCAACGTCCTGCTGATGGGCATCGACCAGCGGCGCGGCGAGACCGGCGCATTTCACACCGACACCATGCTGATCGCCAGCATCGACCCCGTCCGCCTGACGGCGGGTATGCTGTCGATCCCGCGCGATCTTTACGTCGAAATCCCCGGTTTCCGGCAGGACCGCATCAATCAGGCGAACTTCTTCGGCGACCTCAACAACTATCCCGGCGGCGGTCCGGCGCTGGCGATGCAGACCGTCACCGCCAACCTGGGCATCCGGGTCGAAAAGTACGTGCTGGTCAACTTCGATGTCTTCGAGACGGTGGTCAATCTGGTCGCCCCCAACGGCGTCGAAGTCTGCCCACAGGAAGTGATCGACGATCCTGATTACCCGGACGCCGGCTACGGCATCATCTACGTCCATTTTGAACCAGGCTGCCAGCGGCTCGACGCGGTGCGCCTGCTCCAGTATGCCCGCACCCGCGCCACCTCTGGCGGCGACTTCGACCGCGCGCTGCGCCAGCAGGAGACGCTCAAGGCGGTGCGCGAAGAGGTGCTGAGCGCCGGCGGCATCGCCAATTTCCTGGGCGTTGCCCCGCAGTTGTGGACGGAGCTGAGCGACAGCTACCGCACCAACCTGACGCTGAACGAGATCATCAGCCTGGGCAACCTGGCGCTGCAAATCCCCCGCGACAACATCCGCACCGGGCAGATCGGCATTCAGGAGACCCGTCCGGCGACGACGGTGAACAACGATCAGGTCCTCGTCCCGGTGCATACCACCATGCGCGATCTGTTCGCGCGGGTCTTCAGTTCAGAGCCGGGTCAGCCCGCCGGTGCGACCGGGACCACCGACGCCGGCGCGGCGACCATCACCGATCTGGCGCAGCTGCGCACGCAGTCGCAGGCGGAAGCGGCGCAGATCGTCGTCTTCAACAACACGACGATCCCCGGTCTGGCGGGGATGACGCGCGAATTTCTGGCGAGCCGCCAGGTGACGGTCGCCGATGTCGGCAACATCGATCCGCCGCTGGATCAGCCGACGAGCATCCGCGACTACAGCGGCAAGCCCTACACGGCGCGCTATCTGGCGCAGCTCCTGGGACTCCCGGAATCGAGCATTCAGCAGGGGACGGACGGACTCACGACTGCCGATGTGATGGTGGTGGTCGGCTCAGACATTCAGCCGCTGCTGCGCGGCGAAGCGCCGACGGGGTAGGGGTTTCGCCGCGCCCCTCGGTCCCCTTCTCCACTGCATCGAAAGAAAAGAGGGTCCCCTGCGGGGGACCCTCTTCATATTCTGTTCCAGTGTGCTGTCCCGAAGAAACGGGACCTGTCGAATCAGCCGCCGGTCTCTGGCAGCACTTCCGGCATGACCGCTTCCGGCGCAGCGGGCGCATCCGCCCCGGCGACGCCGTTAACGCTCAGGCTGTCCACCGACCAGGCGCCTGCGCCGTTCCACACCAGGCGGAGCTGCACGGTCTGTCCCAGATAGGCGCTCAGATTGACGGCGAACTGCGACCATTCCGCCGCCTGCGGCAGGACCGCAATCGTAGACCAGTTGGGGTTGCCCGCCGTGCGCAGTTCCAGACGCCCCTGGGCGGCATCGCCAACCAGACGGTAGAGGATAGTTACATCGGCGTTCACCAGACCGCCCAGGCTGACCGGGTGCAGCAGGCGCAGGTTCGAAGCTGCCGCTGCCGTCCCGGCATCGGCTGCGATTCCGCTGCCGTCCGCGTCGACCGCCCAGCCGCCATCGGCAGCCCAGACGCCGAGCGAGTCCATGCTGGCGGTGAAGGGCGTGCTGACGGTGTCCAGGACGAAGGTGTCTTCAACCGGGGCGCCGTCCAGCGAGAAGAGCGCGCCGGTCTCGACCGCCTGCTGACCACTGGCACGGGCAGCCGTCGCATCTTCCACCAGCAGAGCGGGGTCGTCGGTGACCATGACCACCGCGCCGATGGCGCTGCTCAGGACGGAGCTGCCCGCCGCGACCAGATCGGTCGTCCGCACCGGGTCGCCAGAGTCCAGCGAAATCAGCCCGGCTTCAGCCGGAGCCAGGGCGCGCAGGGTGATCGTCATGAGGGTGAAGGAACCTGCCGGCAGATTCGGCGCGAACTGTCCCGCCGCGAAACCGATGCGTCCGGTCTCGTTGTCGGTCACGCTCTGCAGGAAGATGGGCAGAGCAGTGCCCGGCTGAATGCGCTCGACGCGGAAGATGGCGGGATCGAAGCTCAGATAAGCGGCGGCGGCGTCAATCGCTGCGCTGCCGGTATCGACCTGGACCAGAACGTCGAACGTCTCTTCGACGGCGATGGGGCGGTCGGGCGTGATCAGGGTGATGCTCGCCCCTTGTTCTTGAGCGAATACAGGCAGCACACCGACGATCATGGCGACCGCGAGGAGGGTAATGATACGCGACCAGTTGCGCATAAGAAAGTTCCCCTTTTCGTACATTTGAACCCAGTGTACTCCAATTTCGCGCGCCGCGAAATAGAGGTTTGCCCAAACATTTCGATCTATATGTTACCTGTTTTTTCTAAAATCGCGTTATAATCTCAAGGCTATCCGCTATAGGCGCGATTCGGTAATGTGCGATATTATTCTGTGGCTACTTTCGGTTCCGGTCATCTTTGAGACTAAGGGGTGGATATGCGCAGTACAGCCAACAGCAGACAGACGCCGCGGCGTGTCTCCGCTGGACTATTTGTCCTCATCAGCGTACTTGCCCTCGCTGTACTTGCCAT
Source organism: Anaerolineae bacterium (assembly GCA_013360465.1). Lineage (GTDB taxonomy): Bacteria > Chloroflexota > Anaerolineae > Aggregatilineales > Phototrophicaceae > Flexifilum. The sequence goes on along the minus strand of JABWBO010000103.1, from coordinate 705 downwards.
CACGGCATCGGGCGTCGGCGCCGACAGCGAGCGTGCCCAGGTCGATCCCAACGCGATCGTGCCTGGTGGTCCGGTCAGCTTGGTCTTCGTCAGCCCCCCCGCCTCCGCCGCGGTCGGTGATACCATCACACTCACCGTCCGCATCGTCGCCGGAGCGACGCCGGTTCGCGGCGGACGCATCTTCCTGAACTATAATCCGTCCCTGCTCGACTGGGATGAGGTGAACGGTTTCTACGGGACCGGCAACTTCCCGCTGACCATCACGACCGGGACCAGCGAAGCGCAGGGACATCTGAACATCAACTTCTTCAAGGAAGGGACCAACACCCAGACCGGCAACATTCAGGCGTTCCGGGTCGATTTCAACGTCCTGGCGTGTGGCACGGTGAACATCCCCTTCGTCTTCGACGCGCCGGATCGCGATACGGAGATCTACCAGGGGACCAGCGGCGAGGTCAACGCCCTGGGCGCAGTCACCAATCTGAGCTTCCCGGTGAACGAAGGCTGCGTAGAAGCGACGCCGACCAGTACATCCGCGCCGCCGACGGCGACCGCGACGGATGTCCCGCCGACAGCGACCAACACCAGTGCGCCGCCGACCGCGACCGCGACGGATGTCCCGCCGACAGCGACCAACACCAGTGCGCCGCCGACGGCGACCGCGACGGATGTCCCGCCGACAGCGACCAACACCAGTGCGCCGCC
>JABWBO010000102.1 GCA_013360465.1 Anaerolineae bacterium | reverse complement strand
CGGATTTATTTTCACGCCTCTGGCAGCGTTTCTCCCGCTTAGGCGGCATTCGCCCTGCTCCTCCTACTTCCCCTGCCGCATAATTGGCACGGGTATTGTTTTTGGCGAAGGTATTGGTCAAGGCAACTCTCTTCCTCAGAAAACATGCCTTTCATCTTCTCTCCGTTCTCCACGATTTCGTCCCCCTTGTCCGCGCTCTGTCCGTTATTCTCCCTCAACTTGCCCGGTGCAAAATCCAGAAACGAAAAGCGAGACCCGCCACTTTTCAGCTCTTGGGTCTCGCCGATTCCCTATCTTGATGCCTATGATATGCGCTCGTTCCGCTTCTTTTTATTGCACCCCGAAGCCACCGCCGCCCCAGCACTTCCAGCTCTTCTTGGTTGAAGCGAGCGACCAAGCGCGACACCGCATCATCACTCCTGCGCCCTACCGACAACGCTGCTTGCGTGTAATCTAAACCACGCTCAACCAGCCAGCACCAGTTTGGCTCTTATCACCACTTCAGCAGGCTCACTATGGGCGCGACCTAAACTCTCCAAATCCGTTCGCTCTTCCTCAGTCAGTCGTTGCTATGTTTCTTGATATACGATCTCGATCTGCGTATCACTTTTCAGTATTAGCCTGAACTCAAGAATCTGCCGGTTGATGTTGTAGGTTGCGGCAGCAGCAGGCGTTGAACTCACTAGGGTTGCGCCGGGCGGCAGGCTAATTTGCAGATTAATGCCTTCTTCACGCATGCCGGGCTGCTTCTGAATGAGCAGCGAATAGCGCTGATACTCGCCAACGGTTTCGACAACATTTGGTGCGGTATAAGCGAGCTGGAACCGCTCCGAAGTGTTATAGGGAACCGATACAATCGATGTAAATAGATGATGATTGACGCCTATATGCGCTGCCAGATTGATGAAGCTACCGATCTGCTCAGTGAGTTGAGCGCCGACCGGAACATAGACCTGCATCAGGTTGTTATACGTCAGCGGACCATGAAACTGTGGGTTTACTGCCGGGTCCAGCGACGCCACGCTGTCCGAATAGTCGTAGTTGATGGTCACGCGGTTCGAAACGGAACCACCCGCCGCAATATCGACATCGAGCGTGATTTGCCGTCGAATAGAACTGTTTGACTTGTTCCCTAGGTTGGCATCGACCACCATCAGGTAATCCCGCCCAATCCCTGACTCCTGCCGCCCTGACCAGCCGAGCAGATCCAGCGCCTGGTTCAAAGCAGGATCAGCGCCATAGATCATGATGTGCTTCTCTTGCAGTGCTCTCAATAACAGTCCGAGGATTGCCTCGCTCTTCTGCGGATCGGCGGCTGTTGCCTGCCAATCGTTGAAGATTTGTCGATAGAGGGCGGCAAGGAACTGTTTGTGCGGTCGATCGCCCTGATTGGTGGCGCGTATGTCGTAAACGACCTCGCGGAAGTTCTCCGGCGTTACCACCCGACTAAACTCTGGGACGCTCACCTGCCCCAGGGCTTCAAGGATGTATTCAAACGCGACAATATCGATGGCAATGACTCCGCCCACCGGCGACTGCGGATTGTTCCCGTTGTTGTAGAACCACATCGCCCGCTCTGCCGCAGACGGAAAATCAGGCGACCATCCACTATCCCATGCACCGTAGATTGGTTGCGTGAGTGGCAGCCACCAGTCCGGAACCTGGATCTGATCAGCGAAGGAATCGTTCGGCGGATTTGGATTCGTCGCCGTCACTTCACTGTAGCTGTAGTCAATAACACGCCCATTCCGGATCACAAACCAGCCGTATGTGCTGAGGTATCCGCCCGATGGACGAAGCTCGTCGCTGTTCTGCGACAGCACGAGATAACTCTGCTCCTGGTTCAGACCGAGCGCGACCTGCAGGAGATCGGGCGCTGTCATCAGCAGCTCCTGGATTTCAGCGAGCTGTTCGTAAAACCCCCGCAGCTGCTCCATCTGCAGCAGCATCTCTGCGGAAAGACTTGCGTTTTGGATGGTCTGAATATGCCGTGCCGCCTGCTCCAGGCGCTCGCCGGCAGCGATAAAACTGGGACGCCCTATGCCCAGGAGTTCAACGATGCGCTCGCCAGACGAGATTTGTGTTGTTACAGCCGAGGCATCTTCGCCGCCCACCAGGAAAAACAGCGTCGGCTGCAAGCCCTCCAGCATGGTATCGCCTGCGCGAGCGAGCTGATCGGCTGCATCGAGGAAGACCAGCGTGACAGCCATATCGTCGTTGAGTTCCAGGAGCGGACGGACCAGCCTCGCCTGACCGCGCACGCCGGAAAGCGTAGAGATCACTTCCTGGAGACCCGAACGCAGCTTGCTGAAATCTTCGAGGGTAAGCTCCGTTCTTGGACGATTGAATGTTGAGTCAAGAACGCGGTTCAGAGAGACAAAAGAAGCCTCCACCCGTGAGGTCGCATCTGTAGCGACGACCAACCCCCCCACGCCGACCACAATCAGCGCCACAACAAACAAGAGAGCCAGCCTGAGGGCGAGCGTCCGCGCATTCATGCGCCGCATGAGCCGCCGCAGCCACTTCGGACCGCTTCCGCGCGACCGGCGGCGTTTCAGCGGTTTTGGGCGTCCGCCTTCACGACCTGACGACGGTTTTCCTTCGTATTTCTTCTCTTCGGTGACATTCGTCGTCATCGTGGTTCGTTGCTGCTTTCATCTTCGACACGGACTCGAGGTTCGCTGGAGCCGTTCTTTGAAGGCTTCCCTGAACGCGTATAGTAGCCGTAGTAGTAGCCGTAGTAGTATTCCTCACGCGGGTTGACGCGGTTGGCGATCACCCCTTTGAGTTTGATGCCCAGGTTTGTAAATGCCTCTTTCGCGCGCAGCGCCGCAACGCGGCGGGTCTTTCCGCAGTCGATCACGAGGACCACATCGGCATCGGTTGCAGCCGCCAGAACCTGGCTGTCTGCGACCGCGAGCGTTGGCGGTGTATCGATGATGACAATATCAAGGGTCGGCGCTGTGCGGAAAGCGTCAATCCAGCCTTTCATCGCGGCGGAACCCAACACTTCCGATGGGTTGCTGGGCATGAAGCCGCTGGTCAGGACCCGCAGCTGAGGAATATCCGTGTTCTGCACGCAGCGGAGAAATTCGCCAGACAGCAGTATGTTTTCGCCGCGCATGTCGCCATTCTGATGACTCAGTGGCGGCGGATCGCTGTAGAGCAGTGTTGTCAGACCGACTTCGTTCTCTAAGCCAAAGACATTGTGAATCATGGGGCGACGCAGATCCGCGTCGATCAGCAGGACATTCAGCCCCGCCTGCGCCATGACCACCGCCAGGTTGGATGTGGTGATCGTTTTGCCCTCTTGCGGATTGGGGCTGGTGACAATGAACACACCCTTATGCTGGCGATCTGAAAACAGCATGTTGGTGCGTGCCGACCGATACCCCTCGGCAATCGGCGACATGGAGGGGTAATTTGTCAGCAGCATGTCGCTGTGCCGCCTGGCTTTTCGACCAAACCGCACCACCGCGCCCATTACGGGAAGCGCCAGCACCTGCGCGGCTTCTTCAGTATTCCGAATGGTGTCGTCCAGATATTCGATCAGCAGCACCACGCCGACCGAAATCGCAACCCCAACCATCAGTCCGAGCAATACCGAAGTCAGCGTTCCTGAGCCGCTTTGAGCCGTAGGGATTCTTGCCTGCTCAACAATATCTAGGGCGTTTGTTCGCTGCTGCAAGGTAGCCACGGTGTTGGTGTACTGGGCGATCGTGGACTGCGCCTCATTGATCTGGTCGATAGTTGCCGTGCGCTGACCGGTCAGACGCTCGATATCGGCAGTTTCAGTTGCCGATTGTAACGTCAGGTTAATATCTGCCAGCTGCTCGCGGCTCTGCTGAATCTGTGTCGTGAGATCGGCGATCTGGGTGTTCAGAAAGTCAAGCTGCGCCTGCTGTTCCGGGGTGAGATTCGTCGGGCTGTTGGCGATCAACTGCTCCGCCAGCGTGTTGGCGATATCTGCCGCGAGGATGGGATCATTGTAGGTGACCGTGATCACCAGCAATGAAGTTCCTTGCAGGATTTGTGTGTCAATTCGCGTACCCAAACTGTCGGGTGATATTGGAAGCTCTAATGTATCCACCGTGCCCTGAAGGACATCAAAAGTGGTAGCGAGCTGCGCATACGTCAGAGCGAGATCGATTCCGGTTCGAATTTCACCGCTGCTGGGGTTGGGCGAGTCTAGATAGCTGCCGATCGAGACGGTGGTCTGTGTGCGATAAACCGGCGGCTGACGCACATTGACGATGAAAGCCCCACCCGCTGCGACGAAAGCGGATAGAACGATCAACCACCACCACTTACGGGCTAACCGGAGATACTGCGTAAGCTCCAAGGGACTCTCCCCTGATGATCAGGCAACGACCTGACTTCAATCTACGACCGCACAAGAGTATACTGTAACGGAGGCGTAAATGACATTGAATGTACTCCGCCTTATATAAAGCAGAATCTTTTTTCCCTATATAATGGGGAGTAATTTGGTCGGCACCGGATTCCTGTTAGTATAGTGCATTAGATTGCCATGTCCTGCCATATACGGGAGGTCTGTACGTGAACTTGCGGCGGTTACAGTTGGGACTTGCCCTCATCCTTTTGTTAAGCCTTTTCGTTACCACCCAAACCGGGTCTGCGCAGACCGTCAGCACCGTCTGCACAAACATCGTCAATCAGACCATCACACAGATGGGGGTCAACTGCGCCAACAGAACCACCGGCACCGTGTGCTATGCTGCGCCTGAACTCGAGAGTGTTCTGAACCCCAGCCTCGATCCTCAGGTGTTCGATGAACCAGGAGAGCGCGTAGGGTTGATCGATGCCATCCATCTGCGCCCGCAGGCGGTTTCCACCATCGATCAGACCTGGGGTATCGCCGCCATGAACCTGCAGGCGAGCCTCCCGACCAGCTTTGCACAGGATGTGGTTGTGATCGGCTTCGGCGGCGTAGAGATCGAAAACGGTGTCATGCCGGAAGAGGCTTTCGTGCCCTTCAGCGCGCCGATCAGCGTCTCGACCACCCTCGCGGCTGAGCTTCGCGCTCCGACCATGAACCCCGGCACGGCTGAAATCACTGGGCAGGTGTCCAACGGCATAGGCGTCACCGCTGATGTCGTCAGCGCCGACGGGCAGTGGGTGCGCGTGATCATCGGCGACGAACCCGGATGGCTGCCGGCAGCCGCTTTCAACAGCGCCGAGATCGCCAGCCTTCCGATCCTCGACGGACTCACCCCGATGCAGTCGTTCTACCTGCGCACCGGCGTGGACGGGCAGCAGTGCGCGAATGCGCCTTCTTTGGTCGTCGTTCAGGGACCGCAGAATATCCCGGTTGATCTGGTCGCCTACGGCGTAGATATGCGCCTTCAGTCGATGATGATTCTGCGCACCATAGACGCCGGTGAACCCGTTGGGCTGCAGCTGGAAGTCATCGTGTTGTATGGACTGGTGACCATCAATCCCGACAGCGGCGCGCCGATCTATATCCCGCCCGGACATTTGCTGCGCATCAATCTGGGCCCAGAACTCGTCAGCCTGGGCATCGAGGGTGACGCCGACGAACGCGGCGTACTCAGCTTTGGCATCCCGCGCCCGCTGACGCGCACAGAACTTGATGAGCTGCAAATTGTCCTCTTCATCCCGGACAACATCGTCAACTACCCGATTGAGATTCCGGAAATTCTCACGCCATCGGGGGTGACCAACATCATCGTTCGCATCATCTACCGCAATCCTCGTGCAATTGCCGCAGTGCGCGCGTTATGTGAAGATGGACGGCTGCCGCCGGCGGTCTGCGATTTGTTCGACTTCTAATTCCCCCACCTTTCCCTTTTGAAGAAGCCCTCGTCAGAGCGACGAGGGCTTCTTCATCCAGCAGTGCAGAGCCGCCAGCTCCTTACTCTCGTCAGCGCCAGAGTTTTTCTGCGATTTGCTGCGCCTGTGAAAACCGCATTGCAGAAAATCGGTGCTGCTTGCAGTGCATAGGAAACTACAGCACCCTCAGAGGTGCGGGTGCGCCATGTGGATGCGGACACACTGCGCTCACACGCCACACAGCACCCCGCAGGGGCTGTCTGGGTGCGCCACGTAGTGGCGTACAATAAGCCCCACCGGCATTTGAGGTGGCAAGCTTTTAGCTTACTATGCTGTTCAGCCTGCTGGATTGCTGAGGTTGAGACACCCTTTTGACGCCCCGCTTGGTCTACAGCCAATCCCTGGCTGAACAGCGTCGTCGCCCTGGCGGGCGCGGTGCTGCTGCGAGGCAGCACCTGTGAAACACAGGGGTTCGTTTCGAATTGTCGGCGGAGTCAGCGAGCCGCGAGGGAACGGCACATCACCGCGCGCGCGCTCAGCGCTCTGTGTCTGCGCCGACCAGGTGGGTTTGACCTGCACAAAGCCACAGCACTCGTACAGATGTATGGCGGGGTGATTATCCGCAAATACGTACAGATGCACCGCTTCAGCACCCAGCCTTTTGGCGTGGTTCAACGCCCGCTCAGTAAGCCGCTGACCGATGCCCATCCTGCGAAAGGGTCGCCGCACCCACAGGCTGTAAACCCACCAGCGCGGTACGGCATGGGCATTGTCCGGGTACGCGACCAGCGTCACGCCGCCAACAGGGATGCTCCACAGCTGCGCGGTGATGTGACGCTGGTAAACGGCGGATCGTCCTTCTTCAGCCTGAAGCAGATTGACGGGTGTGCGCGAATCCGCCCCGCCCTCTTCATCCATGATCACACAGCGTAAGCGGGGCGCGATCAGGTGTTTGACCCCGTTTCTGTAGATCGGAAAAGACTGGAGAACGTCGAACATCCTCGCCGCCCACCGTCGAATACCCCGCCCGATCTGACTCCCGGCGCGTATAACCTCAAGCGCCGCCCGGTCGTACAAGCCGGCACTCAGCGAGATTTCAGCGGAACCACGACGAAGCCCTACAGCGACCCCCAGGATTTGCGCTGAAGTCACCTGTTCGACGTGCGGCTGAGCATCGCCGCGCACCAGGAAAGTGGTTGGAATTCGCTTTTCATCCAAACCGATCACGCGGTGCAGGGAGGCGCGCCCGGCGCAGATGGGCTTGCGTTTTGGGACAGTCACGCTGCGTCGTCCCAAGCGGGCAGACAGCGCCAGTTCGTCGCTGACGGTGTCGGTCGTGGGTGTCCACGAAGGGGATGCGCCGGAAGGCGAAAAAGCGGTGCATTGGCTGCTGCTCAGCGCCTTACCGGTCGACACTGCCGAGCAAGCGCGCCAAGTCACGCGGTGGTACAGCTACCGCTGGCTGATTGAGCGCTTGCACTATGTCCTCAAGAGCGGTTGTAAGCTGGAAGAAAGCCAACTGAGCCAGGAAATACGGCTGGAACGACTGCTCGCGGTCTATACACTGGTGGCGTGGCGTATCCTCTGGCTCACCTACCAAGCGCGGATCACCCCCGACGCGCCGTGTACGATGGCGCTTGAGGAAGCCGAATGGCAAGCGCTCTATCTCTTCACCCAGAAGCAGCGGCGCTTGCCCAAACACCCCCCGACGCTGCGTGAAGCTGTCCGCTGGATCGCGCAATTGGGTGGGTTCTTAGGGCGCAAAGGCGACGGCGAACCGGGCGTCAAAGCCCTATGGCGTGGGTGGACACGCTTACAGGACATCGCAGCTACTTTCACCCTGCTCCAACCCCCACAATGGGTAATGCATAGCTCCAATTGGAGAGGGGCAGGAAACCGTCAGGTTTCCGGGGTGAGGTTGTGTGAAAACCGGCTTTTCAAACAGTCTCTCAGGGATTGTGTCGGCTCTGAAGCAGCCTCTGGGCTATCAGATTCTCAACTTGGGTTTTGGCGCACTGATCACGCTCAATGCCTTCATTGGCTTATACGAGGAACTGATTGGCCGGAAGGCTTTGGTGATTGATGTTCCCGCGCCACCAACTGAGCCGCTGATTACCTACTGTGACAACGCGAAAGCGCGTAACCTGCTTGGATTTGCACCACAGACAGCTATTGCAACTGGATTGGCTGAGACATGGATGTGGTTCAAATACAGATATAGGGTCTGAGAGGAGATGGAATGCCTATTTCCGCAGCATCACCCCTTCGTTCGCAATCTGCGCCGCCTCGACGTAGCGTCGCGGCATGGCCAGGCTGGACCACCCCCCTGCTTCCTGCAGCGCGAACGGATCGGTGCCGCTGCGCGCTGCACGCGTCGCCCAGGCATGCCGACCGTCGTGTGCGGAGAGTCCGACCACCCCCAACCGCAGCCCCAGGGTCTCGACGCGCAGCGTGATCGCCCGGGTGGACATACCCGCTTTGCTGAGTGCCCCACCCTTCCGGCTGGCGCGCAGCAGCAGCCCGGCGTCGAGCGCATCGAGGCCCAGGTAGCGGCTGGCGGCGCGGAAAGTATCAGGCGTCAACCAGTGGGTCTGATCCTTGGCGACCTTGGGACGAAAAAAACGCAGTTCGTGGGTTTCCAGGTCGATATGCTCGACCCGCAGCAGCGCGATCTCGCCGCAGCGCAGCCCGTGATCGAGCAGCAGGCACAGCAGCAGCGTATCGCGCCGTCCCTGCGGGGTGTCGGGCTGCCCCTGCTTGAGCGCGCTGATCAGGTCTTCGCTCAGGCGGACCGGCGCTGCTTTCTTGGCTCCAAGGCGCTGGCGCGCGCCCTGGACTTCGCGCAGCGCATCCAGGTTTTGCGACTCGCGGTGGGTGTAGCCCGTCACGGTGCGGATCGGCGCGTGTTCGCCGGCATCGATGACGCCGGCGCGGAACGCCAGTCGGGCGTAAGTCTTCACGGTCGAGAGGTGGATGTTGATCGATCCGACGGCGTAGCCGATTCCGATCTGCCAGTTCACAAACGCCTGCACCAGCCCCCAGGTGATGCCTCGCCAGGCGTCGGCGCGGCTGAATAGATCGCTTACGGAAAGATCCGCCGCTTCTTGCAGGAAACGCTCGAACAGAGCCAGATCGGCGCGCTGCCGGCGGAGCGTGTGCGCGGCGCGCCGGCGCTGGTAATCGGCGAAGACGTAGCGGGCGGCAACGGCATTGGCAGCCTGCCCTGCACGCTCGATCTCCCCTCCCCTGCCCTGCTCGATCTGCCGGATATCCATGAAGAGCTATTCCGCCTTGATCCGACCCTTGCGCCAAAGCTCCAGCTCGGCGTTGGCGGCGGCAAGGGCTGATTGCGCTTCATTGATCTCGCGCAGCAGATCGGTGCGTGACTGCCCAATTTCGCGCAGCAGCTTCTCGCGTTCGATTCGCTCTTCTTTCATTTGCGCTTCAATTACGGCACGTTCCTCCTTCATTTCCTGAATTCGCGCCTCCAGGAAGGCAATTTCCCTCAGCAGTGCGTTGTTGGACACGTTCAATGCGGCATCTGCGGCTGCTGTAGGGATCATCGGCACGCGTGCTACATGGGCGGACGATTCAGGGAGCGGTATATCATCAATTGTTCCATTGTCGAGAGCGTTTTGCAGAGACGATTCGATATCATGGCGCGTGCGCCCTCCATCGCGAAGCTCTTTGATCAGCTTCAGCACGCGAACATCGGTCTCTGTGAAGTCGCGATGGCGACCATCTCCGCCTGCGCCCGTGGCGGATAGAAACGAAGCGAATTCGTTCGACCACTTTCGAATCGTGACAGATGATACGCCGATCATGGTGCTGACATCTGATGGCTTCATGGCAGAAACGAAACCTTTCCGTTCGCTTTCGATTTGGAGCGTGAAGATATCCAGAGAATAATTCTTGCTACCTTGTCAATTTTGATGTGGTTGATTATACTATGTATGTCATCAAACGCAACGGATTGCGCTGCAATCCGCCCGTTTTTGGGTATTTTTATATAAACTGTATATAAAAGTGCCCATTTTGGACCAGAACTGCCATATTTGGATGAGGTGCGATGATGCCCGTGACCATCGAAAAGTACTCCCGCCCGCGCGGTTTGAAAGCAGAAAACGGCTGGATTCTGAAGCCCAATATCGTCAGTGTTGATCCCGGTAACGGCAAGTGGTCGGCATTTTACGCCGATGCCGGGCATGTCTACAGCGTCAATATCCCGCATGGGCGCGTGCCGGTGACGGGGGATCGGCTCGACGATATCCCCGGCGTCGCGCAGGCGGACATCACCTATGTCGACTGGAACGGCACGCGCTACGGGATAGGGGAGGGAGTCTGGAATTACGCGACGCGCTACCCGGTCGAGACATTCCAGGGCAGCGAGCTGCGCTACGGCTCCGACCTGCACATCATGGCAATCATTGCCACCATCGCGCTGCTTCGCGTGCCGAGCAGCGAACCGCTGTTCCTGGTCGTCCCTGTCCCACCCGGCTTGATGTCCACCGTGCTGCCGGCGACGGGCGAGACGGTGCGCGACCGCGTTCAGCACGTGCTGACCAATGGGCAGCGCGGCGACGGCTCAGGAACCTGGACCATCGCCATCAACGAAGGGAAGCCGATCACCTACACGCTCAAGCGGGTGATCGTCATCCCGGAAGGGCTGGGCGGCTACGCGGCGTACCGCTGGACGCTCCAGGGCGAAGAGATCAAGCTGATGTCGGAGGACAACACTCGCGATCTGCTGGCGGGCAGGGTGGTGATCGGCGATCTGGGGTTGGGCACTGCCGATAAGCTGGTCCTCTTCAAAGGAGAGATCGCGCCGGAGGAACTCCAGCATGCCACCGACGAGGACGGCGGACTGTATACCCACATGATCCAGCCGATCCTCGACATCATCGTCAGCGAGACCGGGCTGCGCCATCTGCGCGCCCCACATGTGGATGAATGGCTGCGGCGCTGGGCGAAGTCGCGCTATTCGCCGGACGCCGCCAGGGTGGTGGTCGGCAATTACCAGATCGATCTGCACGACACCTTCGTGCGTCTGCAAAACAAGTATGCCGACTACGTGCTGCAAACGCTGATCGAGCCGGAGAGACGCAAGGGAGCCAATGCCTTCGCCGAAGTGGGCGGCGGCTGGCTGTTCATCGAGAACAAAATCCGCAGCAGCTACCCGAAGTTTCCGTTTCTCACCCCGCTCGACTGGCAGCACGTGCGCGGCATCCCGTTGTTCGAACTCAACGGCTACGGCGGGCTGCCGTTCGCCGCCAATAACATCCGGGTGCATAAGCGATGAAGAAGCGGAACAAGTCGCCCGATGGGGCAGGGTACTATCCGGGGTTCATGCTGCATTTCAACCTGGATGACGAGGACGAGTACCGTGCCTGGCAGATCGCCCAGCAGCTCGCGACGCCGCACGGACGCCGCAAACGGATCATCGTCGGCTTCCTGCTGGCAATTGACCGCTATCAGCGCGAGACGGGCAGGGATCTCAACGCCGATACTGTCGTCGAAGCCTTCTTCGCCGACGCGCTGCTCGGTCAGCGGGTACAGACGGAAAGTAAGCCGCCGGAAATCCTGATCGAAAACGTCGAGTTCGCCGACGCGGGCGAATCCGACAAGATGGCGAAGAACTTCGGCAGCCTCTTCGACTGAACAGGGCAGGGGGTGCGCTGGAGCTGCAACGATGTGAGCGTGAGCATCCTGTCGTGATACTATGTTCAATGTGTCGAGGCGCAGTCGCACCAAATTCCAGCGTGCGGCAGTGCAGCTCAGCATATATTCAGGCTGCGCGTGAGTGTGAGAAGCAATGATCGCTTCTGATTACTCTAAATAATCAGAAGCGATTTTGGCGCTAATAAAAGGTCGAAAATGCGTTAAAAATAGGACTCAGAAAGATTTGGATTTGAAACCTGGAGGTGCCCATGCGCGGCAAAATCCAACAGTGGGGGCGCAGTCTGGTGGTGCGGATCCCGGAATCTATCCTCAATGAGGCTGGTCTAGAGGCGGGTGGCGTGGTCGTAATTCAAGCGCTGAATGGACAGATTCACATCGTGCCGGTTCAGGACGATCTATGTGATCTGGATACCCTGCTCAGCGGCGTTACATCAGACAACCTGCACGACGAAATCGAACTCTGAAAAAATGGCTCGAAACCCGCTAGGGTTGACAGCAAAAAACGGGACGCTAAACTCAAGAGAGGTGACAGCAATCGCGAGACGCTAGTGTCCCTCACGTGAGGGAGAAATTGGGATACACGGATGACAGAGAAAACGCCGGGGAAGAAGCGGCTGCGGCGCTGCAAGGTGTGCGGTAAATCGTTCGCGCCGCAGCGCTCGACCGCGCGCTACTGCTCGGATGCCTGCCGCAAGAAGGCATTCCGCCGCCGGCATCCCACGCCGAAAGTATCCGCAGAACCTATCGCCGCGCCGTTCACCTGCCGGCACTGCGGACGCACCACCTGGCAGATTGAGGCACACGACCGCCAATACTGCTCCGCCTCATGCCGCACCGCCGCGTGGAAAGCCCGGCGCGTTGCTGCGGCACTGACCCTGGTCGAACTCACGCCGGAGACTTCACATGACGCAGCTGAGATGCTGATCGAGGAACAAGGCATGCGGGCGATTGCCGCCACGCTGAAATCGGCGGGCTACGCTTATGACGCGGCGGTGCGGCAGTGGATCAAAGGGGAAGTGGCTGGGCGAGAGGGGTAACGCTCTTTGCGGATGTTTTCACCGGAGGACTCGGTTGAGATCATCGGCGAAGCTGGCAACCCACATCACCACCGGACTATCACGCCGCTCGCCCGAAGATTCGTTAGGACGCGGTCACGGTTCGCCACCGCTCTTTTCCTCAAGCCGTTTCTGAAGGGCACTGACCTGTTGGCTCAGCTCTGGCAAATCAGTGTGGACAATTCTCCAAACTCGGTCCATGTCTATCGAAAAGTAGTGATGGACAACGAAGTCACGGAAGCGACCGATGTCGCTCCACGCGATTTCCGGCATGATGTCTCGAATCTCCTGCGGGACGTTCTTTGCTGCCTCGCCGATGGTCATCAGATTAAACAAAATGCCGTCAGCCTCGGCCGCACCAGCCTTGAAGGCTCTTTCGTCAAGGACATCCATCAGGGTAGCTATCCGCAAAATCGCCTTTTGAATATCAGCGAGGTACAGATCATATGATCTCGGCATAGCGAACCTCTGGCAAGACATAGGGGCGGAGTTCTGGGCGGAGATCATCTTCCGGGACGAGATCAACCTTCAGTGCCAGCCTGTCTTCAAGAAAACTCCAGACGGCGCACCAGCGTTTCCAGGTCCAGTTATCCAGAATGAGCAAGAAGTCGATGTCACTTTCGGGGCGCTGTTCGCCGCGCACATACGAGCCGAACAGTCCAATCCTGGTAACGCCCATTGCCCGCAGCTCCTCACGGTGCTGGTGCAGAAAGTCAAGGATCGACTCGGCAGTCCATTGTGTTCGGATGATGTCGGTCATTTGCGCTTACCCCAGCGAATGTGGTGAACCGGCGTTGACTTCTCTTCCCACCCCACTTTCAATTCGTATTGTACTGCAACCTTTGTGGGTCTTCTCGCCGCAACCAGATAGGAGCAAGTTCCCGCCGGCGGGAACTTTGCGCTATACCGCCGCATCAGCGCGCAGCCTGGTCACGAGCCAGAGGGCTGCAAATGGCAGGGCAAACAGCGTCGCGCCGAGCCAGTTGGCGAAGAAATCGAGCAGGCTCATGCCCCGGCTGGGCAAAAACCCCTGCGCGGCTTCGGTGGTTGTGCCAATCGCGAAGGCGATGGCGGCAGACAGCACGAGCGCGCGCTCGATACCGCGATGCGGTCGCAGCGCCCAGTACCAGCCCATTTTCAGAAAACAGAATAACCCGACATGCCCCAATGCATCGCTCAGCTCCGAGCCGCCGAGCAGCCAGGACGCTTCATGCACCAGCCCGCCATCACCGGGAAGGAGCATCAGCGCAAGCGCGCACACACACAGGAAAAAAGGGACGATGAAACGGATCAATGAGGACTGCCTTATTTCAGAATGCGAAAGGAAAGGGTTCGGTTTCAGGATACAGCGGCGTGCCGGCGGGTGCGCTCATCTCCTGAAGGTTCCGCCGGTTCCGGGCGGCTGGCAAGGGGTTGACCCGCTGGGGCGAGGATGTGGTGCATCACCTTCAGCACCTCGGCATAGTCTGACGGAACGTTCGTGAACAGCTGATTGAGCTGCCACCAGAACAGCGTCGGGTTGAAATTGGAGGTCCACCGATGCACCTGGAGGATACTGCCGTGAGGCGTGCCCTGCGGATACTCCAATTCGTTGAGCAGGGCGCGATGGCGCTTTTCGCGCGACTCCTCATCCTCAAAGATGATTTTGATGTCCTTGTAGGGGCGGAGCCGGCGCAGGCGGATCAGCCGCTCCGCCAGGGCGGCGATTCGCACGCTCTCGCCCAACTGAAGCAGGAACATATCGTCGCCGGTCATCATACTCGCCGCGCGCAGCGTCAGATCGACGGCTTCCACCACGCTCACCAGATGCCAGGCAGCCTCGCGACGCGGCAGCAGCACCGGACCCCCCGCCGCGATCTGCCGGCGCATCACCTGGGGCACACAGCCGCCGTCCAGCACCTCGCCGAAGCGCACCACTGCGAAGCGCGTTCGACGATGCCGGTTCTCCGCCAGGGCATGCAGCACTACCTCCGCGAGGCGCTGGCTGGCTCCGATGACCTCGACGGGGCGGACGGCGGCATCGCTTGAGAGGAGGACAAAGCGCTCCGCGCCCATCTCCTGGGCAAGCTCCGCCACGCTGAGCGTGCCCAATACGTTCACATACACAGGGGTGCATTTCAAGTTGGTGCAATCAAGCAGCGTTCCAGAGGGCATCAAAATCACCGCCTAACACAGCTGCCCGAATGACCAACATGCGGTCAGCATT
>JABWBO010000017.1 GCA_013360465.1 Anaerolineae bacterium | reverse complement strand
CGTGTAAGTCCGGTTCGGAGGGGGGTTCACAGAAACCCGGTCTGGCGACAGGCAAGGGCGCTGGGTTCCTACCCTACAAATCGACATCCGCCACCAACACCGCACTGGGTATCGCAGGAATGCTGCGACGTGCAGGCGCACCCAATTCGCGTGTTCTACTAATTGATACGGACAGTCAGGCACATGCAACGCTCGTGACAACGGGGACGAAGAACTATGGCGTGGACAACAGTCTATACACGGTTCTGATGGCAGATCGCCAGAACGCAGCCCAGACCTTGCTCAACTGCATCGTCCAATCCACATGGGATGCCGATCTTCATGTGCTTCCCGCTTCTCCGATGCTCGAAGGTGCAGAACGTGAATTAATGGGTGTTGCAGGCGCACCCTATCGTCTCGCCGATCCATTGAGCCGTATTGCTAATCGCTACGCCGCCATCGTCATCGACACTCGCCCCTCCTTCTCCCTCATGACGGAAATGGGCTTGATTACCGCGACGGATGCGATTGTGCCAGTGGAACCGCGCTATCTTGAAACGGTTGGCTTGATGAGTGTCATTGGAAAAATCAATGATATTCGTGAAGGTTGGCGACAGCCAAACCTGCGGGTCAGCGGCATTCTGGTAACGAAGATGGATAGCCGCGTCCGGGGACACAACCACCTGCTGAACGAACTTAAGTCGCACAGCGTTTTGGGCAAACTGCTGGTCGGCATTATTCCAGCGAACGAAGCGGTGTCATACGCCCATCAAAATCACCAGAGCGTCTTTAATTACGATCCCAAAGCACCAGCGAGTAAGGCATACGCGCAGTTCGTCGGCAAACTGGTGCAGCGTATGGCGAAAGGCGGTGCCTAATGCCGCCGAAGAACCAAACACAGCGCCTCGACGAATTATTGGGAGGCGTGACCGAAGAACTGCTGCTGGGCAATCCGCAGCAGTTCGAGGATAACAGCATCCGTGTGGAACGCCTATTGCTGGAGATGGTGCGGCCTGACCCGGTGCAGCCGCGTCGAGTGCTGCCCGAGCAGCTCCATCTTGCCTTTCATACCAATCGCCTCACACCGACCAAGGCCCTGCGCGATCTGGTTCAACTGGTTCAGGTTTCGGCACGACAGCGTGGTCGCCCCTTCAACAATATCCTTGAACTCCTCCCTAACCCGGATGATGAGGGTGATGAGGAACAGGTAAACACGCTCTCACCTGAGGAGCAGCTTCTCCGCGACCTTGTGAATCTCGCTATCACGATTCGGGATGATGGGCAGGTCAATCCGCTCACTGTGGTGGATGTCTCACAGGGGGTCACGCAGCAGTTTCGGATTGAGACAGGTGAACGCCGCTATTGGGCGACGTGGCTACTGCGTGACTTTATTCCCGGCTACACAGGGGACGGCATGATCCCCTGCATTATTATTTCTGCTGAACGGTCCTCGGTGTTTCGGCAAGCAAAGGAGAATACCGCACGAGCAGGTCTGTCAGCTATCGCTATGGCACGGCAAGCTGCCCTACTCCTTATGACTGTACATGACTATCAAATTCCTGATACTGCTGTCTCGACTGATTTCTATCGTCAAGCACTCGAACTCGACCTGCGGAGCAAGCGTGAATACACCGAGGCGATTCTTGCTGCAATGGGCAGCATCAATAAAACACGACTTGCCCAGTATAAAGCCTTGCTACACCTCAGTGATGAAGCAATGGAACTGGCAGACCGATATGGGATTGATGAACGCAAACTGCGGCATGTTATTACCCTCGCGCAGGAATATCACACCGAGGTTGTACGCCAGATCATTGATCTCAATCTAACTGCCAAACAGGTCAAGGAGTTGTGTGAGGGAGATTTACACGAAACTACCGATGACGAACAAGACAAAATCCCTGCTCCAGCACTCAAGATTGCTAAAGCCACTCAAACAACAACTTCAGCGCTGCCGCAGGATATTGCTCGCGCGCTCATCAGACAGGAAGGGGATGCAAACCTTGCTCGTGCGCGTCTCCAGGCTATGCGGAAGCTGTTGACAGAGGCGGAACGTTATCTGGTGGATGAATAAAAGGTTTACCCGGGTAAACCTTTTGGAGATGATATGGTGATTAGAACACGCGCTCCACCCTAAAAATGGAAAAGCCCACTTCACACAAGGCGGGTGGGCGGCAGGCGGATGATACATTGGCGAACTCAGCACTCCCAATGTATCACAACCTCCAATCTCCTGCAACTGATTTTTGACCCTTCGTCGTGTTTTTCTAACACGACCTTTATTCAGCTTTGCCTGTTACCCGGAGGTTTTGGAGATGTCATTTGATCTGGAGCAGATTCGCTCCCGTAATCCAATTGAGGAAGTGATCGCGGAGAAATTCGCGCTGAAAAAGTCGGGTTCGCGCTTCATTGGCGTGGAGCATGACAGCTTAGTGGTCGTACCCAACACTGGTTTTTATTTTTGGAATTCACAGGGCGAACACGGCGACGTGTTTGATTTTGTCGGACGGCATCTGCTGTCTTTGGGTGCATGGAATAACCGTGATGCGACGCATTTTATGGAAGTGGTGCGCTATCTGGCGCAGCGTGCGGGTATCACACTGGAAGAAAATATCAATTTTAAGAAATCGTCCGCATGGGCAGAACGGCAGCTTATGCAGCGGCTGCATGATTCCCTCTTGAGTACACCTGCTGCCCTGACTTATGTGACCGACAAGCGTGGTTGGCGGCTATCCACTGTAAAAGCGGCAAGGCTCGGTTACATGCCACAGGACAAACGCCCGCTGCTGGCTGACTTAAACTTGTCAGACAACTGGCGAACCGTGATGCAGAAATTCCCATCCAATATGATCGTCTACATCCATACGCAGCAAGGACGGTTGACCTATCTCAGCGGACGCAGCATTGAAGGCAAAAAACACTATAATCCGCCCCGCGACATCATCGGGGAACGCCAGCCGTACTACAATCATCTTTACAGCCCAGAGGCGGAACAGATCGTCATCGTCGAAGGTCAGGCGGATGCCATCACTTTTGCCGAATGGGGTATCGCGGCAGTTGCCATCGGCGGGATGCAGGCATCGGATGAACTGCTCAAACGATTGAAAGCGCATCCTCGCCTGTTTGTCGCGCTGGACAATACGGAAGATGCCCGCGCCAAAAGTCGCAGTCTGGCCCTGACGCTGAAAGGCGAAACCTATCTGCCAGCGCTGCCAGCCGAAGTGAAAGATGTGAATGAGTGGCTGCAAAAAGGGGCAGTCGCCGAAGACGCGCTGGCACTGCTCAACAAGGCGGAAAGCTGGCTGGCAACTGAAGTCCAGCATGTGGCTGCATTAGAAGGACTTGCGAGGCAGGATGCTATTCGGGCGCTGTTCACCCATGCCGCCGGATTGGACGATTTCGTGCTGGCAGAGTTCAAAAGTCTGATGGCGAAGATTGGGGTGAAGGGACGCGCATTTAGCGAGATGTTCAAAGCGGCTCAGTCTCAGCAAGAGCAAGCAGAAGGAGAAGATATGCCCGAAGTGTTGAGCGACAGTATCCCGATTCTATCTCCGGCACTGGGTTTTCGTCGTGATGTGGCGATGGTCACGGTGTCGGTGATTGAGCGGACAAAGGACAACAAACTCAATACGCAGCCTTATCTCGTCACCAGCACCCGCGAACTGCGTCGTTTGTCGGACGAGCAAATCATCACCATCAGTAATCAGGAAGTCGCTCTGAAAGTCATCCCTGATGGTTCCGAGTTCCTGATGCGCTGGCGCTACACCGATATTCGACGCTATCTGGAGGGGGAGACCATCCAGCCGGGTGCGGTATTTGCCGCCACCCATGACCTGTTCAAAACCTATGTCGATTTCCGATCTGACATCGAGAGCCGCCTGCTGACGCTGTGGACCATTGGCACCTACTTCTACACCATGTTTCCTGCTTATCCCTATCTGGCATTGAACGGACCGAAGAACAGCGGTAAAAGCACGGTGATGCGGGTGTTGCAGCCATTAGCGTTCAACATGATTACCACTTCTGATCCGACGGGTCCGAGTATGTTTCGGCTCATTCACCAAACCAGCTGCACAGTGGGTATTGATGAGGCGGAACGCTATCACAACCCGAAAGACCCCGGAATGCAGCAGATCCGCCAGTTGCTCAACAGCGGTTATAAGCAGGGAATGCCTGCCATCCGTGTCACCGGCGATGATCTGAAACCGCAGGCATTCGATGTTTATTCACCCAAGATTCTGGCAGCCATCATGGGACTGGAGGACATCCTCGCCAGCCGCTGCATCGCTATCCCCATGCGCCGCACCACGCAAAAGATGCCGTCATTCCCACCGGATTTCGATGGTGCGCTCCTGCGTCACCAACTCTACACGCTCGCATTGACTCATTTTCAAGCGGTGTATCGCAATTACTTTGAACGTCCCGAACTACACAAACTCCACAATCGTTCCGGCGAACTGTGGTCGCCACTGGTCGCGCTGGCAGCCTTTTTTGAAGAACAGGGTGGTGTAATCGGACTGCTGGATGCGATTTCCAATGCAGCGGAATGGGATGAACAGATCAGCGAAGGCAAGTCGCTCAATGAACGCGAAGAGGCGGTCTTGCAGGCGCTGGAACTGCTCACCCGCAACGCGAATGAGGTTGTCTGGCTGAAGGGGACAGACTTACGCGAGGAGATTCGTAGTCTGCTGGGTCACTCGTCTGACGAGATAGGCAATGCTCAGTGGATCGGACATATTTTGAAACGTCTGCAACTCATTGACCAGTCACGACGCAAACATCATGTCGGCGGCAAGCTTTATGCTATCGAGCGACACGAAGTGCTGGACATGATGCAGCGATATGACGTGCCACCGATTGAAAACAGTACACCCAAATAACCCGTCAAAGTGGTCAAACCGGTCAACCAGTCAGCAGCCCTGATCAGTTTGACTGGTTTGACTGATTTTCAACTGGACAACAATGAAAATTCATGGCTGTTATAGGCGAAGAGAGTAAAGTTTGCCACTTCAAAACCATGTTTGAAAAGACAATCAAACTCCGACATGGAAAGTTTTCTGAGAGACAAACCCATATCTCTTGCCCAAATGATTTCAGCATCTGAAAGCATACTGGATTTCACTTGAGCGATCTCTTCTTCACGGCCACATTGTTCAAAGATGTATTTCGCAGAGCGGCCGATCTTGAAATATCCACCTGGCGGGTCTCGACGCTTGAGTCGATTCATGACTTCACGAGTTCTTATAGCCTGTACTTGATTTGATGTTATATCATATAGACGACGAACTCGACGTTGCCAAGGCCAATATGACTGGCTAACCAGTGAGGGCGATGCATCACTGACAACCAAAAAATCGACTTCATCATTTCGATACTGCTCGCCCATCTTGACGAGCGCTTCGACTCCCAAGTTGTCGTATAAGGCTCCATCCCAGAGATGGATTCGTTTTTCAGGGGGCTTCGATGCTTCAAGTGTTTGATTGTTTCCATACCGACACCACTTATAGGGGCGGGTGTCCAGTGTTAGCGGTCCAATCGCAAATGGCACTGCGGAGGATGCCGCAACCGCTTGACTGATAGCGATGTCTGGATATTCGACCTGCCCAAATGCATAGTCTCCCATGCGTTTCTTTTCAAAGCGCCAGCGCTTTCCGGTTTCATGGCAAGTTGCATTAATTATCCACCTCGGCTGATCGGGTAAATCAGGCAATCGTCCCTCAATTTTCCACGTTCGTTCGAGCAACTCAGACAGTGCGTTAGCTCTTCCACGGAACAGGTAACGAGGGGATAATAAGATTTTCCAAAGCAACTGGCGTTGCAGATCTTCTGTGGTCAATAAATCCCGAAGATAAGGAACAACTTCGTCCCTAAACCCGGCACTGGAAGGCCACTGGTAGTTCGTCGCGGAAAAAACTAAGGCGGCACACAGGCTGCCACCGGATACAGTCGAGATAAATCTGATTTCCTCAAGTCTGTTTTCTGCGGCGAGCCGCGCCAGTATACCAAGATGAAATACCAGAGCGCGGATACCTCCCCCAGATAATGCAATTCCTATACGCATCATACAATCAATACCTTGAGCGACATGACGTTTTTACTCCGTATAGTATCAACTAAGGTTTCCAATCAAGAAGAACATATGGCTCGTGGTTTTCCCCCTTTATCAGCACTACTCCTGGTAAACCATCGGCTGCCATTTGCTCAACTAGGTATTGATGCGCCTCCAAATCCTGTCTACTAGGCTCGTTGGAATGCCCTTGTGGGTGCGTGTGCCACTCACCTACATATCGTAAATCGCCACCAGACAAAATGAATTTCTGCTCAATCTGATCTCTCAGATTTTCTGAACCGCGTATATACATGGTGGGCCATTCAACACTATCTGGTGGCGATGGTATCAAGTCAGCGACTTGGACAACTTTATGTTGAATATCAATAGTACCGACCAGAACACCACCTGTTTCATTAGGAAACCTCTGCCAGCGTGCATAGTGCATTGCACTGTTGACAGACTCAGATATGCGTACTTCCCAGTTTTGGATCACTTTGCTAATCACAGGCTGTACATCGAGTTGTATATGTTCAATGGACACATCGTTCGATGACCACTTCCAAATATGGATCCTCGGTTCTTCAGCATTTATGTGATTCTTAATCCAATGTGACGCAATCCCAGAGTACAGAGCAACTATGTCTTGGGCCAACTGAGTTGATATATCACGACAGGAACCTGCATATCGAATTGTGTTTCTGAAGTGACCCCCTGAGATTGGACACGGTACTAAATGCAGTATCATAATCCATGAAAGGGACAGGTCACATGAACAAGCGACGCAAGTTTACCCCACAATTCAAGAGTCAGGTTGTGCTGCAACTGCTGTCAGGCGAGCGGAGCATGGCGGAGTTGTGCCGTGAGCATCAACTCACCTCCCAGATGATCGGCACCTGGAAACAACAGTTCCTGGCAGCCGCGACGCAGGCCTTTGAAAGCGAAGCCACCAGCAACGCTGAGCAGGAACGGATTGCTGAGTTGGAGCGCATGGTGGGCAAACTGACGATGGAACTGGAAATTGCAAAAAAAGCATCGAGCTTACTGGATGGGATGCGGAACAGAAACGGGCGGTAGCGATGACGATGCAAACGGATTATCCAGTGAAAACCATCTGCAAAGTGCTGGATTTGGCACGCAGCACGTTTTATCACACCCGCGCTGTAGCTGAAGAGGGCGATCTACGGGCTGCGCTGCTCGAGCTGGCTGGACAATACCCGACGTATGGCTATCGCCGCCTGACCGCTTTGCTGAAACGGGCGGGATGGACAGTCAATCACAAGCGGATTCAGCGGATCATGACGCAAATGGGCTTGCAACGCCCGGTCAAACGGCGTAAAAAGCGCACGACCAATAGCCAGCATGACTTCCCGCGCTATCCCAATCGGGTGGCTGAGCTGGAACCATCGCGCCCGGATGAGGTGTGGGTTGCCGACATCACCTACGTCCGCCTTGCACGTGACTTTGTGTATCTGGCGGTCATCATGGATGTGTTCACCCGCTGTGTGCGCGGCTGGCATCTGAGCCGTTCGCTGGATCGGGACCTGACCTTGACCGCCCTCAAACGTGCACTGGTCGATCAGGTGCCGCATATTCACCACAGTGATCAGGGTTGGCAGTACGCTTGTGGCGATTACACCGATCTGTTGACCGAGTACCAGGTGCAGATCAGCATGGCGGCAGTCGGCAAACCTGAAGAAAACAGCTATGCCGAACGGTTGATGCGTACCATTAAAGAAGAGGAGGTAGATTTATCCGAATACGCGGACTTCCACCATGCCTACCAGTCAATCGGGCGCTTTCTGGATGAAGTGTATACCCGCAAGCGCATTCACTCGGCACTGGGCTACCTGACACCCTCCGAGTTCGAGGAAAATTGGTTGGCTCAACAGCCAGAACCAGTGTTAAAATAAGTAAGCTGATTTTGTGTCCAACTTTTTGGGGTCACTACATACCTTTACAATGTAAGATATAGCTCGTGTTTCCCTTCAAACTGTAAAGGTGATAGAATAAGTTTGATTTATCGCTTCAATGCGTTGTTTAAAACATAGCATATGAAGTCACCCATCTCTCTAGATCGCAATAAATCCAAATCACATAAGTGCTCGATGTAGGTGCAAAATGATCTCAGGAAATCACACAACCTTTGTTGTTTTTGGTGGCTCAGGGCAATTGACAAAAACCAGATTAATTCCATCATTATTTCGGCTGTTTGTTGCGAATAGATTGCCTCAATATTTTAGTGTGGTTGGAGTATCACGAACAAATTTCACAGATGAAGAATATCGTGCTTATCTTTTTGAATCCCTTAATGATAACTCTACTGAGAGCATAGATTTTGATCAATGGAATGAATTTGCGAATCATGTGTGGTATCAGCCGCTTGATGTAGGGAAGAAAGAGGATTTTGAGAATCTCAAAACAGTTTTAGAGCAAATTGAACAAAGACCCTGTAATCGTTTGTACTATTTATCTACGCTTCCAAATTTGCAGATGCCCATAATTACATCATTAGGTGAATTTGGTTTTCATATATCGGACGATGGTTGGAGACGTTTAGCAATAGAAAAACCTTTTGGATTCGATTATCAAACTTCTCATGAAATAAACGTTGTGATTAGTAAATTTTTCAAAGAAGATCAGGTTTTTCGTGTTGACCATTACTTGGGCAAAGAAACTTCGCAAAACATACTGCATTTCCGCTTTGCCAATGTTATTTTTGAGGCACTGTGGAATAGAAAATACATAGACAATATTCAGATTACTGTCGCCGAGAACCAAGATGTATCTCCGCATGGAGAATATTATGATATAGTTGGAGTATTGAGGGATATTTTCCAAAATCGCCTCTTGCAATTTCTTGCCCTTCTTACAATGGAACCTCCAAACTTTACTTATCCCGAGCAAGTTCGTGATGAAAGAAGTAAATTATTACATGCAGTTCTCCCTGCCCGTGACAGCGATGTTGTCCTAGGACAGTACGAAGGATATAGAAGTAATTCCGGGGTTAGCCCAAATTCCTTAACTCCAACCTTCGCAGTGATGAAGTTAGGCATTTCCAATTGGCGATGGGATGGTGTGCCAATTTATATTAGATCAGGCAAAGCACTTTCAGAGAAAAGAAGTGAGATTGTTATAGAATTTCAATCTCCACCGCTAAATTTATTCGAACTCCCTCCGAGCACTGTAAGACCAAACTATATCTCTATGTGTATTTCCCCAGACGAGGGAATTCACTTGGGTTTTGTGGCGAAACGCCCTGACGTATATAATGAGGCTAGCGAAGTGGATTTGGAATTTCACTATAGAGACATTGTAAAGGATGCTATTCTTCCAGATGCTTATGAGCAGGTTTTGATGGACATCTTGGATGGTGATACAACATTCTTCATTCGGAATGATGAAGTTGAATTGTCTTGGAATATAATTGAATCAATCATTCGCAATATTGAAAACACCCTTCCCCTATATCTTTATCAACCCGGATCAGAGGGTCCTTCAGAAGCAGCAAGCTTTATTGAAAAAGATGGTCGAATTTGGCTTGCGAATTGTGTTCATTAAAGTACAAAGTTTTTCTTTAGCATGGGAGTAAAATATGAACCGTAATGATATTGGTGTGATTGGGTTGGGTGTTATGGGAGCAAACCTAGCACGAAATATGGCACGAAATCAGTACGTTGTGTCCGGCTATGATGTTGATAGCAATAAGGTTGGGGCTTTTTCTCAAGATCATGGTTCCCTAATAGGCTTCGGGGCGCTCAATGATTTTATCTCCTCTTTGCGTACCCCAAGACAGATAATTCTTCTTGTTCCAGATCGACAAGTTGATAATTCCATAGAGATGCTAGTTCCTTTACTTGATAAACACGATGCCATTATTGACATGGGGAACAGCTTTTTTAAGGATACAGAACGACGTACAAAGTACGTTGAAGAGAGCGGATTATTATTCATTGGAAGTGGTGTATCAGGTGGTGAGTATGGTGCTCTGCATGGCCCCTGCATTATGCCAGGTGGTCACTACTCTGCCTACCAATCGATTGAACCGCTCTTGCAATCTATTGCGGCTAAAGTTGACAACCAGCCGTGCGTAGCACATATAGGACCCAGAGGCGCTGGACACTATGTAAAGATGATCCATAACGGCATTGAATATGGAATCATGCAACTAATTGCAGAGATTTATGCTGTTTTACAACTTGCTGGAAATGCTTCGGCGGAAGAATTACATCAACTGTTCCAATCATGGAATGAAACAGAGCTTAACTCCTATCTTATTGAGATCACAGCAAGTATTTTTTCGAAAATTGATGAAGAAACACAGAAACCCCTTATCGATGTAATACTTGATGATGCGGAGCAAAAAGGAACGGGAAAGTGGACATGCCAGAACGCGCTTGATTTAGGCATCGCAACACCTACTATAAATGCTGCCGTTGAAGCCCGGATTATTTCTAGTTTCAAAAAACAACGTGAATTAGGTGCAAAGCATCTACCCATTTCTCGGAAGATGGCTTACATCGATAAAGATCAATTGTTTGATGCTGCTCGTCAAACGCTGTATTCCGGGGTTTTGTGCTGTTTTGCTCAGGGGATAAGTTTGATGCAGGCAGCCAGTCGAGAATACGATTATCAGCTTAGTATTTCCACCATTTCGACTATATGGCGCGGTGGATGTATTATCCGAGCAGGGATACTAAACGATATTGCCGCGCTGTATTCTGACAATCCCGATATTGATAATCTTATGTTCTCTGATAGATTTGGAACAGAATTGCTCGAACGGCATCAGGCATTTCAAACATTTGTTAAGCTGGCTGTTGATGCTGCTGTTCCCATACCGGCACTCACAGCATCTCTCTCCTACTTTGATGCATTTAGAACTGAACGATTACCTGCAAATCTCATACAGGCCCAACGTGACTACTTTGGATCACATACATACCGACGTATCGGTAAGCCCGGGTCATTTCACACAAATTGGTATAAAGCCTAGAGGCAGAAAATGAGCAAAGCATCACGTGATGAATGTATTCAATATCTACTTGGTGTAATGGCAGATATTGAAGAAAGAAAACGAACTGGCAAGGGTGACCCTCTTGGGTCATTAAAACGCAATTTTATCTTTTATGGCAGATTGTTACAACATAATCGTGATCTGTCTGTTAAAATCTCTCGTATTGTTGAGATCCTCGGATCAGGAGTGTACCCTCGATTAAGCCAAAATCTGTTGCTACCTGAAGGTGATTTTGTTTCAAAATTTATTGCAAGACATACATCCTATGCCGTTACTCTTACTGACGAGATGATTGAGGCCGCCACCTACGTTTTTAATTTAGAAGATCAAAACTACAAAATACTTGAGCGCATTCCCGGAGTTCCAGCATCCACAGGAGAGGGCTTCATTGAAGCTTTATGTTTGTTCGATCCCCCTTCGACACCTATGTCGGCGGAAAATATAATTATATCGTTTTTTCAGAATTATTTAAGGAATATTACATTTACTCCAACACAGATTGAGGGTGTCCATTTAGTTGAAAGTATCGAGTTTGGGTGGAAATTTATACTAGCTGTATTCGCACGTCAAGGAGCATTGACTAATGAGGCACCAATGCTTATTCTGGACATTTTCGGTCTTGCACGACAACTCAACATAGTTGAGCCTAAAATCTTAATGGTAGTACCAGCAATCGATCAGGAGATAATAAAAAAGGTTACTCACGCTGGAGTGTATCATTTATTTGGGATGTCGATGCTGCGTTTCTTTCATTTGTTTGTGAAGACCCCTGTAAATGAAGCAAAAAAATCCAGTAATACATCGTTATTGACTCAAGAATTCATGAATATTTTTATTCCATATGGTGGGGTCGAAGGTGCGTTCTCAGCCGAGATTATGATTGAAGCCCTTACTGAGCAGATAAAAAAAAAGTAGAATCCGAAGAAAGAGATGAGCAGCACATCACAGCCGAAAATCCCTTATACTTAATCATAGATACTGAAATAGCTGTTGTTCCAATACGTATCACCCAGAAAACTAACAGCAACAAACTATCATTTGAATTGTTGTTAGTTTTTGATGATGGCAAATATACTCTTCTAGTCCCATCAAAACGTGATGATCTACGAGGAGAACGGATTGAAAAACTAGCCGATATACAGAACACCAGTGTATACAAAGTATGGGAACTCAATCCGCCTGAGACTTTATTCTGGAAACCTTTCGAAGAAACCGAATCACTGGTATCAAATAACGAATATGAGATCATACTTGATACGGTTGCCATTGCGACTAAAATGATTAACAAACTTGGAGTGTAGGATTATGCAAAACTCAAACAATGGGAAAACAATCGAAATCTCTTTACCGATAAACGCTGAGGCTCTCAGACAGTTAGTATTGATGGCAAAGGGAATTGATCCTGCCAATTTGGTTTTGATAGGATTTTTTGCAAATCTTATTGCCGAATCCCTTATCTTAGTTGAAGGGACGGCAGCTGAATTTTTAGATGGTACTGTAGTAAATACCTTCCGTGACCTAAAAGCTAAATTGCAGACTGCTTATAAAACTCCGTCATATCGTACAGTTTTAAAGACTGTTGAAGTTTCTGATGAGAAAGATGTGGATAACTATTTAAGCTCGTGGACACGTTCGGCTCACCGAGTTCGTAAGATGACATCGTCAAAGTTACGCCCTGTTGTTGTATCCTCAGAATAGAGGTTATTATGCCTGTCGAAATCCCCTCTAACGCTGATCCTGTCGTCCAAAACCTCTGCAACTTCTGCAATGGAAAATTTGACATAGTAGAAGTTGGAGAAGATTATTTTATATTTTCCTTTGACTATTGCGAAACCTTTTTTATTCACATGATGGTTACATTAGCGCACAAAAGATTAGTATATTTTGTGCGTCTTGTTGAAAAAGAGAAGGTTCCTGCTGAGATTCACAAGCAGTTTATGGAATCTTTTGATGATGCAGAACAAGTGTTTATCCCTGGTCCAACTACAGATGAAAATGGAATTGAATTTGTAGCTTTACGGGCAGATTTCGAAGTTCATGAAGACGAAGCAGAATTCGCAAAAAATAGAAAAAAGCTTATGTTAGGTGTGATTGAATTAACTGAGAGATTAAGAGCATTACCTCCTGAATTTATCAATTCTATGCGACAAAGCAAACGCTCGTAGGATTATATTTATGACAAGCAATGGCGGAAACTCTAGCGATTGGAGACTTGGTATTGGCGAAGCTGCTCTGAAATATGGATTGCTTCTATATTTGTTTACCTTAATCATCGGAATTGCTGGTTTAGGGTTGATGGCAACTGCGGCATCAAAACAAATACCCATTCTTAATATTTCTGTAGATGATTTTTGGGGAAATATCGCCGGATTTGTGGGTTTTGTAGCTATTCTACCAGTATTAGTGCTTACCTTCATTGTGGTGTATGAACGATTGCAACAGACGCGGCTAACTTCAGCCTCCGACTCAAAGAAACCTGAAGAAATAGAGGGTAAAAGTGACCCATCTCAATTAAGTAATGAAGCTATGTCAAGGTTAATTAAAGAATATACGATAGCCGTTCTTAAAGATGAGAAACAGTATCCTGTGAAACTCTCCCGGATATTTGAGAAATTTGAGAATCCTGGAAAAGAACAAATCCCTCTTTTAAGCGAAGCGGATGCATTAGATATATATACTGAAATTGCTAAGTATCAGCGTTCCTTAAAATAAAACTTTTTCGATTGAGTGTCTACGCAGTGACTATACAGCATAGTTATAGTTATCCTCTGTGTCTGCCTAAAAACCGGTTCATAACCCACAGCAGCTTTTCGTCGGTTACGATTTAGTGACTTCTAATCTGGAGAACATCAAGGGTAGGGAATCGGATTGTGAGCAATATTAAGTCCAGTTTTGACATAAAAATTACATATCCATGTAGTTATTTTAAGACAGAGATAAATCGACATGATCCAATCTGAAGAGATCACTTCGTATGTTCAATAGCTTCCATCAGCCCATAAAGATACGTTGCCCCAAGAGCACGATCATATAAACCATAGCCGGGCCGCCCGCTTTCACCCCAGATCATACGCCCATGATCCGGGCGAATTGGGCCAGTGAAACCAATATCGTGCAAAGCACGCATAACCTCAAACATATTTACGCTGCCAAATTCGGAGGGATGTTTACTTTCATAAAAGTCGCGTGAAGATGTGCGCTTAATGTTTCGCGCGTGAACGAAATTAATCCGATGACCAAATTGCCTAATCATTGCAGGCAGGTTGTTTTCTTCTGACGCGCCGAGGGATCCTGTACAGAATGTTAATCCGTTGTGCGGGCTATCAACTACCTCAAGCAGCGCTTGCAGAGTCTCTGCATTACGAACAATGCGTGGGAGTCCAAAGATTGACCAGGGCGGATCATCTGGATGAATTGCCATCAAAACGCCCGCTTCTTCAGCTACTGGGATAACCTTCCTCAAGAAATAAGCCAAATTCTCGAACAGTGTGGCATCATCCACGTTCTTATAATCTGCCAACAATTCGTTGAGTTCTTCGACAGTATAAGTTCCACCCCAACCGGGTAGATCGCTAGTACCGCGACTCAGATCGATTTTTCCAAGATCAGATTGGGCAAAACTCAACGCAGTTGATCCGTCCGCATTTTGCATGGCGAGATTTGTCCGCGTCCAGTCAAATACAGGCATAAAATTATAACATAATACAGGTATACCAACTTTGCCCATATTGCGGATACTCTGAATGTAGTTTTCAATGAATTTATCGCGCTCAGTCTTACCTAATTTGATAGATTCGTGGACTGGAATGCTTTCAATTACAAGCCACTTTAATCCCATAGACTCAATGATTTTCTTGCGTTCTTCAAGACGATCAATCGTAACTGCCTCACCTGGTTTCAAATCATGCAACGCGCTAACGATACCTGCCATGCCTGGCACCTGAAGGATATTCTCCAATGTAACAGAATCATCGGGGCCATACCATCTCATTGTCATTTTCATCATCGAGACTATTCCTTTCTGGTAGAAATTTTAGTGCAAAAGCAAACTTTGAACTCAACAATAGTTTGGGACCAACAACTAGCCAGTTATTTTAGTGTCTTGGATTTGATTATATGATAGACAGATTTTACCCTATATGCTGACAATTTTCTTGGTTCAAACACAATTGCTAGAATAAGCTGACTTCCCGGTCAACTACTCTCCTTCACACTCGCACAACCGTCGTCGCGGCGATTCTACAGCACAGGCATCCTCCCTATCAAACATCGGCAGGCGAATACGCTAGTCCCATCTCTGCGAGACGGGACTACCGAACTATCTGCCTAAAAAGTCACCCAAAACACACGGGTGACTTTTTTGTTTGACAGGTTCCCTCCTTGTGCTGTCCCAGCGTGGACAAGCCGGTTGTGGCTCAACGTGCTGGCGTATTCCAGTGTGTTTGAGGAGGTTCGCCGTGTCACAGGATTTCCAAGATTCTATTCGCAGTCAGATTCGTCCGTTTCCGCGTATTGCTATTTACTCCACAGGATGGGCGGGTAAACAAACCTTTGAACAGATTGCTGACAGTCTTTCGCCGTTTATCACATCAATTCTTCATCGCTATGGCACATATGGTCAGGATGTTCCAGACAGCATTCAGACAGGATTAATGCGACTCTGGGAGCAACTAGTAGAAGCCCCAACGCTATTAGCAGAACATTCACGATTAAGTGCAGCATTTCGCGTGGTTTCTATCAGCAAGCATACGACGCTACAAAAGCAGAACCGGAAGTATATACCATTCAGTGTATTAGAGGATGGCTCTGAACTTGACGTAGATGAATATGGAATTCGAGGTTACGCTACACCGAGCGAATGGTGGAACTCGGTTGAAAGTTGGGCATCTTGGGCATCCAAAGTGGATCAACGGCTTGATATTACTGCGGCGATTACCGCCATTGCGGAAGAATATATTAATGACATCAAAGGATTGGTTGCGCTGTACATTCTCACAACGAGCGTAGATTCAAAAGCAGCAATTGAGGCGCACGGTTTAGGACATTCGCAGGTCTATGTCCGTATGATAGAAATTCGGCGCAAGCTCCAAGCTCTGTTTGCTGAATACGCACCCCGCCAACCGAAGACGTGGGAGGAACGTTACCACGAAGGCGATGACGAACCTCTACTGCGCGTAATGGAGCAGTATCATGATACACCACTTGCGTTGAAGGCAATCGAGACACTTACAAGTGGTGCGAAGTTACGCCGGATAGCCGCTAACGAGAAGGAACGAAAGATGTTGATGTATTACCGCAAGAAATGCGGACGACAAATAGCGGCAGCTTACGGACAGGCTGTCGCTTTTTGATTCCACTTCTTTTGCCTGGCTGGATAAGCTCCAGCCAATTTTATTTTGCGAGACAAGATACAGAATAGAAAACACGGTATATGCTAGAATATAACGAATGATGAAATAGGGACAGTTTCCGTATAAGTCAATTCATTTCATAAACTGGAAGTTCAAGGAAGAGAAATTGACCGAGCAATCACCCAAAATACAAGCAGTCAATAAAACACTTTACCTGTCCCAATTGCCACCTGAATGGTCGAATCATCTTCTCATTGATCAAATTAGAAAAAGTAATGAAGACAACGATTTACATTATGTCGTCATTGACGATGATGCAGCCGGTAGTCAAACAGTGAAGGATGTCCATGTTCTCACAAGTTGGAGTGGCTCTACTTTGGAATCTGCTCTAAATAATTTCGGAAATTTTTTTGTGCTCACGAACAGTCGCAGCCTTACATCTTCTTCTGCATTTCAAGCCAACTCAGAAATAGCTACAAAGTTGGCTCAATTAGTAATAGAAACGAATAAACGGATAATTGTCATTAGTAGGACTGATTCAACTTTAAGAGGGCACTTTTTTGTAGAGATACAAGCAATTACCCAGGCATTTCATCGGTATGGCATTAATTTTGATGGCATCTGCTTTATTCCATTTTTCTATGAAGGAAGAAGGTATACCTGCGATAATATTCAGTGGGTTGAGGAAAAGACACAACTAATTCCTGCTGCTGCCACCCCTTATGCAAATGATGCTGTTTTTTCATATAAGAATTCTTACCTGCCTTTGTGGATTGAAGAGCAAACACAAGGCAAAGTAAATGCTTCAGAAGTTTTCTCAATTGATATTCATACTATTAGAGAGGGAGGCCCCGATGCAATTGCAAAAATAATGGCAGCCATCACCGGAGAAAGATATGTGCTGGTAAATGCCTTAACTTACCGGGATTTAGAGGTCTTTATTCGTGGTTGGCAAATTGCAGAAAGTGAGGGAAAAAGATTTTTATTTCGTACAGCAGCGTCATTTCTTAAAACAGCGATGGGGATAGGAAACAATTATATCGTTCCTCCTCAATTGTTGGCAAACTCTACAAGTAAGTATGGTGGAATAACAGTGTTTGGCTCTCACGTGCCCAAAAGCACTGGACAGCTAGAAGCCGTTCGGAAATTAAGTTATGTCAAAAGTAAAGAGATAAATGTTGATGCTATACTTAGCGCCGAAACACGAGATGATGAAATAATCAAAAGTTGTCAATTTATCCATGAGGCACTTGAGGACGGGTATGAAGCCCTCATTTTCACAAGCCGCACCATAGTTAAGGCGGACTCGTATGAAAAAAATCTGGCGATTGGACAAGCGATTTCTATTGCCCTCGCAGAAATCGTGGATATGGTTCAATTAAAACCAAAATATGTAATCGCTAAAGGTGGAGTTACTGCCAGCAATATTGCAATACTTTCCCTAAAAGTAGATATAGCTAGAGTTGTTGGGCAAGCCGCTGACGGTATTCCAGTATGGAAACTCGGAGAAGGCAGTAAATGGGCTAATATTCCTTTCGTCATATTCCCAGGCAATGTTGGCGAACTTAATACACTAGCTGACATTATCAGTAAATTTCGATTGGCTTAACTTTTATTTAGATCATAAAGAGTAGTCCTATTTTAATCTGATTATTTGTGTACGACAGAAAGTACGACATACGCTAGAATAGACTCCTGTGTATTTTCCTTAAAAATATTTGTCGGAGTCGCTATGCGCGTTATTTTGCAGCCATTCAGTGAGCAACGATTAGGTGATGTCCTGCGTGCCGCTCTACAGGGAGAGTATGGCACTTTCCACACGTTTCAGGCAGCCATTGCTTTTGTGAAGAAATCCGGGGTACAGCACCTCTACGAGCCGCTTCAACAGTTTGTTCTGAGTGGAAAAACGGTTCGGCTCGTCGTCGGTATTGATCAACAGGTCACGTCACAGGATGGGTTAAAACTGCTGCTGGAAGGGGTAAGCAGTACAGGACAAATATGGGTTAATCACACGAAAAGCAGTCGTCCAGTAACGTTTCATCCCAAAATTTATTTATTTGAGGGGACTGACTCCGCTTTTCTCATTATTGGCTCTGGCAATTTGACTTCTGGTGGATTGTTTACAAATGATGAGGCGAGTTTGGTTCAGACTCTTGATCCTCAAATTAGCGAAGATGCCGAACTGCTGAACGAAGTTAAGAGCGCACTGGATCGCTGGTGTGACGAAACCCAGGACAACGTGTGGCGCTTGAATGATGAGGTGCTGCAACATCTGGTCGATGAAGACTATGTTCGCTCCGAAGCGGCGGCACGGGCGGAAGCGCTGGCAGAGGGTGAGGAAACCGCTTCTCGACGACGCGTGTTAGAAGGGGATGAATCCCGTCCGAGCCGCATCTCATTTGGACGGGGTATAGAGCGAAGACCACCACCCCGGACAGGTTTTGTGAGTCGTGCAGGTGTGCCAGATGAAGAGACTGCCGTCGAAACTGAATTACCTCCGCTGGTACAGGCGCTCGCTGGTGCCAACTGGTTCGCTATCACGGTATTGCAAGGCGATTTGCCACAGGCAAATAGTTCCCCAGAGATAAGAATTGGCAAAGCAATCCGAAATATTGAACCGGGATTCTGGGGCTGGCGCGATCTTTATGAACACGATGCCGAACGAGATCAATACACTCGAAATGTGAGAATCAAGTTCAACGATCAGATAATCGATGCTTATCTGAAAGACTTCCCGGCAAAAAAGCCAGACGGTACGAAGGCAAGCGCAGACTTTCGACTTGGTTCAGTTACCTCCGTTGTCCGCAGTCTGCAACAGGAAGACGATATGATTATTCTTGAACTTTCAGATGAGACAAATATTGATTATATCGCGCATATCGTCTACAGAACCGATACAGAGACTTATGAAGAACTTGCCGATGGATTGATTCAGCACACCCGGTCCAAAAGCAGTGTGACCGGCACGTATAAGAAGTACAAATATCTGATTCAAGATTGATGGCGGAAATTGAGAATCGTTTCAGCGCTGCTGGCATTCTTTTTGAAAATGTCGCGTGATACCAGCATTTCCATCGAAATGGCTTCTTCAAGAGCGAACCCGACGTTCTGACCCAGTTGAGCCAGCAGTGTGTCGGTTTCGATATCAACTCGCTCTCCCCCTGCGATAGTGTGATTGTTACCAATAACCACATAGACACTGCTGCCCGGACGCACAAGGGTGTGGAGATTCTCAAAAACGCGCCTCATATCGAGAAAATACTTTGCCAGTAATGCGGATAAATTGCGGCGGCGGAACCCCACATCGCCATTTTCGTTAAGGGTGTGAATGCGATCAATCACCGTCACAATATCTTCCGGCAATGTGCTTTTCTCGCTCCGATAGGTGTCCAGATAGGACTGACGGTAACGTTCTGTGATCTCCCGATTACCGATCATATGGTAATCACGACTGCGATGTTCAGGTCTGGAGAGCAAATTCAGGTAGCACAGACTAAGCCGATCTGTGTCCAGATAAGGAAGCGCGGTTGCATACGGCGGCGATGTGATTACTACATCAACACTACCCACCTGGTCGGGCAGCGTTTCAGCGGCACAGCAGGCATCTCCGGCAATGACCTGCGCTTTGCCAACTGTTCTCCCGTTTTTCTCAAACAGGAAAGAAAGCACCGACTTGAGTGAACTCTCCAGTTCATCGAGAAACAAGCGTGTCACATCAAAATTGGATGCTTGTTTCTCCTGTTTGCGTACACGCAGATCATCGTCCTTTTGCCAGGAAATACCCCGCAGAATGTTACTCAGCGCAATGAGGAACAGCTTGCGACAGGCGGGTTGGTCCGTTTGCTGAATGCGCGTCATAATCGGGTCAAGATGGGTGAGTAGCTCCGGGGCGAACCAGAGCGCGAGGTATTCTCGGTCACGCGCCGGAAGGTTATCTAACCATGCCAACTGATTCAACAACGCACCTTTTCGAGCTACCTTAAGTACATCTATTTCAAGTTGCTTGTATTCGTTGAGAACAACTACGGGCGCGACTGCGAGAATTTCCGTTTTTGCCTGGCTCATCAAGACCGACAGGGGATTCATATCCAGCCCAAATGAAGTACAACCGAGAATACTTGCCTCAACGAGGGTCGTGCCGCTTCCACACATCGGGTCGAGAACCACTGTCTCTTCATTTGCTCCCGCTATGTTCAATAGAGAGCGAACTAACTGAGGAAAGAATTTCCCCCGATACTCATGGATACCATGCGAACCGTAGCGCAGCGTCCGGCGGCGCGGCAGTGGTACATGACCATTAAAGGGCAGCGTTTCAGGCAGCGCCTCAATCCACCCACCATTACGAGCAGCATCCGATGCTGCCTCGTAGCGCACCTGCTGAGTGATGAAGCGCGGTGCGATGGCTCCATCGCCACGCACCGTTTCCCAGTAGGTCAGGCGACTGGCGAGAAACTCTGGTGACACTTCCGTAATAATTTCATAGAGCGTTGCTTCATCCTGCCCGACTTTAGGGAGCGCAATGGGTTCGCTGTCGGCAAGCGCACGTAGTTCTTGCAGTGCCAGCAGCCGCTCAAAAGGCTGGATATAGGGCTTCATTTCCAGAAACAAACCTTGAATGGTCATGCGCTGCCTGCCGTATTTCTCAAAATAACAATATGTTCTTGTTTGATTTTGCCGATTGCCGGATTGAATGATTTTTTGCTTGATTGAAGCGTCCGGGGGATATTCGCCTCCAACTTGAAGCCAACTTCCTCACCGACATTGATGAGCAGATCATCGTTCTTGATGCGAACACCGCGTACTGTTGAGTCGCCAATCACAAAACAGGCGTAACGATTATGGCGCAGGTGGTGGGTTAACCATTCGAGAATCTTTCGCAGTTCGAGGCGAAATGTATCCACTGTTGCCGCATTCGCACTTTTGCTACTGTATTTACGGTGACTGCCGATTTCCTGTTTCTTGAACTCCGGTTGATTCATATCCAGCCAGAGCATCCGGGTGCGATGATAAAGATGATAACTATAAGCGTTGGGATAAGGAGGGGAACAGACCACCAGATCGACCAGCCCGACATCGGGGCAGTCAAGGAGATTGGCCGCATGAACATCAACTGTACGGTAGGGTTGTAACTCGTCACTAAACTCAAGCACCCGTTGGGCTGCTGTTGCTAGAGCGCGACTGAATAAATTCAGCGTATCTCCTCGTTTGAGATTCTTGTCACGACGGACATAGCGCGTGTCAGAATCCTGGCGCGACACCGTAACGATGATGGAGGACATTGCCACGAGTGCAAGTTGCCGCAGGTGTGGTGCTGGCAGTTTCAGGCAGCGCGACTTGATGTAGGCAAGTTCATCCACAACATGGGGGTCGAACCACTCGTTCAAACCATCGAACGATGGACGATCCGACTCAGGGAAGGTCGGCAAATCAGGGAAGAGCATGGGTGTATCGCTGGAAAGTATTTGCCCTTCAGATACCAATCGCTGCGCCATCTCTTTCAGGAGTGAGGCTTCGTCTTCG
The DNA here is from genome assembly GCA_013360465.1 of Anaerolineae bacterium. Classification (GTDB taxonomy): domain Bacteria; phylum Chloroflexota; class Anaerolineae; order Aggregatilineales; family Phototrophicaceae; genus Flexifilum. The sequence continues at coordinate 33,712 of JABWBO010000017.1, read as the reverse complement.
GTAATCCGGGTGGTTTTGGCGAGGCTGATCAGACAGGCAAGCGGGTTGGCATCGACACCCACCGCATTTCGATCCAGCCGTAGCGCTTCCACCAGTGATGTTCCACTGCCACAGAACGGGTCAAGAATAGTCTCCCCGACAGACGATAATTCTTGTATCAGAGCATTTGGAATTTGCGGAATATACTTTGCCGGGTAAGGATGGAGGGAATGGGTTAAAAAGCCCGTTTTAGCACCGGCAAAGTCCCAATCCAAAGCCTCTAGCCGCCCAATGCTGTCAGCAAAGGGAAGATAAGCGCCATTGCCATTAGTAGTTGGTCGTAGGGGCAGCACATCAGCATATTTCATTACGGTTTCCGCTTCTTCTAAAGTAAATGCACGCCAGCCATTACGATCTCGTGCGGGTTCAGCTACCCGCTTTTCACGCAGCCAGCGCAGCAAAGTGTCCCGATGTATGCCCGCCATCTCAGCGACCTGACGGGTTGAAAAATGTTTTTCGGTCTTCATCATCTAAACTCTCAAAAAACTATAGGTAACTATATGCAGAAAACCTGCCAGTGTCAAATGTTCTATGGATACCAGCCTATATTTGTTATCTCATCATACGATTGTAAAACTAACGGGCGATTTGCCAATTTTGACGCTCAGATTTGCCAATTTTACACGGGTCGCACAACCTGACTTTGATAAGCTGACTGCATCAGTAAAACGTGGATGTACCACGCGCTGAGCAGTCAGCTTTTTTTCTTATGGGAAGCTGAAATATTTCAGACACCTTCGCAAGATTGCTAACCCGAAACTGGAAAAATCCGGGGTTTGCACAGAGTCGGTGTGCTACGCTGAAACCATGAGTAAAACAAAGGAACGCGACGGATGGAGAAACCAACAATCCCTACCCTGCCTGTTCGACAGATGACACGTAAAAAAATCTTTGCGATGCGGCTGACGGACAGGGAACGCGCTGAGATCGAGGCGCTGGCGAAACAGCTTAAGCTGCCCGACTCGTATATGGCACGACATTTCATTTTGGAGGCAGTGAGATACCACAAGAACCAGATGACGCAGGAGGCAGCCGTTGAAGCCTGAGCGCCTGTCAGATGAACAACCGCATACTGAAAATGACGGCATCAATCTGCTGTCGGTGTATCGTTCGATGCTTCGCATTGTTGCGCGGCTGGGCGAAAGTGAGTACACTGAAGACAATTCGTTGTTGCGCCAGACCGAAGTGTACCACCACTCCGATCTGGCTGACCCGGCAAGTGCTGAAGACACTGTGCAGGGCTGAGAGCATTGTAACCCAACGCGCTCTGTCTTGTCGCATCACTTGCCCAAGACAGGGCGTTTTTCATTGGAAGGAGGATGAGCGATGCCCAGAACACTGAAACGCCCGGAACAACCAATTGATCCGTATAAACTCCAACCCTTGCCTGTTGGACGACCAGCGGCGGTGTACTACCGCCAGTCGTCGGAAGGACAAATCGGGAATATCTCCACCACCCTGCAAACGGTGGACATGATTGAACACCTGCTGCGTCAGGGCTGGGTACGTGAGAACGTGTTCATGATCGACATGGACGCAGGCGTGAGTGGGACGAAGAAAATCCGCGAGCGCAAAGGCATGTCCACGCTGTATGACCTGATCGAAACCGGACAGATTGGGCTGGTCGCGGCACAGGATGTTGACCGGTTTTTCCGCGATGTGACGATGATTGAAACCAACATCTTCATTGATGCCTGCAAACGCAACAACGTGCAGGTCATGACCCCGATGATGATCTTTGACTTTGCTCACCCAATTATGGGTTCCTCCCACATGAAGATGTTCCGCGAGGAAGCACAGCGGGCAGCGGATTATCTGCAATATCAGATACGCGGCAGGCTCGTGGCAGCGCGTCACCGTCGTAGCGCCAGCGGCATGTGGACCGGACGGAAAATCCTGCCGGGCTTCATGATGGACGGACGCAGCCATTTACCCAACGGCGCGTTGAACCCCGACTACCGCAAGTACAAAAGGTTCGAACTCTACGCTGATGTGCTGCTGCGCTATTTCGAGTTGTTCCGCGAAAACGACGGCAACTTTAGCACGACCTGGAAACAGATTGACCGGAACGGACCCTATCTGCCCGATATTCCAAAAGAGGCAGTGCCGGAAGGGTTTCAAGTGACCGATCATCTGGAGCGGCGCTCACCGTTCACGGGCGGATTGACACCCTCGCAGGATGGGCTGCGAAACATGCTGGTGAATGTGGCTTACATCGGGCACTGGATTCACAAAGGCGCGATTGTGCAGTTCAACAACCACGAAGGGATTATCCCGCTCGACCTGTTTATGTATGCCTACAATCGCCTGTCGCCAGTGGACTTCTATGGTGAGCCGAATCCGCAGTATGTGCCGTATCGTCCCTGGGTACGTCACAACAAGGACGAGCGGGAAGAACCAAAACCAACCTATGCTTACCTTGCCTACACCGATGATCTAGCGGAGTACCCTCATCGACGGCTGACATGCAGTTGGGGAACAGAAGCCAAACACTATAAGTACCAACTGGCAGAATATCCCTACCGCTCGAATGTCTGGAACATCAAAGCCTCGATTGTGGATAGGCTGGTGGATGAGATGCTGCTAGAGCGACTGCACGCGACCACGATTGACGAAAATTTGTGGCAGGCAGCACTGGCAAGTCTGGAGAACGTCGATCAGGCGGATGTGCGGCGGGTGCAGGCAGCAATTCGGCAGGCAGAACAGACCAAAGACAACATCATCGCCAGTTTGGGATTGCTGACGCACCCGGAGATGGTGGCGCGAGCGCAGGCACGCTATGAAGCGGCTGAACACGAACTGGAAGGCTTACGCGCCGAACTGCACCACATCCAGTCCAATGAACACAAATCGCGTTCGCTGGTCGAAGCCCGTCCGGTACTGGAAATTATCATCCAACGCTGGGACGATGTGCCGCGTGAGGAAAAACGTGACCTGTTCGAGCAGTTCGCCCGTTATATCAAGATCAGCAAGGTGACACGGCACACGAAGCACATTACCGTCCACTGGCGCGATGGCAGCACCTCCGAGCGCAGCACCACCCACAAAAGCACGGGTTATTTCTGGGACGATGACGATCTGACGAAGCTGCGCGAAATGATTGACAATAACATTGACCAGTGGGAAATCCTGCGTGCCTTCCCCGACTACACCTGGCGTTCGCTGCAAGAACGCTACGCCTACAAATTCGGGAATGGGCGCTATCCAGAGAACTATACGGGGGAGAAACCGTATAATCGCAACGCCCGCTGGTGTGATACCGCCGAATATCAGGCAGCGCAGTTCGCCTTTAGCACAGATGTGCCACAACTCGCTGTGAATTCGCTCTCCACTGATCCACACAAACCAGCTTTTTTCTGCGGGTACGAAAGGTCTTCGCCGCTTCAATCAGGAAATCGAGCAGTGACGGATGCCGCATCAGGCGGTAAACCTCATCCACCGCGATGATGCGCGCCTGCTCGTCAATCAGACTGTCGCGGCGAATGGCGCTCAAGACCTGCGTATACGCCAACGCCTGCAAGATGGGATCGCTTTCCAGTTCGTGGAAGCTGAAGACCCGCGGCTCAATCCGTTCTCTGCCGCCGCGTGATAAATCCACATTGGTCGCACCGTTGAGGAATTCCGCCCAGGGTCCCGACCCGGTGCAGAGACCGGCAATCTCATCCGCCAGATTTTTGGCGATGGGTTTAGTGGCTTCCTTGTCCCCTAACCCTGAAAGCACATCGCAGACCACATCGCAGGTCGGCGCGAGTTCGGGCGAGACTTTGTTCAGATCGGGAAAACCGCGATACAGGATTTCGAGTGCCTCGCCCAGCAGACCGCGTTCCAGGTTCTCGCGCTGCGCCCCTGACAGTGAACGTCCCAACACCGTTTCATAAATGCGGGTGACATGGCTCACCTGTTCAATCAGCGTTGGAAACATCACATCCTGCGGATTGAGTTTGGTCGCTTTGGCGCTCATCACGTCCCAGGGCAGACCAAAGGCATCGGCAATGTGCTTGCCATGTCCCATCGGTTCGAGCAGGTCAAACGGGATGCCGTTCTCAGCGTATTCGCGGGTCAGGTAGCAGTTCAGCCCGAAGGTTTTCCCAAAGCCGCTGACCCCAACCCAGATTTCATGGGTGGCACGCTTGTCGCGCCACGAGTTGTGGAAGACGGGGTAGGATGCGCCCACCGCTTCGCCGCGCAGAATGCCATCCGTCGCCGAGAGCTTACGATAGCCCAGTGGGGACAGCATCACGGCGAGTTCGCGGGAGGTGACGGGCCAGGTGGTGGTCGGGACGTTGATGTCCTTCGTCCGTTTGGCGGTGAAGAAGCCCACCGAGCGTGCCAGCAGTTCACCCACTTCCTGCCGCAGCGAGAACCATGCCCGTGTCTCATTGACCACCGTTTGCACCCGCTCTTTGAGGGTGTTCAGGTCATCGGCGGCAATCCCAATGGTGAGCTGCACCATGTGGAGGGCATCCCCGTTGTTGATTTCCTGAAGCGCTTTACGACAGTCGGCGATGCGCTGCACCGAGCGGCTGTCTTCACCCGTCGCCCCCGCCAGATGCACCTGATAGGCTTGAATAATGCCTTCCAGCGCGTCGATGGCGGCATTGCGATCATAGGTTTTCGAGATGTCCACCGACAGCGCCAGTGGAAAGTTGAGCCGCAGCAGCGGCGGCAGTGGGCGGAAGAAGTTCCAGGTCGCCGGGGCGAATTCATAACTGGTCAAAATCGACCAGTAGGGACGACCACCGGGACGACCTGCCGGAGCCAGATGCCAGAAGGGAGTCTCGCGGATTTCGTAGCGTCCCTCGAACAGTGACGGCCAAGCACCTTCAGCGACCGGACTTTCAAAGGCGGAAGCCATCCCACCTGCCAGCGCACGCGGATTCTGGTCGCTCCAGACGGCCATCCCGCACAACGCCCGTTGATATTCGGCGCTGTCGTTCAGGCTCTCGAAGTGGCGGCGGTATTCCATCAGCAGGGAACGCCGCTGCGCGTCATCCACTTCCTGCGCCTTGCGGCTCAGGCTGCTGATTTTGTCATTGAGGGTGGCGGGCATTTGCCAGCACACGAAGCGTGCGGGTTCGCGCAGGGTTCGCAGCCAGGTCGAGAAACGTGCCTGAAGCGACTGCACGCCTTCTTCGGTGGCGTGCAGCATGATGTCGAACGGTTCAATCAGGAAGGTACGGACGGTACTCATCAGCGAATCACCTCCGTCATCGGTGCGTCTACAAACACCAGCCCATCGTCCCGATCTGCTTCAGCAGCACGGGCAAATGTGACCCATTCACGCATGTCGATGTCGTAATTGGGCTGGGCAGGCGCAAAGACCACCGCCGCATCCAGTTTGACCAGTTCGATGGGCAGTTCCAGTGATTTCGCCAGACTGCCAAACAGGCCCTGGGTGTCACGCGCCGCCGCCAGCAGCAGCGACCCGCGCACCTGATAGATGAGGCGCTGCCACAGCGGAAGTCCGCCGCGTGTCCCGGTCATCACCAGCACAAAAATGGCAAAAACCACGCCTGCCGGGATCGCCCAACCGGGCATAACGATGTTGCAAAGGGTGTAGGTCAGGCCGCCGCCGACACCGCCCAGCAGCAGGCGTTTGAACGGGATGCCGAAGAAGCCCTTCTCATCCCGCAGCAGCACATGCGATTTGAAATCAGCAGCCATGCAGTTCCTTTCAAATAGAAAAGGCGCGAAGCGCAACCGCGCCTCGCGCTGCGTGTGGGATGGGGGTTAGGGAGCGCCGAAGGTGATGAGGGTGGTGACACTGGAGGCGAAGATGACAAAGAGCAAACCCACGACTACCTGATTGGCGGCTTTAGGATTGTCCTTCTTCCAGTCCCCGATGATGGGCCAGCTTGACCCCATATACATCAACCCCAGACCGAGAAACCCGATGACGGCGGCGATGGGCGCGATGATCTGCGCCGCACCCTGGATGTCGGTGAACAACTGTTGGACAAAATCGGAAAGGTTCAAGCGCGAAGCTCCTCACTCAGCTACAGATAAACAGAAAAGGCAGCCGATGCGAGGAGTGCGTGCGCCATGACGAATGAGGGGGTCGCCTACGCCACTACCTGCGGGTTGAGGTCATCTGGCACGAAATCTTCGCCCGCACCGGCTGAACTCAGCGTATCAAAGTGGGGACTCTAAACCGCTGTAGGATTACACTTTTAGCCCGTCAGTTTTGACAAATCGCCCGTTAAAATTACAAAAATATGGGGAACAGGCGGGGGAAGATGGACTGAATGACCTTCAGCCCATCCGTGTTTAAATCATGATCCGCGCGTCAGTTGAATGGCAAAACGATACTCACCCACCCCCATACTGGCGTAGGGTTCACCGCCCCAGTACCACACCAGCGTCAGGTCTACCGCCTGTTCGGGCAGCAGGTCGAAGGGAGTCAACCCTTCAGCCGGGTTGCGCGGTCCGGGTGGCTCAGGCGCATACCCCAGCGCCATCCAGATGTCGTCCTGCGTGAAATGCAGCATTTCCGTCCGCCCGTTGTAGATTCGCAGATGGGTGGTGATTTGCCCTTCAAGATGCGTCACGCTCACCAGCCGCACGTCCACCCCGTCATAATGCAGGTCGAGCGGTTCAGTGGCAAACGCGAGGGTGAAGGACACACCGTTGCCAGCCGTGTCGGTGACAATCCAGCGTCCGCTTTGCAGTGTATCGGGCACGATGTAACCCACCGAAGCGAAGAGTGACGACAGCGCTGGAATTTCCAATGGTAGTGCATCAAAATCGGTGTAGGTCAGGGCGGCGCTGCCCGGTGTGTAAATCTGCCCACCGGCATCCACAAATTCCACGCGCCAGATCGTCGTATCCAGCGCCTCCACACCCGCTAAAACTTCGTAATTCAGCAGCAGATACTGGCTGTCGGCAGGCAAATCGGGCTGGTCAGTGATGAGTTGTGCGTCCTGTAAAGTGATCGACGCATCACCCATCATCAGTGTCTCGCCAACACTGCCTTCTTGAAGCGTAATGTCCATACCAATGATCTGCCCATCGCGGGAGAGTTCCTGTTCCGGCGGATAGGTTGCGGTCACCAGCGTGCGCGTCGCGGTTGGCAGTCCATCGTCATCCGTTTGGCCAATCAGCAGCAATACCAGTCCCGGACTGACCTGCCGGAAGATGCTCGTCTCACTGCGGCGCACTTCACGGCGGTCATCGAACTCAAAGCGCAGCACTGCACCCGTGTTCATGGTCAGCAGGAAGGATGTGCCTGTGTTGATGTCGTCGAAGTACGATTCATTCTCTTCCGACCAGGGGATGCCAATCACCGGACGCACCGACATACCGTTGACGAAAGAAGCGGTGTCAGGATTCAGATCGAAACGCCATTCGGAAGCCTGCACGCGGCGGCGCTGCACCACCCAGACACGCGGCGCATCGCCATCGGGTAAGATGACCTGCAAATTGACCGGATACGCCACTTCGCGTCCACTGTCACCGCCCTGAATCACGTCATCCTGCGCTTCCAGCGCCAGCGGCGTGGGGGTCGGACTCACCAGCGGTGTCGGTGTGGGGCTGATCTCCGGTGTCGCATCCGTATCCGCTGAGGAGCGCCCACCCAGTAATCGGGTAAACATGAAGCCGAAGAACAGCAGCGCTGCCAGCCCGACTGCCAGCATGACTTTTGGAGAAGGCTTGCCAGAGGTGGGTCTGACCTCATCCTCTGGCGCATCCAGCACGACATTCTGTTTGGCGGCATCCTGCACTCGTCCGGGAGTCCGCGCCCACCGCGACCCCACCGGAACGAGCGCGGCTTCGTCATAGCGTTTGAGCAGTTCGGCAGCGACCTGCCGTTCCAGTTCATCCGAACCCACTGCTCCTGCGGTGCGGACTTCGCGCTCGTAGGCGGCTTTGTAGGCACGCTGGCGATCTGTTAGCACAAGCTCCCACAGCGCGTGAAGCTCACTCAATGACAGACCGCGCAGTTCTTCTAAAGTGTGATAACGCAGAATATCCATTAGGAACTCCCTCCGATCACACTGCCGCTGCCACCGAGGGCTGCCTGCTTCCGCATCGCTTCGGTGTAGGCAGCATCGCCTTCATCGGCTGGCGCTTCGACGGTGACATCCACCTGCGGCTCAACGGTGATGTCCGGTTCAACTTCGATCTGGGGACGCACCTCCAGCGGTGGCTGAACAGCCGTCTGTGGCACGGCCATCATGCCAAAGGCGGTGATTTCATTCGGGAGCATCTGGGCGCTGTGTTCCAGTCGATTAACTTCCTCACGGGCGTTATCGTAGGACAGATTGCCGTCAGCCCGTACCTGCTCGACCAGTGCGGTTCGGGTCTGGTCGGTCAGATGACCATCCGGCGACGACTTAACCTCACGCACCACCTGTTCCGCCTGCGTGCCGGAAATCCCGGTTCGCAGCGCCTGATCCGCAAACAGCCCAAAGCGTGACAAATCTTCCTGTACCGGCGGTTTATCACCGCCAACCGGCATGACTCCCATCGCCCGCGCCATGCGATCCGCCACCGTCAGATGGTCAACACCGCCAGCGGCGGGCTGCCCGTTCTGGATGCGCTCGGTCTGCATCCCCCGGATGACATCGCCCATGACTCCTGCAACATCGCCGCCGCCGGACACTTTCAACTGCCCCAGCATGACCTGCATTTGCAGACGGGCGACATTTGCCAATGCCTCAGCACTTTGTTCCAGCCGTGCCGCCACCTGGTCAAAGCGGCTCATATCAGACTTGCCATCCTTTTCAATCATCGCCCCCAACGTGGAGTGCGTGCCGGTGGAGGCTTTCAACGCATCCGACACATGCTGTTCCATCTCCTCGCTGTTCATCTCCGCTGCATAATCACTGCGATCCTGACGACGGCGGGCATCGGATTTATCTTCCCCGCCTTCATTCGTTGGTACGGGCGCAACAGGTGTGAACATCCCCGTGCGCCGCGCTCGGGCAGGCGTGAAACTGGAAACCATTTCACCGTTCTCGTCCTCAAACCAGTCAGCATCATGCTGGGGACGTGCGCCGCGTTTGCGCTTCGCATCTTTCGGCAGCGTCCAGCCTTCGAGTGCCTCACCCACTGCCGGAACCAGCATCGGGCGCGATACGACCCGTCCATATTCGTCGTATTCCGCTTTCGCCGGGTCGCGGTCACTCAGTAGTGCCGCACCGACTAAGGGTGCAGTGGCACGCCCAATGACGGGAATGTTCCGCGCCACCTGCCGCGTCGCTGCGCCTTCGGTGAACTGCTCGGCGGCTTCGCCTAACGTTGTCCCACGCAAACCGGGCAGATGCGTTAAAGTGCGGGCAGCACCGCTCAGACTGTTGAAGCCACCGAACATCAAGCCTGCCGTCTGTGCTGTCGTCGCGCCGTTGTTCAGGGCATTCATTCCTGCCAGTGCATTTGACCCCATGCTGGTCATGAGCGATGCACCACCTGTCGCGGCGGCGGTTGCCCCGGTCACAGCCGCCGATGTGACCGAACCGGGCGAGAGCAGGACACTGCCCGACACCTGACCCATCGCGTTGAACAGCCGGTTGAAACTGTTCCAGACCGCCTTGATGCCTGACCACATCGTAATCACGATGAAGACGAGACAGATCAAGCCGATGCCGATAATGGCGGCGGCGCTGCCGGTGGCCGCGCCTGCCAGGAAGAAACCGATCACCAGCGCCTGAATCAGCGCGATGATGGTGGTCTGGACGATCAGTTCAATCCACTGATTGATGATACTGTGGGCGATACTTTCGGTGCGTTTGAAGAAGGCAAACAGGATCGCCACGCCAAACGAGATAAAGGTGATGCCCATCGCAATCGTGATCAGCAGATGCACGATCTGTTCCACCAGTCCAAACAGCAAGAGCGGCCACGCCGTCAGCCCTCGCTGCTGGGATGACCCTGCCATCGACACCGCAGCATCCCGTTCGTCACCGCTCAGATCATCCCAGGTAATGGGTGAAACATTGTGGTCAAAGTAGTTGCCCTCCATATTCCAGTCCATCGGCACGACGGATGTACCCCCTTCGCCTGCCCAGGTGGATGGATTGGGATTTTGCAGGTAAATGCCACAGCCGGGGGAATACACCGGCTGGGGATAACCCATGACATCCTGGGCGTGACCGCGCAAATACGCCATTGCAATGTCCAGCCCATCAATCGGTCCGGGTCCTGTCGCCCCCGGCAGGTAGACATCAAACTGGTCGCACAGCGCCCCTAAATCCAGATCGTTGGAATCGACCTGGGCCAGCGATGAAAAATCTCCGGCATTGTCATCCAGGCCCTGAAGCACGCTCAGGTACATCACCTGACTGATATTCAGTCGAAAGGTGTTCATGCCCTGATAGAAACTGGGACCAATCGTGAAGAACAGCACGCCCGCCACATACCACATGATGGCACTGCGCGGCGCGACGACATCCAACCGGATGAACGCCGCCAGCAGGTAGGTGATCCCCAGCACCAGCAGGGCGACGACAAACACCACACCGATGGCAAGGCTCAGACTGTTGTTGGTCTGGGCGATGATCGGCATGAAGGCATTTTCGATGAGCCACTGGTTCACCAGCTTGATGGTATAACCCGCCATCAGCACTGCCTCTTGCAGACTCCAGTGAACCCCGGCGATCAGGACGATCACGCTGTAAAACAACTCATCAATCATGCGTGCGAAATCAGGCATCGTACCTCCTTAATCGGCAACATCGCCGGAGCAGTAGGGATTGGCGTCATTGACCCAGGTGACACGGTTGCCACCCTCGCCGTCCAGCAGATAAGTGAACTGGCGCACACTTCCGGCGGGAATGTAGGCTGCCAGTCGATACACTCGCGTTGAACCCGGTGGCAGCGGTTCATAGTTTTCATTGGTGAAACCTGCTGCTGCCATCGCCGCTTCCGATGTGCGCCATGTTCCGGTTTGTTCGCCGCTGGCAGTATTGATGCGGGTGATGACCATCAGGGCGACGGGAATGGTTTCGTAAGTCGCGCTCCCCAGATTGCGGATTTCCAGCCGCCATGTCACTAGATTGCCCGACCCTGCAAGCTGACTTTGCACGTTTTGCAGGCGGAAACGCAGACGCAGTGGCGCACCGGACTGCCCGACAAACACCGCATCCCCCACATAAAAGTCCTGCGGTGGGCTGATGCTGTACGGGGTAGGTGGAGGTGGCAGTGTCGGCATAGGTGTGCCTGCCAGGGTCGTCGCCGTTGCCTGCGGCACTGCCGTTGGGCAGGTGTAGGAGGCGGTATCGGTCACAAGCGTCCCGCACGCCAATGCTGCAAAGAGCATCATGACTGGCGCGACCAGCAGATAAATCGAGCGCAGCAGCATGGAACGCTGCACTCGTTCAAAATTCAGTGAGCTGTTGAACTCATTACTCATTACTCGTCCCTCATCACTTTTATGGAATTAGACCGGGTTGGTTGCCGGGAGTGAGCAGCAGCGTGAAACGCACATTGCCCCCGCGCCGACTGTTCGGAAGCTGCCAGACCTTGCCAAAATACGGCACGACTACCCGCGCCTGCGCGGAAGTCACCACCTGCAATTGGGCAAAGCCGCTGCTGTCGGTGAATGCCTGCGCGATGACGCGGTTCGTCCCGACTTCCACCACCCGCACCGAGATACCGGATACGCCTTCCGCCGGATCGACGGCGCGGTTGCCGTTTTCGTCATAGGCAATCACGACAGATACTGTGACCAGTGAAGGGGGAATGGGGGTCGTGGTGGGCTGTACCGTGGGTGGAGCGCCGACCAGTTCCACGCCTGCGGCAGGCATCGGCTGCGGTGTCGGCGTGTAAGTCTCTATTGGCGGCGGAATAATCAACGTGTTCGCTGTCCCGCGAAACACCTGCACCGCATCCAGCCCCAGCACATAGCCTTCGCTCTGCGGATTACGCCCCTGGGCGCTTCGCAGTTCCAGCGTGTGCGTCCCACGTCCAACGGTGTAGACCCGTGTGCCGGGGAACGCCAGTTCCGGCGCATAGGCATCTACCGTGTCGATGACCACCCCATCCACCACGACCTGAAAGATGCCCATGTTGCGCGCGGCGATGTAGCGAATCCGCAGTCCTTCACCTTCAAAGCTGAAGCTGGCATAACTCTGCACGTTTTCGCTGCGGTGATACTGCCCCCGGCTGGCGCTGGCGTGCAGACGCGGTTCCCAGGGCGTGCTGTAATGCACTGCCGGGTTATCCGACTCGAAGCTGTACCAGCCTGCATAGGGCGGTGGTTCGTTCGTTGCATCCGGCAGCGGTTCGATGGGTAGCGGCGGCGCGGACAGCAAGATCGTGCCAAAGGGAAAGTCTGTTGCTGTGGATGGCACATATACACCGGGCATGACCGCGCTGATTTCGACCACCCGTGTCGAGAGCGTCGGTGTCAGGGTTGGCGTGAAGGTCGCAGTTGCTGTTGGGGTGTTGGTCGGGGTGAGTGTTGCCGTTGCGGTGGGTGTGTCTGTCGCCAGTGGTGTGCGCGTCGGCGTATCCGAGGGAGTCAGCGAGGGCAGCACCATCAGGGTGGGCAGCGCTGCTGCCGCCTGTTCGTCCCGTTCAAACAACAGGTAAAAGACCGTGCCCCACGTTACCAGGCACAGCACAATCAGAATCAACAAAAAACGCCGCATTCGTCACCTCCGTCTCTCACTGAGACTCAGCGTAACAAAAGCGGCATGTCCAACCGGTGTAGAATTACACTTTTAGCCCGTCAATTTTGACAAATCGCGCGGAAAAATTACCATCAGGCTTCAGTCGGGGCAAATCCCTCAGCCACTGCCCGGCTGATGAGATGTTCGTTGGTGGTCGCGCCAAAGCGCTGTTTCAGCTTATAGCGCAGGAAGTAAGCGCGGCGCATGGGAATATCCATCTGGCGGGCGATGTCAGCGATGTGTAGTCCTTGCATCAGCAGCCGCAGCACAGCGCGGGCTTCGGTATCCAACTGCCAGTCGCGCAGCGGCGACTGCATCGCTAACAGATAGGCACTGTTGGCGGTTGGGGAAAGATAGGGGCGATTTTGCACGACTGCGCCAATGGCGGGCAGCAGATGATCTTTCAGGTCGTCCCCTTCAAAGAGGTACGCCAGTACACCGCAGGCAAACAAATCCCGGATCAGCAGCCCTTCAGACAGCCCGCCCAGGATCATCAGCCGTGACTGCGGTGTGACATGTTTGAGCCGCTCAGCCAGCGCCAGCACATCCACCAGCGTGTCCAGCTGCTCATTGAGAATGATGACTTCCGGGCGCATTTGCTTGCAGGTTTCCAGCAGTTCGCTGGCGCTGCGGACGGTTGCCACCACCTCGCAGGCAGGATTGTCTTTCAGGATCGTCTGGATGCCAACCAGCATCAGGTCGGCTTCATCCGCGATGAGAATACGTCGTTTCATGTCCTTGCCCTTGTCCCATCCAACGCTGTATTTTCAGCCTAGCATAAAAGCGCTTGCGGGTGGGCGAGAAAATGGGACAACCGGCGCGAGAATTTGGGACAATCGCGCCGGGAATTTTCTCAGGCTCATGTAATTTTTACAATCGCAGGCGAAGGTTAAATAAAGGCGAAAAATCGGGTCACTCTTTACGTTCGAGCAGTCCCTGCTTGCGGGCGGCATCCACGAGACTGTCATTGTTGCCAACACCTAATTGTTTCTTCAATTTGGCGCGTGAGCGGTAAACGGTCTTACTGGAAATCCCCAACCGCTGACCAATCTCTTTGACGGGCAGTTCGAGTTCCAGCAGTCGCAGCACATCCCAGTCCTGACTGTCCAGGGTTGGTGGCGAACTGCTGTTCATGATTTTGAAGGCATCCGGCGAGATAAACGGATACCCGCCGCTGATGAGCTGTAATGCCTTGAGTAACTGCTCCTGCACATCGCCATTCTTAAGGATGAAACTGGCATTGCCCCGCCGCATCACCCCCTGGATATACTCGCGGTTGCGCCGCTGGCTCAGGATGATGAGTCCCATATCGGGGTACTGCTGGTGGCAGGTAGTTGCTAACAGAATTACTTCATTGGGATGAACGGTCTGGTCATCCAGAATGATGACCTCCGCTGCCTGCTCCTTGAGACATGGGGCAACCTCACGGACATGGACCAGGGTGGTGGTCACTTGAAAAGGGTCGCCAGCGTCGCTGACAATCCCCTCCACTCCCTTGCGGGTAATATCGTTCCGGTCAATCACGACCACTCGGACGGGTTTCATTTTATGCTATACCTCCTTGCGACCGCGCCGAGGGTCGCTCACTGAACGAAAATTGCGAACTGATGTTCTATTCTCAATTTTCTATGATATTACAAATTCCAAACGATGCAACCATAAAAGGATTGAACCACCTACGAAAATAGTAGGAAGTTGGTTTGTCTTGCCCCTTTGTCCAAAATTCCCGATCCAGTTGTCCATTTTTCTCACCGCTTTTGTCCTATTTTCCCACAGCATTTGTCCTATTTTCTCACGTAGATTGTCCACTTTTCTCGCACACAAGTTCTACGTTTTCACTTATCCTGAAAACATCAAGCCGACGAAAGGAAACGAGCGTGATGGATCAGGATACTTTTTCGGAACGGGTCGCGTTCCGGCTGACAGCAGCGACGCGGCGCAAACTGGAGCAGTGGGCGCGGGAACAGCATCGCCCACTTGCTAACCTCATTTTTATACTGGTGGTGCAGGCGCTGGAGGCGGAAGAGCAGCGGCGCGGACAGCCTTTTGCAGTGCAGGAGCGTGAAACGTTATGACCATAAACTTCACGCTTTCACCGCACGATGCCTACGGGCTGGCGCGGGCGCTGGTGGGCATGTCCTGGGACAGCCTGCAACTCAGTCCCGCTGTCGGCTTACTGTTGGCGCATCTTGATCCGAATGTGCCGGATGACCTGCGCTTTCTACGCAAGGTGTTGGGGCAGGAACTGCTGCGGGCGGTGCTGGCGGTAGACCCGAATGCGCCACCCCCACCGCTGCCGCAGCGTGCTGCCGACCTCAATATCGTGCCAGAACTGCCTGCGTCGGCGAAACTGACTGAAGTGCAGCTTCAACAGGCAGCAGGTGTTGGGCAGTGGCTGAACGACTATGTGCGCTGGGCAGGCAGCGCTGCCAATGAAACCCCGCTGGCGTTTCATCTGGGTGCCGGTCTGTATCTGGCTGCTATCGCTGTCGGACGCAGACTCTACATTCATACTCCCTGGCGGCAGCAGGTCTTTCCCAACCTCTATCTGATGGTCGTTGCCGTCTCCACTTACTACCGCAAATCCGCAGGCTTGAGCCTCGCTTCGGAAGTGGCACGGCTGGCAATTCCGCACATGCTGATGCCCCAGCCGGGATCGCCGGAGAACTTTATGTCGATGCTCGGCGGCATTCTCCCGCCCAACTTCGCCGACATTCCGCAGTTGGATCGGGCGCGATTGGAAAAAGGCAACCGCTACGCCGCACAGCGAGGGCTGCTCCGCGACGAGCTTTCCGGCTTGTTCAAGTCGATGGGCAGGGATTACATGGCAGGGCTGAAAGAACTCATCATGACACTCTACGACTGTCCGCCCTACATGGATAGCAATACCAACAACAAAGGGCTGGTGGTGATCCGCGATGCGGCGCTGTCCATTCTGGGTGCGGCGACTCCGGCGGAATTGTCCACGGCACTGTCTTCTTCGGACTGGTTCAATGGCAACCTCGCCCGCTTTGGACTGCTCACCCCGGAACCGGATTATAAGGAACGGGCTGCTCCGAAAGACAGCCAGACCCCCACCGAACTGGCGAACCGTTTGCGTCGTTTACATGAACGGCTGCCAGAACCACCCATGCCCGATGCACTTGGTGAGAAGAAAACCAGTGAAGCCTGGTCGCTCTCGGCAGACATCTGGATCGCCTGCCATGCCTATGAACAGGCATTGCGGGCGATGACTGCCCCCAGTTCCTCATTAGATGACCGTCTGCGTGCCGTCTACGGACGTTTGCATGTCCAGGCGATTAAGGTGGCGACCCTGCTGGCAGCGATGGATTGGGCCGATGAAGATGGCGGACTCCCGCATCCGAAGGTGACTGCCGCGCACTGGTACCGGGCGCAGCAGATTGTCGAAGACTGGCGGGCATCCGCTCATCGCCTGCTGGCGGATTTAGGTGAGAACGAAGAAGGACGGCTGGAAAACCGCATTCTCAGTTTTCTGCGTGCCTGCGGTGGTGTGGCAACGGTGCGAGATATTTATCGAGCGCTGCGTTCCCCACGCAAGCCGGTGATTGAAGCGCTGCGGGCATTGGAAGAAGACGGCTGTATTGAGCGGGTCGAACTCCCGCCGAAACCCGGTGTGAAGTCCGAGGCATACCGACTGACCGATGGAGCAACTGTCGCCGGGTCGTGACAATTGCCAGTAATTGTCAATTGTCAATTGTCACAGCGCATGTCAATTAGAGAGACGAAAGACGAAGACATGACGGATACACAACGTTTGAAAGAACACTGCGACCTGCGCCGCCTGGTCGAGCAGGATTTGGGTCCTGCCCCCTTGCACGGTGGTCGCGCATATTTATGGAAATGTCCCTTCCATCATGAACATAAGGGCTTTAGCCTGGCAGTCTGGGCCAATGGCTATCGGTGCTTTGGAGCCTGTGACACCAGCGGCGACGCGCTAGACTGGCTCACGAACTACCGCCGCCTGAGCTTTGTCGAGGCGCTGCGGGTGCTGGGCGAACGGATCGAGGATATACCCACTGTCGAGCGCAAATGTCTGAAATCCCCTTCCGAACCGCCAGAATGGGACTGGCAGCATCGCGCGGAATGCATTGTCAGCCAGGCGGAAGAAACGCTGTGGTCAGAAGTCGGTGAACCCGCCTTAAATTATCTCACAGGCAGAGGTTTGACCACCCGCACCATCCGCGCTGCCCGGTTGGGGTATGTGCCGGGAGATTTCCGCAGTTGGCGGGTCATCGAGGGCATGGATGTGCCGTGTGGCATTACCATCCCCTGGTTTGCAGCGGAAGCGCTCTGGGCAGTCAAAGTCCGCCGCGCTTACGGCACACCGAAATATCAGCAGATCAAAGGTGGCAACGTCAACGGCTTGTATGGCGCTGACGGGCTGGCAGATCAGGACATCGCTTTATTTTGTGAGGGCGAGTTCGATGCACTGTTGGCGCGGCAAGAGGCGGGTAATCTGGCAGCCGCTGTGACCTTGAGCAGCGCCACCGCGATCCTCAGTTCACGCTGGTATGCCGAACTGACGCACTGCCATACCGTTCTGGTTGCCTATGACCGCGATGCAGCGGGCGAAAAAGGCGCGAACCGTCTGCTTTCCCTTTCGTCGCGTTTTCGCACTATTCAACTTCCCGTTGGCAAAGACATCACTGAGTTCTATCTGAGGGGTGGTGATGTTTACCACTGGATCGAGCAGACACTTCCATGAAAACGCAAGCTGAAACCAATCCTGCTTTTCATCAGGAATCACATGAGATGTTGATGCGACTGTTAAAGGTGGCAGAACTCCTTAACAAAGGAAACCGTGATCAGCAGGCTACGAATAGGTTTGTTGATCAAACATCATCACAGAATACCTTTGTCGAAAAAGAGCGCCAAAAACCATAGCAGGCAGACTTCGTGTAACCTGTAGATCAGTGAATATCCTTAACTTTAGAGCTTATGACACTTCGACGGAAATCTAAATACCCAACACCGACACCTGGATGGGCAGTTTATCTTCGTACTAGCGATGAAGAGGCTCAGAATCCTGAAGCATCTCAGGCACGGCAGCGCTATATTATCAATAAGTCCGTTCTCGAGCGGTCTGACCTCCCTGTAATTGACGAGTACAAAGATGTTCTCACGGGGAGAAATCCACAGCGCATTGACTATCAGCGCATGTTGCAGGATGCACGATTTGGTAAGTTTTCGCATGTGGTGGTTGAACGGGCTGATCGCTTTGGACGCAACGATACTGAAGCGCTGCGTGCTATTGATGAACTGGATGAGTTTGGGGTTGCGGTGCGTTTTGCCAACCAGCCTGACCTCAATCCAATGGATGCCGATGACCGTATCATTGTTGCCTTATCGTTTACGCTGGCGCGGCGAGAATCGATCCTTTCAGGATTGCGTATTAAGGGTGCAGCGGAGACAAAACGAGCCAATGGTGGGTATCTGGGACGTGTTCCTGATGGGTTCATCAGTGTCGAAGATGAAGCGCCTGGTCGAAAGTCATATGCCAAGAAAAGTCATCACATCGAGCAAGATCCTGAACGTGCCAAAATCTGGCGGTTGGCGTGGGACTTGCTGTTGGGAGATAAACTCACTCTCGAAGAAATTGCTGAGGAACTTCACACTCGCGGTTATCACTATCGGAGTGGCCGTCCGTTCGTCGAAGTGAAAGCCAATGGCAAGCGCAAAGTTCACTACAATACCATGTCCGACATCTTTCATAACTGGACATACGCTGGCTGGATCGTCAACATTGAAGAAGGTATCCCACCAAAAACACTGCGTGGTAACTGGAACCCCATTGTCACCACGGAAGAGTTCGAGAAAGGACTCGCAATTCTTGCCAGACGACATGCTCATCGAGTAGTGCGACGCAGACATGATTACTTGTTGAAGGGTCTGATTTACATTGCGTTACCGGGTGAAGAACGTCTGCGTAAGCTGACCGGATCAACATCGAACGCCAGCCGTTCGGGTGGTGGAACGTCCTATTATTGCGTGCCGCGCAGCGACATCAATCTACTGTGTAGTGATATTGATGCTCAGATCCCATTGAAGTTGATGCGAATTCAGGTTAATCCCGAAATTCTGCCTGCAATCCGGGATTGTTACACTCAGGATATTGCCCAAAAACTGGGACATTTGCGCCCCGATGAACGAACGGAACTTGAATCGGCATTAAAGGCTGTTGATGAAGAAGAAGCGCGAACAGCACGCCTCTTTGCAGCGGGCAAGATCACCGAAGCAATTTGGGACAACCTGTGGGCAGAATGGCAGGATCGTCGGCGCACACTGCGTTCTAATATCGAGTCGATGGATGTTCAGCAGGATTACCATGTCAATAATCTGGATGCGGCGTTAAAAATCATTGCAAAAGTCGGTTTACTGTATAATAGCTTGGAGCGGAGTGATCAGAAGGAACTGCTTCGCCTAATGGTCGAGAAAGTGGTTGTTGACCCCGAGGGAAAAGTGCGACTGGAATTACGTCCTCCCTTTGCCTACCTGCAAGAAATCTCTGAGCGGGTACGCTGTCAGGGTGAGGCTGGCGCAGACAAAACAAAAGCCAGCGAATATGCTGGCTCATGTTCGGATTGGATCCTAGATTGTGGGCACAGTAGGACTCGAACCTACAACTTCTTCCTTGTAAGGGAAGCGCTCTGCCAATTGAGCTATGCGCCCCGCTTGCTGATGGAACGCCTCGTATTGTACAGGCGCTCCCCATTCCGATCAACTGGGCGTTGTCGGATCTCCGATGCTAGGCTCTCGGACCAGTGACGCCGCGCTGCCCCTGGTACTTGCCTTTGCGGTCGGCATAGCTGACCGCACAGCCTTCGTCGGCTTCCAGGAACAGGACCTGGGCGATGCCCTCGTTGGCGTAAATCTTGGCGGGCAGCGGCGTCGTATTGCTGATCTCGATGGTGACGTAGCCCTCCCATTCCGGCTCGAAAGGGGTGACGTTAACCACGATCCCGGCGCGGGCATAGGTCGATTTTCCCAGACAGATGCACAGCACGCCGCGCGGGATGCGGAAATACTCGATGGAGCGCGCCAGGGCGAACGAATTGGGCGGGATGACGCACACGTCATCGGTGATGATATCGACGAAGGACTTCGGATTGAAGTCCTTCGGATCGACCACCGCCGAATACACGTCGGTGAAGACCTTGAACTCGTTCGCCACCCGCATATCGTAGCCGTAGGACGACAGCCCATAGCTGATCACGCCCTCGCGTTTCAGCCCATCGGTGAACGGCTCGATCATGGCGGCTTCCTGCGCCATCCTGCGAATCCAGTGATCGGGCTTCAAGCCCATGTCGGCATCCTTTCCATAGCTGCTGCGACAGTCAAAACAGCGCCGCCTAACCGGCTACATCACGTCCGGCGCGGACATCCCCATCAGGTCCAGGACGCGCGCGAAGACTCCCTGCGCCGCCCGGTAGAAACGCAGCCGCGCCTTCGCCAGCTCCGGCGGCACTTCTGTGTGCATCACCCGCACGTTGTCGAAGATAGGGTGAAAGGCATTCGCCAGTTCCAGGGCATAGAAGGCGATGCGGTGCGGCTCCATGAAGCGCGCCGCCGCGTCGATCACCTCGCCCAATTCCAGCGCCTTGCGCAGGAAGCCCAGCTCCGCCGCGCCAAGCAGCGAGACATCCGCGCCGTCGTCGCTCACGCCACGCGCCGCCGCCTCGCGGAAGATGCCGGCGCAGCGCACATGGGCGTACCGAATGTAATAGACCGGGTTCTCGTTGCTGCGCTTCACGGCAAGGTCCAGGTCGAAGTTCAGATGCGAATCGGCGCTGCGCGCCAGCAGCATGTAGCGCACGGCATCGGCGCTGGTCTGCTCGATCAGGTCATCGAGCGTATCGTAAACGCCGCGCCGGGTACTCATGCGCACTTCTTTGCCGTCGCGCAGCGCCCGCACCATCTGGTTGATGATGACGTGTATCTTCGATGGGTCCATGCCGAGCGCCTGTACGCCGTACTGCACGACCTTGTACTGCGCGCCGTGATCTGCCCCCAGGATGTTCACCAGCAGGTCGAAGCCGCGCTCCAGCTTGTTGACGTGGTAGGCGATATCCGGCAGCGTGTATGTCGGTTCGCCCGACGACTTGACCAGCACGCGGTCCTTGTCGTCGCCCAGGTGCGTGCTGCGGAACCAGACGGCTTCGCCTTTGTCGCCCGCCTCCTCGACCTCTTCGGAGTCAGCAGCTTCGGGCACGGTCGCCCGGTAAACATAGCCGCCGGCTTCGAGCGCCTCCAGGACTTTCCAGATCGCCCCGCTTTCGTACAGCGAGTTCTCGTTGAAGTAGACATCATGGAGGATGCCCACCCGCGCCAGGCTGGCGCGAATCCAGCCGAACATGCGCTCTTCGGCGTAGTCCTTGAAGGGATGCCAGTCGGAGTCCACCCAGCTTTCACCGACTTTCTCAATGAGATCGTGCGCGAACTCGATCAGATAGTCGCCCTGATAAAATGTGTCATCGCCGGAATCAGGCACAACCACCGGCTTGCCCAACGCTTCCAGATAGCGGATCTTCAGGCTGCTGCCGACATTGCGCATCTGCCGTCCGGCGTTGTTGAAGTAGTACTCGCGTTCGACCTCGTAGCCCGCCGCCTGGAGCAGTCGCGCCATCGTATCGCCGATCACCCCGCCCCGGCTGCGTCCGACGGTGATCGGTCCGCTGGGGTTGGCGCTGACAAATTCGACCTGCGCGCGCTTCCCGGCGTAGAGATCGAGCTGGAACGCCTTGTCGCCCTCAGCGATGATCGCCTCGACCTGATCGCGCAGCCAGGTCTCATCGAGGCGAAAGTTGATGAACCCCGGCGGGATCACTTCCACTTCGGCGATGAACTCCGGGCGTGTGAGGTGTGCGGCGATGGCGTTGGCGATGTCCAGCGGCTTCATGCCCGTCGCCTTGGCAAGTCCCAGCGCCAGCGACACCGCGTAATCGCCCTGCTCGGCGCGCTTGGGCGGGCGGACGTCGATCTCTGGCATGTCGAAGGCGGGGAGCGCCCCGGCGGACTGGGCACTGGTGATGGCGCTGTGGACAGCGCCGGCGAGGGTTCGCGGCAGCAGTTTCAAGATCGCATTTCCTGATGATGAGTCATTTGACCGAGACACGGCGCGCAATAGGCGCATTTGCGAATTGTAGGGGGCATGGGCGGGGGTTACAAGAGGTATGATGGCAACTCGGCGCGCCGCGTCGGCGCGCCGCCCTCTTGCACTAAGCGACCGACGCTGTTAGGTCTCGGACGCGCTGCGCGATTCCGACGCCGACGCGCTGATCAGCACCGCAATCAGCCCGCCGATCACCCCGGCGAGGAAGATCGCGCCGGTCCAGACGTGAATGCTCCAGCGGACCGGCATGATCGTGGCGAAGACGACGAAATAGCCGGCGAAGTACAGTGCCGGGGAAGCCGCAGCGGCGAAGATGAACTGACGAACGCGCTGCGGCGATGGACGCAGGCGCAGCATGAGCAGGTCCAGGATTGCGCCGGTGACGACCGCCGGCACGATGAGGGCGAAAGCGTCGTTAAGCACCGTGAAGAGCGCCGTGCTGACGCCGAACAGCAGGGTGAACGTCCCGAACGGGACGCGCCAGCGCCAAGTGAGCAGTGCCGTCATGGCAGCGTAGACGCCCGCCGTGAACAGGATGCTGGTCACTCCGAAGTCCTGCATCAGGTCACGGCGCAGCCCGGTCATGGCGACGTAGGGTGTGATCATCGGGTTAGCATAGGCGGTGAAGAACAGCAGCAGCGTCGTGAACAGCGTCGCCGCGACCATCGCCGGACCCAGCGCTCTCCAGCCGAGCGCCGGCACATGCTGGCTGCGGAAACGAAACCACGCCGACCGCAGCGGACCGGTGAAGATCAGCGCCATGCCGATCCCCAGCAGGATGTGCGATGGACTCATCAGCGCTTCCGTACCGGCTTCGATGCCGAACAGGGTGTGCCAGATCATATCGCCCACCCCACCGACCGCGAACACCCCCACCCCGATCATCGACAGCCAGTAGCCGCCGGGCAGCGTGCGGGTGAAGGCGTAGCCTTTTCCCAGGTTGCGCAGATGGGTCGCCAGAAGGAAGACGGCGACGACGGCAAAGGCGCTGTAGAAGAGGAAGTGCCAGGGCGTGAAGAAGCTGCCATCGACCCGCCCGTGATAGTGTGCCCATCCGTCCACCCACAAGCCGGCGAGATACAGGGCAGAGAGCGCGGTCATCACCCAGTCGAACATGCCGCTGCTCGCCGGCAAACCAGCCCGCGCCTGGTCTGGACCTGCCGCCTTCGTTGGAGTCTGCGCCCGCGCTGTCATCATTCCGCCTCCCGCTAGTCGATCGTGTGCAGCACTGTGCATCCTGCGCGACGAAAGGGCTGCGCGCAGTGGTCGCCGTTCAGAAGTTCGGCGCGGGCGAATCGAAGAAAAGCCCCCACCACAGTTCCCAGGTCTGCACCTCATCCTCGCTCGTCTGGATGTCCGCCAGCACCACCGGCGGCGGGACGACCTCCTCGACTTCGACGCCGGACGGGACCGGGACGTAAAGGACCTCGCCGGGGCGGATCATCTTGCCGTCGTCGCGCGCCCAGCGTTCGACGTAAGGATCGCTCATCACGTAGTCGCGCAGCGCTGTCAGACGAGCATGTTCCGCTTCCAGCGCGTCGATCTCATTCTGCACGCGGCTGAAGGCCTCTTGCAGCGGTTGGGCAGCGCTGATGCGGCTGCTGAAGTTGATCGCCAGGATCAGCACAACCGCCAGGATGACGGCGAACATCACCTGAAAACTGTTGATCTGCCCGGTCTTGCGGGCTGGCGTTTCGGATGCGGTTTTGGTTGCCATATGAGGATTATAGAGCAGGAATCAAAAACCCAGCGAGATGCCGGGTTTTCCTGTGCCGAAGGTGGGAGTCGAACCCACACTCCGTTTCCAGAACTACGCCCTGAACGTAGCGCGTCTGCCAATTCCGCCACTTCGGCTTGCAGTTATGCGAATTCTAGCATACTCCAATCAGGTGTCAATGGTTCCTACGGCGGAAATCCGACTTCCTGAAAGGCAGGAGAGACGGCGCGCCACAGGATGACATTTTTCCTGACCGAGCGGCGCCCTCGGCGGCTTATAATACCAGCGGTGCGCAGTCCATCTGCCGAGCAGGCAGGCGGCGTAAGGCGCTCGCCTGATCTTTTGAAGCATGTTCAAGCCAG
Source organism: Anaerolineae bacterium (assembly GCA_013360465.1). GTDB lineage: Bacteria > Chloroflexota > Anaerolineae > Aggregatilineales > Phototrophicaceae > Flexifilum. The sequence continues at coordinate 9,853 of JABWBO010000017.1, read as the reverse complement.
AAAGCCGCCCACCATGAATGAGCCGCCGATCCGCATCGACGCCCTTCTGCCTTCCGAAACCGCCGAGCGCGCCGCTGCCGTTGGGGTCAAAAAAGCCGGACTGAGCCTCGTCAACACGCTCGTGCTGGCGGTGCTGGCAGGCGGCTTCGTCTCGGTCGGCGCGCTCTTTGCCACCGTCTCGACGGCAGGCGCGAGCGGTATGCTTCCCTACGGAGTGATCCGGGCCATCTACGGGCTGACGTTCTGCCTCGGACTGATCCTGGTGATCGTGGCGGGCGCGGAGCTTTTCACCGGCAATGCCCTGATCACTATGGCGTGGGCGAGCCGAAAGGTGACAACCCGCGCGCTGCTGCGCAACTGGAGCATCGTCTATGCGGGCAACCTGGTCGGCTCACTGGTTACGGCGGGGCTGGTCTTTCTTTCCGGCGAGTACCGCTTCGGCGGCGGTCAAATCGGACAGGCGATGCTCAACACGGCGCTGCATAAGGTCGAACTCGAACCCTTGCAGGCGGTGGCGCTGGGCATCCTATGCAACGCGCTGGTCTGCATCGCCGTCTGGCTGACGCTGGGGGCGCATTCCACGACCGACAAAATCCTGGCGATCCTCTTCCCTGTCGCCGCCTTCGCCGCCGCCGGCTTCGAACACTCCATCGCCAATATGTATTTCATCCCCATCGGGCTGCTCATCAGGCAGTTTGATCCTGTCTTCGCGGCTGCGACCGAACTTGATCTGACGCCGCTGACCGTTGGCGGATTCCTGAAAAACCTGATCCCGGTGACGATAGGCAACATCATCGGTGGGGTGGTGATGGTCGCCGGGGTATACTGGTTCGTCTATCTGCGCGAGCGGCGCTGACCGGCTGCAATCAGTGGTCAGCGCCGCTCAAGGTGATTATGCCTGATGCGCCGGAACGGCGATATGCGCTTCATCGGCGGCGTGAGGGTCGGTCGCATGCTCGAAGGTCACTTTGAAACCTTCCGGGAGCGGCAGCGAATCCAGGTTGACTTGCTTAATGTTCAGCGACACATCGTCCGATTCCAGCAGGGCGTCGCGCAGGAATCGGTCTGTCGACATGTGCAGCAGGTTGTACGGGAAGCGCGTACGCAGCGCCCCGATGTAAACCTGGAAGTAGACATCAGGATGGGTGTCGCGCATCGTCTTGAGCGAACGCGCCACGCTCTGGTATAGGTCGCGATACGGTTCATCGATAACAACCGTCACGCCATCACCCCAACCGTTCAGATCGCGAACTTTCTGACTCCGTTCGACGAAAGCGGCGGTCCGCTTCGGGTCTACGTCCACATGGATGATCAGGATCGGCAGACCGCGCTTGAGTATGGCGCTAACCACCGTCACCGCCAGCTTCGACCAGGTATCGCAGTAGTAGTACCAACAAGGTCACCATCAGGTTCTTCTCATTGAGTCAGTGTACGGCTACAACGACTCTACGCCCGGCGGCGTCAAGATTTGGTCAGCAGGCGCGGCGGCGGCGTAAAATCGGCATAAAGATGAGGATGCGCCGTCTATCAGGCACTTGGCAGCCGTCGGTCAAGCGTGCAAAGGGATGCCGGGGAACCATGCTATAATGCCGGCACGCGGTGGCTGGACGCCATCGAAACAACAGCAGATCACGGGAAGAATCAGCGTGAGAAATTTCACTTCTTGGGCGGCGGCGCTGCTGGCAAGCGTACTCCTGAGCATCACGGCGGCAGCCGCGCAGACCCCCGGCGTCACCGCCGAGGCGATTCAGCAGGCGAACCTGCGCCGCGCCACCAGCATCGATTCCGACATCGTCGGCAATATCGCCTCTGGTACGCGCTACCCCGTCGTCGGGCGCAGCGCGCTTTACCCCTGGCTTCTGCTCGCCGATCCGGCGTCGGGGCTGCCCATCGGCTGGGTGTTCAGCGACATCGTGACCCTTCAGGGCGATCTCAATACTGTTCCGATCACCGAAGTCGAACTCGGCGCGGTCGCTGCCACCCTGCCCGCGCTCGTCGCCGGCACACCGACCCGGAGCGCACTCGCAGCGCCCGTCGCGCCGGCGACCGCGCCCCCTGCCGGCGTATACGGAACTGTGCTGGGTGAAATCAACCTGCGCTATGGTCCCGGCGTGGATTATCCGCGCGTCGGGGTGGGGTTCGCCGGCGATTCCTTCCAGATCGTCGCCTATCACACCCAGTTCCCCTGGGTGCAGATCGTCTACCCCGCCTCGCCGACCGGCTTCGCCTGGGTGAATGTCGATCTGATCGAGATCACCGGCGACCTCGTGGGCGTTCAGCCGATCAGCCAGACCAGCTTCAATCTGCCGACCCTTACGCCGACTCCTTCCCCTGTGGAGATCGTCGCCAGCGCCGGCAGAGCCATCAGCCCGGAATTTCGCGCCCTGGGTGATACCATCTGGGAAATGATGCAGGCGGCGCGCTTTGATCCGGCGACCAGCCGGCTCGGCGGTTTCTACCTCAAGAATCTCCAGACCGGCGAAGCCCTGGCGTTGGGCGACGGCATCGCCTTCAGCGGGATGAGCCTCAACAAGATCGCCATCCTGACGGCGCTCTATGACCTGATGGATCGTCCGCCGGATGACGCCACCGCACTGACCATTGCCGAGGCGATGGTTTGCAGCGAGAACATCAGCACCAACGAGATGCTGGCAATGATCGGCGACGGCAGCCCCTACGAGGGAGCCAACCGGGTCAGCGAGTTCTTGCAGCAGATCGGCTTACAGCGCACCTTCATCTTCACGCCTTACGCCAATGATCCGTTCATCACGCCGCAGGCACCGCGCACACGCCTCACCGATGTGGATCAGCAGGCGGCGCAGCCGGACCCCTTCAATCAGATCACCGTCAGCGAGTTGGGCGGTCTGCTCGACCAGATCTACCAGTGCGGATACGGCGCAGACAGCCCCCTGCTGACCGCCACCGATAATGGGGCGTTCACGCCGGATGAGTGCCGGCACATCCTGAATACCATGAGCTACAATCGCATCGGCAACTTCATCGAATCGGGGACAGCCGCCGGGGTCAAAGTGGCGCACAAGCACGGTTGGATCGAAGACACGCATGGCGACGCCGCCGTCGTCTTCTCACCCGGTGGAGCCTACATCTTCGTCATCGCCCTGCACAACCCGGACTATCTGGAATTCTCGGAATCAGAACCGATCGTTGAAGAAAGCGCCCGGATGGTCTACAACTTCTTCAACCCGGACGCGCCGCTGGACGCCGTCCGCCCGCCCGATGTCGATGGGACGTGCAACCTGCTCGCCAGTCCCGTCGTGGTGGAAATGCAGCAGGTGGAAGCCTCAGGTTAGAAAGATGCAAGGAAGAACGGAGCGCGCCTTCACCATGCTCCTCGCCATTGTGCTGGCGCTGGGCGCGGTCATCTGGGTCATGGTGACTCAGACTCGCAGCAGTTTTCCGGTCGCCACGCGCACGCCGACCCCGACGCTGGCGGTGCCCTTTGCACCGCAGGCAACCGCCGCTATTCCTGGGACGCCGTCACCCAATGCGACAGAACAGCCCAATGCGCTGAATTTCTTCCTCGTGAGCTACCAGGCTTTCGAACATGGCTTCATGCTTCAGCGGATCGGTGAAGCCTGTGTCTACGCTTACCGCACAACGCCCGGCGACGCAGGGATCATCCTATCACCCGTACTCACCGAAGGTCAGGCGAGCGAATACGCCTACTGCATCGCCTTTGACGATTTGGCGGAACCTCCCCTGGACGAGGCTGTCAGAAACCTGTTCGGAGAATATCTGCCGTTCCGCCTGGTGTGGGGGGCGTATGCGCCGGTGCAGAATGGATTGGGAAAGCCGGTTGCCGAACGGGTCGATACCCGATCGGCGCTGCTGCCAACGCTGCCAGTCGGAGGATCGCCCCTCTACACGTCCATCGCCTATCTACCGGATGGCACGCTGTTTCAGTGTGGGATAAGCACCGCCACCGCGGGGACCTGCCAGATCGACGCTTGACTTCACGCGGCGCTGCTAATGCGCGACTCCGAAGCCATCGCCGAAGTCCGGCGCAGCACCGCGCTGTTCCCAGGCGCTGCGAAAGGCGATCATCTCCATGGCGATGGTCCAGTCGTCAACGAACTCATACAGATACCCCATCAGACTGAGATCGTCATCGAGGCGCGCCAGACTCTCCAGCTGATTCACCGGGTGCGCGGGATCATCGGGATCATCGTCTTCGTCGGTCAGGTCGGATGCCAGCGCCGACATCATGGCGAGCAGATCGTTCTCGCTCGCCCCAGAGACCAGGTCGCGCACAGCGGCAGCGGGAAGCTCGATCTCCCACAGTGTCCGCAGCGTCCCTGCCAGGGACTCGCAGCGCTCAAAGTGCAGCTGGCGCAGCTCATTGAGGCGTCCCTCCACGACTTCCGCCATTTCGCTGAGCATGTCCAGGCGGGTCTCCGGCTGCATCACGATGCGGTTGACCAGCGCCTCCAGCTCGTCGGCGCGCCCCGATTCCAGGCAGCGGTCCAGGATGCCCACTGTTTCGGCTCGCACGCCGTTGGCAGCCGAGAAGACGAATTGTTCCAGCCATTCGGCAAGCTGCATAGCGGTCATACGCCGGCGGTTTTCGGACATAGTCGCCTCAGATATTCCCAGGTATATAAGCCCGTATGATGCCCATCATCCCAGACAGGTTGTATAGCATAATTGCCGATCATATCGATCCGCTCCGCTGAATAGGAGCGCTTCGGCGTCAGAGTCAGAATGTCGTCCGGATCATGTTCTCGCCCCATAAATGCGTGACCGCCCCGACATTCGGCACACGGGCAGGCTTCCCGAAGGGCTGAGAGCGGATAGCGGCAGACTGCATCATCACTCCAGCGAATCTCCAGAAACCCTTCGCGCTTATTCAGCGTAATACCTGTCGGGCGAATAGCTGACGTCATGCTGCTGTTTATCCTACGTCTTTTCGATGTTTTTGCGGGTTGTAGAACGCTCGTAACGGCTATTCTACTCCTATTCTACGGCAGATCATACACACACTCGATAAAGGTTCGTGATGCAGGTTCTGCTTGCGGTTGAGTTTCGGTCTGCTACAATCTTCGCGTGGGTTGCCCGATGCAACCCTGTCCGATCTCAAGAATTCTGACTGTGACGACGCCTTCCACTGCCTGTATCGCCCTGGCGTCTTATCCCCGGAGAAAGCTATGCGCCTGCGTTTGTTGTTCATGATCCTGCTTGCCAGCCTGGTCGCAGCCTGTCAGGCGCTGCCGAACGGTTTCTTCGTCGTCGTGACGGCAACGCCCGATCCTTCAGAGATTGCGCTCAACCTCACCCGCGACGCCGCCGTGACGATGGTCGCCCAGCTTCAGCCCGCCGCCCCAACGGAAGCACCCACCCAGGAGCTGCTGACCCCCGAACCGACCAGCGCCGCCGCGCTGGAGCCGACCCCGCTGCCGGCGGGCTTCCCGACTCCTGTCGTGGCGCAGATCACCGTCGCCGAGCAGCTTTTCGAGGGCGGGCGGATGTTCTGGATTCAGCCGACCGGGCAGATCTGGGTGATGGTCATCACCAGTGAGGGGCGCGGGACCTGGACGATTTACGAGGATACTTTCGTCGAAGGCGAGCCGGAGACCGACCCCGCCCTGACGCCACCGGAAGGACGGTATCAGCCGGAAAGGGGTTTCGGCAAGCTGTGGCGCCAGGCGGAAAACCTGCGCAGCGTGCTGGGTTGGGGCGTCACCCCCGAATTCGGCTACGTCAGCCAGTATGAATATCATGCCGGTGGAAGCGCAGACCCGGCGACCGGCAGCTACACGCCGGGACCCGGCTATCATATCGTCTTCAGCCTGGGCGGCGAACTCTTCCGCTTCAATGAAGCCGACGGGACCTGGCAGCTGGGCAACGGCTGACATCCCAGCGCCTTCTGCCGGACGGCGACATTCAAACTCACGAGGACACAACATGGCGCGCCGAGTCTGGGAACTGAATGCATCTGCACCGCTGGCGCTGACTCTCGCCGCCGATGCCCGCAGCATGGACATCGACTACGGCGACGATCAGGTGTGGGAAGTATCCCTGGGCGCGAAAGGCAGCCCGGCGTTTGCCCTTTCCACACGCCTGGGCAGGCGTGTCGGGCAGATCAGCGTCGTCCCCATGTGGTGGGCGGATGGAAAGGCGATCTACGCCTCCGAGTCCTACAGCAGCAGCCCGCGACTCACCGCTTTCGCGCCGGGATACCTTCAGGGCGAGGCGCATCTGACGCGGGATTTGCTGCTGCAAGCCGCCTACTATGCGCTCGATTCGCACGCCGTCGGCATACGTTTCACGGTTCGCAGTACGGCGTCCGCGCCGGTCAGGGTCGCGCTCGACTTGGTCGGCTTTGCCGCCTCGAACGGGCAGGAGCGCACACCGGCGTTCCTGACCAGCCATACGCGCCGCTTTGCCGCGCTGTCTTTCGGACGTTTCATCAGCGTCGATCCTGTTCTGGCGCTGGAAGGCGGTGCGCCCGGAGACAGCGCGCGGAAGCTTTCCGCCCTTCTCGTCATCCCGGCGAATGAGACCGTGACGATCCGCGCGGTCGCCGTCGCTGAAGGCGCAGCATCAGAATCGCTGGAAAGCGCCGTCCGCTGGTTCGAAGCCAGCTGGGGGAAGCCGGCGCTGTCCGGCGCGCGCGCCCGCGCCGCCGCGCCGGACATCCAGACCGGCGATGTCGATCTCGACGCGCTGCTCGCCTTCTCCTACCAGCAGGCGATGCAGGCGCTCGTGCGCGCGCCCGGCAAACTGCCCCACACCTCGTTCGTCGCCAGTCGTCAGCCTGAAGACGGCTTCCGCCCCACCGCCGATCCTTCCGGGTCTGGGTTGAACCGCGTGCGCGGGGGTCAGCACCCCGCCCTCGCCTATCTGACAGCGCTGGCGGTCGCCCCCATCGCGCCCCAGGCTGCCGAGGGCATCCTGCTCAACTATCTGGCGGTGCAGAAAGCGGATGGCTGGATCGACTGGAGTCCGGGAATCGCCGGTGAAACGCGCGGCATCCTTTGTCTGCCCATCCTGGCGCGGCTGGCGTGGAGTTTATGGCAGTACACGGAAAACGGGGCATTCCTGGCACAGGTCTATCCAGCGCTGCGCAGATTCCTGGACCGCTGGCTGGATCCTGACCTGGACGCCGACGGGGACGGTGTGCCGGAGTGGCAGTCGGAGGCGCAGTCGGCATATCCGTTTCTGCCGATCTTCTCGCGCGGGCTGCCCCAGGGGCAAAACGCCGATATCCGCCTGATCGAATCGCCCGATCTGCTCGCCTATCTGCTTTCCGAAGCGGTCAGCCTGCGCGAGATGGCGCAGGCGTTGAATCATCAACAGGACCTTGCGGAACTCGACGTGCTGGTCGCCCGACTGAAGCGTGCCCTATCTGATCTGTGGAGCGAAGACCTGGGACGCTACGCGCATCGTGACCGCGACTCGCACGCCGTCACACGCCGGGTCGAACTGGTGCATGACTCCTCTGCCAATGAAAGCACCGCCGGACCGCTTACGCTGGAAGCGCCGGCGAGGCTGATCCTGGAAGTCGCCGGCGGCACGTCACGCCCGAACGTCATGACCGCTATCATCGAAGGCATACGCGCCGATGGCGAGCGCATCGTCGAACAGACTGACGCCGACGCCTTCTCCTGGACCGCTGGACGGGGGTCCTACACTTCACAACATGCGTTCCGCCAGATCGACCACATCGCCCTTCAGGGCGTCGTGCCCATGTATCGCTACAGCGTGCGCACCGTCGATACAACAGGGCTGGACATCACCGCGCTGCTGCCGCTGTGGGCGGTTGATATTGAGCCGCGCCACGCCGCCGCACTGCGCGACCTGCTGAAGTCGCCGGATCACTTCTGGCGTAAGCACGGCGTGATCATGTTTTCGGCGCGCGACCCGCAGTATGAGCCGGATCGAAACGAGTTTGCCGCCGGCGTGTGGGGCTTCTGGCTGACGCTGATGGGCGAGGCGCTGGTCGAAGCCGGTGACTACGCCGCCGCCGCCGACCTGCTCCGGCGCTATTTCGCCGGGATGATCCCCGTCGTCAAGGCGCGCAAAGCCTTCTATGAGGGCTACCACGCGGAAAAAGCCGAAGGTCTCGGCGCGCGTGGGCAGGTCGGCGGTATCGCGCCGCTGCACCTCTTCCTGCGCGTGATCGGCGTCCGCATCATCTCTGAACGGCGCGTCTGGACAGGTGGACCTTTCCCCTGGCATGAGCCGGTGATGATCTCACACCAGGGCGTCACGGTACGCCGCGCGGCGGATGGGACGACGATCACCTTTCCGACCGGCGAGACCGTGACTCTTCCGCCGGACGCCCCCTGGCAGCAGGTGGACGCGCAGCCTGCGTCGTCGGGCGAGTGATCTGCCGATGCGCCGGGTCAAAGTCTCGCTGCCCGCGACCGTCACTAACTTTGGACCAGGGTTGAACAGCCTGGGCTTGGCGCTCGGTCTGCGGCTGAGCGTCGAGTTTACCGACCGCGCGGACGAGCAGCTGGTCGTGGAAACCGCCGGCGAAGGCGCAGGGCGCTATGCCATCGGGCTGCGTCACCCGGTCCTGCTGGGGCTGATCCGCATCTTCCAGGTGTTCGAGCGCGCACCCGTCGGACTGACTCTCCGCATCGACAACCAGATTCCCCTTGCCAGCGGACTTGGCGCTGAGGCGGCATTCCTGATCGCCGGGGTGATCGGGGGCAACAACCTGCTGGACAGCCCGCTCAAGCGCGATGCCCTGCTGCGCTTCGCCGCCGAGGTCAGCCGCCGCCCCGATCACGCGGTGACCGCGTTCTTCGGAGGGCTGACCGCCAGTCGCGCCGCCGGCGATACGCTCACCTATGCCCGCCTCCCCGTCGAGCCGATGCAAACGGTCGTCATCGTGCCGGAGATCGCCGACTACGAAAGCGCTGCGCGCGCCGCCGTCCCAGACCGGGTGGCGCTGGCTGACGCGCTGGACACCCTGGGCGCGCTGCCGCTGCTGCTCGACGCGCTGCGCCGGGGCGATCACACGCTGCTGGGCGCGGGACTGCGCGATTCGCTGATCGCTCCTGCCCGGCTGGCGCAGATTCCCGGCGCGACCGACGCCATCGCGTTGGCAGAGGCGAACGGCGCTTCAGGGGTTGCGCTGTGCGGCGCGGGACCGGCGCTGCTGGTATTTGCGCCGCGCGATCACCGGCTCGTCGCCGAAGGGATGGTCGCCGCCTTCGCCTCACAGGGTGTGACCGCCCGTGCGCTGCTCACAGCGATTGACACACAGGGAATCGTACTGAGCGCCGCCCGCTCAGCCTGAGCCTTCGCGCAGGCGTGACAGTTCGCTCCGCCGCGATACGCGGCAGCGATAACGTCGCCGAGATCGAGCGCGATGACCTCCCCGCGAAGCGGCACAGCGATTTGCCCAACCGCCTCCAGGCAGATCGACCGGGTGAGATCAATCTCGACGATGTGTACCCGATTCCGTAGCTTGATCGTCCACGACGTTGAGGTCGGGCTTCTTGTTGTCGACGATCTGCAGGCTGATCTCGCGTCCGGCGCTGTAAGGGGTTTCGATCAGGCGGTCGTTCAACCGCGTCAGCATCTCACCAATGATGCCGCCGTGAAGTTGATGAAAGGTCCGTCCCGATCGACACAGCCGGGAAATGGACCCCTGCGCAGAATCTCGGCATAGTCCAGACGCGCGCCGCTCATCATCAGCTCCCTCGCAACCCACCACCAACAAACTGCGTAACGAGCATTATAATCCGACCTGTTCAGCCCTGGGCGTCCAGGTCGGACGCCATGCCACCCACTTACGTTCACGTCTACGTTCACGTCAACTAGATGCAGCGGAGGTCCATCGCCCATGATGCGTGGTTCCCGGCGGCAGCGCCGCCGC
>JABWBO010000016.1 GCA_013360465.1 Anaerolineae bacterium | reverse complement strand
GGCAGGGCACGATGCAGAGCGGCGCGCCGCTTCCCGCCGGAATCGAGGATGGGGCCGGCGTGCTGGTCGGCACTCCGACGGCGCTTGCCGCCGTCCCGACGGCGTTGCCGACCCCGACAGCGCTGCCGCCGGCGTTGAGCGCTCGCGGCGCTATCGCCTACGTGGTGCGCGAAAATGGACAGTCTGACATTTATGCCGCGCCCATCGGGGGGCGCACCCCGATCCGCCTGACCAATGACCCCGCCGACGACCGCGATCCGGCATGGTCGCCCGATGGGCAGCGTTTGGCGTTCGCCTCGCGCCGCGATGGCAACTGGGAACTCTATCTGTACAACACGGCGACCGGGGACACCCGACGCCTCACCACCGATCTGGCGTTCCAGGGCGCGCCGTCCTGGAGCAACGATGGGCAGTACCTCGTATTTGAAGGCTATATCGGCGACGATCTGGGGCTGTACGTCCTGCGCACCGAGGGCGATCCAACGCCGATAGCAGTGCCCGGCGCTGCCAACTCGGTGCTGCCAGAATACGCGCCGGCATGGTCGCCGGATGGACGGCGAATCGCCTTCGTATCGCTGCGCGACGGCAACCCGGATATCTACCTCTACTCGCTGGACGATCAATCGGTCGTCAACCTGACGCAGTCGCCGGAGCGCGGCGAAGACCACCCCGCGTGGAGTCCCGATGGGCGCTGGATCGCCTACAGCGCGCTCGACGCCGGTCAGGAAAAGGTCTTCGTCATCTCTACTGAAGATGGCGCGTCGCAGGTCATCAACTTCGGGGGCGCTCCTGCCTGGTCACCCGATGGCGCAAGCCTGGCGGCGGCGGTCGAGACGGTGGATGGCGCGCAGATCGTTGTGAATCCCTTCACGGCGTCCGGTTCCGCCGCTATCCTGTCGGCTCCTTCGCGCACCAGCGCGGTCGCCTGGACCGGTCAGCCGCTTCCTCCAGCGCTGATCAATGGCGGCGGACTGCCGCCGCCGGCGGTCGAAGCGCTGTATATAGAAGACAGCGAACTGCGCCCCGGCGACCCGCCCTACCGCCTCAATACCATTCCCGGCGTCCAGGTGGAACAGGCAGTCTTGAGCGACCGTGTGAACGAGTCGTTCAGCGCGCTGCGTCTGGCGGTCAACGAGCAGACCGGCATCGATCTGCTGGGTCGGCTGGATGACGCCTTCTGGCAGATCGACCGACCGCCGGAGCCGGGCGTACCGCGCAGCGGCAACTGGCTGTTGAGCGGACGCGCCTTCGCCATCGCGCGCAGCGGCATCAACGGCTTCCCGCCCCCGCTGGAGATCGTGCGTGAAGACCTGGGGGTGGAGACCTACTGGCGCGTCTACGTCCGTGTGAGCGAAGATGCCCAGTCCGGCCAGTTGGGCGAGCCGCTGCGCCGTCTGTCGTGGGATTTCGCGGCGCGCACTTCGGGCGATGTCGAAGCCTACGACCAGGGTGGCAAGCTCAAAGCCGAGACTGCGACCGGATATTACGTCGATCTCACGGAACTCGCCCTGGACTATGGATGGACGCGCGCGGCAGCCGGGCGCGATTGGCGCGCCAACGCCGCCACGATCAATTTCTGGTTGTTCGAGAAACGCGATGGGCTGACCTGGCTGGAGGCGATGCGCGAGCTGTACACCGAAGCGCAGCTCGGCGGTCTCGTGCCTACCCCGACGCCAGGCGGCGCTACCGCCCCGACCGTGCCTGCGCCGACGCTGGAAATTCAGCCTTCTGCCGTGCCGGCGACGCGCACCCCTGCCGGTTCGCTGCCGGAAAACCCGCCGACGCCAGAGTCCGAGACGGAAGGGTAGGGCGCTGTGCAGCGCAGCGGCGGAATATCCGGCGTTCTGCTGATCCTGGTGGCGCTGATCGCCTTCGGCGCACTGCTGCTGATGAATGCGCGCCCGACTCCTGAGCTGCGGGTGATCGTGCCGACCGAGGCAAACCCGACCGAGGTCGAGAACGGTTGGGAGCGCGTCCTGGAAGCGGGATTCGGCAGCGGCAGCACACCTCTGCCGACGATTGCTATTCCAACGGCACCGTTCATCGCGCCGACGCTTTCCCTCGCCGAACAGTCCGACGTGCGCTCGCCGGACGAACTGAACGGGGGGGCGGCTGGGGCGGGCGATACGGCGCTCCTGGCGGCAACGCCGACCCTGCCTCCGCCGACCGGGGCGCTCCTGGCGACGCCCGTGCCGCTCACAGCGGTCGCGGTGACCCGCCCGCCGCAGGACTGGCAGCCTCCGCCGCTCCTGCCGCCGCTCTCGCGCGATGCTCTGGGGCGGGATCACTATTTCTTCCATCGCCCGGTCGATTCGAATGCCACCAATCGCGGGCTGTTCTATTACCCGTATGGTTCGGATGGACCGGACAACAACTACCGCATTCATTCCGGCGTCGATATGCCCAACGACATCGGACAGACGGTGCGCGCTGCCGGCGCCGGTGTGATCATCTGGTCGGGGCAGGGTTTTCAAGAGACGGCGAGCTATGGCAATATCGTCGTCATCGAACACGACTTCGGCTACGATGGACGCCGCCTGTACACCCTGTACGCCCACCTTTCGGCGGTCCTGGTCGGCGTCGGTCAGACGGTCGCAGCGCGTGATCCAATCGGATTGGTGGGCAACACCGGACGGGTGACCGGTCCGCATGTACATTTCGAGGTGCGCATGCCTCAGCCGGGTTCGGCGGAGATTCCTGGTTACGGCGATACCTACAACCCAGTGCTGTGGATGGCTCCTTATGTCGGCTCCGGCGTGATCGCCGGCAGGCTGACCGACGCGCGCGGACGCCTGCTTCAGGATGCCGACATCACCATCCGTAACTGGGCGACGGGGCTGACCGCCGACACAACGACCACCTATATCCTGCCTGGCACGACCGTCGATATGAACCGCGACCCGGTCTGGGGAGAGAACTTCGTGGTTGGCGATCTGCCGGTGGGGCGGTACGAGGTCATCGCGAATATCGACGGGGCACGAATTTCACGGATCGTCAACGTCATCGAAGGGACGACGACCTTCGTTGAGCTTTCGCCGACGGCTCCCACCCCGACCCGCTAACCCCTGCTGTGCCGCAGATCGTCGGGAAAGCGCCGATAGCGCCTCGCCAGCGTTTCCGCTAAACTAGCGACATCCGCGAATGCGCGGACGCGAAAGTGCCATTTGAGGAGGATGCGTTCATGCATCGTAAATTCTTGCAGCGCTTGCTGCTGTGCATGTCACTCGTCGTGCTGACGATGAGCGCCGCATTGGCGCAAGAGGGCGGTCGCGCGCTGCGTTCTGGTGTGCCGGTGACCGGAAGTCTGGATGACAGCGCCGTCGTTCAGGTTTACACCCTTTCGGCAGTCGCACAGCAGGATGTCGAAATCGCGGTGAGCAATGCCCTGGGCGTGCCGCTGGCGATCACCCTGACCGATTCCGCCGGCAATCTGGTCGCACAGAGCGTCGACGCCGATACCGACGGGCAGGGGACTTTGGGCGTCTCCGTCCTCGCCGATGGCGTTTACTATGTGACGGTGTTCAAGGCGGGTGGGGTTGGCGCGATCAGCGCGGTGGAGTTCACCGTGACCGCCACGATTGGCGGCACTGGCTCCGAAGTGACGCCGACCGTCGAACCAACGGTCGTCGTTTCGACGACGACAGGCGTGACGTTCCAGACCGGGCAGTTCCTGTCGCAGAGCGGACTAGGCGTCGCGCTGACCTGGAATTCGACCGACGATCTCGATCTCGAAGTGCGCGATCCCATCGGCGGATCGCTGTACTGGGAGACGCCAACAGTCGCCAGCGGCGGAACGCTCAGCCCGAACGTCAATCAGCAGTGCGCCATCACCACCTCGGAATCGCCGACCGAGACGGCGTCCTGGTCACCGGGCGGAATCGCCACCGGCAGCTATGAGGTCCTGGTCTACTACCAGCAGTCATGCACCAACAACAGCCCGGCGAGCTTCACGATCACCGCGACGGTGAACGGGACGCAGCTCACGCCTATCGAATCGACCATCAATGTCGGCGATGTCTTCGTCGCCAGCTTCGAAATCAATGCTGACGGCTCCTCTGCATTGACCGGCTTGAGCGGGATCGTGACTGATCTGCTGCCGGACACCGCCGAGAACATCCTGGCTTCGGCGACTCCGCTGCAGCTCGGTATTCCTGTCGGCGGGGTGATCCTGAACGATCAGCCCTATGTCGCCTTCTCCTTCGAAGGGCGCACCAACGATTCGGTGACGGTGAGCATGGACGCCGCCGGCGGCAGCCTGGACACCTTCCTGTTCCTGCTGGACGCTGCGGGTAACATCGTTCAGACTAACGACGATCTCGATGTGGGTTTCACCAATTCTCTGATCAGCAGTGCGCTTCTGCCGGTGGATGGAACCTATACCATCGTGGCGACGCGCTACGGCAAGCGCATCGGCGGCACAGAGGGACCTTTTACGCTCAATGCTGCCAGCCAGGCGCTCAATCTGCCTGCTGAATTCCTGGCGCTGCCGCGCGGTTCGCTGGAGGTTCGGCTGCTGTGGAACTCTGCCGCTGACCTGCAGCTGCTGGTCCGCGACGCTGCCGGCGATGCCATCTTCGATGACGTGATCGAAGCGCGCAGCGGTGGGCGACTCGCCGCCCAGGGCAATGTGAACTGCCGCGCCAGCACCGGAACGCCGTTCTCGTATATCTACTGGCCCACCGAACTGCCGCCGCGCCCCGGCGTTTACGAAGTCGAGGTCTGGTATCAGAACGACTGCGCCGATACCACACCCGTCTCTGGTTCGCTGTTCATCAACTATAACGGGCAACAGATTTTCAACGATACGATCCGCCCGATTGTCGGGGAACGCTACCTGACCAGCTTCACGATCACCGCCAACAACACGGCGACCCCCAGCGACGGCGGCATCATCCGGGGCGTCAGCGACCTGGACTATGTTTCTGAACTGGCGTCGGCGATCACGCTCCTGCCCGGCGAAGCGCGCAGCGGAATCATCACGCAGGACAACAAGTTCGATGTCTATCTGTTCACGGCATCGGCGGGCGATGTGTTCAATGTCGCCATGAACACGACTTCGGGCACCCTGGACCCGCTGCTTTACGTGCTAAATGCGACCGGCAGCCAGGTGGCTTCGAACGATGATGCGGTGGCTGGCGAAAATACCAATGCGCTGGTCGCCAATCTCGCCTTGCCAGCCGACGGGCAATACATTATCATTGCCACTCACTTTGGGGGGCGCTACGGCGGCACAACCGGAACGTATACGCTGACCCTCACGCGACTGAACTAGCGCGCTGACAGAGAGTGCTCAATTGAGGCGGTCCCCTTGTCCGAAAGGTCCAAGCGATGGGCGGGACCGCCTCGATCCTCACATCCGCAGCGTTTGCCAGCACAATGAGAGAAACAAGTCTATGAATCTACGCAAACTGCTGCCAGGCATCGCCGTTCTGCTGGTGTTGGTTGCGGCGTGTTCACCACCGCCGCCCCTGCGCGACGACGCAATGCTGCGCGATGAGAGTCTCGTCAGCAATGAACCCTGCGCCGCTCCCTGCTGGAATAACATCATTCCCGGCGAGACGAGCTGGCGCGACGCTCTGATCCTCATCGAAGACGATCCAAACCTGAACGATCCTACGACGAGAGAAACCGACGACGAACTGTACCCCGACGCCGTCGTCGCGGAGTTCCAGCGGACGGATGGCTCGGCATGCTGCCAACTCATCTCGCTGGATGGCGAAACGGTCACCACAGTCTTCCTGCGTCTCGCCCCCGGTGTGACGGTGGGGGAGGTCCTCGGAAACCTCGGAGTTCCGGCATATCTGGCGGTCAGCCCATATTCAGACGATCCGCCTCAGGCGCTCGCGAATCTGGTCTTCCCAGAGTCATCCACCGTGATCTATGCCTTCGTCGCCGGAGCTGCAGCAGGGGAAATTAACGAAGACAGCGAAGTGATCGGCGCGTTGTATATCACGCCAAACGATATGGACGATCTGCTGACGGGCAGTTCGCTCCATGTTTGGGAAGGCTACAATACGTACAAGTACTACGACGAAGGTGAATTTGAGATAACACCTGAGCCGACGCCGACCGCGACAGTGGCAAGTCCGTAACGCCTTTAAGAGTTCAAGAGGATCAGCTCCGATGAGTGAGGAAACGATGGTGGCAGCACCGACTTCTATCGCCGACTTGGCCGTCGCGATGGAACTGCAAGGCAAGGTCAAGCGGATCGAGCTGTTCGGCGCATTCGTCGACGTGGGCGTCGGCGTGGACGGCTTGCTCCATATTTCGCAGCTAGGCAAGCCCAATGTCCGCAACGTCGAGGACGTGGTCAAGACGGGCGAAACCGTGACCGTCTACGTCCTGCGGGTCGATCCTGAGGCGAAGCGCATCGCGCTGTCTCTGGAGAAACCGGCGCTCCTGTCCTGGGACAACATTCGCGAAGGCGAAATCGTCACCGGCACAGTCGTGCGGGTCGAACCCTTCGGCGTGTTCATCGAATTCGGCGCAGAACGCCCCGGCATGATCCATGTCTCGGAACTGGCAGCCGGTTACGTGAACTCGCCCGAAGACGTGGTCAAGCTGAATCAGGAAGTGCAGGCGCAGGTGATCAAGGTCAATCGCAAGAAGAAGCGTATTGACCTGAGCATCAAGAAGCTGGAAGAGAAGGACAACGCCCGCGCTGTCGCCGAAGTCGCCGCCGCCGACGAACCGGTGATGACCGCGATGGAAATGGCGCTGCGCCGTGCCATGCAGACCAACCAGGATGCGCCTCTGCCGGAGCGTTCCGACAAGCTGGCGGGAGCAATTCGCCGTCCGATGGGCGAGCGTAGTGACCGCCGCCGCGAGGGTTCTCGCCGTGACCGCGAGCGCGAACGCCTTGAGGATATCTTCGAGCGGACGCTGCGGGGACATAAGGGCTAGATCGCCGCTGCGCCTTTGCTGCGTGTCGCTTGGCGGCATGGTACAACCGAACCACGAAGTCACGAAAGGGGCGAAGAACCACTGTTCTTCGCGCGCTTCATGGCTTCGTGGTCTTTTTTGTTCAGGCAGCACGTGCGCCGAAGTACTGGCGATACAGTCTGACGCTCGTCGTGATGAGTGAAAGCCCGGTCAGCGTGTGGGCGCTGAGGCACCAGATGCAGAGCGCCTGAATCCACACGATAGAGGCGAAGGTCAGATAGCAGTGGAAGGCGAAGCCGAAGAGCGTGATGCCGAAGAGCGTCAGCACGCTGTATTCACGCAGGAATTTGATGCGCGGTTCCAGCAGCAGCAGCAGGAACACCACGATGTGCAGCCCCAGACCGAGATAGGCGACGGGGATTCCCACGATCACCGAATAGATGCTGTTGGTCACCGCATCGCAGTTAAACGCGCCCCCTTCGATGCAGACCACCGAAGCGCTGGTGGCCTTGGTATAGGTCAGATAGCCGTTGACGAAGAGGTTGACAAACTCGATCAGCAGGGTCAGATGCCGTAGGGTGAAACGCTGCACGAGAGGTATCCCCGACAGCGCCTGAGAAGAGTTGGTCGATGCCATGCGATCATCCTTCACCGATAACGATTTGTGCTTGCCTATTGTACCCGCACTGCGCCGCCTGCGAAGCACCGATTCGCCGCCGTTCAGACGCCGGAGATGTCCTTCAGAACGCGCACCGTCAGGGGCGCACCGACCGGGA
Source organism: Anaerolineae bacterium (assembly GCA_013360465.1). Lineage (GTDB taxonomy): Bacteria > Chloroflexota > Anaerolineae > Aggregatilineales > Phototrophicaceae > Flexifilum. The sequence goes on along the minus strand of JABWBO010000016.1, from coordinate 48,166 downwards.
CATCGGTCACACCCTCCGGGACGATCAACAGCCCATCCGCCAGGACCATCGACATGAGCGCGCCGGAACTCTGTGTGCCGGTCAGGCGCGCGTGCCAGCCATCCGCCTGGCGGGTCAGGAATGCCCGCAGATAGCTGCGCCGTCCGTCGCTGCGGATCGCTTCGTCGACGACCGCCTGCACCGTCGGAACGGCGTCCGGGCGGCGGCTCATCTTCAACAGCGCCGGGCGCACGAAGACGTCGAAGGTGACCATTGCCGAGACCGGATTGCCGGGCAGCCCGAAGAACGGCACGCGCCGTCCGCCGAGCGCGCCGAACGCCAGCGGCTTACCGGGGCGCAAATTCACGCGCCAGAAGCCGATTTCGCCCAGTTCGTCCAGCACGGCGCGCACGACATCGAATGCCCCGACGGACACGCCGGCGGAACTCAGGATCATGTCGGGTGACTGGGCGAGCGCCGCCTGAAAGCGAGCGCGCACATCTTCCAGCGTGTCGCGAGCGATAGGAAGGCGCAGCGCCTCGCCACCACAGCGGCGGATCAAGCCGGCGAGCGTGATGCTGTTGCTGTCGCGTATCTTGCCGGGCGCAAGCGGCTGATCGACCTCGACCAGTTCGTCGCCGGTGCTGATGATGGCGACACGCGGTCGGCGCACCACCGGGACTTCGGCACAGCCAATCGCCGCGAGCGCGCCCAGTTCCTGGGGACGGAGTACGACGCCCGCCGCGATCAGGGTTTGTCCGATACGGATATCTTCGCCGACGGGGCGAACGCTGTCGCCCGCCCGGACCTGCTTGAGGACGGCGACTCTCCCCGGCAGCGGAGAGGAGTCGCCGCTGCGCCACGACTGATCGGTGTCTTCCACCGGCACAACAGCATCAGCACCCTGTGGAAGGGGTGCGCCGGTCATGATGCGCGCGGCGCTGCCCGCCTCGATCTCCCCGGTGGGGGCGCTGCCCGCCGGGATATCCATGACCACGCTCAGCCGTATTGGCGCATCGGCAGATGCGCCCCGCGTATCGCCGGCGCGCACTGCAAAACCGTCCATGCTGCTGTTGGCGAACGGGGGAAGGTCGATCTCGGAGATGGCGGGGGCTGCCAGGACGCGGTCGAGCGCTTCAGAAAGGGCGACCCTTTCGTCCCCCATTGGGGCGATGACGCTCAGGATGCGGCTTACGGCGTCGTCGGGGCTAAGCAGATCGGGCAAGGTGCGATCCTTTCCACTGGCAAGACGGTGGTTCACCCATTCTAACGGATCACCGTGCCGGCGTGCTGACCCAGCCCTGTGAATCTGAGTTACAATAGGATCATGAAACGTTAAACCACGGGTGACTGTATCCCCATGAACAACGCTCCAGCCGTTGTGGGCGGCGTGCAAGCCCTGATCGACCTGCTGCCCGACCTGACGCCCAATGATCGTTCGCTGATCGAACGTGCCTATCACACGGCGGAGACTGCCCACGCCGGGCAGATGCGTAAGAGCGGGGAACCGTTCTTTTCGCACTGCGTTGCGGTTGCCACCATCCTGGCGGAACTCAAGCTGGATGCCGAAGCGATCTCCGCTGCGCTCCTTCACGACGTGGTGGAAGATACAGACATCCCACTGGAGACACTGCGCGCCGAATTCGGCAAGTCGGTCGCCCTGATCGTCAACGGCGTGAGCAAGCTGCGCAATCTGCCCGAAGTCCAGCTAGGCGATAAGCGCAGCAAAGCTTCGGTTGACCGCAGTTACGAGAACATCCGCAAAATGGCGCTGGCGATGAACGACGACGTGCGTGTCGTCCTGGTCAAGCTGGCGGACCGCCTGCACAATATGCGCACGCTGGGCTATATGCCGGCGGAAAAGCAGCGGCGCATCGCCCAGGAAACCCTCGACATCTACGCCCCGCTGGCGAATCGCCTCGGCATCTGGCAGTTCAAGTGGGAGCTGGAGGACCTGGCATTTCGCTATCTGAACCCCGACAAGTATCGTGAGATCGCCCGGCAGGTCGATGAGCGCCGCGCCGATCGCGAGGGGTATCTCCAGCAGATTATGGACACCCTGCGCACTGAGATCGAACACGCTGGCGTGACCGGGGCGATCATCTCGGCGCGTCCCAAGCACATCTACAGCATCTACCGCAAAATGGAGCGCAAGGACGTGGCGTTCGAACATGTCTACGACGTGCGCGCCCTGAGGGTGATCGTCGATAGTGTGCCGCACTGCTACCAGGTGTTGGGGATCGTTCACAACCTGTGGCGTCCCGTGCCCGGCGAATTCGACGACTATATCGCTGCTCCGAAAGAGAACTTCTACCGCAGTCTGCACACCGCCGTGCGTGACAACCAGGGCAAGACGCTGGAAGTGCAGATTCGCACGATGGAGATGCACGAACATGCCGAATACGGTATCGCCGCGCACTGGCGTTATAAGGAAGGGCGCAAGGGACACCAGCGCGATCTCGCCTTTGAAGAGCGGATCAACCATATCCGCCGGCTGATGGAGTTCGGCGGCGACACGGATGACGCGGCGGCATTTGTCCAGAAGATGAAAGCCGAAGTCTTTCAGGATCGCATCTACGTTTTCACACCTAAAGGCGACATCATCGATCTCGCCAACGGCGCAACCCCGATCGATTTCGCCTATCACGTCCATACCGACATCGGGCATCACTGCCGGGGCGCGAAGATCAACGGGCGGCTGGTCAACCTGACGTATACCCTCAAGACCGGAGATCAGGTAGATATTGTCACGCAGAATCGAGGCGGTCCCAGCCTGGACTGGCTGAACCCGAACCTGGGTTATGTCAGGACGGAGCGGGCGCGCGCCAAGATTCGGCACTGGTTCCGCAAGCAGAACCGCGAGAAGAGCATCCAGCAGGGGCGCGAAGTCCTCGAACGAGAGCTGAAGCGCCTGGGCGTGCTGGAGAAGACCTCGCTGGAGGAGATCGGGGCGGGTTTCCACTTTGACCGCCTGGAGGACTTCCTCGCCGAAGTCGGGGCGGGCGGCATCAACGGCGCGCAGATCGGTGCGCATATCCTGGAGCGCGAGAATGCCGGCGAGGAAGAGCCGGATGAGCGCTCGGTGCTGGTTGAACGACCGACCACCATCCCCAAGAACGGCGGAAGCGGCATCAGTGTGCTGGGTGCGGGCGGTATGCTGGTGACGCTGGCGCGCTGCTGCAAACCAGTGCCGGGCGATCCGATTGTGGGCTTCATCACGCGCGGTCGCGGCGTCATGGTGCATCGCCAGGACTGCGGCAACATCGTCGCTGAGCCGGAGCGGCGAATCGAAGTCGAATGGGGCAAGGAAGATGCCCAGTCGCAGCATGCGGTGGATATCGAGATCGTCGCCTATGACCGCAAAGGGTTGATGCTGGACATCGCGACGGTGGTCGCCGATGAGAAGATCAACATGACCAGCGTCAATGTCAGCACCAAACAGAATATTGCCACGTTCTATCTGACAATCGAGATCGGTTCCAAGGAACAGCTCTCGCGCGTCCTGTCACGTCTGGAGACCATCAAGAGCGTCACGGAAGTCCATCGACGCTATACGGTTTGACCCTCCATCCGGGCACTATCCGGGCATCACAAGGGGTGTTCCACACCGATCCTGCCCATCGGCGAAGCGGCGAACAGGACTTTGCAGTGCATCGTGCGGGATCGTATAATATGCCGCCTTATACTAACGGTCATAAGACTATTCAGCTTCGTAACCCGATGGTTATGAGTTTTCTGGTTCGAGGGGAGAGTGCAGGATGCACCTGGCAGTGATTCGAAGCCTGGTCGAACAACAACTGCGCAGTCTGCCGGTTTCTACCAGAGTCATCATCGTGCATCCTGAGTTTCAGCTGCGTTATCTGGTGATCGCCGATGCCGTGCAGGCTGGGGCATATTATGCCCGCCTGAGCGGCGCGGAACTTTCGCAGAGCGCGGTGCAGACCCAGATCGACGATTCTGTCCAGGCGCTTCGCCAGGAGACAAACCGGCGGCGGGCCCGAAACGATCTCATCATTGACGAGTGCGACCGTGCGCAGCCAGAGGCGTTGGCGAAGGTTGTGAGCAGCCTGCTGGGGAGCCGGGCGATAGGCCGCATCTTTCTCGTCTCTCGCGCGCTGCTATTCCATATCCTGGCGCACGATCACCTTATCACGCAGACGCGGATCGTCCCGACGTTGGAACAGGCACATTTGCTTGACTACTCAAAGTCCCCGCCAGGAGTTGCGACTATCGAAGTGCGCGCCTTTGGGCGAGGGCGTGTGCAGGTTTCCGGCAGATCGGTGAACGAATGGGGAGGGGCGCTGCCGCGCAGCATGTTCTTCTACCTGCTGGATCGCGGGATGGTGGCGCGCAGCGACATCTTCCGCACCTTCTGGCCCAAGATGTCGGTGGGCGACGCGACCAATGTGTTCCACGTGACCAAACGCAAGGTGAGCGAGGTCCTGGGCGTCAGCCTCACGCAGTTCGGCGCGGGTTTCTACCATCTGGCGTCCGATCTGCGGATCGCCTACGATGTCAATCTGTTCACCGAGGCGTACAACCTCAGCCAGGTGAGCCAGGGAGAGGAAGCCATTGAACACCTCGAGCGAGCGCTCGATCTGTACCGCGGCGATTTCCTCCAAGGGTTAGAGTCTCCCTGGATCGTGGAACGGCGCGAAGAGCTGCGGGCGCTCTATCAGGATGCGCTGGCATCGCTGGCGCACCGCCACTACGAACGGGGCGACACTCATACGGCATACGCCGCTTGTCTGCGCGCTGCCGCGCATGACCCCACGCGCGAAGACCTCGCCCAGATGATCCTGACTCTCGCCAAGGACAGGCGTTCCTTCCACGATGGCGAGATCGTCTACAGCCGATTGAAAGATGCGCTGCGCCTGCGGCATGACCTGGACCCGGAGGCGACGACGCGCCTGCTCTATGAGCAGCTGCGCGGTATCGCCGCCCGCACATGACGGTCTCGTCAGCCGGCGTTTTCCGACGCCGTTTCTGACGGCAGGACGAACTCTGTCAGCGGCACTACCGCCTGCGTCACCTTTTCGTGATTCCCCAGGGCGATGACGATATCGCCCCGCTTGTCGCGACGCCCGTTGGGCACTGCGCTCAGTTTGAGCGCGACTGCCCGCCCCGCATCGGTCAGCAGCAGCAGTGTGTCGTCCATGCCTCCCTGGGCGGCGGCTGCCAGCGGATCGCCAGGGTTCAGCAGCTTCATCGTCACCACACCGCTGCCGGCGCGCCCCTGGGTGGGATAGTCGGCGACCGGGGAGCTTTTCGCCACGCCGCTTCGGGTGATGGTGAAGAGCTGCGCTTCCGGGCGAGCGGTCTGGGCGGAGATGACGCAGTCTTCGCCCTCGCCCAGTTTGATGCCGCGCATACCGCCCGTCCCGATGGTCGTGGGGCGCACGTCGTTTTCCTTGAAGCGAATCGCCTGACCATGAGCGGTCACCAGGAAGACTTCATCCTCGCCGGTCGTGGGCAGCACCCAGTTCAGCCGGTCGTCGGGTTCGAGGTCCATGACCTTGAAGCTGTGCGACATCATGCCGGGCAGGTCGCTCAGCGCCAGGCGCTTGACTTCACCCTTCATCGTTGCGAAACACAGCAGCCCGGTCTCTGCCGATGACGGCAGGCTGAGTACGGCGGTGATCTCTTCGCCGTTCTTGAAGGCGGTCAGATCGCGGAAGGATGTGCCGTCCACCGCCTGCTCGATCTGCGGCAGCTGATGCGTGAGTACGGTGGCGCATGCCCCGGCGCTGCTGAACAGGTAGATGATGTTCGACGAATCGGACTCCACGACGAAGCGCGGCGGGTCGTCTGCGGCGCTGTGAAGCTCTGGAATCGTCCCGCCAATCGTCCGACCGATCCTGCCTGATGTCGAAAACAGCACCCAGGTCTTCTCCTGGGGGAGGGTCAGCGATTCGACGGTGATGGTGCGACCTGCGGTCTCGTCGGTGATGATCGTCCGCCGCTGATCGCCGTAAGCACCTTTGATGGTCCGCAGCTCCTCGGCGATCACGTCGCGCAGCTTGCGCTCGTCCGCCAGCAGCCCTTCAAGGTAGTCGATCAGCTTCATCTTTTCCTGGTATTCATCCTCGATCTTGCGGCGTTCCAGCGCGGCGAGCCGCCGAAGCTGCATGTCGAGGATCGCCTGCGCCTGAATTTCGCTGATCGACAGCAGGCGGATCAGATTGTTGCGCGCCGATTCGGCATTGCGCGACTTACGGATCGTGTCGATCACCAGATCGAGCTGATCCATCGCCTTGAGCAGACCCGCCAGGATGTGCGCGCGGTCGCGCGCCTGCTGAAGCGCGTGGGCGCTGCGGCGGCGCACCACCACGATGCGATGATCCAGATAGACCTTAAGTGCCTGCTTCAGGGTCAGCAGTTTTGGCTCGTTGTTGACCAGTGCCAGCATGATGATGCTGAAGGTCTCCTGAAGCGGCGTCAGCTTGAAGAGGCGCTGGAGTACCTGCGTCGGTTCCGCTCCGCGCTGAAGCTCGATAGACATGCGCAGCCCCTGCCGGTCAGATTCGTCGCGCAGGTCGGCGATGCCTTCCAATCTGCCCTCGCGCACCAGGGCAGCGATGCGCTCGATCAGCGCTGACTTGTTGACCTGATAGGGCAGCTCGCTGACGATGATGCGCGACTTGCCGCGCCCCATGTCTTCGAAATGCACCTTGGCGCGCATGGTGATCTTGCCGCGTCCTGTGGCGTAAGCGCTGACCAGCGAGTCGTCGCCGTTTTCCAGCCCATCGACATGGCGATAGACGATACCGCCGGTGGGGAAATCGGGACCTTTGATGAACTGGAGCAGGTCTTCGACCGCAACATCATCGAGGGAGTCCCAGCGCTGAAGCATGTAGTGCAGCGCGTCGCAGACCTCACCCATATTGTGCGGCGGGATGTTGGTGGACATGCCGACGGCGATGCCGGACGCCCCGTTGACCAGCAGGTTGGGGATGCTGGCAGGCAGGACGAGCGGCTCGTTGAGCGTGCCGTCGAAGTTTTCGCCGAAATCGACCGTGTTCATGTCAATATCGACGAGCAGCTCCTCGCCGATCTGCGTCATGCGCGCTTCGGTGTAGCGCATCGCCGCCGCGCCGTCCCCGTCGATGCTGCCGAAGTTCCCCTGACCATCGATCAGCGGGTAGCGCATGGAGAAATCCTGCGCCAGACGGACGAGCGTCTCGTAGACGGCGACGTCGCCATGCGGGTGATACTTTCCCAGCACCTCGCCGACGATGCGGGCGGATTTCTTGTACGCCGATTCCGACCGCAGCCCCATATCGTACATGGCGTAGAGGATGCGGCGGTGTACTGGCTTAAGTCCGTCGCGCGCGTCGGGAAGAGCGCGCGCCACAATCACACTCATGGCATAGTCGAGATACGCCTCGCGCATCTCCGTACTGATGTTGACTGGTACTACAGCCGAAGCAGACATGCAATCGTCCTGGAAGGGCTTTCGGTTGAAGGTCGTGGTACATCGTGCTGCGCCGTGATGGGCCCCCGCCGGAACCTGATCGATCATTTCCGGCAGGCGCGCTCATTCTATGCGCGAGGTGTCGCGCATGTCAACCGACGGAACTAATGTTCTATTATACCACGAAGTTGATCTATTACGGTAGGGAAACCGCCGGGCGTCTGTGCTTGATCTCTTGCTCGTCCTCGTCTATCTTAGGGTGGTGCATCCGACACAAAGGTCATTCATGACGGCAAAACCGACCTCATTGAGCATTTTTCTTACCCTGGCGCTGGTCTGTTTTCTGGCGGCGTGTATGCCGTATGCGCCGTCTCTCGTCTCATTGACCCCCAACGACGCGCAGCGGACTCCGTTTGACCCCGACGCCCTGGCGACACAATCCCAGGAGCGCGCCGCAGCGTTCGGCTCGTCGATACAGGCGGTCGCTGTGCAGCCCACGACGCTGCCGATGCGGTTGAGCAGCCTCGATGGGCTGGGAGGCGAACAGGTTCCGACCGTTACCTGGTTTGGACCCGTCATCGGACCCGGCTACCAGCCGCAAACCTTCGCCCCTGCGCCGACCGGGACGCCGGCAGTCACCAGCGGACCGATCACCGGCGGCGAAGCGGCGGCTGCCACGCCTGCGCCGGCGACCGGGGGGGCGCTCTTCCCCGATGTCCTGCCGGACCTGGATCGCACCCGGCTCGGTATGCAGCTGGACATCAATCTGGAGCAGGCGGACTGGGACGAGGCGATGTTTCGGTTGAACGAGCATCTACCGCTCGGTTGGATCAAGGTCCAACTGCCCTGGCGCGATGTCGCGCCGAACGGACCCGGCGAATTGAGCGCCTACTGGCAGCGCACCCGCCTGTACCTGGAAGACGCCGACCGGCGCGGTTTTCGCATCCTGCTGAGCATCGCCAAAGCGCCGAACTGGGCGCGTTCCACGCAGAATGCTGACGGACCGCCGGATGACCCGGCGGCTCTCGCCAGTTTTCTGACGCAGATCCTTTCCGAGGTTGGCGGGACCATCGACGCGATTGAAGTCTGGAATGAGCCGAACCTTCAGCCGGAATGGACGGGCGCGCTGCCCTTCGATGGTTCGGGCTACATGCGTTTGTTCGTATCCGCCTACAGCGCCATCAGAGCCTTATCTCCGACAATTGCCATCGTCACCGCCGGGCTTGCGCCGACCGGGGATGGAGCCGGCAGCCGCGACGACCGCGCCTTTCTGCGGGAGATGTACGCGGCGGGACTAGGCAACTATCAGGACATCGCCGTCGGGATTCACCCCTACAGCTGGAGCAACGCCCCCGATGCCACCTGCTGCGGAGCCAGCGGGTGGGATGATGATCCCCATTTTTTCTTCGCCGACAACCTGCGCGATTACCGCCAGATCATGGTTGGAAACGGACACAGCGCGCCGCAGCTGTGGGTGACCGAATTCGGTTATGCGACCTGGGACGGCTTCATCAACCAGCCGGCGGGCACGGGCAATGAGTGGATTCTGCGGAACAGCAAGTGGGTTCAGGCGAACTACACGATCAGCGCGCTGGCGATTGCCCAGGCGCAGGGGTTCATCGGTCCCGTCATGATCTGGAATCTCAATTTCGCCACCCTCGCCGGGCTGATCGAGAACGGTGATGAGCGGACCGCCTACAGCCTGGTGGTCCCCGGCGAGTCCGGCGACGTGATCATCGGATCGGCGAATCACACGGAACGCCCGCTGTACTGGATGCTCTACGATGCCATCCGCCCGGAAGTGAATCTCGACACCTACGATTGATCCCCAGAAACACGAAAAAGAACAGGAGGCGGCTGCCCCCTGTTCTTTTTTATGCGCCCTATGCAGTTGTGACGCGCTAATCGCCCGACGATGACGAAGGCAGCGGGATATCCACCGCCTGCTCATCGCGGTCGCTGCGCCGCACCGACCAGACGATCAGGACGATACCGATGATCGAGATGATCAGCACCGGGATGGTCGCTTCCGGTCCCTGGGTCTGAACGATCAGCGGGGCGAGGATCAGGGCGACCAGGTTCATCACCTTGATCATCGGGTTGAGGGCGGGACCTGCCGTATCCTTGAAGGGATCGCCGACCGTGTCGCCGACCACGCTTGCCTTGTGGTTGGCGCTGCCCTTGCCGCCGAAGTTGCCATCCTCGATGTATTTCTTGGCGTTGTCCCAGGCTCCGCCGGCATTCGCCATGAAGACCGCTTGCAGCTGACCGGAGACGATGACGCCGACCAGGAAGCCGCCGAGCGCCTGCTCCTTGAACAGCAGCCCGACGACGATGGGCGACAGGATCGCGATCAGACCGAGCGGGATCAGCTCCGCCTGCGCTGAACGGGTCGAAATCGAGACCGCCTGCGCGTAATCGGGGGTCTTCTCGCCGCTCATGATTTCCGGGATGCGCAGCTGACGGCGGACTTCCGCCATGATGAAACCGGCGGCGCGGTTCACGGCTTTGATCAGCAGACCGCCGAAGAGCAGGGGCAGCGCCCCGCCGAGCAGCACGCCGACGAACACCGTCGGATCTGCCAGATTGATCGAGCGGCTGAAGGTTGATAGGCGCTCTTCGGGCATCACCCGTTCGATGTCGATGAAGAATGAGCCGAACAGCGAGACCGCCGCGATGACCGCCGAGCCGATGGCAATGCCTTTGGTAATGGCTTTGGTGGTGTTGCCCGCCGCATCGAGATCGGCAAGGATCTGGCGCGCATTATCGTCGAAATCTTCGCCCGCCAGTTCCGCCACGCCGTTGGCATTGTCCGAGATGGGACCGAAGGTGTCCATCGAGACGTTGTTGCCCGTGTGCGAAAGCATCCCGACGCCGATCAGCGTGACGCCGAACAGGGTGTACAGGAAGCGATCCGTCGCGCCCACATCACGCATACTGATCAGGAAGAGGACGAAGACCATCACCCACAACGCCTGGAAGATGCCGCCCACGATGTTCTTGCGGATGTAGCCACGTCCAATCGCCAGGACTGCCACCACCACGCCGACGACGAAGACGGGCGTCACCAGGTCCGGCGGGAAATTGACGCTGTAGACCAGGATCGAGGCGATCAGGCTGGCGACGATCACCAGGACCGACCACACGCTGGACAAATAGCCGAGCGAGATGCCTTCCAGGATCACCAGAGCAGGACCGAACGCCGTCGCCTTGGCGATGCTGCGGACCCGCTTGCCCTTGGCGCTGGTGGCGTATGCCGTCAAGGGGTTGAAGGCGACCGCCAGCGCCACGCCGATGGCGACCAGGGAGCCGAGAGACAGGTGCGACAGGAGATCGCCGCCGGGGTCCCGACTGCCAGCATAGAAGACGGCGAGCAGGAAGGTGGAGACGATGGTGATGGCGCTGGAGATCTCATAGCTCTTGTACATCGCCTCTTCAGCATCGTCCACACGCCACAGCGACACCGCATACGTACCGACGATGGAGCTGACCACGCCGATACCGCGCACCAACAGCGGCAGCACGATCCAGAAGAGCTGCCCGGTCAGGGCGGTCAGCGCCAGTCCGAGGATCAGGCTGGAGACAATCGTGACCTCATAGCTCTCGAAGATGTCCGCCGCCATGCCGGCGCAGTCGCCGACATTGTCGCCGACCAGGTCGGCGATCACAGCAGCATTACGCGGATCGTCCTCCGGCAGGTCGGCTTCAACCTTGCCGACCAGGTCCGCGCCGACATCTGCCGCTTTGGTGTAGATGCCGCCGCCGACGCGCATGAACAGTGCCAGCAGCGTGCCGCCGAAGCCGAAGCCGAGCAGTACATCGGGCGCAGCCTTACCGAACAGGATGAAGATCAGCGTGCCGCCGAGCAAACCGAGACCGTCGGTCAGCATGCCGGTGATAGTGCCGGAACGATAGGCAATGGTCAGCGCCCGTTTGAAGCTGGAACGCGCCGCAGCAGCCACGCGCACATTGCCCTGCACTGCCATGTTCATGCCGATGAAGCCGACCGTCGCCGAGAAGATCGCGCCCATCGCAAATGCCAGCGCCCGCCCGATGGCGATGCCGGTGACGGCGGAGGAACACGCCACGCGCGCGGCGACACGCTCCGGGTTGAACTCGCTGTACTCGAAGCTGGTGGCGACCTGCTTGGCGGTCATCGCCCGCGATTCAAGCGCCGCCATCACTTCTTCTTCAGCAGGCTGAAGGGGCGCATTGGCGGCGATGTCCGCCGCAAACGCTGCCTCAACCTCGGTGGGGCAGAAAAGCTCATTGGCTTCGCCCGTCGGCTTGACCAGCGCCACGCTCAGGAACATGGCGACGGTCAGCACGACGATGAGAATGGCAATCGTGCGCAGCTGGGTGCGCAGGTAGGCGTTTGCGCCATCCTTGATGAAGCCCCAGATGCGCTGCATGGCTGCGCTGCCTTTGTCGGCAGCGAAGGTCTGGCGAGCCAGCCAATAGGCATAACCTAGTGCCACAAAGGCGGTTGCCAGCACGATGAGGATCATGAGCTGCTCAAACGGTTGAATGCCTTGCATTGCTTGCATCTAAGTAGGTCCTTTGATGAGACGCGCCATACGAAGCACTCATCGCGAAGCCCGGTATTGTGGAGATGTGGAGAGGAATTGCGCCCGGACACAGGAGATGAGTGTTCGTGTCCGAAACGGGAGTGTAACTGAAATGTGAAATGAAAGCCAAGCAGATCGGGACGAATGTCATGCCGTAATGACATGATGAATGTAATGTGTTTTTCTCTCAGGTGTTGGCTTGAGAGCCTGCGACCTGCAAGGTGATCAAAAAATGCGAGAACGGCTGCCCGTTCTCGCATTTTCCTGGATGAAGGATGATCCGGCAGACCGGGTCTAGTCGTGATCGACGCTGCGGATGATGTTCTCGTCGGCGTCGTCGTCGTCGTCGAAATCGTTGACCGCATCCAGCGCGCCCTGCGCTTCAAGCGTCGTCACCGGCGCGACCAGCTCGCGGTCCTGGTAGGTGAAGAAGCCCGTGCCGGCAGGGATGAGCTTGCCGATGATCACGTTCTCCTTGAGACCGTAGAGTTGATCGAGCTTGCCTTCGATGGCTGCGCCTGCCAGCACGCGAATGGTATGCTGGAAGCTCGACGCCGAAAGGAAGCTGTCGGTGTTGAGCGCCGCCTTGGTGACGCCCAGCAGCACGGGCACGCCCGCAGCCGGGTCTTTGCCCTGCTCGATCAACCGCTGGTTGAGGTCGATCAGCGCCAGCTTATCCACCAGCTCGCCGGGCAGCAGTTCGCTGTCGCCGCTCCGGGTGATCTGCACCTTGCTCATCATCTTGCGGATGATGACCTCGAAGTGCTTGTCGGCGATGTTCACGCCCTGATTACGATAGACTTCCTGCACTTCTTTCAGGAGATAGAGCGCTGTCGCCTCAGAACCCATGATCCGCAGGATGCGGTGCGGGTTCTTCGAACCTTCGGTGAGCTGCTGCCCCGGATAGACCTCACCGCCATCGACCACGCCTTCCGCCAGCCGTGCGCTGGAGGGCAGTTCGTATTCCGCCTCCTGACGGCGCTCGTAGCGGACATAGATGGTGCGCGGCGGGACCGCCGACTTGGACTTCGCGTCGGTCTCGATGTAGACCAGACCCTGCATGGTCGCGACGATTTTCTCGCCGCTGTCTTCGTCAAGCGCCAGGATGGCTCCTGCTTCGATCTTCTGATCGTCCTCGACGTTGATCGTCCAGCCCGCCGGGACACGATGCTCTTCGTTCTTCACTTCGCTGTCGATGACGGTTGCGATGCGCACACCGTCCTCGCGCTTGGTCAGCCGGATCACGCCGCCGATGTCGGTCAGGACGGCTTCGCCCTTCGGCTTCTTGCGCGCTTCAAAGATTTCCTCGACGCGCGGCAGACCGCTGGTGATGTCGCCCGACGCCTGAGCCGTGCCGCCGGTGTGGAAGGTGCGCAGCGTCAGCTGCGTGCCCGGCTCGCCGATGGACTGCGCCGCGATGATGCCGACGGCAGTGCCAATCTCGACCATATCGCCGCGTCCCAGGTCGCGCCCGTAGCACAGGGCGCAGCAGCCGTGAATGAGGGCGCAGGTCATTGGGCTGCGAACATAGACCTCTTCCAGCTTGCTGTTCTGGATCGCCTCGCTGACCTCTTCGTCCAGGACGCCGTTGCGCGCCACGATCCGGCTGCCCGTCTCCGGATCATAGATATCCTGAGCGGCGCAGCGCCCGATGATACGTTCGTAGAGCTTCTGACCGGCGACATCATCACGCCGGCGCACCCAGATGCCCGACTGCGTGCCGCAGTCGGTGCGATTGATGATCATGTCCTGAGCGACATCGACCAGGCGGCGTGTCAGGTAGCCGGCGTCGGCGGTACGCAGGGCGGTGTCTGCCAGACCCTTGCGCGCGCCATGCGTGGAGATGAAGTATTCCAGGGCGGTCAGCCCCTCGCGGAAGTGACTGCGGATGGGCAGGTCGATGATGCGCCCCGACGGGTCCGCCATCAAGCCGCGCATGCCGGCGAGCTGCGTGATCGGACCAAAACCGCCTTTGGTGGAGCCGGAGAGCGCCATGACGGCGATGGGACCGTAGGGGTTCATGGTGCTGCGGATCAGGTCCTGGAGCGTGTCCTTGGTGCGATTCCAGACATCGATGGTGCGCTGATAACGCTCCTCTTCGGTCAGCAGACCGCGACGGAAGTCGCGCTCGGCGCGCTCGACGACATTTTCGGCGTCTTCCAGGACGGATGCGCGCTGATCGGGCACGGTCAGGTCGGTGACCGCCATCGTGGTGCCGGAAATGGTCGCATAGTAGAAACCGCGATCCTTGATGGCGTCGACGATGTCGGTGGTCTTTTCCGAACCAAGCTTCTGATAGCACTTGGCGACCAGGTCCTGAAGCTGCTTTTTGCCCAGGGTCTCCTGCACGAAGCGCATTTCATCCGGCAGGATGCGGTTGAAGAGGGCGCGCCCGACGGTGGTCGCTTCTGGTTGTTCCGGCGTGCGCGTCGGATCGTCGTAGAAGTTGCCGAGCAGGATGGGCGTGTGCAGCCGCACGATGCCCAGGTTGATCAGCGATTCGACTTCATCCAGATCGACGACCAGTCGCCGTTCGGTCAGGTTCGCCTCGACCAGCTGCCCGGTCATCTTCTTTTTCTTGAGCAGCTTGCGCATCTCGATGGTGTTGACGAGCATACAGTCCGCGTCGCCGCTGAGGACCGCCTGAATAGCGGCGTCGATGGCGCTCTGGGTGACCTTACGTTTGCCCTGGTCATCCACTTCGACCTGTTCATCAAAGACCGTCAAGCCGGGGATGTCGAAATTCTGCGACCAGAAATAGCCGGTGGTGCGGGCGGCGACAGCGACCTTGACCTCTGGCTTGGCGACAATAGAGTCGAAGCGGCGAAAGTCCTGGGCGCGGTCCGGCTTCACCCAGATTTCGATGGTGGGATCCATCGTCAGGTAGTAGATGCCCAGCACCATATCCTTCGCCGGACCGACGATTGGCTGACCGTCGGCGGGTTTGAGCAGATTCTTGGTACTCAGCATCAGCTCGCGGGCTTCCTGGACCGCCTTGTCGCTCAGCGGCACATGCACTGCCATCTGATCGCCGTCGAAGTCGGCGTTGAAGGCGGCGCAGACCAGAGGATGAATCTGGATCGCCTTTCCTTCGACCAGCTGCGGTTCGAACGCCTGGATGCCGAGTCGATGCAGGGTGGGGGCGCGGTTGAGCAGGACCGGGCGTTCCTTGATGACCTCTTCGAGGATTTCCCAGACCTCCGGCTTTTCGCGCTCGATGAAGCGTTTGGCGCCCTTGACGTTGCTGGCATAGTTGTGACGGACGAGTCGACTGATGACGAACGGGCGGTAGAGTTCCAGCGCCATCGTCTTGGGCAGTCCGCACTGATGCAGCTTGAGGCGTGGACCGATAACGATGACCGAACGACCGGAGTAGTCAACGCGCTTGCCGAGCAGGTTGCGGCGGAAGCGTCCCTTCTTACCCTTGAGCATGTCGCTGAGCGACTTGAGTTCGCGGCGTCCCCGGCGGCTGAGCGCCTTGCCGCGCTGGCTGTTGTCGATCAGGCTGTCCACCGCCTCCTGAAGCATACGCTTCTCGTTGCGCACGATGACATCCGGCGCGCCGAGATCGAGCAGGTGCTTCAAGCGGTTATTGCGGTTGATCACGCGGCGGTAGAGATCGTTGAGATCGCTGGTGGCGAAGCGTCCGCCGTCGAGCTGCACCATCGGGCGCAGATCGGGCGGGATGACCGGCAGCACCGTCAGGATCATCCATTCCGGGCGGTTGCTGCTCTTGCGCAGGCTTTCGACGACGCGCAGTCGCTTGGTCGCCTTCTTCTTGCGCTGCTTGGAACGGGTGGTGCGAACTTCGTGCCACAGCTCGGTCCCCATCTTGTCGAGATCGACGCTCTTGAGGATCTCGTAGAAGGCTTCCGCGCCCATATCCGCCTGGAAGACATTGCCATAGCGCTGCTTAAGTTCGCGGTAGCGCGGTTCAGACAGGAACTGGAGTACGCGCAGTTCGGTCATTTCAGCGCGGGCGCGCTCCGCCTGGCTGCGAATGCTGGAGACCCGCTCATTCAGTTCCGACATGTGCTTGTCGAGCTGAAGCGTCGTCTCGCCGACCATCCTGCCGGCTTCCTGATTCAGGTCGGCAAGCTGCTGCTGATGCATCGCATCGGTATCGCTCTGCAGCTGGCTGATGCGATTCTGAACGATATTCTGCACCTGCGAGATGTGCCCCGTCTCGACGGTTTCGCCCTTCGCCACGATCACCACATTGGCGGTGGGGAAGTCGATGTCGGAAGGCGCCGCCTGACCGATGAGCGCCTCGATGCGCCCCTGAACGCGGCGCGCCTCGTTCATCATCTCTTCCATCAGGCGTTCGAATTCACCCTCGTAGTGAACGCGGAGCGCCTTGGTCTGCGCTTCGTAGTCGCCGAGGAGCTGATCGCGCTGGGAACGCAGGTCGCTCATCTGCGTCTCCAGATCGCTGCCCAGACTGCTCTCTTTCTGCTGAACTTCACGCTCGACGCGCCCCAGCGCCTTCGCGCGGGCTTCTTCATCGACATGCGTGACGACGTACTGTGCGAAGTAGAGGACTCGGTCCAGGTTGCGGCGTCCTACGTCGAGCAGCATACCAAGGTAGCTGGGGACGCGGCGGGTATACCAGACATGTGCCACCGGCGCGGCAAGTTCGATGTGCCCCATGCGTTCGCGGCGGACTGCTGCGCGGGTCACTTCGACGCCGCATTTGTCGCAGATCACGCCCCGGTAGCGGACGTTCTTGTACTTCCCGCAGTAGCACTGCCAGTCGCGGGTGGGACCGAAGATCGCTTCGCAGAACAGACCGTCTTTTTCTGGACGCAAACGCCGGTAGTTGATCGTCTCCGGCTTTGTAACCTCGCCATAGGACCAGGAGCGAATTTGCTCCGGTGAGGCAAGACTTACGCGGAGTGCCCTGAATTCTTTCGCCTCCAAGGCGTTTCCTCCTCTGCGCTACAGCGCCATCACATGGGAAAGCGTATGTGTTGATACGATGTGTAGAGACAAGAAAAGAGCGTCTGAAAGGTTCATTCAGCGCCTGGGGTGAGTTGACCGAAGTCAATTATGTTTACCGTACCGAGAAATTATACGATCCTCTGTCGGATTGTCAAGAGAAGTTTAATAGCCGGCTAGGGCAAAGCCTCGCCGATGTCAGCGATCTGCCATACGCTCCAGCGCGTCGCTCGCCGCCGATTGGCTCGCCGCCTGTTTGCTCTTGCCCACCCCTCGTCCGGCGATCATCTCCCCGATGTGGACGATCACCGTCCATTCTTTGTCGTGATCAGGACCTGTCTGCCCGACCACCTCGTAGCGCGGCGTGTGTCCCAGGCGCGCCTGGGCGATCTCCTGAAGGCTGCTGCGGGCGTCGCGGTCGAGGGCGGCAGCTTCGACCGCTTCCAGGCGTTCGACGAGCAGAGGTTGAACGAAATTGCGCGCCGCCTTCATGCCGCGATCCAGATAGAGCGCTCCGATGATCGCCTCGAAGGCGGCGCACACATTGTTGCCGCGCTGGCGTCCGCCGCTTGCCTCCTCACCTTTACCCATGCGGAGCGCCTGGTTCACTCCGATGCGCATCCCGATCTCCGCCAGCGAGTCCGTCCTGACCAGCGAGGCGCGCAGGCGAGTCAGATCGCCTTCCGGCATGGTGGGGTTGCGCAGATAGAGCAGCTCGCCGGCGATGAAGTCGATGACGGCGTCGCCCAGGAATTCCAGGCGCTCATTGTCGGCGTTCACCTCTGGATGCTCGTTGCGGTACGACGGATGGGTGAGCGCCTGCCGCAGCAGCGCCAGGTTTCGGAAGGGCAGGGCACTGCTGCGCATGAATTCAGCCGCCGCGTCGTCGTGCTGGCTGCCGGGCGGATCGACCTGCACCGCCGGCGCGGCGCGCTGCCGCGCGCTTATAGGCTGCTGCTTAGCCATTGAACCTCTTGATGATCAGTGAGACGTTGTGTCCGCCAAACCCGAAGCTGTTGGACATGACGCAGTCCATCTGCATCTCGCGCGCCTGGTTCGGCACGTAGTCCAGGTCGCATTCGGGGTCTGGCTCTTCCAGGTTGATGGTCGGCGGCGCGATACAGTCGCGCATCGCCATGATGCTGAAGATGACCTCCATGCCGGCGGTCGCACCCATGCCGTGACCGGTCATGCTCTTGGTGGAACTGATCGGTATCCGGTAGGCGTGATCGCCGAAGATGCGCTTGACCGCTTTGGTCTCCATGACATCATTCAGCGAGGTCGCCGTGCCATGCGCGTTGATGTAGTGAATCTGTTCCGGCAGCATGCCCGCGTCGTCGAGCGCCTGGCGGATGGCGTTGCTCGCCCCCATGCCTTCCGGCTCCGGGGCGGTGATGTGGAAAGCATCCGATGTGCAGCCGTAGCCGACCAGCTCGGCATGGATGGTCGCACCGCGCGCCTTGGCGTGTTCCAGCTCTTCCAGGACGAGGACGCCCGCACCTTCACCGAACACCAAGCCGGCGCGATCCTTACTGAACGGGCGCACTGCCCCGGTTGGGTTGTCGTTCATGCGTGAACAGGCGCCGGTGCGGTCGAAGGCGGCGATGCCGATGGGGATGATCGGCGCTTCACAGCCGCCGGCGACCGCCTGATCGATCTTGCCGTAGCGGATCAGATCATAAGCGTGACCGATGCAGTCCGCGCCGGTCGCGCAGGCGGAGATAGGCGTATAGGAAGGTCCCTGTGCGCCCAGGTCGATGCTCACGATGTCGCTCGCACCGTTGACCAGCAGCATGGGGATGCCAAACGGCGTCACGGACCGCAGGTCGCTGGTCTCAAAAACCTTCTTTGCTTCTGCCCAATAGCTGCCGATGCCGCCCACCGCCGACCCGATGATGACGCCGGTGCGCATGCGGTTCGTATCATCGACAACCATACCGGCGTGTTCGACCGCCATCTTGGCGGCGGCTGCGCCGAACTGTTCGTTCAGGTCGCGCCGCCGCGCATCTTTTGGGGACATGAATTTCGAGGCGTCCCAATCGCGGACTTCGGCGGAGATCTTCACCTGCGAAGTAGACGAGTCAAAACGGGTGAGGGCGCTCACCCCGCTCACCCCCGCTTTGAGATTCTCCCACGTTTGAGCAGCGCTTTGTCCCAGGGGAGAGATCACCCCGTAACCCGTCACAACCACCCTGCGTGTCATTCACCCATTCCTCCACATGTGCGCGTCGCGCATGACCGGAGTATAACGCAACTTGTCGTCAATCCTGCGGAGTCGGATAGTATCCCCCCTCGATCCAGGCGCTTCCGTCGGGACGCACATCCTTCTTCCAGACCGGCACGATCTCCTTCAGACGGTCGATCCCGTAGCGCGCGGCTTCGAAGCATCCGCCGTCGCGATGCGCCGACGAACAGGCGATCAGCACCGTGTTCTGACCGACTTCCAGCACGCCGATGCGCTGGACGATGGCGATGCCCTGTACGCCGTCCCAGCGCATCCGTATCTCCTGGGCGACCTGGCGCATCTTCGTCAGCGCCATCGGGGCATAGGCTTCGTATTCCAGGCGCAGGGTCCGCTGCGCTTCACCGACGGAAGTCGTCTCGCCGCGCACCGTGCCGCTGAAGATGCAAACTGCGCCCGTCGCCGGGATGGTGATGGCGGCGATGATGGCGTCGATGCTGTAAGGCGCATCCGGCAGGAGAAAGATCTCCGGATGTGCCGGCGATTCGCCGCTGCCGCCGCTCACCGGCGGGAAGAAGGCGATGCTGTCTCCATCCTTCACCGTCATCTCTGGAGCGGCGAACTCCTCGTTGAGCGCGGCGATTGCCGTCTCCAGGTGTTTGGTGACTGCCGGGAAGCGCACGGCGACCGCCTGGCGCACCGCGGCGACGGTTATTTCGCTGTCGGACAGGGCGAGATCGAAGCTTTTGACGCCGGCGCGATCCTTGAGCGTCGCAAACAGCAGGATTTTCACGATCATGGCAGGCAGCCCTCTCAGAATCTGTCGGAGGCGCGCTCACGACTCTTTATGATAGTCGCCGTGAACCCCGCCGCGTTTCTCGATCAGTTCGATGTCGCCGATGCGCATCGAACGGTCCACCGCTTTCGCCATATCATACACCGTCAGGGCGGCGGCGGAGACGGCAGTCAGCGCTTCCATCTCCACCCCCGTCTTGCCGGTGGTCCTGGCGGTCGCGCTGATGCGCACCGCGTCGGCGTCTTCGTCGAGGGCGATCTCAACGGCGATGTGCGTGAGCGCGATGGGGTGGCTGAGTGGGATGATCTCGGCGGTGCGCTTGGCAGCCATGATCCCGGCGATACGGGCGACGGTCAGCACGTCGCCTTTCTTCAGCGCGCCGACGCGGATCAAAGCCAGCGTTTCCCGCTTCATGAATACTGCACCCCGCGCCGACGCCATCCGTTCGCTGTCCGGTTTCCCGCCGACATCGACCATCTGCGCCCGCCCGGCGTCGTCGATATGGGTCAATTCGTCCGTCACGATCACCTCGCCCCTGCCCGTGTCATTGATGGGTGAGATTAGAAACAAAAAGCGACGGCAGATCAAGCATGTGCTTGGCGTCACGCCGACGCTCGTCTTGTCTTGACCCCTGGCGAGGTGTATACTGAACCGCGTGTTTTCCCCCGATTTGGAGCGGTGAAGTGGGCATTTTTCGAGACGGATTGTCGAGGACTCGCCAGTCCTTTTTTGGACGCATAGGGCAGCTTCTCAGCGGACCGGATGTCATTGACGATGATACCTGGGATGATCTGGAAGCGCTGCTGATTCAGGCGGACCTTGGCGTGCCCACCACGCAGGCGATCCTGACAGAAACCCGCAGCCGCGCCCGCAAGGATAATATCAAGAAGGCGACCGAACTGCGCAAGCTGCTGAAGACCGTCCTGAAGGACTCGCTGCGTCTGCCGCCGGCGATGAACATCAGCGGGCGCGAGCTGTCGATCATCCTGATCGTCGGGGTCAACGGCAGCGGCAAGACGACGACCATTGGCAAACTGGCGCACCGTCTGCGCAACGTCAACCAGCGTAAGGTCATGCTGGCGGCGGGCGATACGTTCCGCGCGGCTGCCATCGACCAGCTTCAGAAGTGGGGCGAGCGGGTGAATGTGCCGGTCGTCGCCAACAAGCCGGGAAGCGACCCGGCGGCGGTGGTCTACGATGCGACGGCAGCCGCCAAGGCGCGCGGGTTCGACGTGCTGATCGTCGATACGGCGGGGCGGCTGCACACCAACTTCAACCTGATGGGCGAGCTGGCGAAGATTCGCCAGGTCTCCGGCAAGATCGTGCCGGATGCGCCCCATGAGACGCTGCTGGTCCTGGACGGCACGACGGGACAGAATGCCTTGCAGCAGGCGCAGAAATTCCGCGAGATGGTCGAAATCACCGGCGTGATCGTCACCAAGCTGGACAGCACCGCCAAGGGCGGCATGATCTTCGCCATCAATCACGATCTCGGTCTGCCGATTCACTATGTGGGACTCGGCGAGAAAATGGATGATCTGGTCTTATTCCAGCCCGAATACTTCGTCGAGAGCCTCTTCGACGACGAAGCCGAGAAATAGGGTTCAAGCAGCGTTATGGAACAACTGATCGCACGACTGGATGGGTTTGCGGCAGCGATTGCCGGCTTCATGGAGCGCCTGGGCATTGAGTCCAAGAAACGCCGCCTGGAACGCCTGGAGGCGCAGGCTGGCGAGCCGGAATTCTGGTCGAATCCAGAATCGGCGCAGAAGGTCATGCAGGAGATCTCCAAGCTGCGCGCGGAGGTCGAGCGCTGGGGGAGCCTTCATGCGCGCATCCTGGACGCCCTGGAACTGGCGGGCATGGGCGATTCGTCGCTCCTGGAAGAACTGACACAGGAGACCGACATGCTCGCCGGCGAGGTCGAACGCATGTCGCTTCAGGCGATGCTCGCCGGTCCCTATGACAACGAAAACGCCATCCTGGCGATTCACGCCGGAGCCGGCGGCACCGAAGCCCAGGATTGGGCGCAAATGCTGGAACGCATGTATCTTCGTTTTGCCGAGCGCAACGGCTACAAGGTCGAGTACATCCACCGGATGGAAGGCGAAGAAGCCGGCATCAAGAGCATGAGCATCTCGATCAAAGGCGATATGGCGTACGGCTATCTTCAGAGCGAGACCGGCGTTCACCGTCTGGTGCGCATCAGCCCGTTCGATGCTTCGGCGCGCCGGCACACCTCGTTCGCCAAGGTCGAGCTGTGGCCCGACATCCAGGGCGAGATCGAGATCGATGTGCCGGAGAAGGATGTCAAGGTCGAGACCTACCGGTCGAGCGGCGCGGGCGGACAGAACGTGCAGAAGAACGAGACGGCTGTCCGGCTGACGCACCTGCCGACGGGGATCGTCGTGACCTGCCAGAACGAGCGCAGCCTGACGCAGAACCGCGAACGCGCGATGCAAATCCTCAAGTCGCGCCTGCTGGAAATGGAGCGCCTGCGCCGTGAGAAGGAACTGGCGCTGCTCAAGGGCGAGAACGTCGATGCCGGGTGGGGCAACCAGATTCGCTCCTACGTGCTGCACCCTTACCAGATGGTCAAGGATCACCGCACCGGCTATGAAGTGGGCAACCCGAACGCCGTGCTGGATGGCGATCTCAACGGCTTCATGGAGGCATACCTGCGCTATAAGATCAGCGGCAGGACGTTGAGCGCTGACCCTGAGCCGGATATCCTCGGCGAAACCGAGCCAGAACCCCAGGGGTAGCGCTGCTCATGGCTCATGTTTTCATCAGCTACAGCAAGCAGGATATCGAGTTCGCACGTCGCCTGCGGCGCATGCTGGAAAACGCGGGCTTCCCGGTCTGGATGGATGAAACGGCGCTTGTCCCCAGCGAGCGCTGGTGGCGGCGCATCGAAGAGAATATCCGCGCCTGCGACAGTTTCATCGTCGTCATGTCGCCGAACAGCCAGTCTTCGGACTGGGTGGAGCGCGAAGTCCTGCTGGCGGAACGGCTGCGCAAGCCGATCTTCCCGGTCCTGCTGGCGGGCGAACCCTGGTCCCGCCTTGCCAATATCCAGTTCGTGCCGATCCCCGATGATGCCGGCGCTGCGCTTCCGGAGGACCTGATCGCCGGGCTGTCGCGCTACATCGCACCGCGTCCGGGCGAGATCCGGCGTGAGCCGGGCGACAGTGATCCGCTGGCGGAGCCGCCGGTGCGACGGACTCTGCGCCGCGCGCTGCTGCCCGCGCTGGTCGGGACCGCCCTCTTTCTGGCGCTGATCTTCGTCGCGCCTTCGCTTGCTCCTCCGCCACCCAGCCCGACGCCCACGCTTTCGGTGACGCCGACGCCGACCACGCCGCCCGCGCTTCCAAATCTCAGTGTCGGACGACTACGTACCTCGCCGCGTCTGCCTGTGCCAGGGCAGGTATTCATCCTGAGCATGACGATTCTGAACAACGGTGAGGCGGAATCAGGACCGTTCAACTGGTCGTGGGACGCCAGCCTGCAAGAGCCGGTGCGCCAGAATACGCTGGTCGGGCGCGTTGAAAGCATCCCGCCGAACGGCTCGAAGAACATCAGTTTCCCGGTCAGTTATGGCTGGTGGGGGGCGTATACCACGCAGCTGGTGATCGATGTCGATACGGAGGTCGCCGAGGTCGACGAACGCGACAATCGCGGCTTGTTCGAGATCACGCTGAGCGGCGACCCGTTCGAGGTCGATTTTGCGCTGCGCCCGCCTGCCGATTTGATCGAGCCGCCCTACACGCTGAACGCCGCGTCCTATGCCGACTGGAATCTGCGCTTCTCGCTGGTCCCGCCCGATGGGCTGACTTGCGCCAACGCCCGCCTGGAGATCGGCGAAGATGCCGGCGACCTGCTGCTCCAGGTCGAAGGGGCGGTTGGGTCCTGCGCTCGCAGTCGGCTGCGCATCGACATCCTGCGTGACACGGTCGGCGCGGCGCTCGTCGAACTCCTCCCGACAATCGGCGAAGAGAGCGCCTCGCTCTTCTATTTCAGTTCCGCGAACGCCAGCGCACCTCTGCACTCGGTCGCTGCTGTCAACCTCGCCGC
The DNA here is from genome assembly GCA_013360465.1 of Anaerolineae bacterium. Lineage (GTDB taxonomy): Bacteria > Chloroflexota > Anaerolineae > Aggregatilineales > Phototrophicaceae > Flexifilum. The sequence continues at coordinate 24,215 of JABWBO010000016.1, read as the reverse complement.
CGGCGCTCCGGTGCTGATCGGCGACGATTCCGACGCCACCCGCTCGATCCGCCGGATCGAACTGCTGGTCAATCGCGGCACGATTCGTATCACCCGCCTGATTCTGATTCGCCCTGCCTGAAGCGTTGCGTCCGCGTCGAAGATCAGCGCGTCAGCACCACCCCGGCATAGGCGATGCGGTGATCGCTCGCTTCGGTGTTCAGCACGCCCACGCCCTCCGAGGGCAGATTGCATAATAGCAGATAGTCGAAGCGGGCGCGGGGCTGCCCCTGGCGCGCGAAAGTGGCGCTCACCTCGATGGGCAGCCCGGCGAACGGATCGCTGAAGCCGGCGCTGCGCACCGTCTGAAGCAGCGGCGAATCGGGGACATTGTGCATCGTCCCGCCCAGCACCGCCCGCCCCAGGTCGAGCGAGCAGGCGTTTCCGCCGATCATGCTTCCCAGGACACGGCTGATCTGCTGCTGCTGATCCTGCTCCTGGTTGGAAAACGCGCCGTCACCGAAGTCGAAGAGCGGGCTGAGCCAGGTGTTGTAGACCGTCAGGACGACCTCCTGGTCGGGCACGATCTGCACCCGCTGAACGCCAGTCTGGCTGCCCAGACTGGGCAGTAGATCGCCATCGGCGAAGGCAATTTCGATGTTGGAAAGCACCGCCAAGCCCTGAAGCGCCTCGTTCGTGCCGAAGTAGCGCCGGTCCATGCCCAGGCGGCGAGCGAGCCAGAGCGACTGATCGATTCCCGAACTGGCAAGACGCCCGGCTTCGACCTCCTGAAGCAGCACGACGTTAGCGCCGCTCTGCTGGATGGTTCGCGCGACGCCTTCGAGCTGATCGACGTAATACTGGTCATAGCCGCCGTGAATATTGTAGGTGGCAACGCGGATCGAAGGCGCGCCGCGCACGCCGACGATGACCGGCGGACGCACGGCAGCGACCGCGCCCACCACGACGCCGGCGACGATCAGGATCGCCAGCAGAGAGACCAGCGGCGAAGCGTTCGCTGCCCAGGGGATGCGGCGGCGCGTTTGAACCATGGGGATGGCGGCGATGAACAGCGCCAGCAGCAGCAGACCCAAGCCGAAACCGCGAAAACCACGCAGGAGCGGCGGGACGTAGGGATTGAGGAAGGCGAAGTCGCCGGTGAAGTCGCGGACGAAGGCGTATTCGAAAGTGAAGCTGTCGCCGACGATCAGCATCCCGAAAAGCACCATGCCGATCAGCAGGTAGACCCCGCCCAGCGAGCGTTCCTTCTCACCTTTGGGACGGGCGATCCACCACCAGAGCAGCGACGACAGCAGGGCTGCCGCCGTCAGGCTGACACCGGCGACGAGTCCGCTCAGGCGCGTGCCAAGGACGATCAACAGGGCGATCAGCAGCAGCCACAGCCAGCCGCGCGCGCCGCCATCGACCGCGCCGATGAAGCCGCGCGCCCAACCGCGCACCGCCGGGATGATCGGCAGCAGCGCCGCGCCCAGGATCGCCGGGGCGAACAGCGTGTAATCGACCCCGGCGCGGGCGGCGACGGCGTTGGGCAGCCCGAAGAGCGCCAGCCAGAGGAAGAGCTGACCGCTCAGCCCCAGCGCGCCCCACAGCGGGATCAAGCCGCGATCCGCCGCGATGCTGGAGTCGTCGGCGCGGGCTGCGCGATTTCTGAGCAGCAGCGAGATCAGCGCCAGCAGCGCTGCCGCGACCGAGAGGGCAATCTGCACATTCAGATAGCCGGACACCAGCGAGAGATCGACCGTGTTGCCGACCATGCGAATGAGCATGTCGGCGCTGAAACCGAGGGCGAACATATATGGAAGGCTGCGCAGGCGATGGCGCGCCGTCGTCAGCAGGTAGAACAGCCCGGCGCTGACGGTGAGACCTGCTGCAACCGTCGGCGTCATGATGCCCAGGTCGAACATGAGCAGTCGCCCGGCGATCACCAGCAGCGCGGTGATCAGCGGCATGATCGGCAGGTGCATCAGCAGCGAGCCGACCAGCGGCAGGGCGAAGAATGCGCCGACGAGGGTCATCTCGCCGGTGACCAGCGCCGGATCGACCGGGAGCGGGTCGGGCAGGATCGCGCTGGCTGCCTGCAAGGCGGTGACGACCGAAGCCCCGGCGGCGCGGCTGTAGATCATGGGGATGAGCAAGCGCGCTGCCTGGATAAAGAACAAGCCGATGATCCCGGCTTCAAGGGTGATCGTGTGGTGCGGCTGTAGGCGTCTGAACATAGACCAACTCGTATGACTGCGGCGCTATCGAGACAGTTTACACTAGGCATATAATCATGCCAATTCGCAAGGGAGAATTCCATGAAAACCGTTCAAAAGATTCTGAGCGGCGGCATCGTCGTGACGATGAACGAACACTTCGAGGTGTTCCATGACGGCGCGGTCGCCATCAATGACAACAGCATCCTTGCGGTAGGGGCGCGCGAAGCGATCCTGAACGCCTATCGGGCTGAAGAAGTGATCGACTGTTCCGGCAAGGTTGTGCTGCCAGGGCTGATCAATGCCCATACGCATGTGCCGATGACGCTGCTGCGCGGCATGGCGGACGATTTGCGGCTGGATGTGTGGCTCCTGGGTTATGTCATGCCGACCGAGAGGACGTTCGTCACGCCGGAATTCTGCGAACTGGGCACGCTGCTGGCGTGCGCCGAGATGATCCGCAGCGGCGTGACCGCCTTCGCCGATATGTACTACTTCGAGGAACACGTGGCGGCGGCGGCTGCCCGCGCCGGCGTGCGCGGCGTCCTCGGACAATCGATCCTGCAATTCCCGACGCCTGACGCCGGCAGCTACGAGGAAGGGATCGCCCGCTGCCGCGCGTTTATCGAAGCGTGGCGGGGACATCCGCTGATCACCCCGGCGGTCGCGCCGCACGCGCCCTATACCAACCCCGACGAGTCGCTCCGCCTGTGTACCGACCTGGCGCGCGAGCTGGACGTGCCGCTGCTGATCCACATCGCCGAGACGCGGCTGGAAGTCGAGAACAGCCTGAACGAGATCGGTCAGACGGTGGTCGAGCATGTCCACGAAGTCGGTCTGCTCAGCGCCAAAGTGCTGGCGGCGCACTGCGTTCATATCACCAAGCCGGAGATGAAGACCCTGTTTGACGCCGGAGCCGGGGTGGCGCACTGTCCGACCAGCAATCTAAAGCTCGCCAGCGGCATCGCGCCGGTGACGGCGATGCTCCGGCAGGGGGTGAACGTCGGCATCGGCACCGATGGACCCGCCAGCAACAACGATCTCGATATGTTCGAAGAGATGCGGCTGGCGGCGATCCTCGCCAAGACCGAAGCCAATGATCCGACGGTGCTGCCGGCGCGGCAGGCGCTTCTGATGGCGACGCGCCAGGGCGCAGCCGCGCTCTTCATCGATGACATCACTGGCAGCCTGGAAGCAGGCAAGCGGGCGGATATCCTCGTCATGGACGCACATCCGGTGCACAACACACCGCAGTTCGAGCGCGACGCCAACAGCATCTATTCGCGCATCGTCTACGCCGGCAAGTCCAGCGACGTGACCGACGTGCTGTGCGAAGGACGCTGGCTGATGCGCGACCGGGCGCTGCTGACCGTCGATGTCGAAACCGTGCTGCGCGAGGCGCGCGATATCGCCCTGCGCATCGACGCCTTCCTGCGCGAACGCGAGTCGAGCGTGCTGAGCAAGCTGCTGGCGATTGGCGGGCTGCGCCAGGGCGAAAGCTTCGAGGTGCAGCTGAAGGCGCGTCTCAGCGACGACGGCGATGCGGCGGTCGAGCGTCTGCTGCGTCACCCCGATGTTGAGGTGCTGAAGAGCAATCACTACACACAGTATGACACCTGGTTCCTGTTCGACGATCCTTCCCAAGGACGGATTCGCTTTCGCGAAGACGTGCGCGCCGACGCCGTCGGTCAGCCGGGGACCAGCCGCACCCGCCTGACCCTGACTACCCCGGACAAAGAGCGCGTCTTCCCCGGTTCTACTGTGCTGTCCTACTCGCGCTTCATCGCCGACGCGACGAACACGCTGCGTTTCTACCGGGAGTATTTCCGACCGACCGAGGAACGTGAACTGCAAAAGGACCGCCGCCGCTGGCATATCCTGTATCAGGGCGTGCTTTTCTACGTCAACCTGGATACGCTGATCAAGCCGCAGCTTGGGGCGCGTTTCATCGAGATCAAGAGCCGCACCTGGTCGGCGCGCGATGCCGAACTGAAGGCGGAGCGTATCCGCCAGATGCTCCAGATCATGGGGATTTCGGCGGATGATGTCGTGCGCGACGACTACCTGGAGATGATTGTCGAGTGACTGCGACGGCATGTAGATCGGGGGGGGCTATCGAAGAGGAATGAGGACGTGAACACAGCGCTGGAGATCATCGTCCTGGACGCGCGCGACGCCGTCGAAGCGGCTGCCGGAGGCGCGACTCAATTGGAAGTGGTGCGCGATCTGGACCTCGGTGGTTTAACGCCCGATCTGACGCTCCTGGCGGAGATTCGCGCGGCGGTGCGCCTGCCGCTGAACGCGATGGTGCGCCCCCACGCCCGCGACTTTGTCTATTCGCCCGAAGAGTCGGCGCAGATTTTGCGCGACGCGGCGGCGGTGATGCGCTGCGGCGCGGATGGCGTGGTGTTCGGCGCACTGACCGAAGCGGGCGCGGTGGATGTGGCGCTGGTTCGCAGCGTGCTGGCGGTCTGCCGCGCGGTCAACCCGGTGGTGCGCCTGACGTTCCACCGCGCTATCGAGGCTGTGGCGGATGCCGACGCGGCGCTGACGGCGCTCATAGGGCTGGCGGATCGCGTGCTGGCGTCCGGCTTGCAGGCAGGGCAGGGGGAGTCGCGGGAACTGCTCGGCGCGTGGGTTCGGCGCTACGGCGCAGACATCCACTTCGCCTGCGGCGGCGGCGTGATGCTGGCGAATGCCCGCCAGATCGCGCTGGCGACCGGCGTGCCGGAGGTGCATCTCGGCGGTGCGGTGCGCACCAATGGGAGGGTAGATCGCGCGAAGGTGGCGGCGGTCGCCTCTAATCTCGGTCTCGCAGAGGACGGTCATTGATCGCCATGCCCCCGTGACAGGCGACATCCTCAGTGCCTTCAACGCATCATCAGCAAGGTAGACAGCGGCACTGTGATAATATTCGAACCTATCATAGGGCGCTCCTCATTGAGTGTCACCATAATGCCAAAGGGAGCGTTATAAGCAGTCTTTTCTATGAAGCTCCTCAAACCGAACGTATCGGTTGCCCAGTTGATGCGCGAACGATATTTGATCTCGATGGGAATACGTTGCTCTCCGACAGTGATTACGTAATCTATTTCTGGTTCGCTTGCTCGCACGGGGAAGTGAGCTACGTCTAAGCCTACGATAGATCGAAGGAAGTACCCTGCCGCGCTTTCTGCAATGTGACCCGCCAGGTCTTTGAGATGGGAGTGCGTCTCAAGCTGCTCCGACGAGAGCGGTACTACCTCTTGCAACCAGCTGGCACGCAGCGCATGATCGCAGATGCAGATCTTGGAGGTCCCTTTTTTTCGCTTGAGGCGGAGTTCCAGGGGTTCGATCAAACGCATGAGCAGTGTACCGTCCAGAAATCTCAAGTACTGAAGGACACGCTGCGTGCCTATGTTTGCGTCTCGAGTCTGCCTGATTTCTTCGACCATCGAGGAAGTTGTTGGCGACTGCCCCGCATAACGACAGACTAACCGGAAAATCTCTTCGAGAAGGTGCTGATCACGTTTTGCGCCGCGCGGACCTGTTCGCAGATCGTGTGTAATCGCCCTTCGAATGACTGTTTCGTTTAGCTGATCTGCCAGTTCTGACCACTCCACGTCAGGGCGGTTATGCGCTATAGGATACGCCCCACGTTCTGAGAAGTAGCTGAAAGCGCGCAGGCGGACGTCACGATGCTGCTCTCCGTAGGCTCTCAGGTCCTGCCAGAAGTCCAGTGTTCGAAGTGGGGTAATTCCGTTGAATTCCAGAAATGGTTGCAGTGTCTCTTCGCGTCGAATCTCCATGATCTCGCGCAGAAAAAGCGTCCCCAGTTCCAGGGTTGAGATGCGACCGGCAAGACTATCTCTTCCCTGTTCGATGCGCAGCGCCGAGCTTCCAGTGACCATAACTCGGACATCACTCGAATCCACCAGGGATTTGATCTGCGGCGCCCACTCGGGAAGGTTTTGTACCTCATCAAAGAAGAGGTAAGCCGGCTGCCCAGATTCCGTCGCGCGATTGAAACTCTCTTTCAGGATATACTGCTCGAACCAGTCAGCCAGTGTGAGTATTGGTTCGGTGAGCCTGAGGAGTTCCCTCAGTTCGTCGAACTGCACATAGAAGATGCGGCGAGGCTCAACACCCTCGTCCAGCAGCGTCTGGATGATCTGGCGGACAAGTGTACTTTTCCCTACCTGCCTTGGTCCGGTCAGAACTGTCGCCTTAGCCAGACCGGACTTGAGCCTCTTGAGAGCTACAGAATATGCCCATCTTTTCACAGGCGGTAGTTGAATCTGGGGTTCTCCACGCCAATAGGGATTCAGGCGGCGAAGCGTCGCCTCGAGTTCCTGTGAAAGGCTTGGAAAAATTGGGTTCATCGTTATCCCTGGTTCAGACGGAAGCCGTGTCCGCGCACGGTGATGATGTACTGCCAGTCGGGGTCGAGTTCCATCAAGCGGTCGCGCAGTCGGCGGATCAGCGCATCAATCGCCTGTTCGCTCACCCCTTCGCCAAAGGCTTCGGGCCAGACCGCCTCGACGACCTGTTCGCGGGTGCAGATGCGCCCGACGTTGGTATAGAGCAGTTCAAGCAGGCGATACTGCGGCGGACTGAGCGGCGGGTCCAGTTCGACGTTGTTGATGAACACCCGGCGCGAGTCGATGTCGAGTTTGAGCCGCCCACCTTCCAGGCGTTCGGGGACTTCGAAAGGCATCGGCGCGGTCGAGCCGGACGCGACGTATTCGATCTTGACGGTCATCGCCAGTTGAATCTTGTCGCCGTTGTTCAGCCGGCGCGTGCCCTTCAGTTGATCGCCGTTGACCCAGGTCCCGTTACGGCTTTCCAGGTCTTCGATGTAGTACTGGTCGCCCTGCTGGAAGATGCGGACGTGCTGGCGCGAGACCTGCCGCTCCGAGACGATCAAATCACAGTCTTCGCCCCGTCCCAGGATGACCTCCTCGGAGGGCAGTGTCCAGTGGAGGTCAAGCGCTTTCTCTTGTTGAACAATCAGGATCGGACGCTCTGGACTCTTGTCGGACATGTCACCGCCGCTCCTCGCTGCGCAGATTGATTCTGAAGACAAATGTCAAACTTACATACTGAATTATACTTGAATCGGTTGACCTGAATCGCTCATCCGCCGCGACCGGGCACGCGCACTGGCGCGGACTGCACGAAACCCGTCCACAAACCCTGATCGGTGAAGACTGGCGTCGCCTGGGGAATCGGTGAGGTGGTGATCGCGCCGTTGATATTATTGCGATAGAACGCTGTGACCTCGACCCCGCCGTTGACGAAGTCGCTATCGGAAAGCACATTGCCGCCCGGGATCTCAACGGTGAAGAGGCAGCGCTGGCGCGGCTGGAGCAGTCGGATGCTGGTTTCGGGGACAGAGGCGCTGTCCTGGCGACCGATGCCGACCGGGATCGACTTTGCGGGGTTGAAGCTGATGCCCAGTCCGCTGGTGTTGTTATCGCCGACGATCACCCGCTGTGGGTCGAAGACGAACGGCACTGTTCCAACCGTGTTGTTGACTACGGCGATGGTCACATAGAGGATACCGCTGGGGTCAGATGGAAGCGCGCCGGTGCGCACGGTCAGGCTGATCGGGGCGGTGGCGGCGCGACCGAGGAGCGACTGGTGATTAGCGCGATCTTCGGCGAGGCGCAGGCGGTCACAGGGCGCGCCCTCGTAGAGTTCGGGCACGACGTTCGCCACCAGGTTTGGCAGGTAGCGCGGCGCGAAGAAGAGCAGCGCGACGATCAGCATCAGCCCGACGACCGAATTACGACTGTCTCCACCCCTGCGAAACAAAGCAATCTTCCTTCACGCCCCCTGCGGAGGCGGTTGACCGGCGTTAGCCCGCAGCCAGACGGCGGTCTCGGCGGCGAGCGCCTCAGGTTCGAGAGATTCCATATTGTGCCACAAAACACCCTGATCGTGCCCGCGAAACCAGGAAAGCTGGCGGCGGATGAAAGCGTGGGTGGCGGTCTTCGCCTGGGAGACCGCTTCATCGAGTGGAAGGTCATCAAGGAGATGGGCGGCGAGCTGACCATAACCCACCGCGCTCATCGAGGGCAGCCGGCGGCTGCAGCCGCGCGCCAGCAGGGCGCGCACTTCGTCCAGGAATCCCGCGTCCATCATGTGATCCAGCCGGCGGCTGGCGCGTTCACGCAGTCGATCCCGATCCATCGTCAGCCCAAGGAGGCGAAGTCGATAGGGTGGAGGACTTTTCGCCCGCTGCGCGCTGAACAGCTGCCCGGTGGCTTCGATGACTTCCAGCGCGCGGATGATGCGGCGCAGGTTGCCCGCATCCATGAGCGTCGCCGCCTGCGGGTCGATCTGGGCGAGTCGACGGTGGAGCGCCGGCACGCCGACCGCCGCCGCCTCGGCTTCTAACGCCGCGCGCCGGACCGGATCGGGCGGGACTTCCGGCGGCGTCCAGCCTTCGACGAGGGCGGTGATATACTGCCCCGTGCCGCCGACCAGGATCGGAAGCTGCCCCTGGCTGGCGACGGACTCGATGGCAGAAGCAGCGGAGCGAAGATAGCGCGCCAGGGACACTTCTTCATCCGGATCGGCGATATCCAGGAGGTGATGCGGGGCGGCGGCACGCTGCTCCAGTGTTGGCTTGGCGGTGCCGATGTCCATATAGCGGTAGATCTGGCGGCTGTCGGCGCCGATGATCGCGCCGTTCAGGCGCTGCGCCAGGGTGATCGCCAGGTCGGTTTTTCCGACGGCGGTCGCGCCGAGGATCACCAGCAGCGGAATGGGAAGGGATGGTCTACCAGTCAAAGGCATCCTGGAAATGCTCGATGTGAGGCGGCTGCCTGGGCGCGAATGTCACTGCGATGACATCGATTCGCCACTGCGCGTCGGTCAGGTGATTCTGCGCCAGATAGACCTGCGCCGCGCCGATCAGCCGCCGGCGCTTGCGGAGGGTGATGCTTTCCAGAGGGTCTGCCTCGGCGGCGCGCCGCGTCTTGACCTCGACGAAGACTATAACGCCTTCGAGAGAGCGGGCGATGATGTCGATTTCCCCGCCGCGCGTGCGCCAGTTGCGCACCAGCACGGCGTATCCCTGCCCGGCAAGATGCTCCGATGCCAGGGTTTCGCCGCGTTCGCCGGTGGTTCTGATAGCCGTCTGTGACATGGATGACTCGAAAAATGCCTCACCGACTCTGGAAGCTGCGCCGATCTGCACTATAATCCGTACTTCTCAGTCTCCCACTTATCTTAACATAGATGTAGCCTGAAGGAGCTGTCATGGAGTTTCTGACCAGCAATGCGTCGCTACTTGCCTTGATCGTCAGCGTGGTCGCGTTGGTCTTCGCATTCCTCACCGCCCAATGGGTCCTTCGCCAGGATGCTGGAAACAGCAGAATGCAGGAGATTTCCGGCTTCGTACAGCGAGGAGCGCGCGCCTTTCTGACGCGGGAGTATCGCTATGTAGCGATCCTCGTCGCCCTCGTCACCGTCGTACTGCTGATTCTGAGCGGCATCCCCGGTTCGGGCATGAGTCCCTGGACGGCGCTGGCGTTCGTCAGCGGGGCGCTGGCTTCGGCGCTGACCGGTTTCTTCGGCATGAGCATCGCCGTGCGCGCCAACGTTCGCACGACCGCCGGGGCGATGAAGAGCCTGAACCAGGGACTGCGCGTCGCCTTCGCCAGCGGAACGGTCATGGGCACGATGGTCGTCGGGCTGGCGCTGCTGGGGATCAGCCTGCTGTTCATCCTGTTCACCAACATCATCGGCATGGACCCGATTGCCGCCGCCAGTGCGCTGGCGGGTTTCGGTTTCGGCGGGACATCGATTGCCATCTTCGCCCGTGTGGGCGGCGGTATCTTCACCAAGGCGGCGGATGTCGGCGCCGATCTGGTCGGCAAGACCGAGGCGGGAATCCCGGAGGACGATCCGCGCAACCCGGCGGTGATCGCCGATAACGTCGGCGACAACGTCGGCGATGTCGCCGGTATGGGGTCCGACCTGTTCGAAAGCTACGCCAGTTCGATCATCGCGGCAATCGCCATCGCCGCCCTGGTGACCAGCCTGCCCGGCGTCGCCCTGCAGGGAGAGGCGCTCAAGCTGCGCCTCGAAGCGTTCCCGATCCTGGTGGCAGCCGCCGGCATCCTGGTCGCGATTGGCGCGTCGTTCCTGGTCCGCACCGAAGAGAAGGCGACGCAGCAGGCGCTGCTGGGCAGCCTGCGCCGGGGCGTCTACGCGGCGAGCGCCGGCGTGGCGGTGGCGATCATCGTGATCGGTCTGATCCTGGAACTGGGCACGGGCGTCATTGTAGCAACCCTGTCCGGCTTGATCGCCGGCGTGCTGATCGGCTATTTCACGGAATTCTACACCAGCGACACCTACAGCCCGACCAAATCCATCGCCGAAAGTTCCGTAGGCGGACCCGCCATCGTCATCATCCAGGGGCTTTCGGTTGGCATGGGCAGCACCGTCGTGCCTGTGGTGGTTGTGATCCTCGCCACGCTGGTCGCTTACGGCGCGGGCGGGCTGTATGGGATCGCCATCGCGGCGGTCGGCATGCTGGCGACGCTCGGTATCACTTTGGCGACCGATGCCTATGGTCCGGTGGCAGACAATGCCGGCGGCATCGCCGAAATGGCGGAACTGGGCGAACATGTGCGCGAGCGCACCGACGCGCTGGACAGCCTGGGCAACACGACGGCGGCGACCGGAAAGGGCTTTGCCATCGGCAGCGCGGTGATGACGGCGCTGGCGCTGATCTCCGCCTTCATCCAGGCGACAGGCGACGCCACCACCAACAGCGCGACATTTCAGGACGTTATCCTTGACCCGCGCCTGATCACGGGACTGATGCTCGGCGCGATGCTCCCCTACTTCTTCAGCAGCCGGACGATGATCGCCGTAGGACGCGCCGCGCAGCAGATCGTGCTGGAGGTGCGTCGCCAGTTCCGCGAGATTCCCGGTCTGATGGAAGGCAAGGCGCTGCCCGACTATGAAAAGTGCGTCAGCATCAGCACCGAGAGCGCGGTCCGTGAGATGCTGCTGCCGGGTGTGGTCGCCGTCCTTGTCCCGGTCGGCATCGCTGTCCTGACGCTGATCGGGCGGGGGAACGACCTGGGACGCTATGTCGGGGTGGAAACGCTGGTTGGCGTGCTGCTCGGTTCCCTGATTTCCGCCTTCCTGCTGGCGGTCATGATGGCGAATGCCGGCGGCGCCTGGGATAACGCCAAGAAGTACATCGAGCGCGGTAACCTGGGCGGCAAAAAGTCCGATGCGCACAAAGCCGCCGTCGTCGGCGACACCATCGGCGATCCGTTCAAAGACACCGCCGGTCCTTCGCTCAACATCCTGCTCAAGCTGCTGGCGATTGTCTCGCTGGTGATCGCGCCGCTGCTGGCGGTCACCACCGGAGGCTGATGACGCATCAGCAGATACTAGGGGATGCTGCGGGGCTGCTGAAGGATTTCGACGAGGTGTAAAACAAGAGCGCGGTGACCCGGCAAGGCTGCCGCGTCACCGCGCTCCAAAAGGGCAGATGTGATGCCGAGTAGGGGCTATGTCACCGGTCTGCGGAACTTGTAGCCGTAGACGATCATGCCGCGCGGACCTTCGGTGGTCAGTTTACGGGTCACCATTTCGACCCGGTCGCCGATGGCGGGGGGACCGTCCAAGTCGGTGATCTGCGCCGTGACCATCTGACCTTCGTCGAGCCGCACCAACGCCAGCACATAGGGAACCTGGTCTTCGTAACCTTCCGGAGCCTCGCGCACGGTCGTGAAACTGATGATCTCCCCGGTTCCGGCGAACGCCTGACGCTCGTGGGGCGGGGCGGCGGGGCGGTGGTTTTCCGACATGGCGTTACGCCTTGACCGGGACGCGGACCGCCTGCGGCTGGAAGGTCACCAGCGTGGGCTGCTCTTCGACTGCCGAAACCGGGCGGTTCTGCAGGCGTAGATCGCCGTTGCCACAGCGCACTCCTTCCAGACGATAGCGTTTTGCCTTCAAGCGCCAATGCCGTGAAATCTGCATGGTTCAATACTCCTGTAACTCTCGCGCCCTGCAATCGGGCGTTTATCTGCATTCGCGGGCTTGTGCAATGACGCACAAGTTGACTGCATTTTAGCGCCGCAGCCCTGTCAATAACTGTCAGTCAGGCGAAGAGATAGGTCCAAAATGCTGTCAAAACCCCTCACATCTCTCTCTCATCCGCCATTGATCGGATCAATGCCGGCGGACCGTTTCGGTTTGCACAAGGCGGGACCGCCAGCATTCATGCATCTTGACGAGATCGATCAGGTGGAGAGGATGTGGGTGAAAGCGGTGCTGCCCAACCCGCCCACGCTCTGGATCATGGCGATCTGGGCGTTCGATACCTGGTTCGCACCGCCTGCGCCGCGCAGCTGCAGGACGGCTTCGACCGCCTGATAGATGCCAGTTGCGCCGACGGGATTGCCCCGGCTCTTGAGACCGCCGAAAGTGCTGATCGGCAGCCTGCTCGCCAGCCCGATGGAGCCATCCTGCGCCAGACGCCAGCCCTCGCCGCGCGCCGCAAAGCCCGACGCTTCCAGCGACAACGCCGCCAGGATGGTGAAGGTATCGGTCAGCTCGATCAGGTTGATCTGTTCGCGGCTTATGACGGCTCGCTGGAGCGCCTGCTCGGTCGAACGCTCGACGGCGCGCAGCCACAGCAGATCGTCGCGTTCAGCGAGCGCCAGCGTGTCGCTGGACGCCCCTCCGCCAATGATGCGCACCGGCTGGGGGACCAGATCGCCAGCGCGCTCGGCGGTCGTCAGGATGACCGCCGCCGCGCCGTCGGCGTCCGGCGCGCCGTCGAACAGGCTGACCGGGTCGGCGATCATCGGGGCTTTTCCGAAGGCTCCCTGCTTGATGAGGTTGCGGTACATGGCGTTGGCGTTCTTCGCGCCGTTGGCGTGGGCGTTGATGCTGAATCCTTCGAACGCCGCCAGTTCGACGCCGTACTCGACCATATAGCGGCGCATCAGCAGCGCCGCCAGCGCCGGCAGAGTCGCGCCCTGGACGGCTTCGTCGTCGGCGTCGAGGCTGACGGTACGCGCCCGCACCCGCGCCGAGCCGATCATGTCGGAAGCCTTCTCGACCCCCAGCACGAGTGTGGTATCGACCGCGCCAGAAGCGACCGCCATCACGCCGGCGCGCAGCGCCGCCCCTCCAGAAGCTTCGGCGGCTTCGACGGCGAAGGTTTCGACCCCGCGCAAGCCGGCGAAATCGGCGACCAGTGGGGCGAGATGGGACTGTGAGCTGATTGTCGCGCCAAAGGCATTGGCGACGATCAGCGACTCGACTGAATCAATGCCGGCGTCTTGCAGCGCTGACCGGGCTGCATCGGCGGCGAGGTCGCGCAGACCCAGCTGCCAATGCTCTCCGACGGGCGTCTGACCGATGCCGATGATCGCTACATCACGCATAGTGCTTTCCTCTTCCTTTAAAGAATGGTCGGCGCGGCGGCGAACGCCCGCTTACAGTTTGAGCAAGCCGCGATAGCGGCAGTAGGTGGCGTAGTCAATCGGCGTGCGGCGGGCGATGTAGTCACGGGTGCGCAGCGCCCGGTCGCGAGCGAAATTGATGCGCTCGGTGACGACCAGGTCGAAGGCATCCGACCCCGCGCCGCTGCCATAGCTGATCATCAGGATGCGGTCGCCCGGCTGAGCTTCATCCAGGATGGCGGTCAGCCCGACCATGCAGGATCCGGAGTAGACGTTGCCGATCTCGTTCGCCAGCAGACCGGTCTTCATCTGCTCGTCGTTGAATCCGAGGATCGAAGCCGCCCGCTGCGGGAATTTGACGTTAGGCTGGTGACAGACGACGTAGCGATAATCCGCCGGCTGCGACCCCCTCATCTCCATCAGCGCCCGTCCGGCGCTGACGACATGGTGGAAATACGCCGGTTCGCCGGTGAACCGTTCGCCATGCGAAGGGTAGATCTCGTCGGCGCGCCGCCAGAAATCGGGCGTGTCGGTCACGTAACTGTAGCTGCCCTGGTAGACGGCGACGGCTTCGTCGGCGGGACCGAGCAGAAACGCTGCGCCGCCGGAAGCGGCTGTGTATTCCAGGGCATCGCCAGGGCGCGACTGCGCCGTATCCATGCCGATACTGAGGGTGTACTGACCCATGCCGCTGCCGACGATGCCGATGGACGCCTGCACCGCTTCGGTCCCCGCCTTGCAGGCGAATTCCCAGTCCGCCGCCTGGATGCTGGTGGACGCGCCGATGCTTTCCGCCACAATCGTACTGGTCGGCTTGACGGCGTAGGGATGGCTTTCACTGCCGACCCAGATCGCCCGCAGCGCCTGCGGGTCAATCGCGGCACGGGCGAGCGCGTTGCGCGCCGCCTCGATGCTCATGGTCGTGACATCTTCGTCAGGACCGGCGACGGCTTTTTCGCGTACCGGGCTGCCATCGGGCGCGCCGGTCCACAGCTTGGCGATCTCGGTCCCCGGCAGCCGCCAGCGCGGGACGTATGCGCCATAGCCAACGATGCCGACGGCGCGGTCGGGACGCATCAGCACACTGTTTGAACGACCACTGCTGTTCATGTTCTGCATGGATCACTGTCCTCTGATGTCTGCCAGGATGGCTTGGGCGCGCTCTGCGCGAATGTTGTCCTCTTGTACCATGCGCGCCGCGACCTGCCCGACCTCCGCGCCCTGCGCCCCGGCGGCGACGGCGATCTGGCGGGCGTGCATGCGCATATGTCCCCGCTGGATGCCCTCGGTCGCCAGCGCCCGGATCGCCGCGAAGTTCTGCGACAGCCCGACAGCTGCCATGATCTGGGCGAGCTGTCCGGCGCTGCTGATGCCCATGATCTTCAGCGCAATGCCGGCGGCAGGGTGAACCCGCGTCGCGCCGCCGACGATGCCGACGCTGAGCGGCAGCTCGATGCGCGCTCGCAGGCTGCCGTCAGCATCTTTCCAGTAGCGCGTCAGGCTGGTGTAGCGACCGCTCCGGCTGGCGTAGGCATGTGCGCCGGATTCCAGCGCCCGCCAGTCGTTACCGCAGGCGATAGCGACCGCGTCGATGCCGTTCATGATCCCCTTGTTGTGGGTGGTCGCCCGGTAGGGATCGGCTTCGGCGAACGCGCCTGCTTCGACCACCGCCTGGACGACCTGATCGCCGCTGAGCGACTCGGTCGCCAGCGCCGTCGCCGGGATCGCGCCCTCGGCGACGGCTTTGCGCCGGTCGGTGAGGTTGCTCAGGATGCGCAGGACGACGCGCCCCCCAGTGATCGCCTCGACGTGTGGGGCAAGGTGTTCGACGGCGGTGTTGACGGCGTTGGCGCCCATCGCATCGCGCACATCCATGAGGAGGTGGACGATCAGCATGGGACCGGCGCTGGTTTCGGGAAGCAGGCGCACCTCGATATCGCGCGCTCCGCCGCCGCGCCGGACGATACTACCGCCGACTTCGTCCGCCAGCGCCAGCAGTCGCGCCCGGTTGGCTTTGACCGCGCCCGCCGCGACGTAGAGATCTTCCACGTCCATCACCTGAATCTGCCCGATCATGATCGGCTCGTCACCGGTGGTGGTGAACCCGCCGCCTTCGCGAAAGAGCCGCGCGGCGTTGCTGACGGCGGCGACCACCGACGGCTCTTCGACCACCATCGGCACGAGTACGTCCACGCCGTTGATCAGGAAGTTGGTGGCGATTCCCAAGGGTAGGGCATAGACGCCAACCGCATTCTCGATCATGTTGTCGGCGGCGGCGGCATTCAGCCCACGCACGCCGATGAGGACCGCCTGCTCATCTGGAGTCAGGTTCGCCCATTGGGCGACGATGGCGGCGCGTTCCGCCAGCGGGCGTTTGTAGAAGCCGGGTAAGCGAGAAGTGTGCGTGTGGTCTGTCATGGTATCCCGATGCTACTTGATGAAGACTGCAAAAAACTACCGACTTGTGAAGCAGGGCACAATGCCTTAGCTGCCGTTAACCTGGATGAGCCGCCAGGTGGGCGGCGAAGAACTGTCAAAAACTATCCCACCGCGCCAATCCACAAACACACCGGCGTCAAAGACTACCGCCAGCTCCCCGTTGATGCGCAGCTCAGCGCGACCATCTGCTGCGATGTGCAGGTAGAGGTGGTTGCTGGTGGGGCGGATGTGTAGAAAAGGCGTCCAGTCTGGCGCCGGGGCGCTGGACAGGCTGTAACTGCCTGCGGGGTGGATCACAACGCGCGTGGGCATCGGCTCGCCAGGGCGTAGAAACCAGAACCCCCAGACCGCCAGATCGCCGCTGAACACTGCCTCCGCCTGAAGCGTGACCGGGGCGGTCAGGTCAGCGAGCGGCAGGGCAGCCCAGGTGCAGCCCTCGTCCTGAGACAGCGCGGACGGATCGATGAGCGGCAGGTCCGCTGGTGAACTGGCGGACAACACGCGCTTAGGCGCGATCGGCGGATCAGCCCAACCGGCAGCCAGCAGCAGCGCCAGCGCGCTGACCCCGACCGCTGCCAGGACCAGCAGGGCGGTGATGAAGCGCAGTCGGCGCGCTGTCAGGGCATCATCGGCGTGCATGATGGGGGGAATCAAACGGACGCCGACCAGGGCGTCCGATAGAGCATTCAGCGCAGTCGCGGTTTATTCGGGCAGGATGCTGGTGCCGAGCAGGGCGTCCAGCCAGACCACGAAGATCAAACCGATGGGGAAGCCCGTCCAGAAGAGATACTGCCCGCCGTACTGCTGGAGGCTGATGGAGTGCCCGCCCTGCACCGGGATGCTCGGCAGCACCACAATGACGATGAAAGTCGCCACCGCGAAACCCAGAACCATCGAAACTGCCCACACTACCAGGCGCTTCAGCAACATACCTGTTGAGTCTCCTGAGCATGATTCATACAGTGATTGTGTCCATTGTAACGAATCCCCGGCGGCATGGCAACGGATGCAATACCCTTTTTCCTGGGTCAGTGTTATCTTTATAGGAATCGGAAGCCAAACTTGAATCACTCCTGCCGCACTTAGGCGCAATGAGAATCACAGAAGGGAACCGTTGTGGCTGACCTTTTTGACAAGGCGAAATCCTACACGCAAGCGAAGGAGGCGATGGCGCTGGGTATCTACCCGTATTTTCGGGCACTGAGCGATACCGAAGGCGCAGTCGCCAGGTTTGAAGGCAAAGAAGTGGTGATGATCGGCTCCAATAACTATCTGGGGCTGACGACTGATCCGCGCGTTCGACAGGCAGCGAAAGACGCTATCGACCGCTATGGCACGAGCGTCACCGGGTCGCGATTTCTGAACGGCACGCTTCAGCTGCATCTGGAGCTGGACAAGCGGCTGGCGAAATTCGTCGGAAAAGAAGCGGCGCTGGTCTTTTCGACCGGCTACCAGACGAACGTCGGCACAATTACGGCGGTCGTGCAGAAGGGCGACTATGTGATCGTTGACAAAGACGATCACGCCAGCATCGTCGATGGCTGCATGATGTGCCGGGGGGAAATGAAACGCTTCCGCCACAGCGATCTGGGCAGCCTGGAAGATGTGCTGAAGCGCCTGCCAGAAGACGCCGGCAAGCTGGTCGTCGTCGATGGCGTCTACAGTATGGGCGGCGATATCGCGCCCCTGCCGGAGATCGTGGCGATCTGCAAGCGCTATGGCGCGCGCATTATGGTCGATGACGCGCACGGCATCGGCGTCACCGGCGGTGGACGGGGCACGGCGCATCACTTCGGCATGACCGACGATGTTGATCTGATCATGGGGACGTTCAGCAAGAGCTTCGCGTCCATCGGCGGCTTCATCGCCGGCTCGGCAGATGTCATCCACTTCATTCAACATCATGCTCGTTCGCTCATCTTCTCGGCGGCGCTGCCCGCACCGCAGGCGGCAGCCGCTTTGGCGGCGCTCGACATCATGGAGACGGAACCTCAGCATGTGGAGCGGATGTGGGAGAACGCCGAGTACATGCGCGCCGGGCTGAAGAGGCTTGGCTATAACACGGGTAAAAGTAACACGCCGATCATCCCGATCATCATTGGCGAGGACTTCCGAACGGTCATGGCATGGCACGCGCTGATTGAAGAAGGCGTCTACACCAACCCGGTGGTGCCGCCCGGCGTCCCTCCCTCCAGCAGCCTGCTGCGCACCAGCTATATGGCAACCCACCGGCGCGAACACCTGGACCGCGCGCTGAATGCGTTCGAAACGGTCGGCGAACGGCTGGAGATCGTACACCAGAATATGGACATCACTGAGGTGGGCTGAACCCTTCGCGTGTCTTGAGCAGATGAAAAAAGCCCGGCACTGCTGCCGGGCTTTTTGTTTGCTATCGCGTGCCGAGATCGCGGCGCTCTGCTACCTGCCGCGCCGTCCGGTCAGCCGCTTATGAAGTGGGTCGAGCAGGCTGTAAGCGACCGGCACGACGATCAGTGTGAGCAGGGTGCTGCTGAACAATCCGCCGATCACCACCGTGCCCAGCTCAGAGGCGATGATCGCGCCCTCGCTCAAACCGACCGCCAGCGGGATGAGGGCGAAGATAGTCGCCAGCGCCGTCATCAGGATGGGGCGCAGACGGCGTCCGCCCGCCTCATACAGGGCATCATGGGTGTTCATGCCGCGCTCGCGCTGGTTCGCCAGCACCCGGTCGATGAGGACGACGGCGTTGGTCACGACGATGCCGATCAGCATGAGCATGCCGATCAGCGCCGAAATGCCCAGCGTTCGGTCGGTCAGCGCCAGGGCGACCGCCGCGCCGACCGGCGCGACCATGATGCTCAGGATGATGTCCAGCCAGTGGACAATCGAGCCGAAGGTGACGATCAGGATGACCACGACCAGGGCGATAGCGATCATCATCGCGGTGAACAGGGCGGCGAAGCCTTCGGTTTGCTGGCGGGAGTCGAAACCTTCTTCGACCGTCACCGTCGCCGGCAGGTCGGGGAGCGCCTGGATCGCCCTGATGGCGTTCTGCGTGACTCCGATAGAATCCTGTGTCTCCAGCTCTGCCGAGAAGCTCAGCGCCGACTGCCCGTCGATACGGATGTAGGTCGCCGAGTCGCCGCCGGCTGCGCCCGCCTGCGCCAGGCTGCTGGTGGCATTCGCCAGACCTTCGGTTTCGTTCAGCGCCGTGATCACCGCCGCGTTGACCGCCTCCAGGTCCTCCTGCGGACCAGACATGACCAGCTCGAAGCCGCCGAAACCCTGTTCGCTGAGCGACGCGCCGGAGACGGTGACGTTGCCTTGTCCGAACATACGCTCCGCATCGGCGCGAATTCTGCCGGTGAGCGCGTCAAGCGCTTCCGGCGACGGGATGCCGAGCGTCACCTGCGCCTGCGACTCGTTGACTTCGCTGCTGCCCAGGATCAAGCTTTCCAAGCCGACACCACCGCCGACGATGGTGTTGATCGCTTCGATCTCGTCTTCGTTGTAGTTGGCGCGGATGTAGCCCTCGAACGCTTCGATGGCAGCGTTGGTTTCGACCAGTTTCGTCCCAACGGGCATAGAGACGGATACCGTGATCTGCGGTTCGCCGAAGCTTGGCAGGAAGGCGAGCGGGCGCGAGCCGAACAGGACACCGCTGAACGCCAGCGAGACGAAGGCGACCACCAGGATGATGAAGGCATTGACGCGCTTGTCGAGCGCCCAGCGCAGCACGGGCATATAGACGCGCTCTGGCACGCCTTCGCTTTCGTGCCCAATCTCACGCTCGTCCAGCAGCAGATATGCCGCCACCGGCACGACCGTCAGCGCGACGACGAACGACGAGCCGAGCGCGTAAGTCACCGCCAGACCGAAGGGCAGGAAGAACTCGCCGATGATGCCGCCGGTCAGACCCAGCGGCAGGAAGACGACGACGGTGATGACGGTTGCGGCGAAGATGGCGACCGACACGTCGCGCGTGCCTGTCAGGATCGCCTGGCGCTTGTCGCCGCCCTGCTGTACCTGCCGGAAGATATTTTCCAGGACGACGATGGAGTCATCGACCACGCGACCGATGGCGACGGTCAGACCGGAGAGCGTCATGATGTTCAGCGTGATGCTGGACGGGAAGAGGCGCATCATGAAGCCGATCAATCCATCGGTCGAACCGGTCGATTGCAGCGCATCGTGGACGATGGGCGGCATCCAGCGCATCAGCGCCATCGCCATCAGGACCGAAAGCGGGATGCTGATCGCCGTGACCAACGTGCTGCGCCAGGAGGGATAGGGCAGTTTGCCGGGATAGAGCAGCACGATCAGCCCGGTCACAGCGCCGCCGAGCAGCATGACGCGGACCACTGTATCAAGCTGTTCGAACGCCTCACCCAGGTCGCCGCCTGTCGCCCCGGACTGCTGGAAGATCAGCACTGCCAGGAGTCCAAGGAATACGGCGACCATGACGACGCCGACGATGGCGCGTGGTCCGCGCGACCAGGCTCCGCTGCTGAGGAAGACCAGGATGACGATAATGGCGAAGATAGCGCCCAAACCGCCTTCGCGGGCGACGCCGTTGATCGACTCTTCGACGAAGCTCGCCTGTTCGAAGGCGATGCCGACCGTCACATCGGCGCGCTCAGCATCAATTTCGGCGAGGACGTCTTCGACGATATGGAAGGCTTCGACATTGTTCGCTTCTTTGGTCTTATAGACGGTGATGTTCAGGCTGGAATTGCCATTCAGCCGGGTGACCGTGTTGGTGGGGACGAACGGAACAGCGCCGGACGCGATGCGATCCTGAACATCCTGGGGCAGCGTGGCGACCAGATCGGCAGAGAGCGACTGAAGCGCTTCGATGCGCAGGTTGGACAGCAGGTCGGCTTCTTTATCGACCATATAACCCAGTTGGTCGGGTGTCAGAGAGCCGAGCAGTCCAACGCCGAAGGATGCACCCTGGGCACTGTCCCAGAACTGGTTGATGAAATTCGCCGTGCTGGGGAAGAATCGCGCGAAGTCGTCTGCGCTGTCCAGTTCGACGCCGACGAAATCGCCGATGAACTGCCACTGCGGGTCGAGCGCCGGCGCGTTGGGGTCGCCCGGCGGCACATCCTGCTGATAGAGCGCCGCCAGGGCTTCGGCGGCAGATGGCGCTTCGCCGCTGGCGATGGCGCGCACTGACGCTGCCGTGTCGGCGTCGAGCGCGTCGATGACCGATGCCGGAACCTCCTCCAGGGCGGCGGAAGCGAACTTGGCGACCACCGCGCCGGAAAGCTGCTCAAAGAACGCTGGTTCATTGACGGCGAAGAAGCGCAGTGCGCCGGGCGTAAGACTGTTGAACAGGCGCACCTCATAGCCGGCAAAGGCTTCCGGCGCGGCGGCGTTGATGCCGTTGAGCGCGGCGGCTGCGCTGCCGTTTCCAAGCATCAGCAGGTCGCGCGCAGAGTTCAGCGAACTGTCGGCGAACTGAGGTTGACCCGCCAGCGTCGTCCAGACCTGATCAAGCGGCGGCTGAGCCGCAGACAGCGCCAGCACCTCGTCGGAGAGCGCATCGTAGACCTGAGCCGACAGGGTTGGAGCGAAGGTTTCGTCGTATTCGGCGATGAAGGCAAACGCTTCTGCGCTGATCGCGCTGATAATCGTGCCTGGACCGCCTGGGATGGGCAGGCTGGGCGCGCCTTCGGGGAGCGCATCTGGATCGCCGAGCAGCATCAGGAAGTTGAGCAGATCGGCAGCGCGCAGAGAACCACCGCCCAACTGCGCCGCGAGGTCGCCGGAGAGCTGAATATCGAGCAGATCGTCGGCGGTGTTGAGTTCCGTGCCGATGAACGTGCCGATCAGCCCCATCAGCGCCGGCATCGCCGGACCTTCGGGAATGTCGCCCGTCTGAGCAACGGTTTCAGCTTGAGGCGTTTCGGTGGCAGCGGCTTCGACGGCGGAATCGGCTTCCGCAGCCGATGTCTGAACGACGGCTGCCTCGTCGAGTCCTGTCCCGGCGACACTGAACGATGCCAGGGGGATGTCGTCGAACGAGAAGAGGATCAGCTGCGGCGGCTGAATGCGCCAAGCCTGGGGCAGATCGACCGGTGCTGCCTCGGCGGCGCTGCCGGTGATGGCTTCGGCAATCGCCTTGGCGGCGAGCGCATCGCGCGTGAAGCCGTCCAACCCGGCGAGGTATTCCGCCGGGAGTTCGGCGAATACGTCGGCAGACATGGCGGCAAGCTGATCGGATTCGAAGTATTCGACCAGCGCCGGATCGATGGCGAGCATCTGCTGGATGACTTCCGGCGTCAGGTCGTCGGTCTGCCCGATGGCTCCGACGATTGCGCCAGATTCTGCGAACGTGTTGATGACCGCGCCGACAGAACGGGTGAGTGTGCGCATCTCGCGCAGGTCGCGGGCGTCCTTGAAGCGGTCGATCTGCCAGCTTTCGGGGAGCGCCGGCGCGGACTGCGGGATGTCCACCGGGACTGCGGCAAGGGCGGCGACAGCATTGGCGTCAAGGGGCTGCCCGCTGACCGCGGTCGCTTTCGCCGAGGCGATGGTCCAGACTTCCGGCGTCAAACCCAGGAGCAAACTCTGGGTCTCTCCTTCACCAGACTCGGCGGCGACGGGAAGTGCGCCGCCGGCGCCCGGCAGGACCTGACCGCCGCTGACCTGCACACGAGCTACCTGCTCGATATTGTCGAGCAGCGGCACAATCTCGTTTTCGACCAGGCTGCGCAGCGCGCTCCCTGTTGCGTCTCCGGCTTCAGTCTGCTGCGCCAGGTAGCCGAGGAGCGTCGTCGTCGTTTCGGGCGACAACGCCGACCAGACCTGTGGGGAAAGCTGGAACAGGAAAGTGGAGTCGCCTTCATGCAGCCAGATCAGCGGCTCAGCCGCCATATCGCCCAAAAGGCGGGCGGCAAAAGCGGCGCTGTCCTCGCCTTCCGGCGCGCCAATGCGGCGAAGCGGGAACCAGATTTCGTCGATCGCCGCCTGGATGGCGCTGCGCACTTCTTCCTGGTCTTCGCCGAAGTTGTTGCGAGCGGTGATGATCGCGCCGAATGCGCCGGTCGTCGTCGATTCCAGGTTGACGACCTGGGGCACGCTGTCAACTGCGGTTTCGATTCGCCTGGTGACGACATCGAGTACCTGTTCGCCGGTCATGCCCGACGCCTGCGCCAGGATGATCGTCTGCGGGAACGAGATGGATGGGATGAGTTCCTGTTTGAGCTGGGTGACGGCGACAATTCCGGCGATGGATACAGCCACCGCAAGGGCGATGGTGACCGCACGGAATCGCAGAGAAAGGGCGGTGAGCGCACTGAAAGCGCGTTTCATCGGCGGGGACTCCTAGGGTGCTTCTGAAGCAAGTCTCTGATACTTACGCTGTTGGTCAAACGGACCTGCGGCGCACAACACAGTTTCGCCAACCAGGAACTTGACAATCAATGATACGGCACTGTGGGCGGAAAGTTGCTTTGTGCGGGGGGAATTATAGGATTGCCGGTCAAGTGTAACAAGATGGGTTTCTAAGTTCGACTTTGCACATGGGTAGCTGAAAAGTGGCAGGATAAGCTGTTTCAGACCTCTAGCAAAGGATGAAACCATGCTTAACCTGCCGCCGATAGTTATAGACTGGATCGACCCATTTGCGCCATGTTTTTATGGGGTCACGACTTGGATGAAAGCACAAATCCTGCTCATTGGCGCGATTTTGACACCCGGAAAGCGCGTGGTGAGCGAAGCGCTGCGCGTGATGGGATTGAGCAGCAGTGAAGCTTTCGCTCAATATCATCAGGTCTTGAACCGAGCGGTCTGGTCGCCGCTGGAGCTGGCACAAATCTTGCTGAAACTGCTGGTCAAGACGTTGACACAACCGGGAGAGGCATTGGTGTTTGGGATTGACCCGACGATTGAGCGGCGGTGGGGGCGGAAGATTGCCGCACGCGGGATTTACCGTGACCCGGTGCGCAGCAGCCACAGTCATTTCGTCAAAACGAGTGGACTGCGCTGGATTAGCCTGCTGCTGCTGACGCGCATTTCGTGGGCAGAACGCATCTGGGCGCTGCCGGTGATGACGGTACTGGCACGGTCCGAGCGCTATTATCAGGCGCGCGGACGCCGACACAAGACCGTGCTGGAGCGGAGTGTGCAACTGCTCCAACTGCTGCGACGCTGGCTGCCCCAGCGC
>JABWBO010000226.1 GCA_013360465.1 Anaerolineae bacterium | reverse complement strand
AAAGGCGCTCTTTTATCCCCTTCAGTGGGATAGTCTCTGCGTTTAGCCGGGGCGCTTTAGCCCCTGGCGAACTGAAACTCAACTTTCGTGATTCACTGACTTTCAGGTTTCTGCAAGTCGGCAGTATCCCCAATTCAATTAGATCAAGCTCAGTGGATCACAGATTGCCTGAGATCACCCCGTTTCGCTGCGCTCAACCGCCTCTCTCCAAACAGAGCCGGGCGAAAAATCGTCAGATTTTTGGGGTGAGGTTAGGTGTGGGGGCTGTCCAGCCCTGGGGGGATCACCGTACCAGGCGCATCGCGCACCGTTTCGCTCCGTCATGCGCCAGAGGTCGGTTCTGGCGCGCTTGTCCTACCGAACGCCAGCCAATGCTTATCAGAACGGGGGATGATGAAGCGCTCGCTGATGCCGATAGTATTTGCCCTGCTCATTGTCAGCGCCGGGACATTCTCGGCGAGTATGCAGGAGGTCAGCATCGAGGTGGCGAACAGCGCGCCGCCCGCCCACTTCAGGGTGCTGTCGTCGACGCTGCTGCCGCTGCTGGAACAGGTCGATGCGGAACGGCTGATGTCCCATATCGAGTCGCTGCAAAGCTTTCGGACCCGGCACGTGCATTCTCCCAAGCACATGGCGGACCAGGGGATCGGCGCGGCTTGTCGCTACCTGATGGACGAGTTCGCCGCGATGCCGGGGATGCGCGTGACGACGCAGGAGTTCCAGACGCAGTGGATGGGGACAACCTCGACGCTTCAAAACGTCATCGCTATCAGCCCCGGCACTGACGAGGACGCAGCGGTCATCCTTGTCGGTGCGCATTACGACAGCATCAGCCTGGATGCCACCGATGGTTTCGCCGCCGCCCCTGGCGCGGTCGATAACGGCAGCGGCGTCGCCGCGCTGCTGGAACTGGCGCGTCTCCTGCATTCAACGCCGCACCGCTCGACCCTCCTTTTCGTCGGGTTTTCAGCGGAGGAGGTCGGGCTGGTCGGCAGCCGGCGCTTCGTTGAGCAGTATCTGCCTTCTGAAGGTCTTCATCCGGGTCGGCTGCGGGCGGTGATCAATCTCGACATCATCGGCAGTTCTTCCGACGAGCGCGGCAGGATCAACGATGCCGCCATTCGCGTCTTTTCCGCACCGGATGACCCGTCGCAATCCCGTCATCTGGCGCGCATGACGCAGGCGTATGCAGCCTACTACGGGGCGGATCTGCAAATCGAACTTCAGGAGACGCTGGATCGCCTCAATCGCTTCGGCGATCATCAGTCGTTCAGCAATGCAGGCTACCCCGCCGTGCGCTTCACTTCGGCGCTGGAAAACCGCTATCACCAGCACACCCCGCTGGACCTGATCGCCGACGTTAACCCGGAGTACCTGCGCCGCGCGACCCGCACCCTTCTGACCGTCGTCCACGCCCTCGCTGTTGGTCTGCCCGCGCCAGAGCGCGTTGCTATACTGAGCAGGACGGACAGCGGTTATGAACTCACCTGGGAGCCAGTCAGCGGAGCCGACGGATATGTGCTTGCCATCCGCCACGAAGGATCGCTCGTCTTTGACGAAGTGCGCGCCGTCGGGACCACACGAGTCCTCTGGCATGAAGACGCCGGCGTGGTCACCAGCTTTGCGGTCGCCGCGCGCGATGCCAACGGCGACCTGGGATACTTCGCCGGCGAACAGTCCGCCCTGGCTGCCGGGGAATGGCACGCCTGATGCCCCGTAAATCGCGCGCGGACGGCGTCGGGCATTGCCCTGTACAAGCCTGTGCAAGAATGGATTGACAACCCCGCCGCCCCTCATATACACTATCTTCACTCTGTCCGGTTCGCGCTTGATGCACCCTTCGGCGGCGTGCTAGAATGTCTATGTACGCCACCGTAGCTCAATGGCAGAGCATCCGCCTTGTAAGCGGACGGTTAAGGGTTCGAGTCCCTTCGGTGGCTTGAGGGGAAATGAACCTCACAATAGAGGGGTCGGTGTCCCGAGCGGCAAAGGGGGCGGACTGTAAATTCGCTGGCGGAACGCCTTCGCAGGTTCGAGTCCTGCCCGGCCCACTTGTAAAGCGCCTTTGTAGCTCAGCCGGTAGAGCACACCCTTGGTAAGGGTGAGGTCACGGGTTCAAGTCCCGTCAAAGGCTCTTTTTATTCACCAGGTTCGCTGCGGCGGTCACTTCACCGCCCACTAGATACAGAGCAGGTCAGGTCATGGCGAAAAAAGGCAATCGCGTACTGGTCAAGCTGCGCTCCACCGAGAGCGGGCACATGTACTACACGCAGAAGAACAAGCGCAACGATCAGGCGCGTCTGGAAATCAAGAAATACGACCCGCTGGTGCGCCGGCACGTCGTCTACCGCGAGACGAAATAGACTCTCCAGAACAGATGACGGCTGTCTGAATTCCACAGACGGACAGCTTCGCGTTGTTGCCCGCGCAATTGTGCGTTGACCCGAACGCGCCGCCGGTTGTACAATAAGTCGGCGAGGCGTTCAAAATAGGGGCATGGTGTAATGGCAGCACAACGCTCTCCAAAAGCGTTTGTCTGGGTTCGAGTCCTAGTGCCCCTGTAAAACGGAAGACACCGCCCGCGAGGCGGTGTCTTTTTGATAGAGAAAAGCTCGTTTTTGCCAGCCCACCCGGCGATACGGTGAAGGAGATCAGGAATATGGCGTCCGATTCCGACAAGACGATGAGCGAAGCACAGCCGCGCCGACCGCGCCCCTCGCCGAACCACCGAGTGGCGGCGCCCTCGATGAAAGGAAGCTCGCCCGTGAATCTCGACACGCTGGGCTGGAACGCCCACTTCGAGGCG
>JABWBO010000101.1 GCA_013360465.1 Anaerolineae bacterium | reverse complement strand
AAGAGCGCCGCGCAGATCGCCCCGACGGCGCTGTAAGCGCCGCCCACGTCGGCGACCTGCCCGCCGAACGGCTGCGGCGCGCCCATCTCACCGATCAGCCCCGCTGCCGCTGCATAGTTGAGGTCGTGCCCGCTGCGCTGGGCAACCGGACCGGTCTGCCCCCACCCGCTGATGGCACAGACGATCAGGCGGGGGTTGAGGGCGCGCAGCGTCTCGGTGTTCAATCCCAGGCGCGCCATGACGCCGGGGCGGAAGCTCTCGATCAGCACGTCGGCATCTGCCGCCAGCCGCTTCAGCACATCGACGCCGAGCGGCTTCTTGAGGTCGATGATGACGCTGCGTTTGCCCCGGTTGGTCGCCCGGAAGTAGGCGCCCTGCCCGTCGATCAGCGGCGGCATCCAGCGCGCGTAGTCGCCGCCTTGCGGACTCTCGATCTTGATCACCTGCGCGCCCAGGTCCGCCAGCATCATCGTCGCCAGCCCGCCGGGCAGCAGGCGGGTCAGGTCGAGGATGCGGACGCCGGTCAATGGATTCTGCATGGAACAAGGCTCCGAAAACGTGCTATACTCAGGCTATCAGAATGATAATTCTGACGTATTCGGACGTGCGGCGCGAAATATTTACCAATTTCACTAGGTGTCTCGCGTGCGCAAGCGCTTGACTCATGCCCACATCCGAATATATAATCCTTGATGTCAGGCTGTGATTAAATTGGGGAGTGAAATCATGCAGGAACAGAAGAAAGTCTACAATTCGCCGCAGGTCGTCACCTATGGTTCGCTCAACGAACTGACGCTCTGCACCGGTGGCAGCCCGTTCAACGATGTCATCATCCAGACGGGGCAGACGCTTCCGGGTCCGGATTCGCAGATTTGCGGCGTTATCGGCTAATCTCCGGTACGACACTGACCAAAAAAGGCATCGTGATGACGATGCCTTTTTTGTTGCCTGCCCTTCACCACTCCTGGCGAACGGCGGTCACGCCCCCGCTTCATCCACCGCGCGATCCACGAAGGCGATCAGATCGTTGAGCCGGTCATGCCCCTGCGGGGCGTGCAGCTGATAGAACGGAATCTGCTTGATCAGCCGGTTCGCTTGCAGCATCGCCCGCTTCTGCATGGCGATATCCATCAGAAACCACAGGTAAATATTGCGCATGAGGTTGATCAGGGCGTTCACGCCGGTCATGCGCTCCGCCCGGACGAGCGGTTCGCGCTCCGCCAGCCAGTACACCCGAGCAATCGGCAGGTAGACCGCCTGGATGGCATCCCCTTCCCCATGCGGGTAGCTGTGAAAGCTGACGTTCCACTTCTGCCTGCCATGCACCTCGATGAGCGCGCCATCCGGGCGGCGGGTCAGCGCGCTGGCGGCGTCCTGAAGCAGACGTACGCGGGCGTGACCGGGAGCGACGGTCAGGACGCCACCCTGATCGTGACAGGCGCAGATGTCGTCGGCGATCACCGGATATCCCGCCTGGGCGAACGCCGCTACGGTGGTCGATTTTCCTGCGCCGGATGCTCCCATGAACAGCACGGCGCGCCCATGCACGCTGATGGCGCTGGCGTGCAGCGGCGTGATTCCCCGCAGGTGCAGCAGAAAGCCGAGCAGCGGACCCAGGATGTTGAAGGTCTTGATGTCATGCTGCCCTTCTCCCGCCCAACGGATCCACAGGGCGGAACCGGACGCTTCGAAGACGGCGGTGGCGGCGTGCCAGATGCGAAACTGGATGTATTGACCATCGGCGCTCAGGCGGATCTGCTGCGCCTGTTCTCCTTCCGAGGTCTTCCGGCTGTCGTCGAAGCGGTTCTGCGCCTGCCACAGCGGCGATTCGACCTCCAGCCCGTCGGGCATCGTCCCGTCGTAGACGCGGACATCGGGCTGAGCGCGCACAGCCGCCTCCTGAATATCCTCCAGGGGATATTCCGAAGCGATCTGCAAGCCGTACAGGAAGTAGTGATGCAGCGTGGGCGTCATCGGTCTCTCACCGCGAGGCGGTTCGCTCGCGTCTCATAATCCAGCCACAGGTTCAGGTGCATCGGACGCAGATTGACCATGCTGGCGGCGAGCGACTGATAATGCTCCCCGCTGACGCGCGGCACAAGGTCGCGCAGGACGTAGCGTTCGATCAGCGGATGCGGCTGCCAGGCATCGATCCAGGCATTTTCCGGTTTGCGGATCAGGTGCGAATCGGCATCGCCAAACGGGCGCTTGGAGCGATAGACGATCTCCGGCGGCAGCCTGCCGATCATCGCCCGACGGGTCATGAATTTGCCGTAAAACCAGGGCAGCGGCGGCAGCGAGGCGAAGAAACTCAGCACGCGCACATCGGCAAACGGATCGACAATGTCGCCCGGCGCAAAATCGACGGCATCGCTTTCGTCATAGCTGTTCCACTCGTAGGCGAGGACGAACTGCTCCATCTCGTTGTGCTGCTTGGACTCATCCTCGTAGGCTTCATACCAGCGGTAGCGCCAGCGTTCGCGCAGGTCGAGCGCCCTGGCGATATCCGGCTGAAACCAGCCCGGAAAAGTGTAATCGACCCGCACGCGCGGCGCGCGCGATCTGCGCCGCAAGATCGCCGCCAGGCGCGCTTTGACGCCCAGGCGCAGCGGCGGGCGCTTGTGATAGACCTGCCAGATGCGGCGGTAGGCGCGCGCGAAATCCAGCGGGTTCATGAAGCGCAAATACCAGGAGATGGGGTGTGAGCCGGAGAGGACTTCGCCCATGAAGGAGAAGATGATCTGGCTGCTGTGCTGCGACATGACCCGCCGGGCGTCGATGCCGCGCATCGCCTGCATCTCCATGCGCAGGATCGCCGGCAGATCGACGTAGGGCTTTTCCAGTTCGTAGCCATCGCTGGGGATGATCTGGTGGCGCTGGCGAATCTTGAGCGCATCAACGACCAGGCTGGCGAAGCGCCCTTCCTGATCGGGCAGTTCGGTGGTGACGATGGTGTAGACCTTCGGCTCGGCGTTGATCTCGCCCTTGTTCAGCAGGTCGAACAGGACGCTGTTGGTCGTCGAGGAATCCATGCCGCCGCTGAGGGTGACGCTGATTTTGGGCGCGCGGATGCGATCCTTGACGGCTGCCCCGAACACGTTCAGGAAGTGATCGAGGTATTCCTGTTCGGAACGGTAGCGCAGGCTGCGCTCGAAGACCGGGAACTGCCAGTAGCGGCGGGTCTCGATGCGCCCGCCGTGCGCGCTGAGCTGTTCGGCAGGGGCGAGCCGGCGGATGTCGGCGTAAGGGGTGGTCGTCTTGTCCAGCCAGAAGCCCTGACCGAACATCAGATAATCGACGACGTGCAGATCGTTCAACGCCGCCGCCGGACCGAGCGCCAGCCGCAGCGGGCGAATCTCATTGCCGAAGAACAGCGTATCTCCGCGCTGCGCGTAGTAGAACTGGCGTTTTCCGATGTGATCGCGCGCGGCGAACAGCCGGCGCTGGCGGGCATCCCAGATGGCGAAGGTGAAGTCGCCGAGCAGGTGGTCGGTGCAGCGTTCGCCGAACGCCAGATAGGCGCGCAGGATGAGCGCGGCATCCGGCTCGGTCAGGCTCGCCGCCGCGCTGCGCTCGTTCGCCCGCAGCCGCGCGACCAGGGCGGCGCGGTCATCCACGCGGGCATCAGCGACGATGGTGCAGTCGTCGAGGGTCATCGGCTGGCGTTCGCCGACCGATTCCGGCGCGGTGATGAGCAGCGTATGCCCCATACCCACCCCATCGGCGCTCCACACCGCCCGGCGGTCCGGTCCGCGATAGACGAGGCGGTCGGTCATGGCGTCGAGCAGTGGAAGATTTACGGGGGCGCTGTCGAAATTGACCAGACCTGCGTAGCCGCTCATGTTCCTCTTTTCATGCCTGAAGCAGCGTTCAATCTTAGCATGTCAGCCTAGCGGCTTCAATCGGCAGGGCAGGCGTGAGACCGAGGAAAGGCGTAAATGTCCGAAAAGACGCCCCGACCGCCATCCAATTGTTTGAAAACCTAAACGCGAACGTAGCCCAGTCGTCAGGCGGTCGTGTGAGTTGAACCGCCCGACCTTTCCCATACTATGAATAGTGATGTTTCTCCCCACCTGCTTGATCGAGGGATGGTCTTCATGTTTCAGAAAAATCGCTTCCGCGCAGCACGCCTTGCGCATCTCTGCCTCGCCCTGTTCGCCCTCTTCAGTATGATTGCCCTGCCGGCGGCGCCGGCGTCCGCCGCGGCACAGGGCTACTGTGCGCCCGTCCTTGCGGCGCGGCTGTTCGTCGGCAGCTGGGGGCAGGTCACGCCCGGTTTGCCCAACATCCTGCGCAGCCAGCCCTATCGCGGCGGCGACAGCGTCATCCTGGCAGAAATCCCGGCGGGCGGCGTGTTCATGGTCGTCGGCGGACCCTCGTGCTACGACGGCATGAACTGGTGGCTGGTCAGCTACAACGGCATGTACGGCTGGACGCCGGAAGGGTCCAACACCGGCGTCTACTGGACGGTTCCGTATTTCGTCAACCCGCCGACGCCGACCCCACCGCCCTTCTGCCCGCCGGCGACATGGACGCCGCCGCTCGGCTCGACCGGACGGGTGACGCCGGGCTTACCCAACCGCCTGCGCGCCACCGCTTCGCTGAGCGGGCGCTATCTGCGCTCGATCCCGGCGAACGACACCTTCATTTACGTCGGTGGACCGCTTTGCGCCGACGGCATGTACTGGTGGCAGATCGATTATCGCGGCACGGTCGGCTGGACAGCGGCGGGCTACGCCAACAACTGGATCGAACCGGTTCTCTGCCCCGGTTTCACCACTTCCCGGCTGGCAGCAGGCAGGACGGCGCGGGTCAGCCCTGGTCTGCCGAACAACCTGCGCGCCTACCCGACCGTGACCAGCTTCGTGCAGATCGCCATCCCCGGCGGCGCGGCGCTGAACGTGGTCGAAGGACCGGTCTGCGCGGAAGGGATGGCGTGGTGGCATGTGCGCTACGGTTTCTATGATGGCTGGACTTCCGAAGGGCAGGGCGCGACATACTGGCTGCAGCCGGGGTAGAATGTGACCCTCATCCTCACGCCGCGTTCCCGCGAAACGAGGGGCTGAAGTGAAGTTCCGACTCTGCAATGGGGGTGCAGCATGGGGTCCGTACTGCGTGTTCTGGGGGGTCTCGTCCTGTTGGCGGCGCTGTGCGCGGCGGGTGTACAGGCGCAGACGCCCGACCCGCCGCTGATCCTGTGGAGCCGGGGCGATCTGTACCGTGCCGCCGGCTTTGACGCGCCGCCGGAGCGGCTGACCGAGGATGGCACGATCTCCGGTCCGGCGCTGGCTCCGAATGGGGAATGGATCGCCTACAAGATCGCCTCGCCGGTCGGTTTGGAGGCGCTCAGCCGGGTGCAGACGGAGGGCTTCATCGCCGCCTTCGACCTGCCCGCCGACATCGTCCTCTACGATGCCGCCGGCGGCGGGGCGATCTCGCTTACCGCCCAGCCCGCCGAGGCGGCGCTCTTCGTCGAGGGACAGCCGGACCGCGCCGTGCTGCGTTCCGCGCCGGCGTGGTCGCCGGACTCGACGCAGATCGCCTGGGTCGAGGTCGATTACCCGGACGGCACGGCGCGGCTGATGCTCTATGAGGTCGCCCAGGCGCAGAGCCGCCTGCTCGCCGCCCTGCCGCCGCAGCCGAATCGGCTTGTGCCGCTCAACCTCGTCTGGGGCGTGGGCGGGATCGCCGTCGATCTCTCGCCGGATGCCGCCAGCGATCAGTTCCACGTCGTCTATGATCCGGTCAGCGGTCAGCCGACCGGGGCGGTCGGGGTGGCGGCGGTGATCGGTAATTCCGTCCGCCTGACGACCTGGGTGGTCGATTCGACCGGGCGGGCGCTGCTGGGGCTGCTCTATGAATCCGGCGGCTGGACGCTGGTCGATCCGGCGGACAACCTCCCGGCGCTCTATGCCGACCTGCCGGCGCTGCGGACGCGCGCCGAGTCCAGCTGGCTGCTGCGCTTCGGGGTCGATCCTTCGCTGGGCTTCTACTGGGAGATCGGCGGGTCGAACGCCGCCGCCGCCGGCGCGCCCAACGGAGTCGCCCTCTCGCCCGATGGGCGCAGGCTGGCGGTCGTCGGACAGCCCGCCGACGGCGTCGCCTCGATCTATGACGGCACAGCCATGATCGCCCTGCCCGGCACGGGGAGCGGGGAGGATGAAATTCCGGTCGGCGCGGTACTCTGGGGACCGATGGAGTGGGCGCTGGGCGGCTGAGGATGCGCCTGCCGCACATTTTCACAACGGTTCACCTACTGTTCCCTTGCGCCCTGCAAAACAGCGTTACGATAGCAGCATAAGGCAGTGTGGAGGGATGGGTGATGAGACGCAGAGTTCTCATGTTTGTGCTGCTGACGAGCCTGTTCGTGCTGGCGCTCGGTCAGCCTGCCGCCGCGCAGACGGGCGTGGTATGGCGCGGGGAATACTATAACAATGCCACGCTGAGCGGTTCGCCGGCGCTGGTGCGCAACGACAACCAGATCGGATTCAACTGGGCGAGTGGATCGCCCGACGCCGCGATTCAGGCGGACGGCTTCACCGTGCGCTGGGCTGCCGATGTCAACCTCAGCGCCGGCGTCTACCGCTTCTACGCCCAGGCGGACGACAACATCCGCATCATCTTCAATTTCGGCTTCCAGCCGGTGATCGACACCTTCGCCGACCCCTCGAAAGTCGGGCAGCTGGTCCAGGGCGATGTGACTGTGGCGTCAAACGGGACCTATCACATCCAGGTAGACTATCGCGAGGTCTCTTCGACCGCCTTCGCCTATGTCACTTTCGCCAATCTGGCGACCAACCCGGTCTTCCCCGGCTTCCAGGGGCAGCCGCCGATCACCGGCATCCCGGTCGCGGGCGGCAGCTGGACGGCGCAGTACTATCCGAACGCCACGCTGAGCGGCGACCCGACGGCGATCTTCACCGAAGGCGCGGTCACCCATAACTGGGGACAGGGCGCGCCCCTGGGCACGCTTCCGGCGGATTATTTCTCCGCCCGCTGGTCGAGCCTCCAGACCCTGACCGGCGGCGCTTACACGCTGTCCGTGCGCGCCGATGACGGCGTGCGGGTGTACGTCAACGGCGTGCTGACCATCGACGAGTGGCATGGGGCGAGCGGGGCGACCTACACGCGCAGCCTGAATCTGCCGCCCGGCTCGAACAGCTTCGTGGTCGAATACTACGACCAGACGCTCGACGCCTACATTGAATACACGCTGAGCCAGGCGGGGAGTATCTACCCGACATCTGTGCCGACCTTCGTCTCGCCGACGGGCGCGGTCGCCACTGTGACGGCGTACCGGCTGAACGTGCGCAGCGCGCCGGACGCCGCCAGCAGCGTCCTCATCCGCGTCAGCCGTTATGAGCAGTACGCCATCACCGGGCGCAACGCCGCCGCGACCTGGTATCAGATTCAGGTCGGCGGGGCGCTCGGCTGGGTGTCCGCCCGCTGGATCAACGTCGCGCCGTTCGGCGTGAATGTGCCGGTGGTCGGCGGCGACGCGCCGGCACAGCCGCCCGCGGCGACCGGCAATGTCGTGACCGCCACGCCCTACAACGTGGTCATCCGCCAGGGACCGAGTACGGCGAACGCGCGCATCGGGCTGCTGCCGGCGGGCGCAGTCGTCCCGGTGATCGGGCGCAACGCCAGCAACACCTGGTGGCAGATCAACTACAACGGCTTCGTCGGCTGGGTCAGCGGGACCTACGCGGTCATCAGCCAGTCGGCGAATCTGGCGACCATCCCCGTGACGGGATAGCAGCGCGAGTCTCATCGGGTGGTTCCCTCACCCCCTCTCTTCTCCGGCGCGTGTGTCGGAGAGGCGGCAGGGCGGTGAGGTCTTTTTCATGTTGGCAGAACGGCAGCCCGCGTCGAAAACATCCGACGAATCGGGGGGGATCGGTCTGACGGCGGCACTATGATTCGAGCATACCCGATCCCAAAGGGGGACCTCTCATGAAACGGCTGATCTTTCCGCTGATCAACACGCTGGTCCTGGTCGCGCTGTTCGCCGTCATCGGTTATTACGTCGCCGATCCTGGAACCTGGATTCTCCTGGGGGCGGCGCTCGGCTTGGGGATCGGTCTGGCGGTCGAGTTCGGCTTCGGGGCGCTGGGCGGCTGGCTGTATCGCCGGCGCGCCTCGCTGACGGCACTGATCGAGCTGGTCCTGATCATCGCCTTCGTCGGTCCGTTCATCCTGGTCTACGTTCAGACGACGCCACAGCGCTACGCGGTCTGCTGCATCGAAGACAGCGGTCTGGGCGATCCGGTCGAGGCGGTCACCATCCCCGCCGCCGACGGTGAGACCCTGGCGGGCTGGTACGCGCCGCCGACGGACGACAGCGGCGCGGTGGTCATGGTGCTGCACGGCAGCCGTTCCGACCGTCGGGCGTCGCTCCCTCATGCTCAAGCGCTGCGCGCCGCCGGCTTCGGCGTGCTGGTCTACGATCAGCGCGCCTCTGGCGAAAGCACGGGCGCGCGGCAGTCGGTCGGCTTGTACGACCAGCGCGACATCGCCCCGATCATCGCCTGGCTGGCGGCGCGCCCGGAGGTCGATGGCGGGCGAATCGGCGGAGTCGGGCTGTCGCTCGGCGCGCACATCCTGGTCATGGCAGCGCCGACTACCCCGGACCTGCGAGCGATCTGGTCGGACGGGCTGGGGATCAACGGGGTCGAGGACCTGCCGCCGCCGAAAGACGCCGGGGAAGCCTTCATCGGGTTCATCAATGGTCAGGCGTACCGCATGGCAGGCTTATACCTGGGAACACAGCCGATCCCCTTCAGGACGCTGATCCCGCAGATCGCGTCGCGCCCGCTGATGCTGGTCGCCGGCGGATTGGACCCCTTCGAGGCAGCGTTCAATCGCGCACATGCGCCGCACCTGGGGGAAAACGGCGGGCTGTGGGTGATCGAGAACGCCGGGCACGTCGGCGGTCTGTGGGCTGCGCCGGAAGACTACCGGCAGCGCATGATCGCCTTCTTCGACGATGCGCTGCGCGGTTAGCCCTTCTCCAGCGTCAGGCGTTCCAGCATGACCGGGCGGCAGACCAGCGTTGGATCGAGAGAGGCGACGCAGGGCGGGTCAAGCGTCAGCGTGATGAGGTGGAAGCCCGCCTCCAAGCCGATGAAGACCGCCGCCTCTGCCCCGCCGCTGATCGTCCAGCGGGCTGCCGGCTCCGGCTGATCATCGATGCGCACAATCACCTCGCGTCCATCGGCGGCGAGGGCGGCGGTCAGCAGCGCGCCGGTGGTCGCCGGCGTATACACCGGGATAACAACACTTTCGGTGAACGCCCCACTGGCTGGCAGCACGGCGGTGAAGGTGGACGGCGCGGACCCCGGCGGGATTTCTAAAGCGGCGAAAGCGTCGTCTTCGTCGAGCGGCGCGCCCAGTCGGGTCATCGGCAGCGGAGTAGATGTGCCCATGTCGAGCGTGATCCCCGCCGCTAGCGCCGCGATCAGCACCCAGCGAGAGAGACGGCGTGCGCCGCCGACAGCCCGAAGGAATGCCGCTGCGCCATACCCTCCCATCACCGCCAGCGCCAGCCCCATCGGCAGGGCGAAGCGCTCAGGAGTGAGATCGATCCCCGGCAGAGCGGCGATCCACGCCAGCGGCAGGCTGATGGCGCTGGTCACGCCGTCGGTGACAAGAGTCAGCGGATGATCGCCCACCTTCAGCAGCGGACCCATCGCCAGCAGGAAGGCGAACGCGCCGAGCGCCAGCCACAACCGCGCCGCTCTGACCCAGACGACGCCGATCAGCGCCAGCAGCCCGCCGATCAGCCCGATGTAGGCGGAAATCACCACCTCGCGGGGCGATGTGATGCCCAGGCTTTCGTTCACGACAGCCGTCAGCATGTGCTTCGGCGGCGGCAGCAGCGGCGAGATCAACGACAGGCTGTCGTGGATGATCTGCCCCGGAGCATGTGGAGCCGCGCCGGGCGCTCCAATCAGCCGCAGAGCGACCGTGACCAACAAACCGCCGAGGATCAGCGCAGCGATCCCCCGGCGCAGCGCTGCCCAGTCGCGCCGCCACGCCCAGCCGATCAGCACGACGGCGCTGATCGGGGCGACGGCATAGACGATCTGGCGGGGGTCGCTCAAGCCGGAGGCGGCGAAGAGGATGACAGCGCCGGCGATCCCGACCCGCGACGCCGACGGCGCGCTCAGCCGCAGCAGCGCCAGCGCGTACAGGACCGGCGTCCACTGAAAGTGCGCGGCGGCATCGCCGGCGGCGAAGGGTCTCAGCACGGCAGGGCTGAGCATGAAGATCAGCCCGGCGAGGAAGGCGGCGCCTTCGTCAAGCCGGACCTGCGGGCAAACCGATGATGACGGGTGACCCGGCGGGTCGCCCCTACGGGTTTCCGCCGCCTCTCGTCTGTGCCAAGCGGTGAACCGTATTCCCCCCTCTCCCCTGGGCGGGGGTGAGGGGACCAGCCGGCGCATCAGGGCGAACACCGCCAGCCCGTTCAGCGGCAGCACAATGAGTCTCGTCGGGTCGGCAGCCAGCGGCGACATCAGGACGCCGGCAGCCAGCAGATAGACCAGGAATGCCGCAGCGTAGGCGCGAAGACTCGCGCTTCTGCCGCGCTGCTTCATCCAGAACCCGCCGCCGTCGGTCACATCACGCCCTCGCGCCAGAAAAGCCCATTGTAGCAAATAGACGCGGGAGGCGCGGCGCTACGCCACCGTCAGCGCGACGCTTTGGGGTGGGCGCGGAACCAGTCGAGCGTAGCGCGCAGCCCGACCTCCAGCGGTGTGGCGGTCATGCCGAAGGTCCGCGTGAAGGCGCTGCTGTCGAGGATGAACGACTGCTCGAACTCGTACATCATCTCGACCATCTCGCGCGCCGCCGGCACGAACAATCCTGCCAGGCGCATCATCCCCCTGCCGACCGCGCCGATTTTCGGCGTCGTCCCGGCGAGCGCGAAGACTTTGCTCAGCAGTTCGCGCTGGGTCATCGCCGGAGCCGTCGGGACATGCCAGGCGCGCCCGTCCGCCGCGTCGTGCGTACCCAGGATCGCCAGCGCCCGCCCAACATCTTCGGTATAGGTGAAGCTGTGCGGCACATCCAGATTTCCCATGCCCTGGGCGCGCTTGCCCGCCAGCGCCGCGTAGAAGATTTGATCTGCCGTCACCATGTAGGCGGGTCCGTAAAAATCGGAGGCGCGGGCGCTGGTCACCCGCAGTTTTCCGGCGCGGTGCGCCGCCATCGCCTGTTCCGCCATCGCCGCGCGGACCCGCCCCTTGCGGGTGTGGGCGTTGTGCGGCAGCCCCTCGTGGATCGGCGCGCCGCCGGTGTCGCCAACCATGTAAAGGTTCTCCATCAGCACCAGCTTGGCGTCGTTCGCCGCCGTCCCTTCCAGGACCGCCGCTTGCAGCGGGGGGAACTTCTCCGCCCATTCGTGATACTCCGGCTGGGCGCACTGGTAGACTGCCGCCGCGCCCGCTGTCAATGATCGCACCGACGCGGCGCTGTAGGCGTCGCCGGCGCAGATTTCGACGTTTGGCGGCAGGGCTGAGCCGGTCGCCGTCGAGGGTTTACCGCTGCGGTTGATCATGCGCACCGCCTTGCCCTGTTCGACCAGCGCTCGCATCGCCGCCGCGCCGGTGGGACCCGTTCCGAAGATGACGTGCAGTTCCATGAGCTTTCTCCTTGCGCCGAGGCGCGCTGAACACAGCCCGCGCCCTGGCGGCGGGGCAAGTACTGACGATGAAGGATAGGATTATGGGGCGGCGGGAGAGCCGGCGGCTCTCCCCTATGGGTGATGCGCTGCGCTCAGGTGTCGGTCACGCTCAGGTGCATCGACCGGCACAGGGCGATCACCTGATGGCGGCAGAACGCCTCCGGATCGCCGATCACCGGCGGGGTGTGCCCGAAGATCTCCAGCCAGACCATGCCGTGAATGAGATTCCAGCCGTGCATGGCGATGGCGAAGATCTCCGGCGGGACCGGATACCCCCCGGCTTCGGCGAAGGCGCGCAGATGGCGCTCCACCGTCTCCGGCAGATGCAGGAACTCGGCGGTCGGGCGCAGCGCACCGGCGGCATAGGCTTCGGTCAGCGCCGTGATGATCGGCGCAGAAACGCGCGACGCCGCCGGCACAGTGACCTCGCGCGGGGCTTCGTAGCCGGGGATCGGGTTGCCATAGATGAGCTGAAAATCGACCGGGTTCGCCAACGCCCAGGCGCGGTAAGCGAACATCATGTGCGCCACCCGGTCGCCATAGGCGCTCCTGGCGCAGCGCGCGTCGGCGGCGTCGATGGCGTCGGCGTGCGCGAGGTAGGCATCGACGATCAGCGCCGTGATCAGGTCATCGCGGCGGGGAAAGTAGCGGTAGATCGCCGGGGCGGTCATGCCCATATTACGCGCGATACCGCGCAGCGAGATGCCGGCAGTCCCCTCCTGCGTCATCTGCTGCCGCGCCAGCGCCTTGATCTCGTCTATCGATTCCGCCCGCAGTTTTTCTCGTCGGGTCGCCATGTTTACACCGCTATTTTTGTTTACACCGCTTACAATAAACAGTGTAAACAATTTTTACCAGCCTGTCAAGCGGCTGCTCTTTTCGCGCAGGTGGAAGAAAATCGAGTACACTGAGACTCAGTCGGAACGCCAGCGTGACAGGATGAACACCATGTCGATATTGAACCGCCGCCTCAATGACCCCAGTGGGCAGCCGCCGGAAAAACGCCCGGAACCGCCCGCCGCCAAACCTGCCGCGCCCTCCAGCCCGCCCCCGCCCGACATCGGCGGAGACCGCTACAACCACCTGAGCGCGCAAAAACTGCGCACATCGGGCAAGGTCGCCTATCTGCGCAAGATGCTGCGCCCCAAGCTGCTGAAATCGGTCGAAGAAGCCGATACCTGGATGCGCAACGACCCCGACAAGGTCGCCGTGATCACCGAACGGCTGAAGTCGGCGATGGAGAAGGTGAGCGCGGAAAAGTCGGAGTTCCGTCTGAGCCGCGACGACTGGGAGGAACTGCGCACCGCCATCCTGGACGACCTGATCGGCTACGGCGGCATTCAGGCGCTCGTCGAAGACAAGACCTGTTCGGAAATCATGGTCAACGGACCCGATCAGATTTTCGCCGAGCTGCGCGGCAAGCTGCTGGAGACGGCGCACGTCTTCGACGACGAGGAACACGTCGCCTGGACGGCGCAGCGCATCGTGCGCCCGCTGCACCGCACGCTCGAGCGCAGCAACCCGATGGTGGACGCCCGCCTGCCCGATGGGTCGCGCGTCCACATCGTCATGCCGCCGTCGGCGCTGCAAGGCACGACCATCTCTATCCGCAAGTTCCCGGAAAAACGGCTGGACATCAACGATCTGGTCAACAATGCCACCGTGACGCCGGAAGTCGCCGAGTTTCTGGAAGCGTGCGTCAAGTCGCGGCTGAACATCGTGGTCAGCGGCGGGACCGGTTCCGGCAAGACGACGCTGCTGAACGTGCTGAGCGGGTTCATCCCTAACGACGAGCGCATCGTGACCATCGAGGACTCGGCAGAGCTTCAGCTGGCTCAGCGCCATGTCGTCCGCCTGGAAACCGCCCCGGCGATGCCCGGCACGACCAACATGGGCATCCTGACCATTCGCGACCTGGTGCGCGGTTCGCTGAGAATGCGCCCGGACCGCATCGTCGTCGGCGAGTGCCGCGGCGGCGAAGCCATCGACATGCTTCAGGCGATGAACACCGGTCACGACGGGTCGCTGACCACCGTACACAGCAACAACCCGCGCGACTGCATCGGTCGCCTGGAAACGCTCTGCCTGATGAGCGGCGTCGAACTGCCGATCTACGTCATCCGCCGGCAGATCACTGCCGCCGTAGACATGATCATCCAGATCGCCCGCATCAAGGACGGCAGCCGTAAGATCGTCCAGATGACGGAAGTGCAGGGCATGGAAGGCGAGCAGGTCACGCTGCAAGACATCTTCGTCTACAAGCAGCCGGGGCAGCGCAGCAGCGAGCCTTCGCCGATGGGCGGCGGCAAACTGGAACCGACCGGCTTCCGCCCCAACTTCTACGAGCGCCTGGAAGAGAACGGCTTCCGCATCGGCGGGCGCATCTTCGGCGCGGGACAGAACCGCATCGGCGAGCGCACGTAGAGCCTCATCCCCCAGCCCCTTTCTCCCACAAAAACGGGGAGAAGGGGGAGTCAGGTCCTCTCGCCTCGCGCGTGGGAGAGGGTGCGCGCGCAAGGCTCGCTCTGGGGTGAGGGGGACCCCTGCCGTTGACGTACACAACAGGTTCCAGGGCGTAGTTCGCCCACCACACAGGAGTACCCACCATGCAGCTTGAGCATGCCATCGTCCTCGTCACCGGAGCCGCCGGCTTCCTCGGGTCGTCCATCAGCGAGCGCCTGCTCGCCGACCCTTCCGTGGAGGAGGTGGTCGGCCTCGACGCCTTCCTCGACTACTACCCGCGCGACCGCAAGGAGGCGAACCTCGCCCCCCTCCGCGCCGACAGGCGATTCCGATTCGTGGAGGCCAACCTGCTGGACGCCGACCTGCCGGCCCTGCTGGGGGCGGTGGACGGCGTGTTCCACCAGGCGGCGCAGGCCGGGGTTCGGGCGAGCTGGGGCGCAAGCTTCGCGATCTACACCGACTGCAACATCCTCGCGACGCAGCGCCTGCTCGAGGCATGCCGGGCGGCCCGCACCCGCGTCGTCTATGCCTCCAGCTCCTCCATCTATGGCGAGACGCGGAAGATCCCCATGCACGAGGACGACCTGCCGCAGCCGGTGTCGCCCTACGGCGTGAGCAAGCTCGCCGCCGAGCACCTGTGCGTGCTCTACACGAAGAACTTCGGCGTGCCGACCGTGTCGCTCCGCTACTTCACCGTGTACGGCCCGCGCCAGCGCCCCGACATGGCCTTCCACAAGTTCATCCGCGCCGCCATCGAGGGACGCCCGATCGAAATCTACGGCGACGGCGAGCAGACGCGCGACTTCACCTTCGTGAGCGACGCCGTGGATGCGAACCTCGCCGCCATGGAGCGCGGCCGCCCCGGGGCCGTGTACAACATCGGCGGTGGCAGCCGCGTCTCGGTCAACGAGGTGCTCGCGACCCTCGGCGAGCTCCTGGGGCGCCCCCTCGACATCCGGAACATGGCGCGCGCCCAGGGGGACGTCACGCACACCTACGCCGACACGACGCGGGCTCGCGGCGAGATCGGCTTCGCGCCGCGCGTCGCG
>JABWBO010000100.1 GCA_013360465.1 Anaerolineae bacterium | reverse complement strand
CGGCGACCCCGGCGGCGCGGCGTTCAGCCGGCGCACCGCGTCGATGCCGAGGATCAGGATCAGGTTGCCGATCAGCAGGGTTTCGTTGTAGCCGCCGAGCGTCGCGGTGGTGTAGAGCGCCGTCAGCGTATTGGGGACCGCCGGCAGCAGCCCGGCAGCGAGCGCCAGCGCGGCGCGCCCGGTCAGCCGGTAGGCGGCGAGGCAGCCGGTGACGACGATCAGCAGGTAGAGCGCCGACTGTACCAGACGGATCGCCGTCACGCTTTCCCCGAACAGGACGAAGCCGACGGCGACCAGCCAGGCGTCAAGGCTGCCCATGTACGCCTGACCGTAGAAGAAGACCGGGCGTTCCCCCTGAAGGATGTGGCGCGCCATCAGCGCCACCACCGCCTCGTCGGAGTGGAACGAGACACTGCCGCTGGCAAGCAGCAGCCCCCGCCCGATCAACGCGGCGAACGCGACGGCGATCACACCGAACAGGAAGGCGCGCCGCGTCATGGGGGATCAGCCGCCGGACGACGCGGCTTCGGTGACATCCGGCAGATCGCGCAGCAGCGGGTCTTCCACCGAGGCGATCACCTGTTCCCAGACGG
The DNA here is from genome assembly GCA_013360465.1 of Anaerolineae bacterium. Taxonomy (GTDB): domain Bacteria; phylum Chloroflexota; class Anaerolineae; order Aggregatilineales; family Phototrophicaceae; genus Flexifilum. The sequence goes on along the minus strand of JABWBO010000100.1, from coordinate 14,693 downwards.
GCAGGAAGGCGTCATATTCAGACTCGCGGCAGACGCCGGCAAGCACGATCTGGACGCCGTTGTCGAGACGGACAAGGTGCGTCTCCCGCTTCACGTCTCGGCGGTTGCAGCTGGGCGAAAACGGCGGCGCGTTGAGGTTAACCGTTGAGGCGACGATCAGCTCGCAGTCGCCCGGCGCGACCAGGGTGATGCTGATCGGCTGTCCCGCCGCCGAGGTAACGACGCGCCAACCTTCGGGGTAATCGATGATGAAGGTCGGGGTGATCACTTCGTCGTCGGTGATGGTCACGCCGGGGGCGGGCGTGGCGTTCAGCACGCTGGACGCCACGGAGGTGCAGGCGCTCGCCAGTACGAAGAGGGCGATCAGCGGCAGCGGCAGGGGACGGGCGGACGGGGGGTTCATCACGGCTCACTGTTCGGCGCGTCGGGGTTGGACGAAATGTCGCGCCATGCCGGGTCGGCGCAGTGGATGAATCCGGCGTAGCGCGTCACCTGCCAGGAGCCATCGACCGGTTCCATGCGGGCGTAAATACACACGCCGCTCGCGCCTCGATTGGCGGCATAGTACGAGATGAGGTCTACATCCCAGCTCTCGCCGTCCGGGGTGGCACGGCGGAAGACCACACTCTTGAGGTCGCCCCATTCCGGCGGCGTGTAGGCATCGACGCAGGCGCTGAGGCTGCCTTCAGGGCAGCCGGCGGCGGCAGCGTCGCGGATCGCCGGGCTGACCAGCGCCAGCGCGGCGGCATCGTCGCCCCTGGCGGCGGCTTCGACGAAGGCGACGGCGGCTTGAAAGGCGGGTTCGGTCTGCCCCGGCGTGAAGAGGAGCGTGGCGGCGACGATGATCACGACCACGATGATCAGGGCAGCAGCGAGGATGACGAGCGTGCGAGAGTTCATGGCATCCGGTTCTGACTGCGGGCGCATCTGCGCTGTCTTTCACAATGAGGGTCCATTATAGCTGCAATTGGCGAATCTCCAGCGGACTCAACGGCTGAATTTCGCCGACCTCCAGCCCTTCAAGCGTGATCGCCCCGATGGACCAGCGCACCAGGCGCAGCGTCGGATGCCCGACCGCCGCCGTCATGCGCCGCACCTGGCGGTTTTTGCCTTCGGTCAGCGTCAGGGCGATCCAGGCGGTCGGCACATTCGCGCGGTAGCGAATCGGCACAAGGCGGTCGGGGAGGTCGGGCGGCGCATCGAGCAGGACCGCCATCGCCGGGCGGGTGCGCCAGGGCTTTCCGCCTTCGCTCAGGTCTACGCCTGATCGCAGCCGCGCCAGCGCCGTTTCGCCTGGCAGGCGCTCCACCTGCGCCCAGTAGGTGCGCGGATGCGCGAAGCGCGGATCGGTCAGGCGGTGCGCCAGCCCGCCGTCGTCGGTAAGCAGCAGCAGCCCTTCGCTGTCCATATCCAGCCGCCCGGCGGCATAGATGCCGGGGATGGCGATGAAATCCGCCAGCGTCGGGCGACCTTCGGCGTCGGTGAACCTGGTCAGGATGCCGTAGGGTTTCCAGAAGCGAAAGACGCGCATGGCGATCTCGATTCGCCCCCCTTCAGCGCAGCCTGTCGCCGTAATTCTCATGAATGCTGGCGATGTGATGCAGCTCATGCCCGACGATCATGTACAGGATGCCGGCGACGGTGTAGACGTACTTGTTGGCGACGCCGCGATTCGCCAGGACGGAGTCCGGCAGGCTGCGCACCAGCGGGAGGGTGGCAGCGCGGACGGCGTGATACTCCGCCAGCAGGTCGTCGATAGATCGTCCGTTCGCCCCGGCGATCGCCGCCCATTCCGCCTCTTCAAAGCCGGGCAGTTCCTTCTTTTCGCCGCGCGCCAGCGCCAGCACCCGGTAGCACAGGACGCGCTCGGTGTCGATGATGTGAGCGAGGATATCCTGCACCGTCCATTCACCGGCGCGATGCGGCGTCACGCGGTCGGTGTCGGAGAAACCGCGCATCAGCGTCTCCATCGCGCGCTCCCCGGCGGTGAGATGATCGAGCAGCAGCCCGTCCTGCGGCACGCGCGCGATGTAGACGATGGCATACGAGGCGTAGTCGCCCTCCTGGGGGTGGGCGTAAGTCCGAGACATGGCTTGTCCTCTCATGATCTTTGCTGGTGCAGCCGATCATGCCTCAAATGTGCCGGGCGGTAAAGCGCCGCGCAACCGCGTAGAGGATTGGTCTCATGTTCGGCGCTGTGAATCAGAAGAGCAGCCGTCCGAGGCTGTGGATCAGCCGGGATGCGGCGTCGTCTCTGACGTAACCGTGCGCCAGATACCAGGCGTAGGTCTCGCCGAGGCTCTGCCGCCAGTCGATCTGCGCCGCGCCCAGCGCGCGAGTTGTCTTGCTGAAGTCGAAGTAGATGTCTTTGCCGCCCAGGCGCGTCTGATTGCCATCGACCGGGACGGAGACGCCCATCGACCGCGCCAGCTCGATCAGCGCGCCGAGTGGGGCGAGGGCGAAACCCGGAATCGGCAGCCCCGGCGCGGGGACGCCGGCGATGCGCGCCGCTTCCAGGAAGATCGTCTGGTGCTTGAGGTTCGCCGCGCCCAGGATGTAGCGTTCGCCGCACCGCCCGCGTTCGGCGGCGGCGATATGCAGGCGCGCCACGTCGCGCACGTCGATCACCGCCACGCCGCCGGGCGGGACGGGGATGGTCCAGCTGAGCCGCCGCACCTTGAGCGCGATATCGCCGGAGATGATGTTCAGGTCGCCCGGTCCTAAAATCACCACCGGGTTGACGATGACCACATCCTGACCCGCCGCGACGGCGTCCGCCGCGACGGTCTCCGCCAGCGCTTTGCTGTGCCCATACGGAAAGCGCTCCGGGGGCAGGTCGAAGGGCGTCGCCTCGTCGGCGGGCAGACCATCGCCGCGCGAACCCAGGGCGGCGGCGCTGCTGGTGAAGACAACGCGCTTCACGCCGGCGTCGCGGGCGGCGTCCAGGACGTGCTGCGTGCCATCGACATTGACCGCATACAGACGGTTGACATCAGCGCGCCAGTAGTCGGCGACGGCGGCGACATGGAACACCCAGTCGCAGCCGTCACAGGCGGCGTCCAGCGAGGCGCGGTCGGTGACATCGCCCAGGGCGCTGTCGTACTGCGCGCCGGCGAGGGCGTCCAACCGGGAGGAAGCACGGTGCAGGGCGCGGACCTGATGTCCGGCGTCGTTCAGCGCGTGGACGAGATGAGCGCCGACGAAGCCGGTCGCCCCGGTGACAAGTACTCGCATTGCAGGACTTTCAATAGGGTTATCTTAGCGGCGGCGAAAAACGCATAGTTTGCGATACACTAGTAGAGGATTTTAGACCGCCCTTGATCGAAAAGGAACAGACGATTCTGTCCCGCTGTCGGAAGCTGGAGCGTTTGAGTGAGCATCTCCCCTTCGTCTGAGCGACCCGGCGCAGCCGCTCCAGGAGCGCTGAGTGAGGCACTTCCAAAATCTGAAAGTGCGCTCATGCGATTCAGGAAGTGGCTGCTGCGGGCGCTGGTCGATCCGCTGCTCCCCGGCAGGGTCCCTGAGGATCCCTATCGGGCGCGCGGCATCGCCTCGATCCTGCTGTTCACCTTCTTCTCGGCGGGGTTCGTGGTCTTCACGGAAGCACCGCTGATCGGCTCTTGGGCGCTGCGGATCATCTTCTTCGCCATGCTGGCGGTGAGCTACCTGCTGACACGCCTTGGACGGTTCCGCGCGGGCGGGCTGCTGCTGGCGCTGGTGTTGGGGGTCGGCGGTGTGCTGGTGCTGGCGCATCCAGGCATCGCTTTCAGCGCCTGGCAGGTGGTAGTGCTGCGTCAGCTCATGGTCTGCCTGGTGCTGGTCTATCTGGTCTACAACCTACGCGCGGCGGTTGTCTACGCGCTGGGGTTCCTGGGGTCCGCCCTGCTTGGCTTCGCCATCTGGGATGTCCCCTTCGCGGTCGGGCAGCTGATCGGCAGCATCATCATCCCCGGCTTGATCTTCATTTACATCGTGTTCGTGGCGCGCGAATACACCTTCATCGAACGTCTGCGAGTGCAGCGCTTTTTCGAAGAAAACGAAGCCCGCTACCGCGCCATCGTCGAGGATCAGCGCGATCTGATCTGCCGCTGGCTGCCGGGGACGCGCCAGATCACCTTCGTCAATAAAGCCTATTGCGAGTATTTCCAGAACGGCGATAAAGACCTGATCGGCACGGATATCATGGCGGTCGTCCAGCCCCAGGATCGCGTGATGGTCGAGCGGCAGATCGCCCTGATCACCGGAGATCACCCGATGGTGAGCGGCGAGAACCGTATCGTGCGCCGTGATGGGGAGACTCGCTGGATCAACTGGACCAATCACGCCATCCTGGACCCTGCCGGCAAGATCGTCGAGATTCAATCGGTGGGGCGCGACATCACCGACAGCCGCATCGCTCAGGAGTACCTGCTCAAGAGCGAAGCTCGTTACCGCGCTATCGTCGAAGACCAGACCGAGTTGATCTGCCGCTGGCTGCCCAATCACACCCTGACCTTCGTCAACGGCGCATACTGCCGCTATCTGGATATGGACTATGACGATCTGGTCGGCACGTCGGTGATGGGGTTCATCCATCCCGGCGATAGGATGCACGTGCAGCAGATGGTGGACCAGCTTTCGCCGCAGCACCCGACGATCAGCTACGAACACCGCGTCCAGCGCAGGGATGGCTCCATCCGCTGGATGGAGTGGACCGACCGGGCGATCTTCGGCGCCGACGGCGGGATCACCGAGTATCAGTCTATCGGGCGCGACATCACAGACCTGAAGATCATTGAGCAGGCGGAACTGGATCAGCGGCGCTTCGCCGAAGTGCTGCGGGCGAACGCCGAGGTCATCTCCAGCACGTTGGACCTGGACGAAGTTCTGGATCGCATCCTTCAGCACATCGCCAGCGCCTATCCGTTTGTCAATGCCAGCATCATGCTGATCGAAGACGGGGTCGCCCGTGTGACGCGCTCCACCGGGCATGTCGATGAGTCCTACGATCTGCTGATTCGCTCGCTGCGGCTGCGCATCAGCGATATCCCCAACCTGCGCGAGATGATGCAGAGCGGACAGCCCATCGTTATCAGCGATACGTATCACACCGGCATGTGGGTGGATATTCCGGCGGCGCGCTGGATACGCTCGTCGGTCGGCGCGCCGATCCTGCTGGAAGACGAGCGCATCGGCTTCTTGCAGCTCAACAGCGACGTGCCGAACGTCTTCAACGAGAAACATGCTGAGCGGCTGCGCGCCTTCGCCTATCAGGCGGCGGTTGCCATCCGCAACGCCCGTCTTTATGAGGCGGTGCGCCGTCATGCCGAGGATATGGAAAACCAGGTGAAGCTGCGCACCGCCGAGCTGGAGCTGGTCTCCAGTCGCATGCAGGTCATCTTCGACTCGACCGGCGAGGGCATCTTCTACACTGAAGATGAGGTGATCCAGTACGTCAACCCCGCCTTCTGCAAGATGATCGGCTATGCCCCTGACGACTTGATCGGCAAGCGGGTGGAGTCGCTGCGCAGCATCGGCAGCAATACCGAAGCGCTCAACTTGCTGCGTCATGCCGCTGAGATCATCCGTGAAGTGGGCACCTGGCGCGGCGAACTGACCATGAAGCGCGGCGATACCAGCGCTTTCACCGCCGGGCTGACGATCACGCCGATCGGCGACATCGATGCCGCGCCGTCGCGGGCTGTGGCGATAGTGCGCGACATCAGCCAGGAAAAGGCGCTGGACGCTCAGCGATCCAACCTGCTCGCCTATGCCTCGCACGAGCTGCGCACGCCGATCACCAACCTGAAGACGCGGCTCTATCTGATTCGCCGCCGACCGGAGACGCTGCACGAGCATCTCGGCGTACTGGAACGAGTGGCGACGCGTATGCAGCACCTCGTCGAGACCCTGTTGGATGCGTCGCGGTTGGAGCGCGGACACGTGCAGCTGGAATGCGAGCCGCTCCTGGTTGGCGATCTGATCGCCGAGATCGTCCAGGTTCAGATGCCGGAAGCGGCGGCGCGCGAGATCGAACTGCGGGTCGAACCGCCGACAGACGTTATGCTCATCGACGCCGACGTTCAGCGCATGACCCAGGTGCTGACCAACCTGGTCAGCAACGCCCTCAATTACACGCCGAAGGGCGGCATGGTGACGCTCGGAGCCAAACGCACCGGGGCGGTCGCGCTGATCTACGTCGTCGATACCGGCATCGGCATCGCGCCGGAACACCAACCGCACATCTTCGAGCCGTTCTTCCGTGTCGCCAGTAAGGTGGATGGCATGGGCTTAGGCTTGAGCATCGTCAAGCAGATCGTCGAACTGCACAAGGGCGAGATCAGCGTTCAGAGCGAACTGGGGAAGGGCAGCCGCTTCGTCATCCGCCTGCCGCTGTACTTGGACACGGCGACAGCATCCCGTTGAGGAAGGCGGGGTGACGCTCCCTGCCGCGTCACCCCACCCCTGGAATCAGGTCGTGATCGGCGCCATGTAGATGATGGTCACGCCTTCACCGCCTTCTTTCGGCGGCGCGACAATCGCCTTGGAGATCAGCGGGTGGTCGTGCAGACGGTCCTGCACCGCGCGGCGCAGCGCCCCGGTCCCCTTGCCGTGAATGATGCGCCCGAAAGGAATGCCGGAAAGATAGGCGGCGTCGATGTAATCGTCCAGCTGCTTCATGGCTTCTTCGACGCGCGCCCCGCGCAGGTCCAGCTCCAGCCCTGGCGATTCGCCTTTAGGGATGGTCAGGTCGTCCCGGCGTTCGTAGGCGGCGCCGCGGCGCTTGCGCAGGACTTTCTCTTCGGCGCGAGTCGGTTTCCTGAGATCGCGCTGGGCGGCGCGGATCTTCAGTGAGCCGACGGCGACCACCGCCTCATCGCGATCCAGTTCGATGACCGTGCCCTCGGTCTTCAGCATCTCCAGCCAGACGGCATCGCCCAGGCGCGGCTCCCAGGTCTGCTCCGGCATTTCCACCTCGTCGGCGACGGGCTGGCGGGTCAGCTTGTCGAGCGTCTCGACGCCAGCCTGCACCTCGCGTAGTTTTTCCAGAGGCAGCGACGCCTCGCGCAGATCGCCGCGCAGCTTGCGGATCTCGTTGCGCAGTGTGTCAAGTTCCGCCTGCATGTCGCGGCGGGCAGCGCTGATGATATTCCGCCGTTCGTCCTCGACGCTGCTCAAGCGGCTGCTGAGTTCGGCGCGCTCGTGTTCGATCTCTTCGCGTGTCCGGGTGATTGTCTCCTGCTGCCGCCGAATGTCTTCGCGGGTGTGGTGGATCTCGTCCAGCAGATCGTCGGCGACCAGATCCTCGGTGGCGACCATCTGCCGCGCGTCTTCGATGATCTCCGCCGACAAGCCCAGGCGTGTGGCGATTGCCAGCGCGTTGGAACGACCGGGTAAGCCGATGATCAGCCGGTAGGTGGGGGCGAGCGTTTCGAGATCGAATTCCACGCTGGCGTTGCGCACGCCGGGGGTTTCGACGCTGTACACTTTCAGCTCTGGATGGTGCGTGGTGACCATCGTGGTCACTTTGTGTTCGCGCAGATGGTTGAGTACGGCGCGGGCGAGCGCCGAACCTTCGGCGGGGTCGGTTCCCGCGCCCAATTCGTCGAGCAGGACGAGCGACTGCGCCGTACATTCGCGCAGGATGTGGATGGTGTTGGTCATGTGCGACGAGAAGGTGCTGAGCGACTGTTCGATGCTCTGCTCGTCGCCGATGTCGGCGAATACCCCGTCAAAGACCGTCAGGCGGGCGCGTTCGCAGGGCAGATGCATACCGCACTGCGCCATCAGGGTGAGCAGACCGACGGTCTTGAGGGCGACGGTCTTGCCGCCGGTGTTCGGTCCGGTGACGACCAGCACCCAGGTGTCGTCGCCGAATTCCACATCGATGGGCACGACGCTGCCGGTCAACAAAGGATGACGCGCGCCGATCAGTTCGATGGCGCTGCCGGGATGCTGAGAATGCGGTTTAGGGCGGAAGGGGAGAATCTTGGGTTCGACGGCTTTGCCGGCGTCGGCGTAGCGGGCTTTGGCGAAGACCAGATCAAGGTAGCCGAGCGTTTCGACGGTGCGGACGATCTGTTCGGAGTTTTCCGCTACCTGGTCGGTCAGCGCCATCAGGATGCGGCGGATTTCCTTGTCTTCCGCCAGTTGGAGTTCGCGCCAGGTGTTGTTCAGCTCGACCGTCTCGAGCGGCTGGATGAAGAGGGTTGCGCCGCTTGAAGAGGCGTCATGGACGATGCCGGGAATCTTGCCTTTGTGGTCTGCCTTGAGCGGGACGACGTAGATGCCGTTGCGCATCGTGACCAACTGTTCCTGAAGATACGTCTGGTTGCCCGATGCGCTGATGATGCGCTGGAGCTTGGTCTGAAGACGGTCGAAGGCGATCTTGAGATCGCGTCGGATGACGGCGAGGGCGGGGCTGGCGCTGTCTTTGACGCCGCCCTGTTCGTCGATGGCGCGTTCGATCTCCTGCTGAAGCGGAGCGCATTCTTCCGCCTCGTTGGCGATGTCGGCGAGGCGCGGATACTGTCCTTTCATCCGCCCCAGCGTGCGTTTGAGCGTCGTGGCGCGCCGCAGGGTCGCCCGGATGTCGAGCAGCACACCGGCTTCGATCATCACGCCGCGCAGCGCCGAGATCGCCGGACCGCGAACATCGCGCGCGCCGCCCAGGCTGGCGTTGAACTGGTTGGCGAACATCAGGCGGGCTTCGGCAGTCTCGGCGAGCCACTGTCCGGCTTCGTCGGCGTTGGTGGTCGGGAATAATTCGCGCGCCAGTTCTGAACCGGCGGAGAACGTGGTGTGTTCCGCCAGCCGCGCGAGGACTTTGTTCAGTTCGAGGGTGATGACGGCTTTTTCATTCATAGTGGCGTCCAGTATAGCAGAGCCGCGCCCTCTTTCAATGCTCATGTCAAAAGGGGTCAAAAGAGGTCAGAAATGATGCTGCGAGGCGCTGACACCTGTGTCGGCGACCGCCTTTTTGTTCGGTCCAAGCGGCGCGAATGTTTCACTTTGTACAAGCCGTCTGCACCGTTCAAAGTTTAATTTTGTGTAGGGTGCAGCAGTGAAGTAGAATATGTTTCATCTGTATTTAGCATCGAAATAATGCTGGTTTGAACTTAGCCTTTTGTGACAAGGCGCGGGCACTGCTGCCTTTCGCCGCATGAGGGGCGCAAATACTCTGGAGATCGTTACAGCCATGATGACCCATGATGATGTCAGCGATGCTGAGTTAATCGGACGCCTTTGCGACCAGGATGTTGCGGCATTGGGCGATCTGTTTAACCGATACTATGCTCAGGTATACCGCACCGCTGCCGCCATCACGCGCGACAGTGCTGTCGCCGAAGATATCGCGCAGGACTGTTTTCTGCGTCTGCATCAGTACGCCCGCCGCATCGACGTGCGTCTGCCGCTGGCTCCCTGGTTGTATCGCGTGACGGTGAATCTTGCCTATACGTGGATTTCACGCCGTCAGAAGCGCCGCATCTCGCTGGATGCCCTGATCGACCGTCTGACCTCGCCGCTCAGCCAGGGACCGGAACAGATGGCGGAAAAGGGCGAGACCAAGCACCGCGTCCGCGCAGCTATCGGCAGTCTGCATTTCAACCAGCGGGTGGTCGTGGTGCTGCACTATCTGAACAGCCTGAGCCTGGAAGAAATCGCCGAAATCCTGGACTGCCCGGTTGGGACCGTGAAATCCCGTCTATACTATGCGAGAGAGAATCTGCGTCGCCAGCTCGTTGATGCGCAGGTTTCGATTGATGAGGTGCAAGGGTATGCCGAAATTGCCGATGCCATTGAACCCGGATCGATCTAGTTCTGACGCCGCAGGGGCGCGCTCGGCAACGTTTGAGGCGCGGGTTGCCTGTGTGATGACGCACGAAACGCTGGTCAAGCCGGAGCAGGTCGCCCGTGCCCGCGAGCGGCTGCTGGCGCGTGCCGCCGAGCAGCCGATGCTGCCGGCGCAACCTCCCCCCCGCCGGCGTTCCCTGGGCTGGAACATCCCGTTCCGGCTCGGTTGGGGCTTCTTCAGCGGCGTTTTCGGCGGCGGAGCCTATGAGCGGATGCGCCTGCCCGTCGGCATGATCCACCACTATGACCTTGACCGCTACTACAGCTACAAGCTCGTCAACCTGCCCGCCTGAACGGTGAAAAGCTCCATGCGCGCGCTTGACGCATCCGGGTTATAATACACAAACAATGCCCGGCAAATCATTCATAGGCGGCATTTCATGGCAGCGTTACCGCGTGTCCTCTCTGTTGACCCGACTGGTCGTCTGTCGCGAGTTGTGCGCACAGCGATCGACCTTTCCGATCTTTCCGTCGTGCAGGTCGATGTCCCCGGCGGCGCTGAAGCTTTGGAGGAACTCCGCTTCGCGCCGGCGACCCTGGTCGTGACCGCCGTCACCCTTGATGGCATGGACCCCGACACCGACGGGATCACCCTGGCGACGCGGATCAAGCGCGACTATCCGCTGATTCCGGTCGTCGTGATCGCCGACCCCGATGAGGCGGAAGAGGAGATCGCCACCGACGCGGCTTTCCTGTATCTGCGTCGACCGGTAGACGCCGCCCAGGTGATGCGCATCATCAACGCTGGAATCAACTTCCGCGACATCTTCCTGGCGACGCAGCAGCCCGCGCGGCGGTTGGAACCTGACGTGGATATAGGCGGCATCCCCCCGCTCGATCCGCATTTTGTCGGGCAGGTGGTGGATTCGCTGGCGAGCGACGTGCGCCCGATGGCGATCCTGCTGGCGAATCGTATGGGGGAGATCATCTACGAGAACGGTGCCGGCGGGTATCTCGACCGCGACGCCCTGCTGGCGGCGCTGTCGCCCGCCGTGCGCGGCAATATCAGCATGGCAGAAGTGGTGGGCAAGCAGCCCTCCGTGCTTCATTTCTATGATGGCGACCAGTACGACATCTTCACCCTGTCGGTCGGCTTCCACTACACCCTGTGCATCGTCATGGACGGGCAGGGAGGACAGCGGCAGTTCGGCGCGGTCAACCGTTTCGGACGCCGCGCGGTCGAGGACCTGCTGGTCATGCTGGGACCTTCGGCATTCGGGCTGGAAATTCCCAAGCCCGCCGAAGAAGCGCCGCCGCGCCGCCGCGCCACCGTCAAGGCGATCACCCAGGAGGTTTCGATCCCCAACGTGGTGCTGGAACGCGCCGAAACCTGGGAACCGGAACCTGTCGCGCTGCCGCCCGAACCGGAGCCGATTCAGATGGAGCCGATCGCCAACTTCGACGTATCGATCCTCGACGCCAGCCTGGAGAACCTCGACGCGCTGCTGGCGGAGGCGGACGACTTGTTTGACCCGGAGCGGCTGGCGGAGATCGCCGATGAATCGCGCCGTGACCGGGGTCCTCTGACCTATGATGAAGCGCGCCAGCTCGGCATCTTGCAGTGAAACCGGCGCTCATCGGCAGGCAGCTTGGCGACTATACGCTCGTCCGACTGCTGGCGACGGGCGGCATGTCGCGCATTTACGAGGGCGTGGATAAGCGCCTGGATCGCCGCGCCGCCGTAAAAGTCCTCGATCTCGACGCCGATTCTGCGGAAAGCGAAGCCATGAAGATGCGCTTCACCCGCGAGGCGCGCGCGTTGGCGAAGCTGGAACACCCGCACGTCATCCCCATCTATCAGTACGGCGAACAGGACGGCTTCTTCTTCATCGCCATGAAGCTGATCGAGGGGACCGATCTGGCGCAGGAACTCAAAGAGCTGAAGCGCCAGAATGTTTACATGGAACCGGTGCGGGCGCTGCACATCCTGGAGCAGATCGCCCAGGCGCTCGATGCCGCGCACGCCGCGCAGATCATTCACCGCGATGTCAAACCTTCGAACATCCTGATCGACCTCAATGACCGCGCCACGCTCAGCGACTTCGGGCTGGTCATTCAGCCGTCGGTGGATTCTACCTACGGCACAGCGTTCGGCACGCCGCGCTACATCTCTCCGGAACAGGCGACCGATTCCAGCCTGGCGGTGACTCAGAGCGATATCTATTCGCTGGGTATCATCGTCTATGAGCTGCTGTCCGGTCAGACGCCGTTCGACGGTAAGTCGGCGATGGAGATCGCCCTGAGTCATATCAACGACGCCCCGCCGCCGCCGCGCTCGATCAACGCCCTAATCCCGCTGGAAGTCGAGCGCGTGGTGCTGAAGGCGCTCGCCAAGGACCCGGCGCGGCGCTACAGCAGCGCGGTGGAGTTCATCGCCGCCGTGCGTAAGGGCTATCGCGATGCCGGCATCGTCGCCGACGATACGACCGGCTTGGGGCGCACCAAGGCGCTGCCGCCGATCACGCCGGGGGTCCGCGCCTCGCAGGATCAAAGACGGGCTGCCAGCCGACGGCAGATGCGCGGCGGAATCGCCGCCGGCGTCGTGCTGCTGACAGTGCTGGCGCTGGTGGTGATCCTAGTCAACCTCGTCGGGCGCAGCCCCGGCGGGACGGTCGGCGCTGCTGCCACAAGTGCGGCGACCGCCGACAGCATCACCACCGCCCTCTCCGTCCTGCTGGATGATTCCGCGACGGCTGCGGCAGGGACCCCGGCGACAGCGGAGTCGTCTCTGCCGATGCTCTGGCAGGAGACGGCGGCGGCGATCCTGCTGGTTTATGACGACAGCGCGCTGACCCTGGTCAATACATCGGAAGTCGAACTTGCTGTCACCGGCGTCGAACTGGTGCAGGGGGAGGCGCAGGTCTTCAACGGCGAACGTATCGCGCGCGGGGTCCTGGAGGCGGGCGCGTGCTTCCGCATCCGCCTGCAAGAACGGCAGACAGATCTGCCCGACGGCTGCGAGCGGCTTCAGGCGGAGATCGCCGTGCGCGACGCCTCGGCGCTGTTCTGGCGCGACGCCGGCAGTGCAATCGGGTTTACGCTGCGCATCGACGGGCAGACGGCGGCGCACTGCGCCGCCGTCCCGCGCGGGGAAAGCCGCACCTGCCGCGCCGCACTTGCGGGATGAGCTTCACCGCCGCTTCGGTTTGCCTGTATCGGGGTCGTAAAAATCCCAGTCGTTTTCAGCGGCGGGTGTTCCGTGTCTGCGAGAGCGTTCGCCGCGCATCAGGCTGTTGAAGTCGTCTGCGCCGGAACGGCGGTCTTCCAGGATGACGCGCGTCGTCCTGACCGGCGGTTTCGCCCGGCGCTCCTGACGGTCCAGCACCCAGCCGAGTACGCCTTCGATGATTCCCATGATCAGCGCGCCCACGACCGCCCACCCGAAACTGTCGATCACCAACCGTCCGCCGGTCAGCGTGCCGGTCACATCCGAAAACGACGCCGCCAGCGCCAGCATCGCGCCGTCGATGACCAGGATGATCAGCCCCAGGGTGAGGAAGATCAGCGGGCAGGTCAGCAGTTTGAGGATCGGTTTTATCAGCACGTTGGCGACGGCGAACGCCAGCGCGACGACGATCACGGTCGGCAGCTGATTGCCGATGATGCGCACGCCGGGCAGCAGCCCGGAGGTGATTACGGCGACGGCGATGGCGTTGATCAGCAGCTCGAGTATCCATCCACGCATGGTCATCACCTCAACATTCTACAGAAAATAATGAGGACGGGATGAAGCCGCGCGTGTTGGGCTTCATCCCGTCCTCAGTAGGACGTCACTCTCTCATGTTCGTTACTGACGCCGCCTGTTGCCGCGCAGCGCGAAGAAAAGCAGCAGCAGGATGACCAGCGCGGCGAGCGCGACCAGCAGAAGCGGCACAATGTCGCCGCCCGTCGGCGGGCTGTCGGCGGTGATCGGGGTGAGCGTGCCTTCCGCCGTCGGCGTGACCTCTTCGGTCGCCGCCTGCGCGCCGCTGTCCAGCGGGGTCACCGTCGGGGCAATCGCCGTCTGCTGCGCGCTGAGCGTCTGTTCGGCGCTCTGGGTTTCGATAACGCCGGTCGCGGCGGCGCGGGTCTGCGCCCCTTCGGTGCGGGCGACATCGGTCCGTATGACCATCGTCGCGCCGTCGTCGGTCGCCATCAGCGCGGCGCGCTGGGTCGCCTCTTCGATGATGGTGGTGGCGGTCAGCGCCAGCGCGCGCTCCTCGGCAGCGGTGGTCGCCGCCGCGTTGGCTTCCGTCTGCGCCGTTTCGGTGGCGATGGCTTCAGCGATAGCGGTCGCCGTCTCGTCGGCAAACAGCGTAGACTGCGCCTGAGTCGCCGCCTGATCCGTCGCTGCCGTTGCGGTCGCCGCATCGGCAGTCTGCTGCGCCGCCTGGGTCTGCTCGGCGGACAGCGTCGCTTCGGCGGCGGCTTCCTCCGCTATCGCGGTGGCGGTCGCGGCGTTTTCCGCCGTGATGGTTACTTCCGCCTCAGCGGTGGCGGTGTTGATCGCCGCCTGTGTCGCGGCGATCTCCGTCGCCGCTGACCGGGTGCTGCGCGCGTCCTGGGTTGCCTGAGCGTTCTGGCGCGATTCGGCGTTGGAGGTCGCCAGCGCGTTGCGAGTGGCGACCTGAACGGTCGTCTGTACATCAAGGAGCTGCTGCTGGCTGGTCGCCGTTGCGCCGACGCTCTCGGTCGCCAAACGCTGCGCCGCCGCGGTGAGCGCGGCTTCGCCGGTGACGGTCGCCTCGGCGACCACCGCCGTTGCCGAGGCCGCGAAGTTAGCGGCGGCTGTCTGCTCGGCAGCCTGCGATGCTTCGGCTTCAGCGGTTTGTGTGGCGGCGAGGTTGGCGGCGGCTGTCTGCTCGGCAGCCTGCGATGCT
>JABWBO010000099.1 GCA_013360465.1 Anaerolineae bacterium | reverse complement strand
GGATTCAGTCTCACGTTTTTTGGACGGCGACTTACGGTGCTTCCCGTGAGGTGGGCGAGTCTCGTCTCAAGTTACGTTGGAAGTCACAAGAGCGGCACGCCCCAGCCCAACCTCGACATTGATGCCAACCGCCTCGTCCTGCTGGATCGTGCGGAGAATGGCGACAACGGCCACAGCGAGGATACGCAGGACATTCCGTTCTAGCTTTTTCACGGGAGGAAGGTGATTGAAGATTACCTTCCTCCCACTTTTTCTCTACCCGCAATAGCGCATACAAATGATACAGACACGGTATAATAGAATCATCCTGATGCGATTGGTAACGCTCGATGTCAATTTCGGACAAAGATAAACGGTTGCTGTTTCAACTCTCCGGCAATCGATGTGCATTTCCCGGTTGTGGACGCGAACTTACATTTGTAGATGGTGCCAATGGGATACAATCGGGGATTTCTGAGATAGCTCATATAGTTGCAGAGAGCCGCCAAGGTCCACGAGGCAGCTATCCTCTTCAAGAAGCAGATCGTGATGCCTACAGTAACTTGATTCTGCTTTGTGCCGATCACCACAAGGTTGTTGATGATCATCCTGCAAGTTACCCCGTGGAAATGCTCCGACGCTGGAAACTTGAGCATGAACAACGAATGCGACAAGCGACTGAGGGGGTATCCCTAACGATACATGAACCAAACAGCGCCTATGTAGTGGAGACACTTTACAGCACATTGTTGCCTATTGAAGATTTACCACGTCACATATTTGGTGCCCCTTGCCGTTTCGATCAAAGCGATATGGAAAACGCGAAAAAGGCTGTGGTAATTCCTTCTGGCGAAATGACACCTTTCATTATTCGAGAGGGGCGAATTTACTGTTTTCAAGACTTGAATAAGGAAGGTAATCCGTTCAGTGCTTTGGTTTCGGGCACATCGCAAGTGACACGATATCACGCACAAGATTGGTGGCTCGATCCAAATAGACTTCTATGGTATACCGATCTCTTGAATCAAGCGCTGCATAAACTGACTGGAAGACGAGGGCTGGGATGGGATAAAGAACACAAACGCTACTACTTTAAGCCGACTACTCAGGGAGAGACACGTGAGGTTACGTATAGACCGCTCAATCAGAACAAGACAACAAGAAAGGTGGTATGGCAACCGATAACGAAAAAAACGGGTTTACCAAAATCATTCTGGTTTCATGCCGCTGTAAGCCTTCGATTTCACAAAGTGGGGCGATCTCAATGGTGTCTGAGTATCCATCCAGATATGCATATTACGCAGGATGGTGTTAGTCCATATCCATCGGAAAAGAAAGGCAGTCGCATCACACGGAAAAAATCGCGCATGTTCAACTATGAGTTACTTGGCGAACTTCAATTTTGGCGAGATTTCTTGAGCGATGGTAAGCCACGAATAGTGTTTCCACTGGGGAATCAACGAATTATTGTCTCATCTAACTTTCTCCAAGCTGATGTTCGTTGGCCTGGTATGCCTGATGAGTTTGCAAAACCCTTTGATAACGCTCAGTACGAAGATGACTTGTTTTCTCTGATGGAACTGAATTTCATTAAAGAAAATATTCCAGACGATGACTACGATGAAGACGAAGATGATGAAAGCGAATGGGATGAGTAAAACTAGCGCTCCATCAATTGTGTGCGAATTCTTTCCAGAACCCAAGCTCCTATTTGCTGAAGGTTTTCAACATATCGACCCAAAACTAGGGATTCTCAGTTCGGGTCCACGTTCCTATGTGCCTCGACGGCAACATCCCGAATCTGTACGTGTCGGCATTATTGGTTCGGCTGAAACGATTGCTGCAACAAGAGTGTGGATGGAGCAAGGAGCCAAAGGTTTCGATGGCAACGAAAGTCACGCTCGTTTTCCAGGCTTTATGTCGGATCGCGGCTATCGGTCAAACTTAGTCTTTGACTCAACTTGGGAAGCTCAGCTAGTGCAGCGGGAAATTGACTTAGTCCTTTCAATAAAGGGGCAGCGGGATCGCTTTGAAGCATTATTGGCCTTGCTTGAAGATAAATTGCGCTTGTTGAGTGAGAAAGATCGGCAACCGGAATACATCACGATCGCCATTCCTGAGCAACTCTACAAAGCTTGTAGAGCAATCGATTATCATGACAAGGTTTTGGGAAGAGTTCATCGAGATTTGAGAAGAGCAATCAAAGTAATCGCAATGAAATTTAGAATCCCAACTCAGATACTACGTCAACAAACCGCTGAAAATGAAACGGGTGACGTCATTTCAAAAATTTACTGGAACTATTTCACTGGTCTCTATTTCAAAGCAGGTGGCTTACCTTGGTCTCCAGTTGGTTTGGCTCCTGGAACATGTTATATCGGGATCAGCTTTTTTCGTCCATTTAGTGCCTCCAAATCGAAAATGCAAACAAGCCTTGCGCAAGCATTTGATGAACATGGCGACGGTCTCGTTTTGAGAGGGTACGAATTTGAATGGGATGCTGAAAAAGAGGGAAGTCCTTCACCGCATCTCACCGAGCAGGACTCTTTTCGGCTAATTGAGCTTATTTTGAACCGCTATACGGAAGTCATGGGGCAAACTCCACAACGTGTCATTGTCCATAAGAGTTCCCGATATTGGGATGCTGAACGTAGAGGCTTTACTACAGCTTTGCAGAACAAGGTCTCAAAGTATGCATTGATGGCGCTAACCACCCAAAGCACGTTTCGCTTAATGACGACAAACAAGTATCCCCCAATTCGCGGAACTTCATTTAGGATCGGCGATCTTGATTACCTCTATACAACAGGCTTTATTCAGGAACTTGGAGAGTTTCACGGAGTACATGTACCGGCACCAATTCAAATTGCTGACCATATAGGGCAGGATACGGCAAGAGAAGCGCTTCTGAGAGAAATTCTGGTATTGACAAAAATGAACTGGAATTCTGCCCACCTTGGTGGTTCATTGCCGATAACACTCCGCTTTTCTCAACTTGTCGGCGATATAATGCGCGAAGTGCCTACAGAAATGGATCCCCTAGCAAATTTCAAATTCTACATGTGATCTCGCCTCGTATTCTTCCTCATCGGTAAATGTTGAAAAGACGTGTCTAGCCTTTATCCGCAAAGATCCTCATAACTATCTTGAGTTTTGTCATTGTACATGACAGGACTGTCTGAGTAGCGTAGCAACGAAGCGCTGCCTTGCAGCAGCGCCGCATCGCGAATGCGATGCCGACCAACCCCGCCGCAATGCAACCGTCGCAGACGGGCGCATTGGAGGCTGCCGACGATGGGTTTAGCATGGCTGAATCCTCGGCGGGGTTGGGCGCGAGCTAAAAGCTCGCCACCTCACGCGCCGGTGGGGGCTATGTGCCGCGCTCACGCGCGCCACCCCGCCGACCCCTGCGGGGTTCCGGCGGGTTTGTGAATGCGACACGTCGCATTCACCGGACGCACCCCACAGGGTTGCGTCCGAAAAAGCGCCCCAAACCCTGCATCACACTCGCCTGTGCAATACAGGCA
The DNA here is from genome assembly GCA_013360465.1 of Anaerolineae bacterium. GTDB lineage: Bacteria > Chloroflexota > Anaerolineae > Aggregatilineales > Phototrophicaceae > Flexifilum. The sequence continues at coordinate 11,824 of JABWBO010000099.1, read as the reverse complement.
GATCATCCGCGCATTTCCACGTGCCGTTGGAAAACATGGACGATTCCCAACCCCAAACTGGACGATTCCGGTTTTTCACCAACACCGCTCCTGCACAATGGAAGAGAGCCGATTGTGCGAGAGATGAAATGCCCCAAAAGAACATCAAGCGCAGCATCGCCATGTCCGAAGAAATGCACGCACTGCTGGAGCAGATTGCTGCCAGGCATGGGCGTGACATCACCGAATCGCACCTGATCCGCGAAGCAATCCGGCAGTTCCTCGACGAGCAGGTGGATGCGGTGGGCAGTCGCCGCCACTTCCAGAAGTCGCTTCAGATGCGCCTGGATCGCCTTGAACGAACGCTCGTGTTCCAGATAAACATCGTCATCTACCTGCTGTCCGCCATCCTCGCTGACGACAGTGCCATTGAGGACGCGATCATCGCTGCCAGGCGCGACGCCACACGCCTGATGCAGCAGATCGAAGCGGTGCGCGATCTGAAGGATGGCGAATGAGCAAAGCCATCATCGTCGTCGATTTCGCCTACAAGGGACAGAAACGTACCGGGCGCGGTACCGGGCGACAGGGCTTGAAGGCTGTCTTGAAGTATCTGCAATACAGAGATAAGCGGAACAATCACCTCGCGCAGAACCACGCCTACGAGCGTTGGCAGGATCGCGGGATGGGCTTGTCCTACGGCGAAATCTTCAGGAACTGCGATGCCCTGCAAAGTAAGCACGTCCTCGCCTGGACATGGGTGATCTCGCCTGCGCCCGACCTGATGGAGCTGGTGCCGCAGCGCGAGCGCCGGGCACTGCTCTACGAACTGACCGAACGTGTGGTTGAGGACTATTACACCGAGCGCGGTTTCGATGTGCCGGAGTACAGCTACCTGATGCACAGCGCCAAGACCCGCCCCAAAGATGGCGAGCCTCCGCAAGAGCATCTGCATACGCATATCATCTTGCCTGGCACGGTGCCGTCCACCGCTGAACGGTTGCCCGTCTACAACAATGCGACGAAAGGGCATGACCGCCTGTTCCGAGAGATCGCCAGTCACCACTTCGCTGACATGCTCGACGAGCGCGGCATCGACTGGCGGCGACTGCGTGAAGAACCGGAGGTGCAGCGCGATGATCCCGAACTCGACCTGGATGACTTCTTCTCGCGATAGGAGCGCCTGATGCATCGACTGCAACCACACACGCTGATCGGCTTGTTCACGCTCCTGACGCTTGTACTGGCAGGCGCGGCAGTTGGGCGCATCATCGGATTGACCGCAGGCGAAGGCGCATATCTGACCGCGCTGCTGCTGGCGTTCATGGGTTGGATTGCCGGGCGGAAGCGGACGGGGAAACACCGATGATCTACTGGTTGTTCACCGATGGACGCGAACTGCTCAGCGGTCTCATGTTCCCGCTGCTGTGCTGCACGCCGCTGCTCACATTGCTGACTGCCGTGATGCTCGGCGCTGGCATCCGCCGGACGAGCGATGAGCAGTCGAAACCCTCATGGGTGCAGCGCCTGGGGCTGACTGCCACGTATGCCAGCGTGATGCTGACGGTCACGACCGTCTATCTGATGCTGCTCGGCGATCAGGCAGTGAAGCGTGGACGTTCGGATACCAGCAGGGTGATTGAATGGATCGTCGGTGCGCCGCCCGGCATTAACACGATGCGCCTGTTCCTGTTTGGCATATTCCTCGCCTTCATGCTGATGATGACTGCCATCGGTTTACACAGCCTGCTGCGAAACGGTGGTTGGCTGCGCGAGAAGATTGATCGCCTGCGTGCGCCGATCGTCAAGCGTGGGGCGTTGGGGTCATCGCACTTCTGCACCTTGCGCGAGTACCGCCGCTTCCGTCGTCCGGATCCCGAAGGCTTGATCCTGCTGGGTGCATTCTGGGGCGATGACAAGCGGCGGCTCGATGTGGGCACCGGACAATTTTGCCTCGGTGGAGAAGACGTTGCGCGTGGCATCCTCACGCTCGGCGGTCCCGGTTCGGGCAAGACGCAGGGCATCATCTTGCCCGCGATTGCTGACCGGATGCTGTCTGGGCATTCGCTGGTGGTTGCTGATCCGCAGGGCGAAATCACCGCACACATTCTGAACTATGCCGCCGTCACACGCCACCTGGTCGTGGTGCATGATCCGACCAGCACCGCCGGGCCGCGCTACAACCTGGCGCAGGGCATCGACAATGTGTCCGATGCGCGGGCGATTGCCGATGTGCTGGTGCCGTCCGCGCAGGGCGATAATCGCTTCTGGACGGACAGTGCCGCCGCGCTGCTGGCCGCCTGCCTCATCCGCTTCGACAACCTCGGCGCGATCTACAACGCCATGAACGACGTGAAGGCACTGGCAAAGGCGCTCAAGTCGAAACAGGACGATGCGGCGCTGCTGGCAAACAGCTTCATTGCATCGGTGGGATCAGATGGCAAGGTCGCCTCCAACGTGATTGCAACGCTGGCGACCGCGCTCACCGGCTGGGCTTCGACCGAAGTGCGCGCCAACACCTCGGCTTCCGACTTCGATGCCGAACTGGTGGTCGAGCAGCCCACCGTCGTCGTGCTGACCTGTCCGGGCAGAATGCGTGCCGTCTATGCCTCGTATCTGGGCGCGACCCTGCGTAAGCTCATGCTCGACCTCGATACCATCGGCGAGCGCAACAAAGGCCCACTGCCGATGCCTGTCGGCGTCATCCTCGACGAGTTCCCCACGCTCGGCAAGCTGGATAGCCTGGTCGCGGATGTGAACCTCGTCCGTAAGCGGAGGATTTCCATTTTGATCGGCGCACAGACCCGGGGGCAGTTTGAGATGCTCTATGGGAGGGAGGGAACGCAATCGCTATTCACCGGCTTGGCGACCCAGGTGATCTACGGCGGCTGCGATGCGGATACGGCGGAGTTCTACAGCAAGGCGAGCGGCACGGCGACGACGGATGCCAATCAGGATGACCCGAACAGTCACCTCCGCCAGCGTCCGCTGCTGACCGTCGATGAAGTGATCACGCCCCAAGTCGGAAACTGCACGATCTTCGCCCGTTACGTCGAAACGGGTTTTGCAACCCAGGTCATCCTGAACGCCCGACTGACACGTTTCTATGAGCGCGATGATTGGAAACGACGCTTGAACGGGGCGCAGGAAAATGAACCGCTGCTATTGGAGCGCGGCATCGATTTCGACGATCCGGAACCGCAAGCCGCCGAAGTGCCCACAGCGGATGGAATCGCTGGAGGCGCATCGACCATTGAGATCGCAGCACGGGCGAAGCTGGCGGAAGTGAAAGCAAAGACCGAACAGCAGGCGGGCGGCAAAGTGAAAATGGTCACCGTTGATGAACTGCGCGCCCGGCGCAAGGCAGCGAAGCTGGAGATGACACCATGACGATGACGAAAAACTCGACCGTGCAGGAAATAGGACGGCGGACACGATTGAAGAACCGCGATGTGCAGTTGATGCTGGAGACGCTGGTCGAGGTATGGACGGACGAACTGGTTAACGGGGGGCGGGTCGAGCTGGAACATTTCATCGTCATGGATGTGCAGACGATTGAACGCGCCGCCAACCGTTTGCTGCCGAAACACCGTTTTCGTCAGATTACAGTGCGCGTCAGCAAAGCGCTTCGGGAGAGATTAAACCGCACTTGATCTCCCCAAAATAGAGCGCGTGTTTTGAAGGTATGACCTCGTCGAAAGAAAGAGAATTGCACTCAATTGAAGCGAATGCCAAATAATCCGCCGTCTTCTGTCGCATCTGTCAATCTGACAGGAACCAAATAGTCATCAACCTTAAACTCACTGCTGTAATCCGACGGCAGCGTATCCGAGTTTAAGGTCACAATGTATTGGAATCCGAATTCAGATGCCAGTCCTGCTCCTACTTGTAAAGCATTTGCAATTTGACGCTCGTCAACCCCATCGAATAGATGGCTATCATGTACGAGGAAACTTGGGCCGATTCCTCTTTCGGAGAGAATACGCATTAACATCATGTCAAAACAGAAGATTTTCATATTGCTGATACCCTTACTTCTCGCACCTTGTATGGCAATATTGAAATCTGGCCCGTTGTCCGACGCCTTAATAGTTAAACTGCCCGTCTGTTCATAAAGTGAAGTGGAAATCTCCTCAAATACGAGAATGGCTCGCTCAAGCATCTCGCTTTGCTCACTAAAGTCTCGCTGAAGGCGCAACACAAGCTGATTACGCTCAATTTCCTGCTCGGTAACGAGCTGCTCCAGTTGCTCCGCTTTCTCAAACTGCTTGCGTAGGGTCTCTCGTTCCGCTTCGAGCCTTCCATATTCTGCTTGAAGCCGTGAAAACTGATCAAGTGCGCCGTGTGATGACAAGATACTCATTATTTCGGCTCGGCGTTGATCTAAACTTTGCCGCATTGGTTCACGCTCTGATAGTCTCCGGCGTGCCGCATCTAATTCACCTTGAATGTAAGACCTGCGATTCTGAACTACTGACTCGTGAAATTCTCGAACTTCCTCAAAACGCCGAATGATTTGTTGAGGGAGAACAACGCCCGCCTCTCTATACAGGGCTTCTAGTTCCGAGAGTTCAGGTGGTCTTTCACCGGAAGTAGCGGCTTCCAGCTCAGCAATTAGTTCTCGATCTAAAGTGTTTTCATCCGCCAATCTTGCTAGTTGACGAGTAAGGCTTGAAGCTTCCTGCTCTAGCTCACGATATTCAGGTAGTACCCGAAATGAATCTAGATTCGTTTTAAGCTGTCGAACCCGCTGTTCAATAACGGTGAGTCGAGTTCTAAGCTCTGCTGACTGACCGATAATTGTTCCCAAAACGTCTTCGTCTTTGGATGCCTGCTTAAGGGCTTCGAGTTTCTTTTCTGTATCCCTTACCTTTTGCCAGTCACGGGCAATCGTCCAGTCGAGCCCTAAGAGATACATCAAAGCAACTTGATAGTCGCCTGTCTGCTGCATTTTTGCTTGCGTGAATGGAGATGCGAAAGCCTCACTCAGTTGACGACGAACAAAATACGCGAACAGAGACCGGAAAGAGGGGGAATTCTTTTCCTTATCTTGGCCTTCATCGTTTGCTGGTAAATTGAACAATAACGCGCCAAGCACTGCTTTCCATTTTTCGTTAGAAATAGTCCATATACCGCGCTCAGTGTCGACTTTAGGTTTTACGGGCCATAAGCTCGGATCGCCGTCAACGGTCAATTTACTAGGATTCTTCCCAGAACGTTCAGCCGTTGTCCGTTTCTGGGCTAGGTCAAACTCCATGCCAAATCTGTAATCAATAAGCTCCTTGGAGCGAAATAACGACTTCTTGTCTGCATCTGAGCCAGTCAAAAAATGGATAAGCTCAATAAGACTCGTCTTACCTGCACCGTTTCTCGTCTGCCGATCTGTAGATTGAGGTGTTTTGTCGGCAAGAAGAATATTCAGTCCTTGGTGGAATGTTAATTGTTTGAACGACGGTAAGTCGCTAAATATCCTATATATCATCTTCACGCCTTAAACACGCGACCAGAATCGTAATGTATTGCTCCTAAGCAGTACAGCAAATCAAGACCTAGGACAAACCAGCTATACGTGATACTGACTGTATCTCGATCCCCATTGTTGCTTCTTTGTAGTTCGTTCCAGATGCGAGAAACCGTCTTTGGCTCATCCAAAAGGGCTAGGATACTTGCACCGATACGTAGCAACGATTTTTCTTCGCTCAAATGCTTAGTCGGCAAAATCATCCTAAACACCTTCTGGCGGTCGCTCGAAAATGTCACACTTCTCGAAGAAATATGCGAGAATCGTGAGTACGGCGGCTTCATGCTCCGCCGATCCCCGCTTATCTCCTCCCGCAAATGCTTGAAGCTCCGTGAAAATATCGTCAGGTGGAAGCCCTTGCGCTTTTAGTTCTTTATACCTCAATGTGAACGTTTGTGCTAGTTGATCACCATAAGTTGGATCATGCCATTCCCGAAAGAACAGATCTACCTTGTCTGCCCTTTGCCTTCCGACATTCAAAAGTAGTTGCACGTGACCGGAAAGCGCATTGTATTCGAGCTTGCCGGGTGGAACAGGTAGAATCGGACCGTTCGAAGGCATGTTTTGACGCGCTATATGGGCAAGTACTGTCCTCAAATTTTCGTATCCTACGCGAAGCATGGTAATGCGATTGGGCGCGACGCCAAAAAGCTTGGCAAGCGCCGAATCCTCTAGCTGTATGACTTCCCCCCGTAGCTCGGCATAGCCCCACCATGCTACATCAGGAGGTTTGGCTGATTTTAATTCCAGCAGCAGTTTGTTGATTGGGGGGTTCAGTCCATTTCGAGAGTTATGAGTGAAGACCCATGTATCGAAATGCTCCTCCCAATAAGGTTTGGCACCCTCAAAATCCTCTTTAATCTTCTTGATAGCCTTTTTGGCTTCCATCTCTGTTTCAGGGGCATACACTTGAAACAGAGTGCGTTTTGAGTGTAAGTAACCATCATTCTTTTTGTCACCGAGCTTCCCCCAGGGGCGTGTCCTCATGAAATCAGCGGGGTAACGAAGCTCCATAATCTCGCAAAAGAGATTTTGGAAATCGTCCCCCTTCTTCTTTAGAAAATCCCGCTCGAAGGAGATCTCATAGTAAGCTTTGGTAAAGTCATCCATATTCAACTGTAGCCGTAACCAACCGTATATTGACCTATGATAGCAATTATACAAAGCTATCTAAACAAGGAAAATAGCCCGGCGCTCAACCGGGCTGCGCATTTACAAATCGATACTGGGTGAAATGGGTTTGGTTGCAGGCTGGGCTTCTTCGTAGAGAGTGAATCCGAAGATGTCCTCTGATTGCTCTCTTGCTTCCTTATCCGCATTCGGATTATGCAAGTGCCAATCCTCCACTTCGCGCACAATCGTCCGGTTGCCACTCATGTAATCGACGATGCCGCGATAGTCCATATCCCCCCATTCACCGGACAGTCCTTCGAGTTTCGCCACCTCCGGTGCGAGTTCCGGTCCGTCGAGCAGCCCCGGCACCAAGTACGAGCGAAACTCCGTCTCGAACTTGCGAGCATCGTCCTCGTTGGCGAAATGCGCCATCTCTAGTGTGCGCGCTTCGGTTGGATAGACCGAATCATCCATCCCATTTTCTTCAATGTAGTCGTCGAAGTCGGGCGGAAGCTGCGGGAACTCGGTCACGAACAGCGCCGTCCCCAGTGGTTCGCCCTCCGGCGTTTCGACCGGGCGGTAGTGTATCTGCCAGTAGTGGCGCTCCGGTTCGGGTTCATCTGGCGTCTGCTGGGTGATCAACTCGTCCCAACTGCCCGGTTCAGGTGTCTGGGGGCGGTCGCCATCGGTGTTCCAGTAAGGGTTCGGCTCATCACGCAGGTGCTCCGCCAGCGTCTCGAAGCGATCCGGCGGACCCTGGCGGAACAGGCGTGTGTCCGCCCGGTTGCCATCGAGCCAACCGCCTTCCATCGCCGCCAGCTCTGCCTGGTGCATCATGCCTTCCAAGCCGCGCTCGTCAACCGTTTCCAGCAGTCCCAGACGGTCGGCGTCCGCCTTCGCCCGCGCCGCCTCGTCGTCGCTGTCGAATGTCTCCAGGGTCAATCCATCGATGCCCAGATAGCCGCCCGGCAGCTTCCAGTACTTCTCGACCGCCAGCTCACTCGTCCAGGGATCGACCGCCTGGATGACGACCGCGTAGTTGACCGTGTCGTCCAGCGGTTGCAAAAGCTGGCGCTCCGGGCGGTCGAAGGTCGCCTCGAACCACTCCGCGCCTTCGAGCGCTGCATTCGCTTCGCGCTGAGCATCCGCCTGCGCCATCCAACTGGCAATTGGATCGGTGACGGGTTCCAGCGGCTCGGTGTCGCCGTCATACGCATAGTCGGCAGCAGTGTTGAGCGGCGACAGCGCCTCCGGCAGCGGAAAGTCAAAGCCATGCAGACGCGCTGTGTGGTGGGCGAGTTCCTGCGCGTTCTCCAGATCGCCGTCTTCCAGCATCAACTCAAGCTGAGGCCGCGGAAACGGCGACGACGTGCCATCGAGCGGCATGACCGAGTGGGCGTCATGCACGACCTCCCCACCTGCGGTTCGCGCGGCGCGGAAGTAACGTAGCTCGGAGGACAGATCGCTCAGGTCTTCCTGGGTGGACACATCGACGACGGCGAAGAAATGCACCGTGCCATCGCGGTCCAGATGATTCGGCACATACAGCCCGTCACGGTCGAGCGGAACCATGCCATCGGTGAGCGTCACCGGCAGCCCTGGCGTAACGGCAAGCGCGGGCGAAGCATCGTCATCCGCCCAATCCGCGTCCCAACCGCCCCAGTCCTTGTCGTGCAGTGAGGGTTCAGCAGCCATCCTGACCTCCTCGCATCAGGCGCACCGGAATATCGCGTCCGGCGCGCCCGCGTTCGACCGTGATGAAGCAGCCATTGCGCGCCAGTCCCACCGCCGCTCGGCGGATGAGCAACCGCAGCGCACCGGTGCGATCCACGGCGAAGCGTTCGGCAACCTGTTCCAAACGCGCCTGGTCATCGGGCGACAGCCGCAGGGAGAAGTTCTTCGATCCATCGCTCATAGGTCGATCTCCCACTGGTCACGGGTATAGTCCGCCAGGTCTTGAGCCGCTTCGGGTTCAAGTGGGATGCCGCGCTCCCGTTCCCACAACTCGCGCTGATCGGAAGCCAGCGCCATGCCTTCTGCTGCCTCAAACGCCCGCTCGATGCCACCTTTTTCGACCACACCGAGCAGGTATTCGGCTGCACCGTACGCCTTGTCCCACTCGCCCGGCACTATGGGCGCGAGCTGCGCCTCGACTTCGCCCGTCTCCGGGTCACGACCGAGCGACAGGATGCTGGTCACGACGTTGTCCGGGTCGTTCTTGTCCGGTTGGAACACGCCGATCCAGTAGGCCGTCCCGGTTTCAGGATCGACGAACGGCGGTGGATCGCTATCCGGGTCAAATCCATCGGCGGCGATGCCGATCTCACGTAGCGCCTTGAACGTCGCTGTGTCGGTTCCGACGGTCTGACCGGGTTCGCTGTCCAGTCCGAACAGATCATCCAGCTCGAATTCGTCCGGCGGCAGGTCCGGTGCAGCAATTGAATCCAGCGAGCGCGTCTCCTCATAGGCAGCATACTCGGCTGGCCCCGCCGCTCCCCACGCGGGCGCGGGTACGCCCAGTTCATCAGCCCGTTCCCGCGCCTGTTCTTCAGCGAAATCGACCAGTTGAAACGGCAAGACCTGGCGGTCATGGACTGCACCCTGCAAGTGGTGATAGAAGCCCGCTGCTGCGTCGATGTCCTGGAACGTCCCAATCTCCAGATAGCTCCCGCCGATATCACCGGTGTTGGCGTTGGCGTACAGCTCGACCGCGCCGATGCTGTAGCCGGTCACATCGCCGTTTTCGTCGGCTCGCTCAACCGCGATCAGTGCCGCGTCGTGCCACGCCCATCCATCCTCATCAGTGACTGAAGATAGCGATGCACCCAGGTCAGGTTGCCCGCCAGTCGGAGTTGGCTCGAAGGGATCGTCCTCCGGCAGGTAGTCGTAGGCATCCGGCGCGGACGAGAACAGGTCATCCGGGAAGGGATCGTCGGGCATGGAGAAGTCGAGTTCGGGCGGCTCCTGCCAGGTGTCCCAATCGGGCTGTGGAGGCGCAGTGTGTACCATTTAGACCTCCTCTGCCGGTCGCAGGATGACCGGCTTGTGTTCACCGACGGCACGAATGGACTGAAGCACAGCGGTGGGGCGGGCATCTGCGGTCAGACGTTCCCAGAAGTCACGCACGACTTCGACACGCCCGCGCTCGCCCACTGCTATAAGCTCCAGGTCGAGATCAAGCCGCGCCACGTCACGTTCGCTCACTACCGATGGGAAGCGCTCGTTCAGCCACGCCGCCAGCGAGACGCCGCTTTCCGTCAGCGCCATCGCGCCATCGTCTTCCCGTTGGATGTAATCCGCTGTTTCCAGCGCTTCCAACGCCGCCACCCAGTCTGCAGGACGTGCGCTGCTATGTTCCGCGATGAGCGCAGCGGCGGTCAGGCGCTTGGGTGCAGGTAGTGAAAGACGTTCAACCTCAGCCCCGACGAACAGCGCGGTGTCGCGTTCGCGCACGGCAGGCAGGTAGTTCTCTGTCTGAGGCTGCTCATCCGGCAGGACGCGCAACCAGCCATCGAAGGCGACCAGCGTGCCCACACTCCGCAGTGAGAGCGGATAAGGACGAGCGAGGTTTGCCCCTGCGCCGATCAGGACACCCAACTGACGGAGACGCGCCGGAGGCAGCATCGCCGCCATGAAGCGCTGCCAGATCAAGCGATAGAGTGCCGCGCCATCGCCCGGCAGATCTTCCGGCAGACGGGCAACATCGGCAGGCGCAATCCCATTGCCCGCTTCGACGGACGTATTGACCGCGTAATCCGTGCCGTATTCGCGGCGCAGATACAGGCGCGCCGCCTCGACCAGCGTTGGCGGATAGGGTTCCAGCGGATGGGTGATCCAACCGGCGTCAACCAGCGTGTCGATCAGCTTGAGCGCGTCACTCGGCGCGATACGGAGATTGCGTTCCGCGTCCAGCAGCAGCATCGTGAGCGTGTAGGGCGCAGGGGCAGGCAGTTCACGCTCGCGCAGCCCCACCTTCGTTACCCAGTACTGAGCAGCGCGTAGTCCAGCCGCCGCCGATTCCGCCTTGTCCTGCGTTGTGAAGTTGAGCAGTCCTCCATCCGCATGGTGGAGCGCTGTCTTGATTTCGATGCCGTCCACATTCAGGCGCACCCTCACCTGCCAGCGTTCTGCGGGGGCGGGAACAGGTGCTGTTTCCTGTGCTGCCAGACGGCGCAGCGCGACCATTGCGGTACGGCTGATTGGCTGGTGATCGCTGCGTTCACGGGCAGCAGCGTTGACGGTGTAGCCCGCCAACCGATCCACCAGCCGCAGCGCCAGTTCTGTATCGATCCAGTGCATGTTGAGCGGACGCGGGGTGGCGAAAGCAGCCCGGATCGCCTCTGCCGTCAATGACGAGAGCGAGACCCGGTAGATGCGTTTGTCCTTCGCATCCGGCGAGAGCGCCAGCACATGCCATGCCATCAGTTCGCCTTCACGTCCCGGCGGCGTGGCTGCGTAGACGACTTCGCACTCGCGCACCGCCTTCATCAGTCGGCGCACCAGATTGCCCTTGCCCGTCGCGACCGCGAAGGTCGGGCGGAAATCGGCAGCGGGATCAATGCCCAATTCCCCATCGACTAGGTCGCGCACCAGCCCATAACACGGCTCCACGCGCCAACCGTCACCCAGTACGCCGGTCAGCACTTTGGCCTGTGCCGGCGTTTCTACAATGACCAGCTTCATCGTTCATCTCCCTTTGCAGTCGAATGGCGTTCAGTTCCTTCAGCAGTGCGCGCAGCGCCCGCCGGATGGCGCTCCGGTCGTCCGGCGGCGAGTCGTTCACCCAGTTCTCGCTCACGGAGCACCAACCAGAGCGGCCACTCGCGATAGGCGTGGTAAGCCTGCTCCTCCAATTCCTGCCATGGCGCTGCCGCTGGTTTCGTCGGCATGTCATCTCTCCCTCTGCTTTCGCTCAGGTCGTGCAATCGTCACGTTGTTTTGAAGCGCGCCAACTCGCCCGGCGTCGCCCGGCCAAACAGGTACCACAGCCCTTCGTCCTGAATGTCCAGCACAAAATGGAAGCGGGGAAGCTGGGCGATGATGTCGCGGTGCTGCTGGTTGAAGTGGGCGAAGGCGGCATCATCGCGGAAGACATTCATGCCCTGGCGCTGGCTGAAGATCACGCGGATCGGGCAGTTCTCGAAGATCAACCGCGCCTTCCCCTCCAAAAAGACGCTCATCTGTTGATGGAGCAGTAACTCGACAAGACTT
>JABWBO010000225.1 GCA_013360465.1 Anaerolineae bacterium | reverse complement strand
CGGAAACCTGACGGTTTCCTGCCCCTCTCCAATTGGAGAGGGGCGGTTGAGCGCAGCGAAACGGGGTGAGGTGAGCAGTTTGCAAACAGTCTCTTAGCGCAATTCGTAGGGATGGCATTCTTGCCGTCCGCCGTGTCGGACGCGATTAATCGCGTCCCTGCATCCCGCCAGGTCTAAATCGTTTCTCCATGAGTTTTGCGATCGTTGAGGCTTAGTGGAGGACCGCGCGCAGCGCAGCCAGGAGCGCCGCATCCTGACTGGGCAGGACGGTGCGCGGGTCGAACAGCAGACGGTCGTCCTTGATGCGGGCGATCACCGGCGGGTCGCCCGCCCGCAGCGCCGCCGCTGCCGGTGACGGATCGCGCAGACGCAGCGCCAGGAGCGCCGTCGGCAGAGTCACGCCCGGCAGGCTGCCGCCGCCCACCGCCGATTCGCCTTCGATCACCTCGATGCTCAGATCGATCTGCCGGACGGCGGCGTGTTCGCGCAGCGCCGCCGCCCAGGATGCAGCAGCAGTCTGCAGGTCCGTCAGCGGGCGGGCGATCATCCTCCAGATCGGGATCTGCGCCGGCGCTTCGTCGCGGCGGTAGTGATCGAGCGTGGCGACCAGCGCCGCCAGACACAGTTTGTCGGCGCGGATGGCACGTGCCAGCGGGTGTTTCTTGAGCCTCTCGATCAGCGTCCGGCGTCCGACGATGATCCCCGCCTGCGGTCCACCGAGCAGCTTGTCGCCGCTGAAGGCGACCAGGTCGCAGCCCGCCGCCAGACTTTCCTGCACGGTCGGTTCATGTTCCAAGCCATAGCGGGTGGTGTCGATCAGCGCGCCGCTGCCGAGATCATCCACCAGCAGCACGTCGCGGCTGCGGGCGAGGGCGGCGAGATCTTCGAGCGCCGCCGATTCGACGAAGCCGATCTGTCGAAAATTGGAGGCGTGGGCGCGCATCAGCAGCGCCGTCTCCGGGGTGATGGCGGCGGCGTAGTCGGCGGCGCGGGTGCGGTTCGTCGTGCCCACTTCCACCAGCCGCGCCCCGCTCTGGATCATCACGTCGGGCACGCGAAAACCGCCGCCGATCTCGACCAGCTGCCCCCGGCTGATGATGACATCGCGCTCCTTCGCCAGCGCCGATAGAATCAGCACCAGGGCGGCGGCGTTGTTGTTGACGACCAGCGCCGCTTCCGCGCCGGTCACTTCACGCAGGACGGACTCCGGATGGATCAGGCGGCTGCCGCGCGCACCGGCGGCGAGATCGTATTCCAGGGTGCTGTAGGCGGCGGCGACGGCGACCATCGCCTCCTGCGCGGCGGCGCTCAGCGGAGCGCGCCCCAGGTTGGTGTGCAGGATGATGCCCGCCGCGTTGATCACCGGGCGCAGCGAGGGCTGGAAGCGGCGTTCGAGGTCCCGCGCGATCTCGATCAGCAGCGCCTCGGCGCTGGTCGGCGGAGCATCCCCCCGGCGCAGGCGCTCGCGAACATCCGCCAGGCAGTCGCGCATCGCCTGCGCCGCTGCCGAACGCCCGTAACGGGCGATCAGCGCACCGCCGTCGTCGCCGGTCAGCAGCGCATCCACCGAGGGCAGGGAACGCAGCGCGGCGTTCGGATCAGGCGGCGTCGTCATCCAGCCGCTCATGGGGGATTTCACGGGAACGAAGGAAGACCTCGACGATGATGAACGCCAGCGCCAGGAAGAACATGATCGGCGGCGACAGCACGCGGGGGATTTGCAGCCAGGCGCAGGCGACGACGAACAAGCCGAACCACACGCTCTGGCGGACGATCACCCCGCTGGGCGGCACGGCGCGGTTGGCGGGAGTCAGACGGGCGTTGACGTAGCGCATCAGCGGCATGACCAACCCGGTGACGACGAGGTTGAGCAGCAGCATGAACAGCCAGCGCTGACCGATGAATGGTTCCTGGGTCAGGATCAGCGCCAGGATGCCGCCGCCGCCCGCGATGATGAGCAGAGCCGAGGCGAACAGCAGTCCGGCGTGATCGGGAGGGAAGGTTGATGCTGCGGGTGCGCGCTGTTGTCGAGCCATAATGTCAGCATTATACAGCGGATGTCCGGCGGCACGATGTCGAATCTGATTCAGCGCTTCACCCTGGTCTGCGCGATCCTCTGCGCCTGCCTCCAACTGCTGGTCATGCGCCTGGCGAACGACGATGCAGGGAGCGAATCGGTGGAGTCTTCAGTGCGCGCCGGGCTGGGCTTCGAGGCGTGCGTGCTGCCCTGCTACGCCGGACTGATGCCGGGCAGGACGCCTTTCGCCGACACTTCGGCGCTGCTCGCCGCCAACGTCCCCCTGCTGACCCGGCAGATGCGCATCGACGCCCTGACGCTGCGTTTCGAAGTCGAAGCGCCGAACGCGCGCCTGACCGGCGTGATCGGCAGTGAGAACGGGCGCGTCGGTTCGGTTCAGCTGCGGTTGGATTTTCCGCTGCGCCGGCTGCTGGCGGACTTCGGCGCGCCGGACTGCATCCTCGCCGGCAGCCCAAGCGACGCCGGCGCACTGCATTATCTGGTGTGGCAGATCGACGGACTGCTGCTGCGGGCGGCGGTAGATGCTCAGCCGCGCCTGCTGGCGCTGGATCAGCAGTCTGACGGGCTGTGGATCGGCGTGGCGAGTCCGGGGGCGTGTCCCGGCGATCTGCTGCCCTGGCACGGTTTCGCGCCGGCGTGGCGCTATCAAACAGCATCAGTGCCGCCATAATAAAAAGGGCGCACGCCGATCGGCTGCGCCCTTGATTACGCGCTCAGAGGTGGGGGTCCTACTGCTTGCTCTTGCGACGCGGGCGGCTCGCCCCGGTCGTACTCTGGATCATCTCATAGAGCGCGACAGTTTCAGGGCTGGGGTTGATGCGCTGCGTGTCTTGCAGATGGCTGGCGAGGAACTGATACTGATTCAGCGCGTCCTCGACCATGCCCAGCTTGACATACAGCGACATGAC
>JABWBO010000015.1 GCA_013360465.1 Anaerolineae bacterium | reverse complement strand
GGGGGGTTCGAGCGTCCAGACCTCGGTAGCCGTCGCTTCAGGTGTGGGCGGTTCGAGCGTGGGGGGTTCGAGCGTCCAGACCTCGGTAGCCGTCGCTTCGGCGGTGCTCTCTGCTGTTTCGGTCGCTGTGGCGGTGGGCGTGGGGGTGTAGGTCGGTGTCGGCGATGCGATGATCACGATCACCGTTTCAAAGATGCGCGGCGGCGATGTAACGACGATCTCCACTTCGCGCGGCGCTCCGGTGACGAGTCGCGGCGGCGCAAGCATGGGCGTAGCGTTCGCTTCTCTGGTCTGGGCGGCGGCGATGGTCGCCAGCGCCCCGCCTGTGATCGGGCGCGGCGTAAAGGTGGGTGTTGCCGCGATGGTTGCTGTACGGGTAACGAAGACCTGTATTGCTTCGGCGGTGCTTTCCTCGGTTGCTTCGGCGGTGCTTTCCTCGGTTGCTTCTGGGGTTGATTCAGCGGTGCTTTCGGCGGTCGCTTCGGTAGTGCTTTCGACGATGGCGGTACTCGTGGGCAGCATGATCAGGTTGGAAACCTGCTGTGACTGCGAAAACGCGCTATAGGCGAGTATGCCCGCCGCTCCGATTCCCAGCAAGGTGATCACGGTCATCAGCATGGCGATCAACCGAGCGATGTTCACCCCGCGCGGCGGTTCTTTCCGCAGCCAGGCGGCATAGCCGCCCCGCTCCCGGTAGACCGGGTAGGCGGGGCGGTTGCGCCACTTCTTGTAAGCGCGAAACAGCCTGATCATGATCAGTCCCCCTCATCAGGCTGTTTACCCGCCCATACCGCCCAGCATGCTCGTGAATGCTTTGGTGAGCATTCGCGCGACCACCCACACGAAAGCCACGCCCGCCGCGATGCCCGCACCCAGCAGACCGATAGGCAGAATCGCGTTGAACATGGTATTGAACCAGTCGAAGAAGACATCCAGATCGCTGGCGTCGAAGTCGATGGTAGCCTGCGCATGGCTCACAAGCGGAACGGCGATCTGCGCGGCGATGACCAGCGCGACCAGCGCCAGCCCGGTTGCCTGGCGAACGTCGCGCCCCGTGCGCGTCTGGAACTCGTCCAGCGCCAGGAAGGTGACTCCCGCGAGCAGACCCACCGCGCCCAGCGCTGGCGCGTTGGCAACAATCGAGAGGAGCACGCTGGCGAGGATAGCAGCGAGGATGTACAGGCGCGCCATACGTGGCGCGGAGGGGATCGTGTTGCTCTGGTTTGGGGACATGTCATTCATCTCCGAAGAGTGATTTAAAGGAAACGACGATCAGCACAATCAGGCACGTCACGCCCACGAGGGCGATTGCTACCCACACAGGGGCGGATGTTTGGGCGAACAGCCAGGAGGCGAACGCTTCATTCATCGCTAGATGCTCCCGTGATGATGTCGCGCAAGCTGCGAACGACGAACGTGTCGATCAGCTTCCAGACGATCACAATGAACGTGACGAATGATGTTGGCAGCAGCAGATACAGGATTAGCGCTTCCATGCTGATACCCCGATGAGGATGAGGAGCGCGGTGAGTTGTGCTGCTGCCAGCGCTAACAGCAGAACATCACCGCCCGACAAAGTTCTATCGAACGCCGCGATCGAGCCGTCCGCCAGCGTCACGTGCTGGCGAGCGGGATCGGGCGCTGACAATTCGGACAGCTCGCTGGGGGCGAGAATCAGGAAGCTATCCAGCCGTAGAAGTCCCCCATCTAGATTCGTGATTGTGACCTCGCTTTCGTCTTCAAGGGGGAACGCTATAGGTACGCCCCGCTGATCGATGCTGCTCACGCTGGTGAACGTAGTGCAGATCGCATCAACGCAAATCTCCGCTTGCGCGCCGCCAGTGGTCAGCAGCTCCCGGTAGAGGATGATCTGAGAGCCGCTGGCGGTAAAAGAAACGCTGTCCGCTGTATCACTGCTCTCCATGACGCTGTAATCGCCGTCAACGACTTGCGCCCACCCCGCGCCGCTGTAGTAGGGTGTGAGGGGGACTGATTCCGCCTCATGCAAGCCCGGTGTCAGCGCGGCAGTCTGGGCGATCACAGTTGCCGCCGCAAGCATAGAAGACACGAGAAGAGCGAAGCAGCGTTTCATGCTTCGATTGTAGTTCTTGCTACAGACGTTCTAATGATGCAAAATGAGCCATAAAGCGTTACAAGAGGTGTCTAGTACTTACAATAGACCATAGTAGGGTAGGGCTGATGAAATGAACATACCCCCGTGTATGGCTTATTCCGATGACCGTATCATCCCCGCATTACGCCGCTTGGCTGCGGATGGACACGCCCTGACCATCGAAGAGATCGCCGAAGCATCGAACGTACCCTACGGCACGGTGAAACGACGCCTGGCTGTCTTGCAGCGCATCGGCGTTATTGCTACTGAGGGTAGCGGGCGGCGCTGGGGACGTGTGTACAGGATGATCGATGACGATAGACCGACCGACGATTGAAACGTTCCTGCGGTTCGGACAGCAGCTTGATTCCCTGCTGCTACTCCTCATGGCGGGCGCTGCCCTCCCCTTCCTGGTGGGCGTCCGACGATTGCGGCTAACGCCCCAACGAGCGTTCCGGGTATCGCCACTCTTGGGAGCGGGGTTATTCGCAATCGTCGGCGTGGCTCGCCTACCATTGATGATGCAATCGCCCTGGTATGACGAGACGTTCACTGCGCGCTTCGTTGACATGCCCTGGTCTGGATTCCTCACAGCCCTGATGGGGGATGTTCACCCCCCTGGCTACTATCTTCTGGCGCGCCTGGTACACACAGTCCTTGCGCCGACTACGCTTGAGTTTTCCGCGCGTCTGCCCTCTTGGCTTGCCGGGATGTTCGTCCCCATGCTGATCATCATGATCGCCAAAAAGCTGACCCGTGATTCCAATGTCTCATTTGCGGCGGGCGTGATCGCGGCGCTACTGCCTGCGACCTGGTACTACAGCACCGAAGCGCGCTATCCGATGCTGCTCACCTGTGCAGTGCTGCTCTCAATCCACGCCTACCTTGACGATCGCCCCAGGCTCTTCACCGCTGCGACCGGTGCGATCCTCTGGTTTCACAATCTGGGCGCGGTCTATGTTGCATTGCTGCTCGGCGCTGCGCTGCTGAAACGTCAGCGGCGATGGACGCTGGCGGCGGCAGGCGCGGCGGCGCTGGCGGGTCTCTGGATTCCGGGTTTGCTGGTGCAGGCGGCGGATGTTGCCGATGGTTTCTGGCTTCAGGATACGCGCGTGCCGTTCTGGCACATGATCAGCATGTCCGTTCGTCAGGGAACAATTTTGCCCGCGCTGCTGCCTGTGCAGTGGGGCGCTCCGCTGATGCTCTCTCTGTTCGGTGGATGGACCTCCAGAAGCTGGATTCGCCAGCGCCCGATCTGGACGTTAGTCGCAATCGGCGCACCAATTGCATTGTGGGCGGCGCAAGTGTGGAGTCCTGTGTATCTGGCGCGGGCGCTGCTCGCTCCTGCCCTGCTGATGACGATCCCCTGGGCGTGGTTTCTGCTGCGCACGTCATCACGCTGGCGCTACATTCTGGCGGCGGCGCTGGCGGTCGGGATGGTGTCGGGCAATCTGCGCCAGCTTGCGCGCGATAGGTCCGATGTTGATGAGGTATTCGATCTCTGCGCTGGCGCGGATGTTCTGTACACGACATCTACCAACATGGCGGTTATGGCGCTTTCCTACAGCGCGATCCCCGCTTACACCTGGTCTGAAGGTAACAACCTGCATCAGGTGTTGAGTGACGACGCGCGCCTCGCCATGCAGATCGCCATGCGTCCGCTGGCGCGCCTGGCAGGTCAGGAAGTTTGCATGGTCAGTCAAATCAGCTATTACACGACGGATGAGGAGATGTCATTCGTCGAAACAGTGAAGCGCGATCATCAGCCAACCATCAGAGAGATTACTGAATCCGATCTCTTTCACTACGTCGTGATGAGGTTTACGCCATGACCGAACAAGGGCTTACGCATGAAGTACCGCTGCCGGGGTCGGTCTTCTGGGAGATCGTAGAACATCCGAAGAACCTTGAGCTGCTCGAAGGGGATGCGAACGTCAGGAGGCTTTCGCCTAAGCAGCTGCGAGAGATGCAAAGTCAGCTATGGCTCTATCAACATGCACTCAACGTGTACCGCCAGGCGCAGATCGATCAGCTGATGTATCAAATCGCATCGATGCGCCAGGGGATGAAGGCGCTTACGCCAGAAGCCAGGAGTGAGGCTCAAGAGACTATCGACGCGATCAAGGCACGCATTGATCAAAAGCGTGCCAAGATCGTGAAGGTGAAGCGCCCGCGCTCGCCTATCGCCGTGCGCAATGCCGCCGAGGCGAGAGAAGCGCAGAGTGTGCTGCATCGACTTAAGGCGCGGGCGGAAGAACACAGGCAGGCGCTCGAAAACGAGACGATCAATAAGCGCTTGCAGGACGAAATGCAGTCTGAGATCGCCTACTACGGTCGCCAGATCGTAGACCGTTGGACCGCTCTTGGCTATCGTGAGGAAGTCACCAGAAAAGGCAAGACGAAACTTCGGCGGGTGAAGATCGCTAAGGCGCACTTCACCGAAGACAATATCCAGTTCAAGATTCTGGTCTCCACGCTATCGCTTTTGGGCAGCACAAGACATCACCTACCCTACAATGTTCGTGGGTGGGACCTCGTGCGCACCGAAACGCTGCGCGAATTAGAGGCTGCATGCGAGTGTCCTGTCACAAGCCCTCACACAGGCGATTCTGAACAGGGATTCGAGCTGGGCATATGGGTGATCGTGCATCGCGTGGGTATGCGTGATGGATTGTTCGATTACATCGAACTGAATACCGTCCTGGCGAAATACAACCAGGCACTTCGTAAGCAGTTCGCTGTACCGGTCGGCGTCAAGGCAGGGCGCATCATCGAATACCTTCCTCTGACTACCACACCTCATGTGATGTTCAACGGCATTACAGGTTCGGGAAAGACGAACGTTGCGCGCGTCATGCTCACGACCTGGTGCAGGTTCTACAGTCCAGACGAAATCAAGTTCGTGCTGATCGACTTGAAACGCGGCGGCGATCTCAACGCCTTCGCCGACATCCCCCACACAATGGGACCCATCGTCAGAACCATAGAGGAACTGGCGGCGCTCCTGCCTCGCCTGGTTGCGGAGATGTATAGGCGGGGCGATCTGTTCAGCGCGGCGATGGTTCAGGACATTGAGCAATTCAATGCATCCGTCGCGCCTGAAGCGCGGCTGGCACGCATAGCGGTATTCGTTGACGAGGCGGGCACTATCCGCGATAGCGCATTCGGCAAGGAGCATCGTGAGACGATCTGGCGGTCAATGTCCCTGATCGCCATGCAAGCGCGGTCAGCGGGAATTCATCTCGTGCTAGGCAGTCAACAGCCATCAAAAGAGGCGCTTCCCACTTCTATCACCAACAACGTCACCTACACGATCATGGGACGCCAGCGCACAACATCAGGGGCGATGATGTCTATGGGGAACAATCGCTTGAAGGACCTGCCTGCGATTCGCGGGCGTATGTGGCTTGATAACGGGTTCGATCTGCTCTTGGTTCAAACGCCCTTCGCCACGCCCCAGGACATTGAACAATCCGTTCAGATCGCTAAAGACTATCCATCACCGCGCCCGTTCGATCTTCCTCATCTCGATGACGAGCTAACGCCTGAAGCTGCGCTCGATGTTGTCGTTCCACCGAAACTATCTGTCAGTCGTGAACAAATCATTGACCTAGCGCTCAGCGAGCGCGACGGCGTGATGAATGCTCAAGCCATCTATGACGCCACAAAGAAGATCACCCCGCGCGGACAGATCATGAAGATGATCAAGGCGCTGGCGGATGAAGGGCATTTCGAGTACGACGGGCAAATCTATGATGTTGTCCACTACGGCAAAGGATACAAAATCGTGAAGGTTGAAACGCGCCTTGTATCGGTATCCAGTAATGGTCATTCCGCCGGTGTTGAGTCGGCGTTACCGGACGGGATCGAAGTATGAGACGATTGATGCTGGCGATCCTCCTGGCGGCGCTTTCGGTCCTGCTGCTCGTTCTTGGCGTACTCACAGGTAGCCCGGGATTGATGACCCCTGCGCTTTGCCTGTGGACTCCGATCATGCTTTTTGTGGGGTATCAGCTGCGCGCGGCGCGGGTCACAGTACGCAGCCCGTTCGCCGTTCGTGATGACGATTCGTTCACCTGAGGAGAAGCGTAATGAATGCTTTTGGCATAGGGATCGCTGCTGTACTGGGATTCTGGGCAACGATAACGGTTCTGGGCGTCTCTGTGGGACTGTGGCTCATCTTTCGCAAAGAGTATCGCATGAGCTTTCGCTCGCTCGTCATGGTCAGCGCGGGCGCGCTGCTGCTGGGATCGCCACTAGGGCTGATTCCATTTGGGCTTGCAGTAGCGGTTGCTGGACAGCAGAACAATGAAGCGCTGATCACCTCCTACCCTGTACTGTGGGCTGTTATTGTGATCTGGCTGCTCGCGCTGTTGGGCACCGCCTATGGGATTGATGCGATTCTAAGGCGTCGCCAGCGCAGCACACCAGGCTTACCCGATGGTGTAGAAGTTGCGCGCCTGTTCATGACGCCCGATGATGCAAAGCAGCTCGAAGAAATGACCAGGCGCAAGATTATTCTACCCATGTAACACCAGTTGACTCAAAAGAAAAGAGGCGATACTCTGAGAGTGTCGCCTCTTCACTTACCTAAGTGACTCCGGGGGGACTCGAACCCACAACCAATTGATTAAGAGTCAACTGCTCTACCAATTGAGCTACGGAGCCACATGTACCCGGAATTTTAGCAAACCCGCCCCGCCAATCAAGTCCGAATTCGCCGCGCCGCGTCTCAATCGAGTACGCGCACCGCGTCGCCCACCCGCACCACGCCCG
This sequence comes from Anaerolineae bacterium, assembly GCA_013360465.1. Classification (GTDB taxonomy): domain Bacteria; phylum Chloroflexota; class Anaerolineae; order Aggregatilineales; family Phototrophicaceae; genus Flexifilum. The sequence goes on along the minus strand of JABWBO010000015.1, from coordinate 51,225 downwards.
CACCCTGGTGCGTCATATTTTGCCCAAAAAGCACGCCGCGTTCGCTGTCGCGGTACATCGCCAGCGTTCGCAGCGGTTCCTTGCCGCGCCGCGCCGTCTCCTGATCGGTTGAAGTGATGGCGCAGCGCGCACACGGCTTCACCACCTCGAATATCACGTCACCGATGGCGATCCTGCGCCAGGTATCTTCGGCATAGGCTCCCGCCCCGCGCACCACGATATTCGGGCGGAAGCGGTTCATCGGCAGCGCAACGTCCAGCCGGGCATTCAGGTCGCCCACCGATTCCTCGCTCAGGATCATAAATGGATAGGCATCTGCAAAGCCCACCTGGTCGGTCGGGCGCGGCGCATAGCGCTGATCGACCTGGCGGACGGCGTCGTCGGCGAAGCGCACCAGACGCACCGGCTTTTTCAGGAAGTCGCTCAGCCACACGCTGATGACATCCCCTTGATCAATCGCGCCGACCCCGCTGTTCCGCCAAATGGTTACGGCGGTCCGTTCCCCAGGCTGATCATACGGCACACGGAGAGTCTCCACGCCCGGGGCGGTCAGCGTCAGCGCATCGGCGGTCAGCGCGATGGCGATCAGCGCCATGCGCGGCAGCACGCGCTGAGTCAGAAAACCGCCGTCGTGATCAACGATCAGCCAGCGGCGGTCATAAGCGAAGCCGCGCGGCTCGACGACGGCGCTCGACTGGCGAATCCCGCCGCACGATTTGACCGGATATACGTAAAGGTCGGTGACCACAACAGCCATACTGGCATCTCCTGTGTTTCAGCAGATCAATAGCTGGCATCCGCCAGCGCCTCAGCAAAGATGGACAGCGCCGTATCCACCTGCTCGTCGGTCACCACCAGCGGCGGAATCCAGCGGATCACGTTGTCGTGCGTGCCGCAGGTCAGCAGCAGCAGATTCCGCGATACGCTCCCCTGTTGTGTCTTCTTCGCCGCCGTCTTATCAGGCTTGGCGCTGGGACCGAACTCCATACCGATCATCAGACCACGACCACGCACATCGCCGATGATCGGGTATTCGGCTTGCAGTTCCTTCAAGCCGTGCATCAGCCGATCTCCCACACGCGCGGCGTTGGCAGGCAGATTTTCCTCGCGCATGACGGCGATGGTCGCCACCGCCGCCGCAGCCGCCAGGGCATTACCGCCGTAGGTTCCGCCGTGCGCCCCCGGCTGCCACTTCGCCATCAGATCGCGCGACGCCCCGATGGCGCTGATCGGCACACCGCTGCCCAACCCCTTCGCCATAATCATGATGTCGGGCTGCACAGCGGAATGTTCGACGGCGAAGAACGCCCCCGTTCGTCCGAAACCGGTCTGCACCTCGTCGATGACCAGCAGGATGCCGTCGCGCGTGCAGATATCGCGCAGCGCCCGCAGGAAGCGGTCTGGCGCAGGTACATAACCCCCTTCGCCCAGCACCGGCTCGATCACGATGGCGGCGGTCTCGCTCGGCGCAGTCTGCGATTTCAGCAGCGTCTCCAGCTGCTCGATGCACCAGTCAACGGTCGTCTCTTCATCCCAGCCATGACGATAGCTGTAGGGAAACGGTGCGACGAAGATGCCGCCGGGCAGCGGTTGATAACCGGCTCGGTAGACGGTCTTGGACGTAGTCATCGCCATCGTTTGCGCCGTCCGTCCGTGAAAGCTTCCCTGGAAGACGATGATGTTCTGCCTGCCGGTCGCCTGGCGCGCCAGCTTGACCGCTCCTTCGGTCGCCTCCGCCCCGCTGTTGGAGAAGAAGAAGCAGTCGATGCCGTCTGGCGTCACTTCGTTCAGTCGGCGGCTCAGTTCGATGGCGGCGGGCGATACGACGATGTTGATCTGCCCGTGAATCAGGTTTGCTGCCTGCTTCTGGATCGCCGCCACCACGCGCGGATGACAGTGCCCGGTGTTGGTCACGCCGATCCCGCTGGTGAAGTCGATGTAGCGGGTGTTGTCCGCATCGTACAGATAAATGCCTTCCCCACGCACCGGTTGGACGGTAGTCAGGTGGCTCCAGGCAGGAGACAGATGGTCAAGTGCGGGCTGCATGATAGATGCCCCTCGGCAGATAGTTTTTTCACTTTAGATGCTGATTATAACGGCGGTCAGGGCGATGCAGGAGATCGACGCTGAATCTCGTAGCGCCGCAGGGGCGCATGCCGCAGAATCGGCTGCGCAGGATCATGATCCGGGTTTTCCCAGAGGATCGAAACGCCCCAGCCCAGCGAATCCATGTCCGGCAGGTAGCCTTCGATCAGCGCGCCGGGACGAAAACCCTTCTTGATCTGCTTGCTCAGGTTGCCGTCGAAGAACCTGCCTTCGACCACCCCCTGAACGTATTCCGCCGGCGAAACCTGATCGGCATAGTGGCTGTAACTGATGATGGCGCTGCCGGCGACCACCCCGCGCAGATTCAGCGCCCGCGCCGTATCGAAGCGCGCCTCCATCAGCTTGCCGCCAACACCCTGGCTGCGATAGGACGGGTGGACGACGCTCTCTACGCCGTACATCCATTCGCCGTCGGGCACATGACGCAGCCACCCTTCGCCTACCGTGACCCACCAGGGTTCCAGGATGGGATGCGTCAGGTCGAAGCGGATGCGCATACTCACCGTCTGACCAATCACCCACTTGCCGTCCAGCGCCACAAACTGCCCTTCGGGGAAGATCGCCCTATGATGGCGAAACATCGCCTCGGTGAACACTTCGTCGGGATGTTCCCGCGACGTGCCATACGAGGCGTGCATCAGGTCCTCCATCTGTGCCACGTACTCAGGCGCGCTCGGCACGATCAGGATAGGGTCGTGGGAACTGCTCGCGGTCATCGGTCGCTGCCCTCATGAATATCGGAGATTCAGAAAGGGCAGCCCGGTGGGCTGCCCCAGGTTAATTCAAGGTCAATTACGATCCCGCCGCGCTCACCGAACCTGCGTCCGGCGGCGCTGCTCCAAAATCGGCGGAGATGACATGCTCCGCCGTCTTCACCGTCTGAGGCGGTTGGTAGTCTGGGTTTTCCCAGAGGATCGCCACGCCCCAGTTCAGCGAACGCAGATCGTCAGTGTATTGTGGAATCAGGTTGCGGACTTTGAACCCTTTGCTGAGCTGTTTGCTCAGGTTCGGATCAAAGCGTTCTCCGGTGACGACTTCCTGCACGTACTGCTCGGCAGTCATCTGCTCGGCGACTGCGCCATAGCCGGCGATCAGGCTTCCGGCGATGATGCCGCGCAGGTTGAGCCGGCGCACCAGATCGGCGCGCGCCTGCATCAGCCGCCCGCCAACGCCGCTGCACTGAAATTCCGGATGCACGAAGGTTTCTACGCCGTACATCCATTCGCCTGTCGGGTTATGCGTGGTCAGTCAACCGTAGCCCGTAGTGGTTTCCCAGCTTTCCAGCAGGGGGGCATTCGGGTCAAAATCGAATCGCATCCCGGAGGTCACGCCAACCACTCTTCCAGAGATTGCCTCCACCGCGATCCATTGTCCTTCGGGGAATTTCTCGATTCGACTGCGGAACTGATCCTGGTCGAACCATGCTTCGATTTCTTCCGGCTGAACAGCATACGCCAGTCCCGCCAGCTGCTGTATATCGGCAGCGTGATGCTTGGACGCCGGAGCGACGAGTATCGCAGTCGGCATCTGTCTATCTTTGTACTGGTACTTATGCGTGATCATGTTGCCTGTTCCTTGCCTATGGGACGATAAGCCTGCCTCGCCGAGAGGCGGCGTGAATCGGACGCCCTCTGAACTGCGCTGACAGGACGCAGCAGCGGCGGAATCACCAGATTGAGAAACGCATGGGGAAAAATCAGCCCTTCGCGGGCGGGTCAGTCAGGTTGGCGCGAAATCGTCGAAGTTGTGCGCCGCGCCGGCGCAGAGGGTTAACATGAGACACCTATGGTTCGTGTTGGAAAAGGTCAGACGCCTCAATGGCATCATTTCAGATCAGGACTGCTTTTCCAATATCAGGATAAACAGCTCCGCGAAAATTGTCAACGACTTCAACATTATTCAGCGCCGACTCGCGCCATCAAGGTGCGCAGCGATTTCGCGGACGGCGATCTGCGCCTCCCGCCGGATGTTGTGCAGCGGACCCAGCCCGCGATAGAAGCGCCCAACCAGGTACAAACCGGGGTGATCCTTGACCTGCTGGCTGTCTTCCGAACGGCGCAGCATCCAGCCGTCAGCGTCCGTCTCGAAGGAGATGCCGAGATAAGAGATCGCCGGGCGGTAGCCGGTACACAGGATCACGGCATCGACTTCAACCCGCCCCGACGATCAGGACATCCGCCGCCATGCGCAGCTATCCCTCCGGCACAGGTGTGGCGATCAGCGGCAGAGGGGTCCCCAGAGCGTAGGCGGTCACGGTCAGCCCCATCAGCGGGCGATAGGCGGTCGGAAGCTGCTGCAAAGTCGCCTCATAATTCATGGCGTCCTCAGTGCTGCGCGGCAGCCAGGTCGAGAAGTACAGCAGTTCTGGACCGGCAAAGTAGTCGCGGGTCAGCGCAACTTCGGTATCCACCGCATCATATTCTTCCTGCGGAGCCTGAATGCCGAAAACCGCCACACCGATCACCCCGACGATGAACATCATCAGCGCCAGCCCGCCGACAAAGATGCCGGCAGAACGGTTCGAGCGCTTCACTTTCGGCGTCCTGACCCTCATGGCGTAGGGCAGCGCGCCGGAGGTCATCGCCTCGACCTGCGCCTGAAGCCGCTCGCGAAAATCCGGCGCAGCGACATCGATCACCTGCAGATGGTCGATCAGTTTAGGCACTGTGAACGGCTCCAGCCGCGCCACGACGATGTGCAGTCCCAGGTCAAGCGCGCTGACGATTTGCGGCAGGACATCGGCAGCATCGCTGCCGCCCAGCACGGCGACGACGACATCGCCTCTGACGGGTTCTCCGCTTTCCACCGAAAAACCCATCTGCCGCAGTTCATCGCTGATCCTGCGGGAGCGTTCGGCGTTTTCCGCCCGCGTAACGACGCGTATCATCACTTCATCCCTTCATTGGTCCACTGTTTCACGCAGTTCCAGGGACCGGATGTAATTGACCAGGTCCCATCTTTCGTCTTCCAGAAGGCTTTGGGCGCAGGGCGGCAGGCTCCACCAGCCCTCCTGCACAACCGCCAGATAGACCGCCTCGTCGCGCAGACGCGGCAGCCGCTCGACCAGCTCGGCAAAGTCCCGCGTGCCCACCCAACCGCCGCACAGCGTCGAAAACATCGACGCGCCTCGATCCAGCGACTCGGCGTTCGGAAGCCGCGAATTCACCACCACCGGTGGCGGGTTGAGCAGCCGCTCCTGTTCGGACGCGCTGTTGGCAGCCGCCGCCAGCCCGATCGCCGCAATTGCCACCGTCGCCAGCACAGCCGCAGCAGCCACCGTCACCGCTGCCGGGCTGAGATCCAACCGCCGAACCAGCCGGCGCAGCGGTGGGGACACGGCGAACAATCCGGCAGCCAGTATTCCACCCAGGGCGATCCAGTTCAGCAGCCCCGGATCGCGCGTCCGCAGCAGGGCGGCGTCGGCATCGATCTCAACAGACAGCGCAGTCTGTCCGGCGTCATCCGCCAGAAGCAGCCACCACTCCCCCGCCTGATCCACGTCCGCGCCTGCCGCCGAGTATAAGCCATCACCGAGGAACTCCGCCTCGTGCCAAACGCCGCGCACATCCCGCGCCGGGTCCACCAGGCGCACAAAGATCGGGGTCCTGGCGGCGTTATCCTCCGCCGTCTGCACGTCATAGGTGTTGACTCCCACGCCGCCCGGCGCGACCGTCACTCGCAGCACCCGATCCGCCAGCGCCGCCTCCCCGCTTGGGGGCGGCGGCGATTCGTAGCTCTGCGCAGGCGGCGGCGTGGCGCTCAGCCCGCCAGCCAGCGCCAGGACGATCAGCGCTGCCAGCGCTTCCAGTCGCAGCGTTGGCAGAAAGGCGGTGACACGCCGCCATGCCGACTGCCAACGCGCGTAGCGTTCCGGTCGCAAAGCGGCGTGATGCGCTGCGCCCAGTCCCACCAGCAGCGCCACCACCGTCAGCTTCAGGAAAAACGTTGTCCCATACCCCGAAACGGCATCCGCCGGCGTAACGAACCAGTTAAGCGCGTTGTAGACGCCGGTCGCGCCAACCAGCGCCAGCCCGATGACCGCGATCCGCGAAAAGCGCCGCAGCGCCGCCAGCAGTGCCAGACGGCGGTCATCGCCGCTGTATGGCAGCAGCGCTACAGGCAGAGTCAGAGTCAGCACGACCATCCCGCCTGCCCACAAGCCGACCGCCAGCCCGTGCAGCCAATCGCTGATCAGCGCCATCCAGGGCAGCATGGGCGACCCTGCCGCATGGCTGGCGACGCTCCACGCGCCGAGCAGCAGCGCGCTCGCCCAGGCGTTGGCGGCGTAGCCGGGGCGCACCAGCGCGGGCTGGGTTTGACGATACCACAGCCCAACGCCGTGTATGGCAGCGATCACCACCAGCAGCAGCGTACGAACATTCCAGGTGTCGCCGAAGCGTGTGCCGATACGCACGACATTCCACAGCCCTTCGCCGATCACGCGACCAGGGTCGGCGGCGAAGAAGACCATCGTCTGCTGCAAGAGCGCCAGGACGTTGGCAGCCAGGGCGACGCCGAGCGCGCCGAAGACGATGACATCCAGCCGGGTCATCACACGCGGCGGCAGCAGTCCGGCACGGTGAATAGGGTTGCCCCAGGCGGGCACAAGCACCAGGGTGTAGAGGGTGAACGCACCGAACAGGGTCATGGTCGATGCCAGCAGCAGCGCCCGCCACACGACTTCGAGGGCAGCCGCTCCAGCGCCGCCGGAAGTCCCGGCGAGATCGCCTGACGCTTCTCCGACGAAGAACACCCGCGTCTCGACGATCACGTGTCCGTCGCTGGCGAAGGCGATGCGCAGCTCGCTGACATAAGCACCGTCGGACAGTGACGCAGGCAGGCGCGCCGAAAGCAGCGTCCGATCCTCACCATCGACGCCCCCCTGAGCGACCACCTGTCCCGCCTGATCGCGCACCGTGACGGCGCTGAACTGCGGTTCCAGGTCCTCGCTGAACCAGAACTGCACACGCGCCGGGCTGCGTTCCAGCGCCGTACGGTCCGCCGGGATGGCGCGGATCAGATAACCGTGCGCCTCGACGAGTTGCGGCTGTACGGTCACAGCCAGCAGGACGAGCAGCATCCAGCGCGCCGAGACCAGGGTTTGAAACGTGTGCTTAATCGAGCTTGAAGCGTTCTTCAGAATCGTCACGATGCTCAGAGGATGTCTCCGCGTCCTGGGGGATAGCATCTTCACTCGGCGGATCGGGCTGTCTGCGGGTGCGCAGCCAGCTCACTGCCATGATGATGACGAATGCCGCCGCCACCGCGACGAGCAGCAATTCGTCGAACGCGCCGAGCGCTCCATGCGCCAGGATCGGGCTGAAAGTCATGCCATGCTCCGCCTTCATGCTGTGCCCCTGACAGGAATCGAACCTGTGCGCACGGCTTAGGAGTCCGCCGCTCTATCCACTGAGCTACAGGGGCGTTCGCCAGGCATTCTACCACGTTTCCATGCCGGTATCACCCCGCTGAATGGAATTCACCGGACCGGCGCAACCTGAACGCCCGTTCAGACGTACAATAGAGCATGAAATCGCAGTGCTGTACAGCTTATGGAAATCGACGTGACCCAGGAAACCCATCAGGACTCCGCTTCGGATTCATCTACTGAAATCCCTTACGCCCTCATCCCCCAGGACGGCAGCGCGCCGCCCGCGCCAAGCCGACGCCGTTCGGGCTGCCTGTGGGGCATCGGGGGCGCGCTCGGCTGTTTTGCCCTCGTCCTGCTCATCCCGACCGTCCTGACGATCATCGGCGTCACTTCGTTCAGCACGCTGATCAGCGGCATTGGCACGGCGCTCGGAGCAGGCGCGTCCGCCCCGGTGGTCGCCGAAATCAGCAGCAGCCAGACCATCGTCCAGGGCATTCAGCCCCTGGGGCAGCTGGTCAGCGTCAGCAGTCAGCTCGCCAAAGCGGATGTGGAAATCACCGTCGGTCAGGGGGTCCTCAACGCCTGCGGCTTCAGCGCCAACCATGTCGTGCAGGGGACCGTCGAAGCTGGCATCGATCTGACGCTGATCGGGGAGACCGATCTGGCATACGACGAACAGAACGACCGCTACGTGCTGATCGTCCCCGCGCCGCAGCTCACCAGCTGTCGTATCGACTACATCCGCCAGTACGACCGATCCATGACCACCTGCGCCGTCGATTGGGATGAAGCGCGCCTGCTGGCGAATTACGAATCCCTGGTCGAATTTCGCGACGACGCCATCGAAGGGGGAATCCTCATCCGAGCCGAGCAGGAAGCCCGGCTGGTCCTTGGGAATTTCATCCGACTGCTGACCGGCAAACCGGTCGAGATCGTCTTTGAGCCTTCCAGCGAAACTGTGCAGCCGCCGTCGTGCAGCCCGGATACGCCGGCGGGGTGGCGCTTCAACCCGCAAAATAGGCACTGGGAGAAGTAACGCCGGTCAGTACGCACCTCTGCGCAGCAGCACGCGCGGAACCGTCATCAGCACGATCTGGATGTCCAGGCGCAGCGACCAGTTCTCGATGTAATAGATGTCGAGCAGGCACATCTCGTCGAACGGAACTTCGCTGCGCCCGCTCACCTGCCATAAGCCGGTGATGCCCGGTTTGACCTGCAAGCGCTGCATGTGCCAGTTTTCGTAAAGCAGCACCTCGTCGGGCGTTGGCGGGCGGGGACCGACGATGCTCATCTGACCCAGCAGGACGTTGATGGCGTTGGGCAGCTCGTCCAGGCTCGTCCGCCGGATGAACCGTCCGACGCGAGTCATGCGCGGGTCGTCTTTGATCTTCGGATGGCGCGGGTCCAGATTATGTTCCTTGATCAGGTCCTGCCGCAGGCGGTCGGCGTCGGGAACCATGCTGCGAAACTTGATCATCTTGAAGCGCCGTCCGTTTTCACCGACCCGCACCTGAGAATAGAAGATCGGTCCCTCCCCTTCCAGGCGGATCGCCAGCGCCACCAGCAGGCAAATCAGCAGGATCGCCGGAGACAGCAGCAGGATGACGCTCAGATCGAGCGCGCGTTTGAGCAAGCGCTGGCTGCCTTGCAGCGAAATGACGTTATCCACCCGCAGAAGGGGCACGCCGTCCAGATTCTCCACCCGCAGCTGTCGCAGGTTGAGCTGGAACACATCCGGCACGACGCTGACATCGACGCCGGTCCGACGGCAGCGCTCGATCAGGTCGAGGATGCGGTCGTGATACTGCCAGGGCAGCGTGATCACCACGTAGTTGACCTGATGTTCCGCCAGCACGGCTTCGAGATTATCCAGCCCGCCTAACCCTTTGACTCGCCCCAGATCGACGCTCGCCGACTGCGGGTCTTCATCGAGATAGCCGATCGGCACATAGCCATGCTCCTTGCGAGCGATCAGCGTGCGCAGCACCGCCCGCCCCACATCGCCGCCGCCGATGACCAGCACGCGCAGCACGCCGATGCCGCGCGCCCGCAGACGCGCCAGCACCATCCGGCGCACAATGCGCGCGGCAGCCAGCAGCGCTATCGACACCGCCGCCACATAGAGGAACATCAGGCGGCTGAAGACCGTCGGCTGAAAGACGAAGCTGACCGCCAGCAGAACTACCGTCGCCCCGGTCACGCCGTTGATGATGATCGCCAGTTCGTCGAAGAAGGCGCGCCCGCGCGCCGGCTTGTAGAGTCCGCCGCTGCGATAATTGAAGCTCAGCCACAGGGCGAAGAAAGCCGCGTATGGCAGATAGGGTTCGAACGGCGCACGGTTCAGTTCGAAGACCGGGCGCAGGATTTGCAGCTCGTAGCGGATTAGATAGCCGATGACGAACGACACCAGCGCCAGCAGCACGTCGATCAAGGGCAGCAGCCACAGCGGCTCGAAAGCCTCCGAGGCGGTTGACGGCTGACTCTGGTTTTCCTTTTCGGCGAAGATCATGGCTGTAAATTCATCGCTCTAGTGTAGCTGCCGACAGTAAGCCTTGCCGTTTCAGACCAGGAGAACTGCCGCGCGCGTGCCGTGCCCATTGCCGCGGCAGAATCGCGCCAACCGCTGTCCTGGGTAGCCCGCCGCAAACCCTCAGTCCATGCCGTCGAGTCCTGCGGTGAGATGCACATGCCGGCGTCGCCGACCACTTCGGGGAGCGAGGACGCCGAGGAGGCGATCACCGGCGTACCGCAAGCCATCGCTTCCAGGACCGGCAGCCCGAATCCCTCGAACACCGACGGGTAGACAAACGTCTCTGCGCAATTGTACCAGAACGGCAGGTCGTCGGAAGGAATGAACCCCGGAAACTGCACCGACTCGCGCAGTCCATGCCGTTCCACCGCATCGAGGATCGGCTGATAGTCCCACCCTTTTCCGCCCGCCAGGATCAGCGGCAGCCGGTCGGCGGGTCGAAGCGCCGCATAGGCGTCGATCAGCACCGGCAGGTTCTTGCGCGGCTCAAGCGTGCCGATGAACAGCCAGAAGCGGTCGGGCAGTCCCCGGACGGCGCGAAACGCCCGCACCTCTTCCGACGGAAGCAGGCGAAACGCCGCGGCGTCATAGCCGGGCGCGGCGACATCCACTTTTTCCGCCGCGATCCCTAAAGTGGCGATCACATCACGGGCAGTACTCTCCGAAATGGCGATGACACGGCGGGCGCGGCGGCAGGTCAGCGCGCTGAACCAGCGCAGATACAGCCTTCTAGAGGTCGAAAGCCGTTCGGGATAATGGATGAAGCTGAGATCGTACATCGTGACAACGGACGGACAGCGCGCCAACGCCGGGGCGACGAACGCCAGCGCATGGTGCAGATCGACGCCGTCCATAGTGAAGGGCTGGATTCCCTGCTCCCACAGGATGCGCCGCAGCGGAGACTCGGTATCGAGCCGCGACCGGCGCATGGCGATGCCCGGAAATTCGGCGGTACTCGCCGCGCCCACATAAGCGGTCAGCGTCCAATCATCAGGCGCAGCGCGGCGAAGCTGCCCCAGCAGCCCGTTGATATAACTGTGAATTCCCGCCGAGCGATAGCCCGACTGGCGAGACAGCAGATGCGCGTTTAATCCGATATGCATGGCGTGACTTCGCTGATCCTCCACCCCCGATTCCGGAAAACGTCGATTATACTTGGGTGTGTACGTTCCGAACCGGAAAGACTGCTATGAGTTCCCGTCAGACTATTTCGCCACAAACGGCGCATCAAGTCAAAGTCATTTCGCAGGCTTCACTGGGATTCATCACTCGCGCTGCCTGGTCGCCCGATGGCGGGGTGCTGGCAGTCTCACATGGAGAAGAGGTCAGTCTGTGGCTGGAAGGGTTTTCCCCCGCACCCAACCGCCGCATCAAACACCCGGCGACGGTGAAGTCGGTGGCATTCGCGCCGGACGGCGCGGCATTCGCCACCGGATGCGGCGACATGCTGGTGCGCCTGTGGAGCGCCGTTGAGACCTTCGTCCTAGTCACCCTGCGCGGACATTACAGCGCGGTAGAAGGCGTCGCCTTTAGCTCAAACGGACGACTCCTCGCGTCGTGCAGCAGCGACCGTACGATTCGCGTGGTGGATATGACCGACAGCATCGGTTCCGCCGTTCTTTCGGGGCACACCAGCGATGTGACCGGGCTGGCATTCAACGCCGCCGGCGACACGCTGGTTTCCGGCGGATGGGACAGCACTCTGCGTTTCTGGAACGTCAAAGACCGCAGTGAACGCGCTGTCCTCATCTTTTCCGATTGGCTGCGCGACGTGGTCGTCAGCCCTTCCGGTGAGATTATCGCCGCCCCGTGCAAAGATGGCTCGGTGCATCTGGTCGAGTTCGCCACCCAGCGGCAGATCGCCCGCCTTCGGGCGCACCCCGGCGGCGCAGACTGTGCCGCCTTCAGCCCCGATGGCGCGATCCTGGCGACCGGTGGGCGCGACAACGCCATCCGCCTTTGGGACTGGCGCAGCGCCCCCGATCAGCCGCTCGTAGTCCTCCAGGGGCACAGCAAACCGGTGCTGACGCTGTCTTTCCACCCGGTTGGCACGCTGCTGGTCAGCGGCGGCGGAGATAACCTGGTCAACGTATGGGGCGTGGACGGCGCAGGAAGTACGTGAGCGCGAAGATCAGCGCGCCAGTCAGCGTCAGCACGCCGCCAACGCGCCAGAACGCCGCGAACGGTTCCAGCAGCGCCGCTCCCCATCCATCCAGATCAGCCCTGACCGGCGTCCCGCCTGGAAGCGCCGCCTGAAATGCCGTCAGCAGTCCGGCGGCAGCCAGTCCGGCAATGATGAGCAGTGCCCCCCCGAAGATCAGCCAGAAAGGGATCCACCCGGTCACGCGGCGGTTCTGACCGCGCAGTTCCGCCGCCGCCTGATTGGCGATTCCCAGAAGTACACACCACGCAGATGTCATCAGCGCCGCATCCACCGCCTGGTCGAGCAGCGGGTGACGCGCCCAGGATAACCCCGGCAGCGCCGCGCCGGCGCTCAGACTGCCCCCCAGGATCAGCCAGATCATCGCCTGTGCCGCCCAGGGCGCAGCCATGACGCGCGACGGATTGCGGTCAGACTGCGGCAGCATGCTGTGCGCGCCGACGATCAGCAGGCACAGAATCGCTATTAAGGCAAACGCCGGACGCAGCGCTGGTTCCGCCGGATGCGACTCGGCGAAGAGCCGGGCAGCGCCGCTCACCATGAGCAGCAGAAGCGCGCTGCGCAGGCTGTTGATCGTCCATGCCGCCGAGACGTTGCTGAAGCGCCGGTACAGCCAGTACAGCGGCGGCGCAAGGCTGATCGGCAGCGCCAGGTGCAGGCGGATCGCACTGAACACGCCGCCCAGGGCGACCTCCAAGATCGCTGTCAGCGCCAGCCCACCCCAACCGATCCATGCCCAGCGCGTCAGCGAATCGCGCCAGAGGGGGTGGTCGCCGGTGCGCGCCAGAATCAGCGCCATCCCTGCCAATCCAGGCAGGAGCGCTATTGTGCCCACTACGCTGTCTGCGCCATGAGACAAGAACACCTGGGTCCCCGAATACAGCATCAAGCCCGCGAGTGACAGCCAGATCAGCACATAGGCTGTAGACCTCATATCTCTGAAAGCCATTTTCCCCTCTTCCCGGTCGTCCGCCTGCCGTCACTGGTCATCTTCGGCTGTCCTCGATGCGTTGTCAGGATTCGTGCTATACTTTCGCGCACTATTGATCGCTTACCACACCACAAGTTGAAGGGTTCGTCGCATGGCGACATTTGATCCAAGCTGGCTAGAAATTCTCCGCTGCCCGCTGGCAGTCCAGGACAAGAGCAAGACCGACCCCGGACGGCTGGAGCTGGTGCGCGAGTACTGGCTGTACTGCGCCGAGTCGGGCTACAAGTATCCCATTCGCAGCGGCATCCCGGTCATGCTGATCGAAGAAGGCGCGAAATGGAAAGATGTCGCACTCGATCAGCTTCCGACGCCGCCGCCTGAAAAATAAGGCAATAGTAGCGCGCTCGATGGTCTGCGGTATACTGCCCAACCATAGACGCGACGCGCGCCTCCAGGCTCCTGCTCCAGGCTCACCCACTAGCGAGAGATGTTGCTATGGCAGACCTCATTTCCCACGAAGCCCCGGCTCATCAAGCGAAAGATCTGCCACTGGTGCTTCCCGCCAAGCTGATCGGGCGCGATAAGCTTCTCGGTCAGGTCTATACCCTCCTCAAGCAGACCAAGCCGGTCCTGCTCTACGGCGGATCAGGCATCGGGAAAACGGCGTTCGCGGCGACCCTGGCACGCGCCTACTGTGAGCTGCCGGGGGGTGCGCTGTGGCTGGATGTCAATAACAGCTCTCTCGCCGAACTCCTGGCGCGAATCGGGCGCGCTTACAACATCGCAGAACTGGCGCGCAGCGACAACCCCGAAAGCCTGGTCGGGCTGGCGATGGCGACGCTCACCCAGCATAAGCCGCTGGTCGTCCTTGACGGTGCGCCGGATGTGGCTTCCACGTCGGAATTCATCATGCGCTGCGCCGACCGCGTGCCGGTGCTGGTGGTGACCGACAGCGAGAGCGAGATCAGCGGTCCCTGGACAGCGCATCTGCTGGGCAAGCTGGAGCCGGATGCCGCCGAGACGCTGTTCAGGCAGATCGCCTCCACCGCTGATCTGACCGGGCTGGACGAGCTGCTCGCCGCACTGGATAACATCCCGCTGGGGATCACCGTCGCCGCCGGGGTCATCGCGACACTGGGTGTCTCGGCGCGCGACTTCCACCAGGCGATGCCCGCACGCCCCGGCATTCCGGCGTCCTTCCTGGCGCTCACTGCCGCCTATACCAAGCTGGGAAACGCGCAGCAGGGACTTCTGCTGCTGCTTGGCGCTTCGCCTCGCATGGGGGGTACGGGTGAACTGCTGAGCATGGTCGGCGGCGCACCTGAAGCCGCACTGCACCAGGTGATGACCCCGCTGGTGCAGGCGCGTCTGGTCGATAAACTGACCCGCTACGGTATTGCCTACTACCGCCTTCATCCGCTGACGCACGCCTTCGCCACCACCTGGCTCAAAGGACGAGGGCGGTTGGAAAACCTGCAGGGCACGATGCGCGATGCCATCGTCCGCTACGCCGAAAAGCACAGCGCCGCGCGCAGTTTTGACGCGCTCGCCGCCGAGATGGATAACATCCGGGCGGTCGCCGCAGATCAAGCAGTCACAGCCGGCAGCGCCGGCGCAGAACGGATCGCAGCCGCGCTCATGCAGGCGGGCGACTTCATCAGCGCGCGCGGCTACGTCTACGAACTGCTGGCGCTGCGAAAGACGACCATCGCCTCGGCGACCGCCTTCCCCGCCCATCAAATCGCCATGCAGCAGCCGCTCACCTTCGAGCCTCCGCCCGCGCCGCCTGTGCCGGCGCAGGCGGAGGTGGATGAGGAAGGCGATGAAGAAGATGAACCCCTGATCGAGGATATCGGAAGCGTCTCAGATCTCGAATTCGAAGAGGCGGAAGCCGAAAAAGATGAGGAAGAAGCCCCAGTCAGCATCTCGTCTACGCTGCACGCCTTCACCAGCAGCGCTCTGGAAAGCGCCGAGTCCTTCGAGGAAGATTTCGTCGAGGAATTCGATGAAGGGGAGGATGAGGAAGACGACGAGCCGGCGAAGGTCGCTGCGCGCCCGGTGCGCCCGCTCGCTGAACTGATGAGCGACGACGACAGCATCTTCGACTCCGAAGCCTTCGAAGGCATCGAAGACGACGAATTCGATGAGAGCGAGTCTCTGACGCCGGGTGGCGAGATTGACGAACTCACCCCGCTGCCGACCGACGAGATCGAACGCACGCGCCTGTCGCTGGTCAAAGCCCGTCAGGCGGGCGACCGCAAACAGCAGGCAGAACTGCTCAGCGCCATCGGGCAGCTTCAGACGCAGCGCGGGCTTTCTCACGAAGCCATCGCCAGCCATTCTGAAGCGCTGACGGTCTACGAGGACCTGAACGACAACAGCGGCGTCCTGCGGACGCTCGAGCTGCTCACCGTGTTGGAAAGCCAGACCGAAAACTACGAAGCTGCCGCGCTCCACGCTGCCAGAGGCGCAAGGCTGGCGCGCGAACTCGACAACGAAGCGCTGGAACGCCGTATGCTGATCCTGTTGGGCGACACGCGCTTGCAGGTTGGCGAGGGTGGGCAGGCGATCCAGGCATTTTCTGACGCGCTCGATCTGGCGCGCACCGCCGGTGATTCGCGCGATGTCGGCGAAATCCTGCTCAAGCTGGGGTTTGCCCGTCTCGACGCCGGTGAAGCGCGTGAGGCGACGGACAGCTTCGAGGAAGCGCTGACGCTGTTCCGCACGCAGTCGCGGCGCGACAAAGAAGGCGAAGCGCTGGCGGCGCTTGGCATGGCTTCAGCGGAACTGGAGCGCTATGCCGAGGCGATCAATTTCTATAATTCGGCGTTGTATATCGCCCGTGAAGTGCGCAACCGCCGTGACGAAATGACGCAGCTCAGCAATCTCGGATTCGCCAACGCCCAGGTACGCGATCTGGGACAGGCGGTGCTGCGCTATCGTCAGGCGCTGCATCTGGCGTTCGAGCTAGACGACGAAGAAGAGATCATCGATATCACTATCGAACTGGCGCGCATGTTCGTGGAAAGTCCGAAGCATATCGACATTGCCGCGATGCTGGTGGACGCGGGCTTAAGCGTCGATGCTTCCGACCGCGACCTGCGGCGGATGAAAGAACGTATCGAAACCGAACGTCCGCGCATCGACCCGAACATCAAGATCATCCCGGTCTCCGGGACAGTTCGCGACTACGCGCGCAACGCCTACGTCCTGCTCGACCGGGCGTAACTGCACCGGTCTGCACCCTGTCTAGCGTAGAGGCAGCCAGAACCCGAAAAGGCTGCCTTTGCCGATTTCGCTTTCGACCCAGATGTCACCCTTGTGACGCTGAACGATGGTTTTGACCAACCACAACCCCAGCCCGCGCCCGTCGCTCTTCTGTCCGCTGGGCTGTTTGCCGCGATAGAACGCCTCGAAGATGCGGGGAATCTGCTCGGCGGCGATTCCGAAACCCTGATCGCGAACGGTGACGTACACCTTGTCCGCGTCATACCACGCCTTTAGCCAGATCGTGCTGCCCGTCCCCGAATATTTGACGGCATTCCCCAGCAGATTCTCGATCACCTCGCGGATCATCATGCGGTTGATGGTGATCGGCGGCATGTCGTGCAGAGCAAGTTCAGTGTCAAGAGTCTGGCTCTTCTGCTCCGCCAGCCCGCGCAAGTTGTTCAGCGCCTCGTGAACGACTTCCGGGAAATTTGCCTCGCTGTTCAGTTCCAGCGGCGAGCTGCGCAGCTGTTCCACAGTCATCACCGCATCGAGCAGCCCGGTCATGCGCTCGGTCGCCTGTAGGATGCTGTTGACGTAATCCTGCTGCGACGACTCCGCCGGCAGATCGAGCGCAATCAGGCTGGCATAGCCGATAATCAACGCCAGTGGACTGCGCAGATCGTGCGACGCCAGCTTCATGATCTCATCTTTGAATCGGCTGAGATCGCGCAGCGAGGAAATATCCCGCATCACGACGACGTATGCCTCGTCGGTGGCGGAAATCGTCACCAGGAAATCGCGCTTGGTGACCTCTGAACGCAGCTCGAACGGATCAACCTGGACGCCATCCGCCAGCGACAGAAGCCGCGCGGCGATCTCGCCAAAAACCGGATCGAAGCGCGCCAGGCTGCCCAGGGTCGTTTCGCCCAGCGAGACGGCGCTTTCGTTCTCTGCAGAATGAACATAGGCTGCCGCCGCCTGACTCAGAAAAGTGATATGCCCGCCTACATCGACGCCGATGATGAGATCGGGTATCGCGCGCAGCACTGTATCGAAGTGACGGTTTCGCTCGCGAAGCTGCTCAAACACCTCAGCACTGAGCGTGATCTCCTCAGCAGTCTGCGATTGCGTCGTGTTCCCCATCGCTGCACCACCTTCAGAATTTCAAAGCTCGATAGGGTTTGCGACCAGCCCGACCAGAAGCGCAACGCAGGCTTCGACATCGCGCAGATCCACCGTTTCGCTCACCGTGTGTACAAACCGGCAGGGGATGGAGATCGCCCCGCTGGGCACGCCGGCGCGGGCGATCTGTATGCCTGATGCGTCGGTTGTGCCCAGCGTCAGCAGTTCCAGATGGTAAGGGATGCCATCCGCCTCAGCGCGCCGGACCATCCAATCCCGTACACTCGGCGGAACAACATGACCGGTGTCGCTCAGCTTGATCGCTGCGCCGCCGCCCAAACGGACCGCCATCTTCTGATTCTTGATCATGTCCCCGGTGGAAGTGACATCGATGGCGATGCCAATATCCGGGTCCACGCCATAGGCTGCCGGGCGGGCGCCGCGCAGCCCAACTTCTTCCTGAACGGTAAACACAATCGAGACCGTGTTCGGCGTCTGTCTGTTCAGCCGTCGCAGCGCCTCCACCGCCACCGCACAGCCGATGCGGTCGTCCATCGACTTGGCGATCAGGCGCGTGCCGCGCTCGCTCATCTCACGCCAGAAAGCGGCGGGGTTTCCCGGTCCAATGCTGTCGCCGCCGTTGCCATCGCTGACATCGACGAAGAAGGCATCGTAGTCCGCCAGCGTGGTACGCCCTGCTCCGAAGTAATCGTGTGCGCCGATCACACCAATGGTCCCGTCCTCAAAGCGGACGCGGTTGCCCAGCAGGGACGTTTGAATCAGCCCGCCGATATTGGTGAAGCGCAGATAACCGCTGTTCGGCTCGCGAAACAGCGGCATGATACCGATCTCATCCATGTGCGCGGCAACCATGACCTTCTTGCCACCAGAGCCGACCGTGCAGATCAGGTTCCCCAGCGGATCGACCTCGACCGAGTCGCAGTAGGATTCGACTTCCGCGCGGATCAGCGACCGGACGTGGTGTTCATAGCCGGAAGGACCCCAGGCTTCGACCAGCTTCTTGATGACATCTTTCACGATGAAGGTCTCCTAATGTGACGCCCGTAGATCGAGCGCAGGCAGCCGATGAAGAAAGGCTTTGATCAACGCCAGCGTAGCATCGTAGTCCGCCTGATGCAGCAGCGCAGTCGGGCTGTGAATGTATCGGCAGGGCATCGAGATGACCGCTGTCGGCACGCCGGTGTTCGAAACGTGTACCGCCCCGCCATCCGTGCCGCCACCCAACTGCGTCTTGTACTGGTAGGGAATACCCGCCGCTTCAGCGGTCTCTTTCAGTGCCGCCAGCAGCCCCGGATGCGCGATCATGCTGCGATCCATGAACGACAGCGCCGGACCGCCGGTGACGCGGCAGGTCGGGTTCACGCCGGTATCGTCGTCCAGGGTGCTGTTCGGGTTGGGCACATCGTGCGCCGTCGTGCCTTCCAGAATCAGCGCCAGATCGGGGTTAAGACGCTGCGCCGCCACCCGCGCCCCGCGCAGACCGATCTCCTCCTGCACGGTGAACGCCGCCAGCACATCAACCGGATACGCCTCGGACTGAAGCACATCGATCAGCAGCGAACAGCCAACACGGTCGTCGAACGACTTACCGCGCAGCATGCCGCCGCCCAGTTCCAGGAAAGCGCTTTCGAAGGCGACCAGATCGCCAGGGCTGATTTTGCCAGCGGCTTCCTCTTTGTTCACCGCGCCGATGTCGATGCGCAGGCTGGAAATCTTGACGGCATTCTGATCGCGATTCTGATGAATGGGCGTCCAGATGATCACGCCGGGCAGCAGGTTCGCGCCTAAACGCACGCGCAGTCCCGGCAGGATGCGCTCATCGACTCCGCCGACCGGCGAGAAGCGGATCAAGCCATCGCTGTCGATGCCCCGCACCACAAATCCGATTTCGTCCATGTGAGCGGCGATCATCACCCGCGTCGTGCCCGCTCCCGTCCCCGCCTTAAGGGCGCTTATCCCGCCCAGAGGGTCGATACGAATGTTGGTGACGTGATCGCGTATCGCCGGAAGGATGAGATCGCGGACGGCGTCTTCTTTGCCGGAAACGCCCACTGCTTCAGATAACTGCTTCAGAATCATACGTCAGCCGCCGCCGATGGATGAAAGAACCGGATGAAATGGCAAGCTAAGTATATCCACAGCCCCGACGCCAGACAAACCTCAACCCATGAATTTGGCAGCATAGGAAGATATTGCTATGATGATGGCATTGTGCCCGAAGCCGCTGAGACGATCAGGAAGTGGACCTGTTTTGATGAGATTATCTTCCCTAAGCCGTGCGATTCCAGGGCTGTTAGCCGGTATGCTGATGGTCGGCTGTGTCGCCCAGCAGGATGTGCCGATCCCTACGCTCGCCAACCTTCCGACCGAAACGCCCGTCATGGCGGTCAATGCAGCCGCCGCGACGGCGAGTCCTGCCGTCGAAACGCCCGCCCCGGACCTGCCGTCGCCCACCATCAGCCCGACCAGCCAGTTCTGGTTCGCCGCCGACGCTGAACCGCTGATCTACGTCTATGACTGCCCGGCGCTCACCTGCGGCAGGATAGCAACCTTCGCCCGCGGTGAGGTCGTCGAGGTCGTCAGCTTTCAGCAAGACTGGGCGCAGGTGCGGCTGCCGGACGGTTTCTTCGCCTTCGTCCTGACATCCGATCTTCAGGAGAGCGCACTGGCGACTCCTTCATCCACATTCGCCGGCAGCGCCACGCCTTCCCCGTCACCCACGCCGACCATGACGCAGACGGCATCACCCACGCCCAGCCCGACGCCGAGCGCGACCGGCACGCGCTTCACCCCGACCTACACCTGGACGTTCGGCGCGCCGTTCACCGCCGTGCCTACGCTGCCCGTCGTTGGGCGCTCAGTCATCGGCGGAGTCATCGGTATTCCGGGCGGCACTGAAAACCCCGACGGCGTGATCCTGCCGACCGCCGTGCAGCCAACATCCATCGGGAGACAGCCGCCGGGCGTGCCCACGCTGACTCCGTCGCAGACGCCTTCGCCAACTCTCATATCATCGCCCGCCATCCCGTTCGGCACATCTACCCTGCCGCCCACCGTTCCCGGTGTTCCGACGACTGTCGTCACTCACCCCTTCAGCACGCCATCCGGCGCTGGCAGCCCGGTGCCCACCGCCGCGCCGCCCGGCAGCAGCACACCGCCCCCAGGCGTGATCGCTACGCCAACGTCAGGTCCGCCGCCCGGTCAGATTTCCACCCCGCCCGGCGCATAGACCCTCGTAATTTGCGGAGGGCAGTCCCAGGGCTGCCCCCTTCTCTATTCAGCGCCCACTCCGGCGGCGCTGACGAACGGACCCAACCGCACCAACCTATCTCCACCTTCCAGCCCGGAGACGCGCGCCAGATCGGGCAGCGTATAATGCCCGACATCAACCACCCAGGTATCGCCGGCGGGTACATCGAAGAAATCTGCCATGACCACCACGCGGTCGCCGACGCGCCAGGTCGCGCGGGAGAGCGGCACATCGCTGATCGCCTGGGGGTCGCCGTCCAGATCGGCGCTCCGGCGCAGATGGTGGAACTGCTGAAAAACGCCGGGCGGCGCGTCCGACTCGACCTGCCACAGCGTCGAGATGCGGAAGCGTGGACCGACGTAGCGCACCTTCCAGCCCAGGAGCGTGGAGCCATCGCCGAGCGCCACCGATGGAATCGGCACAAACCCTTCCAGTTCAGCCCGTCCGTCGTAGGCAGCGGCGACGAACGGCAGCGCCCCTTCGCGGCGCGAGAATGCCAGCGGATCAGCCGCCAGCCCGCCCGCTTCCAGTTCTTCCCACATCTGGAACGGCGCGAGCGTCGCCATCAGCGTGGCAGGATAGGGCGGCAGGATGAGCAGCACATCGCCATTGAGGATGCGATGCGGGCGATCCCACAGCAGCGACTCGAAGACTGCGGCTTCGCCGTGCAGCGCCGGATCATCGCCATGCGTGAAGAAGAGTACCGGCTCCGACGCGGCATGGGCAGCATCGCGCGATTCGCGAAGGATGCTGGACAGCGCGCTGTTGGCGGGGCGGGTGATGTTGGCGCTTTGCAGCACGGCGGCGATCTGCGCCGTCCAGATCGCCGCAGCCGCTCCTACCGCCGCGAAACCGGCGATTCGCCAGGCGCGTGTTCGGAAAAGCGTCAGCGCCGCCCCCAGCGCCAGGGGCACGGAAGGGAATGCGATCAACTGGTAGTGGATCTGCACCGGGCTGCTGTGCCGCAGAAAGAACAGCGGCGACGCCACCAGCAGGACCAGCGTCATCTCCGCCAGGGTCGCCCTGCCCGTCTGCTGCGAATCCGGGCGCAGACGCTGGGCGATCAGCGCAGCAACGCCGAGCGCCAGCCCGACACCCAGGGCGGCAGCGAAGGCAACGGATCGACTGTAGATGTCGCCGTCGCCCGACCCCTGAAACGCCCAGTCCCAGCCGGTCGCCAGCCGCAGCAGATTCTCGACGCTTCCCAGATCGATCTGGGCGCTGCCGCCGAGGACACCGCCAAACCGTCCCATCACGTCAGGATCGACGCTGGTGACGTAGTACAGATAGGGCAGCATCGCCAGCGCGCTGATGCCGCCGCCGAGAATCGCCGCGATCCGCTTCCGCCCGCGATGATGGCGCAGCACGGCATAGACGGTCGCCGGCATAAGCGCCGCACCGGCGAAATGGACCTGCACCGTCAGGACGCCGACACAGCCGACCAGCCCGGCGGCGATGAGCGCGCCTCGTCCGCGCCCCTGTACGCTGGCGTACCATGCGCTCAGCCAGAGCAGCGCCAGCGGAGCCAGCAGGTTGGGCTGCCAGATGCTCCTGCCATAGAAGACGGCGTAGGGGGATGCAGCAGCGACCAGAGCAGCGGCAAGACCGGGCAGCGTCCCAAAGTGGCGCGCCAGCGACCACACGCCGTAGACCATCGCCAGGCTGACAGCGGCAACCACCAGCGTGGCAAACAGCGGATCAGGAGAAATGGCGAAGGGGATGGCAAACATCCAGACGCTCGCCGGAAAAAACGGGATATCCACCGAGGAGGGCTGCCCGGCGAGGATCAACTCACCCCCGCGCGCCATGCGCAGCGCGTCCAGGCTGACGCGCGCCTCATCCCAGGCGAAGCTGTTCACGCCAACCCAGCCGAAGCGCAGCGCCGCAGCCAGGATCAGGATAGCGATCAGCGCCGCCCGTGCGAAGATGATTTCCCTGGACGGTATCCGAATAGTAGGGGCGCCCCGGTGGGTCGCCTGTGTGAGGGGGCGCAAGGCGAACTGCTGATACGCTCTATCGCCCTGCTCGGCGGATCGCGGGCTGAATCTCGCCTTCGCTGTCGATGTAGTAGCCTTCGTCACCCTCACCTTCCTCGTCGTCAGCAAGTTCCAGGCGCGACCGTTTCGGCTTCTCCGCCATATGTGCTGCTTCGACCGGCAGCAGCCAATCGACCGCGCGGTATGATCCCATCGCCAGCCAGTGCAGCAAACGGGCGGTCAGCAAATGCAGATCGACGGTCAGCGGTGCGAGGATGAGCAGTTCCAGCGCCATCAACGGCAGGAGGATCATCGACGCCGTGAAGGTGATGACGCCGATCGGCAACTTGAGCAGCAGGTAGAGCAGACTGCGATAGGTCAGCGCACTGCCCAGCAGCAGCCCCAGCCGCTCGCCAAGCTTCGCACCCCGCAGGTCGATATCTTCTGCGGTGCGCGGTACATCAACTCCGAGTACCGCCGCCATCAGCCGCCGGTCAATATCCGCCAGCGTCCGCGTTGAGGCGAGGGTGAAGAGCAGCAGCGGGATGCCGATCAGGACGAAAGACAGTCCGATCGATGTGGCATAACCGGCAACCAGCAGGGTGAAATAGAGTACACCCAGGAAGAACTGCCCGAAAAGCGCCAGCCAGTGACGCAACACCTTCCCATCGCTGAGCGCATCGAGCCAGTTGGAGTCGTCCATCTTCACCCTATCCGATCCCCAGAAAATGCAGACCTTCTGACGCTGATACGCAGGCGAACGGTCAAGTGTTGCGCCGCTGGTTGCGCCGCTGGTCCCATCGCGTACCGGACCTTCAGGTGGCGCAGTCCGGCAGCACATCCAGGTCGATCAGCCACAGACCGCTGTGCAGACCGGTCGCCGCCAGGGCGATCTTGCGTTCGTCTGGCGAAAACCACCATGCGGCACGCTCTTCCTCGGCGAGTTCCAGGGGCAGCGGCGCGAGATCGTGCAGTGTGTCGTCGTCGCGGTTGAAGCACATCAGCCGCGCAGCCCCGGTCTCATCGTCAAGCGCGAGATAGATGCGGCTGACCAGTTCCGTCGCCGGGTCGGTGACCAGCAGCGGCGCAGGGTAGTTATTTCCGGGCGGCGTGGCGTCGAACAGTTTCTCGAAGAAACCGTTGTTGAAAACGGTGATGTAGTACCCCTCGCCTTCCCCAAATATCCCGGCGATCACCGCGCGATTGGCGTCGCGGCTGATCCCCGGCACGATCTGCGAAGGACGGTTGTTCGCCGGCGCGGCGCTGATCGGCTGCGCCTCAGCAGTTGCAGTGAAGTACACCACCGGATCGCCATAACCGCCGAAGTAGTAGGCAAGAAATCGCCCCTCTGGCTGCCAGTGAACGCCTTGCAGGGTGCGGTTATGCAGCGCCCGCTGCACCACCCGCTGAAAGCGTCCATCAGCCGCCGCCGTCAGCAGATCGTTGATGTCGTTCTGGAAGACCAGACGCTCGCCATCCGGTGCGAAGCGCACGAAAGCGTGTTCCTCTTCAGCGGGTTCGCCGGCGCCCAGGCGTTCCAGAAGCTCCGACGTGACAGCGGCGGCGCGGGGATGTTCGACGGGGACCGGCGCACTCAGCTCCATGCCGGTTTCCATCCACTCCCATGTCGTGAACGGATGCCGCTCGCAGCCGGTTCCATAGCGCAGCCGCGACTCGTCCAGCCACTCGACCTCGATGACCGGTTGGTCCGAAAGGCGGGTGAACCCCTCTGGCAGCGCGACAGCAGCCTGAGGTTCAGTTGCCAGCGCTGTGACGAAGACGTCAACATGTCTGATCCGGGCGTCGGTCTCGAAGACCTCCAGAGCGATCTGGAAATGTGCGCTTCCCTCCGGAGCCAGGCTGTAGCTCGGCAGCCAGCCCGCGCCGCAGGCATCGACCGGCACGCCAAAGCCCTCGCCGATCAGGGCTTCATCAGCGTCGTAGATCTCGGCGCGCAGGCTGATGTCGGTGTAAGCCGTTTCTGACGATACGTTGCGCAGTCTGCCATGCACGGCTTGGATCGGCTGACCGAAGACGCCGACGCTTTCGACGACTTCCAGTCCTTCGGTCACCAGCGCGGGGACAAGCACCGGCGAGGCATTGGCGGCGAAAAGGCTGATCGAGGTCAACATCAGAACGAACACCGTCAGTGTCAGGCGGGGGCGTTGAAGGATCATCGCGGCGTCTATCCTCCCGCAGCGGCGAGCCGCCCCAGAGCGGCGACCGCTTGCGTGAAACCGTTGTTGCGCATGACGGCAACTTCATAGTTGGCGCGAGCGCGCTGCTGCTCACCCAGCGCCTCATAAGCCATGCCGGCATAGTAGTAGGCTTCCTCGACGCCCGGCGTGGTAGCGATCACATCGCGCGCCATCTGCAGCACATCGTCGTAGCGTCCGACGGCGAGATAGGCTTCGAACGGTCCATACATGTACCACAGCATCCGCCAGGGCAGCCCGGTGCCGCGCGCCCGGTCGAAATATTCCGCCGCTTCCTCGTGACGCCCCAGCAGGACCAGCGAAGAACCTGCGTTGAATACGGTGAAAGAATCGGCATAAGGGGTTTCCAGCTCCGCCATCGACTGGGCGAGCGCCTGCTCGGCAGCCGCCTGTGGGTCCCACAGCGGACCCATGACCGCCTGAAGCCGTTCTTCTTCCTCCGGGCGGTAGATCACCATGTAGTCCCGGTTGAAGGCGCGCCAGCGTTCATCGACATCGGCATAGGGGATCGGGCGTCCGGTGTTATCTTCGCCGTTGCCCAGCAGCGAATCATAGGACAGAAGGACCTGCTGCGCGTCGTCATAGCCCATGATGACGCGGTTGTGGCTCATCCAGTCTTTGAAGGCGTCGGGACCATCGTAGTAGACCGCTTCGACCAACACGGGGAAACCGTTGGCGACCAGCGCCTTCAGCAGGTCCAGGGTCCCGCCCACCCGCTCAATCGCCCGCAAGCCCTGCGCCTCGACGAAGCGCGTCATCTCATCGAGGCGTACTGCCACATCCTCCAGATGAGGGTTCAATGCTCGAATCGAGTCGTCATACGTGCCGGACCAGCCAAAGTACGAGAGCTGGATGGTCAGCGCAGCGGAGGAACAGCGGTTGAGCTGTTGATAGATCGGTCGCAGCCCTTCCAGGCGCACCTGCGGCGGCAGCGTCATCGCCGGAACATAAACGCCGGCTGCGACCGTCTCTTCCTGGGAATGCGCGGGCATGACGAGCATCCCCAGCAGCAGAGTCAGCGCCACAAGCGCGATTCGTTTCACACGTTTCACCAGACTGCCTCTGTACCTAATTCAACGTACAGGGCAGGTATTGTACACTAATTGACCGCCTGCCCGGTGAAGAAGCGTCTGAGCGCAGAACCCGCGCTGGCATCACGCAGGTAGGCGATATTGTCGCCGGCGAAGGCGCGCGGTTCCATCCTGAAATAGCTGACCAGGGCGTTGTCGCTCACCGTATTGGGCGTGCCCAGCAGTTCCAGCAGCGTCAGGTTGACCGGCGTGCCGGGCAGAGTTTTTTCCATGACGAACACCGCCGGACGCAGCAGTCCAACCGGGACGCCGACCAAAGCGCGGCTCTCGCCCATCGCCTTCAGAATGCGCTTCTCGATCTCGCCCAGGTTCAGCACTTCGGGACCGCCCAGCGCAAATTCACGCCCAATCGTCCCGTCATCGTCCAGGCTGCGCACCATCGACTCCACCACATCGTGGACCGACACTGGTTGAAAAAGCGCCTTACCGCCGCCAATCAGCGGAAAGATGATCGGCGTCAGGCGTATCAGCCGGGCGAAGGCGTTGAAGAATTCGTCCTGCGGTCCGAAGATGACCGACGGGTGTACCGCCGTCCACTTCAGCGACGACGCGGCGACATACGCCTGTGCGCGCCCTTTGCTGCGCAGAAAGCGCGAAAAGTGATCGGGCGTCGCGCCGTTCTGCGACATATTGATGAAGCGATCTACGCCGGCGGCGACCGCCGCATCGACCACATTGACTGTGCCCTGGTAGTTGATCTCCTCGTAGGTCGCGCTGCCGCGTTCCATCGGAATAGCGACCAGATGGATCACTGCTGTAACGTCTTCCATCGCCCGGCGCATCGCCGCGCGGTCGCTCACATCGCCAGTGACCAGCGTCACCCTGTCGGCGACATCCTGCAAACGCATCGCCGCCTTCTTCTCGTCACGCACCAGTGCCTTGACCGATTTGCCCATCGCCACCAGACGGCGGACGGTGTTATTGCCAACGTATCCGGCAGCGCCGGTGACCAAAATCGCCATGTCGTCATGTCCTCCGGAAATCAGCGCAGCATCTGCGCCAGAT
This sequence comes from Anaerolineae bacterium, assembly GCA_013360465.1. Lineage (GTDB taxonomy): Bacteria > Chloroflexota > Anaerolineae > Aggregatilineales > Phototrophicaceae > Flexifilum. Next base: position 24,235 of record JABWBO010000015.1, on the reverse strand, counting down.
TGTCCTTCATGCTAGGACGGCGACATGAACAGGTGATTAAGGAGAGCTTATTCTATTATTTGTGACGAACATCAATGATACCCAGCGAGATGCTGTCGCCGCCATTGACGACGAGCCGTGCTGAGGCGTCGTCAATGGCGTATAAGCCGATGATGAGCGTGTACTGACCCGGTTCAGCAGGCAGTTCCAGCGCGTGACGGTCTGAGACGATCTCGCCCGGCGTCCAGGTGGTGGTCAGCGCCAAGCCGCCGCCGGGTTCGCTGTCGCGCTGCGCAGCGAGCGTGCCATCGGGGTTGAGCAGCTGGACGAATACCTTGTAGCGTTCGTCCAGCGCCGTATCGGTGCGCCAGCGCAGCTCGACTTGCAGCGCGTCGCCCTGAACAAATGCCCATCCGTTGAGCGCCGCGTCTTCCAGCCAAATCGCGTCGCCAAAGCGGGCATCCACTTCCAGGGCGACGGTCAGCTCAGCCGGGGTCACGTACTGGACCAGGCGCACATCGCCATACCAGGTGTCACGCATCTCAAACGCGCCCGCATCCAGCGTCTTTTCGACGATACGGTTCGGATCACGCTCGTCCTCGCCCCAGAATACGGCGAAGATGCGCGAACGCTCCCCGATGATCTGCTCGACCGCGCGGCGGGTGGCGTCGTCATCGGCGCTCAGCCCGGCAGGCAGCGGGATGACCGGCGCGGAGTCGTCGAAATAGTAGCCGAAGACTTCCGCCTGGTTGGGAGCGTCGAGGATGACCGCATCGCCGGGGCGCGCTAAGGTGCTGATCTGCGCCGCTGCGCCTCGATAGTCCGCCCGCTGAAAAGCCGGTTCGGTTCGCAGCGCGCCCAGCCCTTCGGAAAGCGCCGTCACCATCCACAGCAGGCTGAGCGCCGCCGCCAGCCGCAGCCCGCCCAGGATGACGCCCGTGCTGCCCAGTGCCGGACCCTGCGCACTCCGACCGGTCAGCGCGCGCAGGCGTGACCGCACCGTCACCGCCTGCCCGGTCCATAACACCCAGACCCCCCGCCCGATCCATAACGCCGCGCCGATTTGGGCGGGCAGCATCAGTTTACGATCATCCGGCTGATACAGTCCGAATCCAATGAAAAGCACGACGGGCAGCAAAGTCCAGGCGATGGGCAGCAGCCAGCGCCACGCCGGGCGGGCAGGCAGGGCAATTGCGCCGAACAGCATCAGGATCACGGCGATTGCCGGAGCATTGGATGTCGGCACGATGCCCAGGATCAGCGTGCGCGAAAGATCGGCGAAGGCTTGCAGTGCCGGGACGGGATCAGCGGCGCGGGGCCAGGTCGCGATCTGCGCCCAGGCGGTGGGCAGCCAGGGCAGAAAGAGCGCGATAGTCAGCAGATTCGCTGCCGCATACCACACCACCGATGTGATCTGCGCTCGCCTCTCCTGCCGCTCAGTATCCGCCGACACCGAGCCAGCCCGGCGGATCAGCGCCGCCGAAGCGACTATGCCCTGCGCGATCATGAAGAGCGGCAAGGCGTACTGCGTATACAGCCCTGCGGTGTTGATCGCCGCCAGCAGCAGAGCGCGCCGCGCGGACGGCTGGCGCAAGAACTCCGCAAGCGCCCAGAACCCCGCCGCCGTCCACAATGCCAGCAGGGCGTACATGCGCGCTTCCTGGGCATAATAGATGCTGAAGGTGCTGACGCCCACGATCACGGCGGCGCTCAGCCCGGCAACCGCGCCGAACAGCCGCCTGCCCAACGCGGCGGCGAAGGCTGCCGTCAGCAGGCTGGCGAATGCCGAGGGCAAACGCAGCGCCATCTCGCTTTCCCCCGCCAGCAGCCGCCATCCTGCCAGCAGCCAGTAGTAGCCGGGCGGATGGATATCGCGCCCGGCGTGAAAGGCGATTTCGCCTAAGCCGCGCATCGCCTGCACATAGCTGTTGCCCTCGTCGTGCCACAGCGACTGCGCGCCGATCTGGCTGAAACGCAGCGCCGCCGCGCAGAGCAGGATCGCCGCCGCCGCCCACAGCACCGAAAGAGAGCGTCCCGGCGTGCCGCCGAGTTCCAGGCGGGTCATCGCCGCCCCGTCCGCAGCAGGATGGCGACGAGCAGCAGTTCGCAGCCGATCACCATGCCCACCGCCGCCAGCGGCGGTATGAGCTGGACGCCCATACGGTCGAAGACGGCGACGCCCTCGAACAGGAAGGAAGCGCCGCTCGTCACGACAAAGGTGTGGCGCTCGTTCAGCAGCACCCGGTGAATGATCGATTCCGTCCAGCCGTCGGCATCGGGATCGGCAGGGATGACCATCGGCGCTCCATCATCGACCGTCACGCGCAGCGAATCAGCGCCCTGCCAGCGAATCTGCACGTGCGTCCCCTCTGCCGTGAAAGCCGCCCGCTCCGTGCGCAGCGCCATAGGGAACAGCCCGCCGTCCGCCGCTTCTTCGACCCCTTCCGCCTCGACGAAGCGGTGCGTCGGCAGATGCGTCCCCCGATAGAGTACCTGCGGCTCATCGGCGATCCAGGCGCGCATCGCCTCGTAGATCGGCTGCGGCGTGAAATCCGGTTCGACCATGCGGAAGTAGTAGAAAGGCTGACCGCGCTCGCTCTCGTCGGGGCGCTTCCAGAACCAGACCATGATCGCACCCACCCAGTTCCACTCGCGCGCCGCCCGCTCATAGGCGAGCGGCATATAGCGTGCCGCCTGCGCTTCGGTCACGCTGCCGAAATTCTCCTTGCCGGGAATCTCCGGCACATCCGGCTCACCAACCGGATTCCACGCAGCCTCGCTGATCCACACCGGCACGTCCACATCGCCATTGGCGACCATCAGATCACGGATGTACTGCGGACGGGCATAGTTGAGCGTGGTGGGGCGCAGCCGCTGGTCGGTCGGTCCGCTGTAGAAACCGTACCCCTGCACGCTCATCACATCGAAGCAGCCGCTCACCCCGGCATCATACATCCGCTGCAAGTAGATGAGGTCGCTCAGGTCGCGGTCGGTCAGCGAGACCGTCGGCGAAAGCGCCGCGCTGTGAACCACGATGTTCGGATCAACCTCCTTGAGGACTGCGTAGGCGCGGCACAACACCGCCGTATAGCCTTCGGGATCAACCGGGTTATTGCCCCATTCCGGGTAGATGTTCGGCTCGTTCCAGATTTGATAATGCCGGATGCGTCCCCGGTAGCGTTCCGCCACCCGACGCAGAAAAGCATAATAGTCTTCCCAGTCGTCGGGCGGCGCGAGCGTGCCCTCGTTCGGATCGCTGCGCGACCACGCCGGCGGTGTATCAACCCGTGCCTGAATGTCGATGCCGTAGCGAACAGCCAGATCGACGATCTGATCGTACTTATCCCAGGCGTTCACCACGCCGACCGCATCAACATTGCGCCGGTCTTCGAAGTCGCCGCGTCCGTGTATCTCAATATCTTCCCAGGGGAACTGTTGGCGAATGATTCGAAAGCCGGCATCGGCGATCATCTGCATGGAACGTTCGCGCACAGCGGGGTCGGCTTCAAGCTGCAAGAACGTGTTGACGCCGTAGGGCGACTCATGGACATGGCGCACCGGCGCGTATGGCTCAGTACGCGGCATGGCGCGGAAAGTATTGCCCAGCCATTCGATCATGCCGCGCATCTGCGAAAACGGCTCTTCTTCACCAGTCAGCGACCAGGCGGCGCGCCATGCCAGCCCGTGATTGCTCAGGTCCAGCCACAGCAGCGCCGACAGCAGCACTATGCCCACCACGCCCGCTGCGTAGAGAAGTCTTGAACGACGCATAGCCATCCTTCCGCGCGTTCGTGTACCGCGCTGACCAGGATAATACCATGTCGGGGTGATGAAACGGGCAACGTGGCGTATAATCGTGGGCTATCGCATCAGGAAAGCGAGGATGATCATGGCGGGACAAAACGGAATACCGACCGACGTGAGCGAACTCAAGACCGATCTGAAGGACGTTGTCGATCAAGCAGCGGCGGAAGCCAGCGAACTGGCGCGCGAACTGCACCACAAGGCGGATGATGTCCGCAAAGGGATGGTCAAATCCCTCAATGAGTCCGCGTTGAAACTGCGCGAGCAGTCAAGGCAGGGCGATGCCGGCGCGGATGCGCAGAAAACCGCCGACGAGGTCGCCAAACAGATGGAGCGGGCAGCATCGTATCTTTCGACCCACAGCGTCGAGGACATTCGCAAGGATGCCGAGCAGACGGTGCGCAAGAACTCGACCCTCATCCTTGCCATCGTGCTGATCGTCGGCGTGGTCATCGGTCTGATACTGCGCGGCAGCGACCGGGACTAACGGCAAGCGAGGCTCGATGGTCAAGCTCGTCGTCCATTTCATGAAGCCGAAAGACCCCGGCAAGTTCGAGGATGTCTACAACGATTTCCTCGCGCTGGTCGAGCGCATGCCGCTGATCCAGCGGCGTCAGGTCAATTCGGTCCTGGGCAGCCCCTTTGGGGAAACCCCACTCTTTCGAGTCCTCGAAGTCTACTTCGAGGACTTCGCTCGATTGAACGAGTCGCTGCGTTCTCCCGCCGGACAGGAAGCCGGGGGCGAACTGCGGCGGCTTCCCGCGGGAAGTTTTGACATGGTTTTCGCCGAGGTCTACGAAGAAACCGGCGGCAAAACGGAGGGCAAGTAGTCATCTATGGAAGCGTTGAAGCAGCGCATCCTCGCCGAAGGGCGCAACCTGGGCGGCGGTATTCTCAAGATCGACAGCCTGCTGAACCATCAGATTTACCCGGACCTGATGCTGCAAATGGGTCAGGAAATGGCAGCTCGGTTCGCCGGGATCAAGGTAGACCGCATCCTGACGGCGGAGATCAGCGGTATCGCCCCGGCGATGATGACCGGGCTGGCGCTCGGCGTCCCCATCGTCTACGCTCGCAAGATCAAGCCGATCACCATGTTCGGACCCGTCTTCCTGGAAACCGCGCCCAGCCACACCAAGGGCACCGATGTCAACCTGCTGGTCTCGGCGGAGTTCATGCCGTCGAATCAGGATGTGCTGATCATCGACGACTTCCTCGCCACCGGCAAGACGCTGCGGGCGCTGGCGCGCATCGTTGAAGGCGCGCAGTCGCGCGTCGTCGGGGTCGGCGTCGTGGTCGAAAAGACCTTCGAGGGTGGACGCGACTATATGCGCAGCAAAGGCTACACCATGCCGATGCACGCGCTGGCGACCATCACCAGCATGGACGACGGCAAAATCATCTTTGCGGAGTAGCCGGTGACCGACGATTTGCGGCGCGGCGGCATCGCGATACTCGACTACGGTTCGCAGTACACTCAATTGATCGCACGGCGCGTGCGCGAACAGGGCGTCTATGCCGAAGTTTTCCCGTGCGACGCGCCGCGCGAGACGATACACCAGCACGAACCGCGCGGGGTCATCCTCTCCGGCGGACCGAACAGCATCTACGATGAGGGCGCGCCTCAGCTGCCTGCCTATCTGGCAGCTGCCGGTTTCCCGGTGCTGGGTATCTGCTACGGTATGCAGGCGCTCACCCATGCCCTGGGCGGCAGAGTTGCGCCGTCGAACCACCGCGAATACGGATCAGCGACGATCCTGACTTCCCCGGACGCGCTGACTGATGGGCTGCCGGAGGACATGCCGGTCTGGATGTCACACGGCGACCGAATCGAGCAGCCGCCGGCGGGGTTCGTCGCGCTGGCGCACTCTGAAAACTCGCCCTACGCCGCCATCGGCGACCCGGCGCGCAAACTCTACGGCGTGCAGTTTCACCCGGAAGTGGTACACACCCCGCAGGGGGTCGATCTGCTGCGCAATTTCGTCTTCGGCATCTGCGGCTGCACAGCGAAATGGTCGCCGCTGGCGTTCATCGAGGATTCCATCGAGCAGATTCGGGCGCGCATCGGCGGGGAACGGGTCATGCTGGCGTTGAGCGGCGGCGTAGATTCGGCGGTCGCCGGGGTGCTGTTGCAGCGCGCCATCGGCGATCAATTGATCGCCGTCTTCGTAAACACCGGGTTGCTGCGCAGAGATGAAGCCGACGAGGTGGTGCGAGTCTTCCGGGGCGAACGCGGCATGAATCTGTCCGCCGTCGATGCCAGCGAGGATTTCCTGAGCGCGCTGGACGGCGTCACCGAGCCGGAAGCCAAGCGCAAGATCATCGGCAGGCTGTTCATCGACGTATTCAGCGCCGAAGCCCGGCGGCTGGCGAGTGAAGGCGTGCGATTCCTCGCCCAGGGGACGATCTATCCTGATGTGATCGAAAGCGCCGCCAGCAGCAAAAGCTCCAAGGTGATCAAAAGTCATCATAACGTCGGCGGGCTGCCGCCGGACCTGAACTTCGATCTGGTCGAGCCGCTGCGCGATCTCTTCAAAGACGAGGTGCGCGCCGTCGGCACGGCGTTGGGGCTGCCCGACGCGCTGGTGTGGCGTCAGCCGTTTCCCGGTCCGGGGCTGGCGGTCCGCTGTCTGGGTCCGATCACTTGGGACCGTCTGGAGACGCTGCGCCATGCCGATGCCATCTTCCGCGAAGAATTGGACCGCGCCGGGCTGCTGCGGCACGGCACATCGCAGGCGTTCGCCGTACTGCTGCCGGTCAAGAGCGTCGGCGTCATGGGCGACAACCGCACCTACGAAGAGGTGATCGCGCTGCGCGCCGTGACGACCGACGATTTCATGACCGCCGACTGGTCGCGCCTGCCCTTCGACCTGCTGGCGCGCGCCAGCAGCCGTATCGTCAACGAAGTGCGGGGCGTCAACCGGGTCGTTTACGATGTGACGAGCAAGCCGCCCGGCACAATTGAGTGGGAGTAAAAACCCATTCCAAATTGCCAACATTTTGCATTGCGCCCACACCTGGGACTGTTATAATTGCGCCCTTGTGTTTGGACGCCGGATCAATTTACTGATCGGGGGACGTTGTGGCATTAAGCTTCGATCTCTCGTCTTCTGGTGGATATTCTTCACGCGAGCGCAGACGCGGCTTTTCTCTTGCAATTCCGGCGCTGATCTGGCTCGTGCTTTTTTTCATCTTGCCGGTCTGTATCGTGTTCGTCGTCAGCTTTTTGACGCGCGGTCAGCGCGGCGCGCTCGTCCTCCCGCTTACACTTGAACATTATGAGCGCATCCTCGGACCGGTCTTTCGACCAGTCCTGTTCGACTCACTCTGGATCGCCTTCCTCACCACGATCATCTGCCTCGTGCTGGGTTATCCGCTGGCGTTCTTCATCAGCACGCGCAAGAGCAAGCAGATGCAGAACGTCGCGCTCTTCCTGGTCATCCTCCCCTTCTGGACGAACTTCCTGGTGCGCACCTACGCTTGGCAGATCATCCTGGGCGCGGAAGGCACGATCAACGGGATGCTCACAGGCTTGGGTCTCATCAGCGAACCGCTGGCGCTCATCAACACCGATTTCGCGGTCCTGCTCGGCTTAGTCTACGGCTTCCTCCCTTTCATGGTGCTGCCGATCTTTGCCTCGGTCGAACGCTTTGAATTCCGCCTGGTCGAAGCCGCCTATGACCTGGGGGCAAACGATCTGCGCACCTTTTTGCGCGTGGTCCTGCCGCTGACCCTTCCCGGCGTGATCGCCGGATGCATCCTCGTCTTCATCCCCGCCATCGGGTCATTCATCACTCCCGATCTGCTGGGCGGCACGCAGGGCATCATGATCGGCAATCTGATCACCGGGCAGTTCCGGGGTTCCGGCAACTGGCCCCTCGGCTCTGCCGCCTCCATCGTGATGATGATCGTCGTCATCCTGGGTCTGGTGGTTTACTCTCGCATCGGACGGAGGGCGAGCTGATGGCAACCCGCAGCATGGCGATACATATCGATGAAGGTCGGATTCGCCGCGATCTGACGGTTCGCAAAGCCGGCAAGATCGGCATGATCCTGGAGCCGCTTTTCGCCTATTTCTTCCTGTGGGCGCCGATCATCGTGCTGGTCATCTTCTCGTTCAATGACTCGCGCTCGGTCGCTACCTGGCGCGGATTCACGCTGCGCTGGTACGGCAACATCCTCAGCGGCGCAGTCGGCGCGGAAGCGCGATTCTCCACCGAGCTGATGCTCAGCGCACTGGGCACAAGCCTAGTCGTGGCGCTCATCGCGACGCTCATCGCTACCGTCATCGGAACCGCCGTCTCGATGAGCCTGGTCCGGGGCAACTATCCCGCTAAGAGCCTGGTGGATGGGCTGCTGCTGCTGCCGGTCGTCATCCCGGAAATCACCCAGGCAGTCTCGCTGCTCCTGTTCTTCAGCGCTATCTTCGACTTCGTTGGTACGACCACCGGCGTACGCATCAGTCCGGGGATCGGCACGGTGATCATCGGGCATGTCGTCTTCAACATCTCGTACGTCGCCATCGTTGTCCGCGCCCGCCTCGCCGACATGAACCCGCACCTTGAAGAAGCCGCGAGCGATCTGGGCGCGAATCCCTGGCGGACTTTCTGGCGGGTGACTTTTCCGCTCATCCTGCCCGGCATCATCTCCGGCGCGCTGCTGGCGTTCACCCTTTCCCTTGACGACTTCGTCGTCACCTTCTTCAATTCGGGACCTGGCACGACGACGCTGCCCGTCTACGTGTATGGCTTGATCAAGCTTTCGGTCTCGCCTGAGATCAACGCCTTGTCTACCTTGATGCTCCTCGCCTCCACCGTCCTGATCGGCATATCGATGGCGCTGCAAGGGCGCAATGCCGGACGCGGGTAGTGTGTCCAGCGCATCGAGGTCTTTCAGCTCGCGATCCAGCGGCGCATCCTGCGCCGAAGAATCGATTCTCTGCCGTACAGATTGGTTCTGCTTGAATACTCTCTATTGGAGGACAAATGCGTAAACTGGTCTTGTTCCTGTGTCTGGTTGTGCTGGCTGCTCTGCCTGTGTCGATGGCGGCGCAGGACGAGATGACCTCGTGGACGTGCCCGGACGGGTTCGCGGGGCAGACACTGAGCGTCTTCAACTGGTCCACCTATGTTGCCGAGGATACCATCAGCAATTTCGAAGCGCTGTGCGGCGTCACAGTGATTTACGATGTGTTCGAAAGCAACGAAGCGCTGCTGGCGCGCCTGGCTGGTGGCAATCCCGGCTACGATGTCATCTTCCCGACCGACTATATGGTCTCGCAGATGATCGGTCGCGAGCTTCTGATGCCCCTGGATCACAGCCTGATCCCGAACATCGCCAACCTCAACCCGGTCTTCACGGACAAGGGCTTCGATCCCGGCAATACCTACAGCCTGCCCTATCAGTGGGGCACTATCGGCATCGGTTACAACCGCACCAAGGTCGGGGAAGACATCACCAGTTGGGAACAGGTCTTCGCCTATGAGGGTTCGGTGGCATGGTTGGAAGACCTCCGTTCAATGTTCGGCGTTGGGCTGCTGATGCTCGGATATGACCCGAATTCCAACAGTCCAGATGAAATCGCCCAGGCACGTGATTACCTGGTCGCTCATGGCGCGAACGTTGTGGCAATCGCCGCCGATGACGGTCAGGCGATGCTGGCGCGCGGCGACGTGGACATCACCATCGAATTCAGCGGCGACATCTTCCAGGTCTTGGCGGAATGCGAGTGCGAGGATTACGCCTACGTCATCCCCCAGGAAGGGACGCCGACCTGGATGGACAATATGGCAATCCCGGTCGATGCGCCGAACGCGCCTCTCGCGCACGTGTTCATGGACTACATCCTCGATGCAAAGGTCGGGGCGGACATCAGCAACTATACCGCCTATGGTTCGCCCAACAAGGCGTCCGTCGACGACGGCTTGATCGATCCCGAACTGCTGGATAACCCGGCGATCTATCCCAGCGCTGACACCGAAGAGCGCCTGTTCTTCATCGAAGAGCGCACGGATGTTGAGCAAAACTATAACGATGCCTGGGACGAGCTGAAGATACTGCTCGGAAGGTAACGTCGGCGGTATGTGCGGACCACAGGGGCGGCAGGATGCTCTCGCCGCCCCATGTCTTGGGCAGCGATAGGGGTGCGAGGATGCAGCAGGTAGGCATCGAAATCAAGAATGTGATCAAGGAATTCCCTGCGCGGCGCGGTGAAGAACCCGTTCGAGCGGTGGACAACATTTCCCTGCAAATCTATGAGGGCGAATTCTTCGCGCTGCTCGGTCCGAGCGGCTGCGGCAAGACCACTACGCTGCGCATGATCGCCGGCTTCGAAGAGCCAAGCTCCGGCGAGATTATCCTGCGCGGCAAGCCGGTTCAGGGTGTTCCTCCCTTTCACCGCCCCGTCAACACCGTCTTCCAGGATTACGCCCTCTTCCCGCACATGACTGTGCTGCAAAACGTCATGTTTGGCTTGGAGATGGCGGGCGTCAACGCCAGGGAAGCGCGAGATCGCGCCGCCGCCGCGCTGGAGATGGTGCGCCTCAAGCAGTTCGACCGCAAACCGCGTCAGCTTTCCGGCGGTCAGCAGCAGCGCGTGGCGCTGGCGCGCGCGCTGGTCAAGCAGCCTGCGGTGCTGCTCCTGGACGAGCCGCTGGGCGCGCTCGATCTCAAGCTGCGCAAAGAGATGCAGTACGAGCTGATGCAGATGCAGGAAGAACTGAATATGACGTTCGTCTACGTCACGCATGACCAGGAGGAAGCCCTGACCATGTGCGACCGAATTGCCGTCATGGACCGCGGCAAGGTCTTGCAGGTCGGGCGCGGCAATGAGATCTACGAGACCCCGCACAGCCGCTTCGTCGCCGACTTCATCGGCGAGACGAACTTCATCGAAGGCAAACTTACGGCGATCAACGGCAAGAAGGCGACAGTCGTGCTGCCCGGCGGAGTCGAGGTCGAAGCGACGCCCGATCAGACAGGCACATCCTTGAACTCATCGGTGACGGTCGCCATCCGCCCGGAAAAAATCACCCTGGTACACGTCAGCCTGCCCACCGATCAGGGGTTGAACGCCCGCGTCTCCACCGCCGAAGTGATGAGCGCCATCGAAACAGAAGAAGATCGCACCTTCGTCCCCGGCACGATCATCTTCTCTAACTATATCGGCACCGACACCCGCTACACCGTGCGCATCGGCGAAAGTTCAACGCTGATTGTGCGCGAGCAGAACTTCGGCAATTTCAAGGACATCACCTTCAAAGTCGGCGATCAGGTCATGGTCTTCTGGGCGACGGAAAATGCTCGTGTACTTATCCAATAACTCGTGATCGTCCTCTCTCACATCCAGATCGCGCCGCTGCTGCGTTCCTTTCGGAAATCCGTGCAGGAACACAGCGGCGGCGTTTCGCTCTCTTCCGATCTTGGCTTGACCCTGGTCACCGCCGTACTGAGCCGGGAAGGCGTGCTGTTTCCCGATGGCGAACGACTGACCTGGACGAATGCCGAAGTCATCGCCGATGATGAGGTCGCCTGCTTCGCCCTGGAGAGCGGAAGTATCCGCAAGATTCAGATGTTTTCGTCGGTGACCAACCGTCACTGTTCGCTCATGCCGACGACCGGCGCGCCCACGCTGCTCATCGCCGGCTTCCCCATGCACCGCATCAAGGGGACGGACCCACAGCGCGATACGATGGAGAAGATCAAGGCGGCGAGACCGACCGGGCGGGCGCTGGATACGTCGATGGGCTTGGGCTACACCGCGATTCACGCGGCACGCGCCGGCGCGCGCGTCACGACGATAGAACTCGATCCCGCCGTCGTGGAAGTTGCCGGGCAGAACCCCTGGTCTCGCGAACTCTTCACACATCCGCAGATTGAGCGGATCGTCGGCGACAGCTTCGACTACATCGAGTCCTGCGGGGATGGCGTCTTCAACTGCATCCTGCATGACCCGCCGACGATGCAGCTCGCCGGCGACCTCTACTCCGGCGCATACTATCGCGAACTGGCGCGCATCCTCACGCCGCAGGGACGGCTCTTCCATTACATTGGCGACCTCAAAAGCCAGTTCGGCGCGCGAATCGCACGCGGCGTGACGGAACGGCTGAAGGCCGCCGGCTTCAAGCGGGTCGTGCCCGTGCCGCAGGCATTCGGGATCAACGCCTTCAAGTAGCCATCCCCTCACAGCAGTCCAAAATGGACTCCCTCTGGGACTCCCTCTGGCATAGACGACTCTGTTAAAGTTATCGGAACGTTTCTACCCCACCGGGATTCTGCATGACGACAAACGCTCACCCGTCCGCATCTCAGCAAAGCAAGCTGATCAGCATCTTTGTCGCTTATCTCGCCTTCATCGCCCTTGGCATGACATCGACCTCCGCCCTTCTGGGCATCGCCTGGACGCCGATGCATGTCGAATTCGGGCAGTCGCTCGCCACGGTGGGGGTGCTGCTGGCATCCTCGACGCTCGGCTATCTCACCAGCAGTTTCCTGACCGGGTCCGTAACCGGCAGAATCGGCATCGGCTGGACCATGCTGGCTGGGGGGATGATGGTGACGCTGAGCATTGCCGCCGCCGCCGTCTTCGGCGTGTTCTGGCTGCTGATCCCGCTCTTCGTCGTCCTCGGCATCGGCAGCGGTTTCATCGACGCCGGCTTGAACGCCTATATCGCCGAACACCACAGCCAGCGCACGCTCAACTGGCTGCATGCCTGTTTTGGCGTGGGCGCGACGGCATCGCCGCTGATCATCACGGCGCTGCTGGATAACGACCAGACCTGGCACACCGCCTTCTATCTGATCGCCGGCGTCTGTGGGCTGGTCACTGTCGGCTTCTTCTTCATGCGCGGGCGATGGCGCGCGATGGCGGCGCAGGCTTCACATGCCGACGGAGGCAGCCGCGTCCGGTTGGGCGATACCCTGCGCGTCCCGGCGGTCTGGTTGGGGGTAGCGCTGTTCTTCTTGTATGCCGGCATGGAGACATCGCCGGGTCAGTGGATGTTCCCGCTGTACAACCAGTCGCGCGGCATCCCCGAAGCGACCGCCGGTTTCTGGGTCAGCTTCTACTGGGGAAGTTTCACTATCGGTCGTATCTTCTTCGGGGCGATCATCAGCTACATCCCAACGCATCGACTGATGCGGCTGTGTCTCGCCGGAACTCTGGTCGGCGCGGGGCTGATCTGGTGGAGCCCGACGCCGGATGTCGGCTTCCTGGGGCTGGCGGTCTTCGGTTTCGCGCAGGCTCCGATGTTCCCGGTCTTCATCTCGCAGACGCTGGGGCGCGTCGGCGCGCGCAACGCACCTAACGCCATCGGTTTCCAGGTCGCCGGCGCAGGGGTGGGCATCGCGGCGATCCCGGCGCTGATCGGCGTGGTGGCGCAGCGAACAACGCTGGAGGTCATCCCGCCCTTTTTGTTCGGCGCGGCGATCCTGGTTATCATCCTCTATGAAGTGAGCGCGCGGATGCACGCCAGAGACTCCTAGGCTTCAACCAGTCTGCAAAAGGATGTCGTCATGCTTGAATTCCTGTCTTCTCCCAGTGCTTTTCTGCGGACGATGGGCGTTGGCATCCCCGACGGCGTCGCAGAACCCTTTGAGTCCTACTGGCAGCGCGAGGGGTTAGCGACTTCCGCCGCGCTCGACCGCGCCGGGACGCCTTGGGTGCGCCAGTTCGATCGGTTCGGTAGGCGCATCGACGAGATCTCCTTTCCGCCCGCCTACTGGACGATGCTGCATACCAGCTACCAGGCGGGTGCGGTCTGGCGCGCCCTGGAAGAATCCATGCCTTCCGCTTACGTCGTCGGCTATCTCACCTGCTACTTCGATGTCGGCTTGTACTGCCCGCACACGGTCTCGCTCGGAACCGCCGCCGCCATCGCCAAGTACGCCGCGCCGGAGGTGCGAGAGCGCTTTCTGCCGGCACTGCTCCGCCGTGACGACGCCGTCTGGCAGGGCGCGACCTGGATGACTGAAGCGCGCGGCGGCAGCGACCTGGGCGCGACGGTCGAGACCCTGGCGCGTCAAACTCCTGACGGATGGCGGCTGACCGGTGACAAGTACTTTTGCAGCAATGTCGGCGCAGAACTGGCGGTGGTGGCGGCGCGACCGGAAGGTGCGCCGCCCGGCGTGCGCGGGCTGGCGCTCTTCCTGACGCCGCGTCTTCGCAGCGACGGATCGCTGAACTACCATGTGCGGCGGCTGAAAGACAAGATCGCCACGCGCTCTGTGCCGACCGGCGAAGTCGAACTGGACGACAGCGAAGCCTTTTTCCTGGGCGAGCCGGGTCACGGCATCTACCATATCCTCGAAGTGCTGAATCTGTCGCGCGTCTCCAACAGCGTCGGCGCGGTCGCCCTGATGCAGCGGGCGCTGGCAGACGCCTGTTCGTTTGCCGCCAGGCGCGACATCTTCGCTATGAAACTGATCGATCAACCGTTGATGCGCCATCAGATTACCGAAAGGCTTGTCGATCTGCGCGCTGCTTTCGCCCTGGCATGGGAATCGGTGCGGATGGCGGAGGAAGTCTGGCGGGAACCTGCGCCGCGCTACTCCGAGCGTTTCCAGCGCTTTCGCATCCTCGTCCATCTGGCGAAATACTGGACGGCGGAGCTTGCCGTTCAAACGGCGAAGTGGGCGATGGAGGTCAACGGCGGCATGGGCACGCTGGCGGAGTTCGGCGTGGAGCGTCATCTGCGCGAGGCGATGATCCTCAACATCTGGGAGGGTCCGCCGCACCGCCAGATCATCGACGGCTTCGAGGCGCTGGAGCGCAAGAGCGGGTATCGCCTGCTGTTCGATCATCTCGCGCCCCATGCCGACGCGGCGCTGCTCGAAGCCCACCGCCGCCGCCTGGAGGCGCATTTTGCGCTGCCCGCCGACCAGCAGGCGGCGCAAATGGAAGATGTCTTCCGTTCGCTGGCGCAGTTCACCGCCGCCACCCTGGCGTCAAAATACCCGGCTTTATCGATGGCGTGAGATGCCGCCTGCCGCACGACGCAATTCCACCCTTGCATTGACGCCGGGGAGAGTGCTAAAGTACGGCGCGATGCAGCCTGAAATTCGGGCTGAACAATCTATCATCAAGAGCGGTGGAGAGATTCGGCTCTGTGAAACCGCGGCAACCCCCGGAGCGCCGGAAAGGTGCCAATTCCGACAGAGTTTCACACTCTGGGAGATGAGCAGCAAGCTGATCGATTGTCGTGCGCCTCTCATCCCTGAGAGGCGCTTTTTTTATCCATCATGTTCGCCTTAAAGCGACGCAACAGGAGGATGCGACACATGACACAAAACCCGCAGCGGCAAGCCAGCAGCACCTTCATGACCTCTCCAAGTTACTTCTTCACGTCTGAATCGGTTTCCGAGGGACACCCCGACAAGCTGTGCGATCAGGTGTCGGACGCCGTGCTGGATGCGATTCTCGAACAGGATGCCAACGCGCGCGTCGCCTGCGAGACCTCCACGACCACCGGCATCGTCTTCGTCTTCGGCGAAATCACCACCTCCGCCTATGTTGACATCGAAAAGCTGGTCCGCGAGACCGTCCGCGATATCGGTTATACGCGCGGCAAGTACGGCTTCGACTACGAGACCTGCGGCGTGATGGTGGCGATCAAGGAGCAGTCTTCCGACATCGCCCTGGGCGTCGACAAGGCGCTGGAAGCCCGCGAAGGCGGGATGAGCGATGAGCAGATCGAGGCGACCGGCGCAGGCGACCAGGGCATGATGATCGGTTTCGCCTGCGACGAAACGCCGGAATTCATGCCGCTGACCATCGCTCTGGCGCATAAGCTGGTGCGGCGTCTGGCAGAGGCGCGAAAGGCGGGCGAGATCAGCTGGCTGCGCCCCGACGCCAAGAGCCAGGTGACGGTCGAGTACGCCTACGGCAAGCCGAAGCGCGTCGATACCATCGTCATTTCCACCCAGCATGCGCCGGATGTCGATCAGGCTGAAATTCGCCAGACGGTGATTGAAGAGATCATCATGCGCGTCGTGCCCAAGCACCTGCTGGACGACAACACCCGCGTATTCGTCAATCCGACCGGGCGCTTCGTCACCGGCGGACCCATGGGCGACGCCGGGCTGACGGGACGCAAGATCATCGTCGATACCTACGGCGGCGTCGCCCGTCATGGCGGCGGCGCATTCAGCGGCAAGGACCCGACCAAAGTGGACCGCAGCGCGGCATACATGGCGCGCTACATCGCCAAGAACGTGGTCGCCGCCGGGTTGGCGTCGCGTTTCGAACTTCAGGTCTCTTATGCCATCGGCGTCGCCCGCCCTACCTCGCTGGCGGTCGAAACCTTCGGCACCGGCGTCATCCCCGACGAGCAGATCGAGACGATCATCCGCAAGCACTTCGACATGCGTCCGGCGGCGATCATCCGCGATCTTGGCTTGCGCCGCCCGCTCTACAAGCAGGTCGCGGCTTACGGGCACTTCGGGCGTGACGACCTGGATGTGCCGTGGGAACGCACCGACAAAGCCGCCCTGCTGCGCGCTGAGGCGGGTCTGTAAAAGGCATCCCTTTCGCTAACCGGCGATGTGTAGGGGCGCGTCCACGCGGGCGCGCCCCTTTTCTTTTTGCCGCCGCCGAAAAGGTTGGTGTATAGTGTGTTCAGGTTGGTCGCAGGGAGTTCAAAACATGCGCGCAGTGCGTGGCGTGGGCAGGTTCATCTGGCGATTCATGGTGATCTTCTCGTTCATCGTCAATCTCGTCCTGGTGGTGGCGGTGATCGCCCTGGCGGCGCTGCTCTTTGACATCAAAAACAACGTCGTCACGCCGCTGGTCGCCGGGCTGCACAGCAGTTTCGTCGGGCTGGATCAGGCGACGATTGACTGGACAATCCCGGTTCGCGACGCCATCCCGGTGCAGTTCGATCTGCCGCTGGAACAGGCGACCGTCGTCACGCTGACGGAAGATGTCCCACTCACCGTTTTCGCCTCGATCTCCGCGCCGGCGCTGCAAGTCAATTCCGCCACCGTCTTCCTATCGCTGCCCGCCGGGACGCGCCTGCCGGTCGCGCTCGATCTCCAGGTGCCGGTGGATACCGAAATCGATGTCGAACTCGATGTGCGCGCCGTCATCCCTCTCGGCGAGACGCAACTGCACGACCCGCTGGAGAACCTTCGGCTGATCTTCGAGCCGATCACCCGCGCACTGTACAATCTGCCGGATGATTACGGCGGCACGGGTCAGCTGGTCTCCACCCTGCTCAGCGGACAACCGGTTAACCTGCTGGCGGCGAACGCCTACTCGGAAAACCCCTGGCCCGGTTTCTCGCGCACCGCCGGGGTAGGCTATGACCTTCAGGATGTGCCCATCCCGCCGGAGAACGTGGCGCGCGAGACGGGCATCGTACCGGAAGGCGGCATCCCGGCACTGGATGAGCAGATTCGCCCAGAACTCTACACGTCGGGCGGACCAGACGCCATCAACGCCCAGGCGCAGATGCTCATGCCGACGACGCTGGCTCCGCTGGAGTACGATTTCGCCCAGCCCGCCGCGCCGGATGATCTGGGCATCCTGCCGACGCCCGCGCCGGGGTCGCCCTGAGCCGCTCCTGCCGCGCCGCCCGCTGCGTAGGGTTTCCGGTGCTTGACTTTCGACGCCGGAACGCGATACTTGTGGGCATTGCCCGGCTTTTGGACTGCCTGTTTCGCCTATGTCTCAGCCGAACACACGCCCGCCCGTCTGCGATTACGAAGGGTCGAACTACCGAACCGATTTCTGGGAGGGACAGGGGCGTGACTATGAAGATCGCGTCGAGCGTATTGCGCTGCGCAAGCTGCTGCCGCCGACCGGCAGGCGACTGCTGGAACTTGGCGCAGGTTTCGGTCGTCTGACCGGAGAATATCGCGGTTATGGGCAGGTCGTGCTGCTCGACTATTCGCGCACCCAGCTCAAGCAGGCACAGGAGCATCTGGGACGGGACGACCGCTTCATTTTCGTCGCCGCAGACGTGTATCATATGCCCTTCAAGGCGGGAGCATTCGACGCGACGACGATGGTCCGCGTCCTGCATCACATCGCCAACCCGGAGGCAGCGCTGAGGGAGATTCGCCGCATCCTCGCGCCGGGCGGCACGTTTATCCTGGAACATGCCAGCAAACGTCACCTGAAGTCGATGGTGCGTTATTGGATGCGTCGGCAGTCCTGGAGTCCTTTCGATCTCAGCCCCGTCGAGTTCGTCGAACTCAACTTTGATTTCCACCCCGATCACATCCGGCGCGCCCTGAACGAAGCCGGCTTTGACATCCGCCGGCGTATTCCCGTCTCTTTACTGCGCATGGCGGCACTGAAACGACGTGTGCCGGTTCGCGTGCTGGCGGGCATCGACGCGCTTTTTCAGGAGAGCGGCTTGCTGCTGACGCCCAGCATCTTCGTCGGCGCGACGGCGCAGGGCGGTACGGTTGATAACACCCGTGTCGAAGACCTCTTCGCCTGCCCCCGATGCGGCGGAAACCTGATCGTCGACGACTCTCAGCAGCTCATGTGCGACCGCGACCGACTGCGCTGGCAGGTACGTGACGGCATCTACGATTTCAAAGACCCACTCAACGGTGATTGATGGTTTCTCTGCCGCGCTTTGCAGGGACAGCATCCGGCTCACTCGACATGTCCCCCTTCAGACACAGCCTTCAGGATGATTTATGACACAGCCTATCCTTCAGGAGCCAACGCCGGATCATCTGGCGGATACCGGACCGATGCGTTCCCTGCGCGCGCCGACAATATCGCCGCTGCGCCGTCTGGCTGGCTGGCTCGCCCTGCTCTTCGCTGCGCTCCTCACGGCGGCGGCTGCCGTGCTGCTGCTTCTGCCAAACGTCCCAGGCAGCACGCCGACGCTTACCCCGACCGCTGAACCGGTCGCCGGGGTCCAGCCGACGACGGAGATCGCCGCGCTCCCTACGGCTGCACCGCTGCCCACCGAGGCGACAGATCAGGGGGGCGGGGGCATCGTCCTCACCAATGCTCCCACGATCAGCAGTGAAGCGATGAACGCACTCCTGTCTCAACCGCTCGCTGTCTATCAGACGACGTTCGGCTTTGAAATCCCGCGCACCGACTACAGCGCCTTCACCATCATCCCGGACCGCCCGCGCAGCGAGGTGATCCAGTACGAAGTCCAACAGGGCGACACCATCTTTCGCATCGCCGAACGCTTCGGTATCGAGCCGGAGACTATCGCCTGGTCCAACGACCGCAGCCTGATCGGTGGACTGCGCCCGGGACGGCGCATCAATATCATGCCGGTGGACGGAGCCTATCACACCATCCTGGTCGAGGCGTCTATTCAGGAGATCGCCGACCAGTACGGCGTCGATCCCTATGCGATCATCGACTCCCAGTACAACGATCTTTTCGGCGCATCGCCGGAGACCGAGATACCCGCCGGTTCGCAGGTTGTGGTCCCCGGCGGCGTGGCGGAACAGATCGTCTGGAACCCGGTGGTCGAGCGCGTCGGCGGCGATTCCAGCGGTTCCGGCGGAAGGATTTCTTTCGCGCCGGGCGATCCGGGAAGCTGCGGATTGGTCGATAACCCCGGCGGCGGCGGCGGCTGGGTGCGCCCGCTCAATTCCTATACCTGGACTCAGGGGTTCTCATCGATCCACACCGGAGTCGATCTGGCGTCTGCCGAAGGGACGCCGGTGCTGGCATCGAACGGCGGCACAGTCATCTTTGCCGGTTGGAACAACTGGGGCTACGGCTATCTCGTCGTCCTGGCGCATGGACCCTTCACAACCATCTACGGTCACCTCAGCGATATCGGCGTCAGATGCGGGCAGTATGTCAACGCTGGACAGCAGATCGGCGCCGTTGGCAACACGGGTAATTCCAGCGGCACTCATCTACATTTCGAGATCCGCTATAACGACGTACCGCAAAACCCCACCAGCGTCATGGCGCTCTAGGAAACACCTCCTGCCGCGAGGTTCACGGGCTGTGCGCGTGAACCTCGTATGTTTACTCTGCCTCAGCAAGTTCAGATGTTTTTCCTGTGACGCGGGATCGCTGACGGCGCAGACTCGCGTTACACTCACTCCGATCCGCCGACTCGCCTGCATCGCACGGGGCGTTCCTACATGCGCCTGCACCGCTCGCGTTCAAATCTCACTTTTCGCCGGCAGCGCCGCTCGATCGGCTGCTTTTCGTTCCTCCTGACCTCGCTCCTGCTGGCAGGCGCGGGGGCGGTCATCGGGTTGTGGTACAGCCGCCTCTCCGACCGCATCCAGCCGAATATCCCTTTCGGAAGCGAAGTCGCCGCTGCCCAGTCGGCATTTGACCAGGGCGATCTATCGGGTGCAGTCGCCTGGGCGCAGCAGGCATTGACGGTGCGCGAGGATGATCTCAATGCCCTATACATCCTGACCCGCGCGCTCATCTATCGCAGCTACAGCGAATACAATCTGGCAGCAGATCGCCAGCGTGCCCTGACCTTCACTTCGGCGATGATGGCGCACAGCCCGTTTGACCGAGATGTCATGGCGGTTCACGCGCTGGCGCTGCAAGCCGGGGACCGCCCAGCCGACGCTGCTGAAATCGCCCGGAAAGCGCTGGAACAGGAAGCACCATCTTCGGCTATCGCGCGGACAGCCCTGGCGCTCGCCCTGGACAGCGTCGGCAGCTACGACCTGGCGCTCAGCGAGAGCACGCGCGCGGTCGCTTCGGCGGCTTCGCGCCCGGCGCTGGTCGATGCGCTGCGGGCGCTGGCGATCAGCTATCGCGATGTGGGACGCTACAGTGACGCGCTTGCAGCCGTCGATCGCGCGCTGGCGCTGGACGACCGCCTGCTCACCCTCCATTTCGAGCGAGCGCAGTATGCCCTGCTGCTCGGCGATTCCGACAGCGCGACTGTCTCTTACTTCGCCGTGCTGACACAACAGCCCAACAACATCAAGGCGCGCCTGCGCCTGTGCGAGCTTTCCAGCATCATGCGCGAGCGTGAACGAGCGGTCGAGTACTGCCAGGAGGTCACCGTGCGCGCGCCGAGCTGGTACGAGGGCTGGTACCGGCTGGGCATGGAATACTTCCTGCAGGGAAAGTTCGAAGAATCGCAGCGCGCCCTGCACCGCTGCACCACCCTGCAAACCCTGCTCGATGTGCCAACCTCCGACTTGCGCTTCGAGTGTTGGTATATCCAGGGGCAAGCGGCGGAGATTCTCGGCGACTGCCCCAACCTCGTCGCCATCTACAATGAATGGCGCGCTATCGCCGTCAATCACCAGGTGCGCGAACGCTGGACCTATCCCCCGGAAGGACCGCCCAGCTGCGTCGGATGATGGTCTCAACATCCCTTTATGTCCACGCACACCACACACAATGAAATAAAGGATGAAACTCTTTAGCGCCATCCTGCGTATAGAATCGCAGTGTTTAGGATATTTACCCAAGGGGGAATCATTATGTCCCAGGCGCTGCCCCCAGCATCCGGTCCGCGCAGCGGCGCGGTGATCTGGGCGCTCATCCTCATCGCCGCCGGCGTCATCTGGCTTCTGCGGGAACTCGACATCTTCACGGCACAGAACATGGCAGTTCTGCTGCGGCTCTGGCCCCTTATCCTGATCGCCATCGGCGTGGAACTGCTGATCGGGCGCGGTTCGCGTGCCGCCTCGACCCTTATCGTCGGCGCGACCATCATCGTCCTGGTCGCGCTCATGTTCGTCGGACCATCGCTCGGCTTGGCTCCGAATGTCGGGGTCAAGACGCTGTCCCTCAGTGAGCCGGTGGGCGAAGCTGCTTCAGCGCGTATGAACCTGGGAGTCGGGGTCGGTAACGCCTCGGTCACCGCGCTCAGCGATTCGAACAACCTGATCGAAGCCGATCTGCGCTACGTCGGCGAAGTGCAGTTTGACGTGGCGGCGGGCGCACAGACGGTTGTCACTCTCAACCACGAACAGACAACCGCCTCGTCAGGGTTCGATTTCTTCGGTTGGACGCTGGCGCTCGATCCCAGCGATCTGCATTGGAATATCCTTCTGACGCCGGCGATTCCGATTGACCTGACTCTCAATGGAGGCGTTGGCACGTCGCATGTCGATCTCAGCAGTCTGCAAATCACCCGCCTTGCCATCAACACGGGCGTGGGTGATTCAGTCGTCACGCTGCCCGATTCCGACGACGTACTTCCGGTGAGCGTCAATGGCGGGGTCGGCAGAACAACCCTGACCCTCCCTGAAGGCGCAGCACTGATCGCCGACATCAACGCGGGGGTCGGCGAGACCTTCATTGACGTGCCGAACGATGCCGCCGTCCGCATCCAGATCGAGGGCGGGCTGGGGGGCGTCACTCTGCCGTCAGCCTGGCAGCGCACCAGCGGCGAAGACCGCAACGGTGTGTGGGAATCGCCCACCTATGGCACAGCAGCATCCAACGACCGCATCGAGATCGACTACAACGGCGGGGTGGGCGGCTTACGTGTGGACTAAAGGTGAACAACCGCGGACAGCCAGACGTATCGACAGTTGAGCAAATTAGCGCAACACGGAGCAGAAGCTCATGACTGAAGAAAAGAACAAGACCTACAAGACAGAGTGGTCCTTCTCATTCGAGAAGATGGGCGACCAGATCGGCGAATTCGTGCAATCTCTGGGCATTCAGGGCGATCAGGCGGTCAAGGAAGAAATCTACACCTCGCCGGTGGATGGCGCGGAATCGGCGGATATTCGCCTCGATCTCAGCGTTGGCGAACACAACGTCAAGGCGCTGCCGGCGGAATCGACCAACCTGATCGAGGCAGACCTGACTTACGTGGGCGACCTCAACTTCGTGGTCAAAGGCGAAGCGGCGCGTTCGGTGAGCCTGAGCCAGGCGAACACCCCCGCCGACTGGTTCCGCAACTTCTTCGGCTGGATCGGCAGCGGGCGCAAGCTGCGCTGGGATGTCAGCCTGTCGCCGAACGTGCCGACCAACCTGGAGATTCGCGGCGGAGTCGGCGAATCAAAGCTCGATCTGGCGCAGCTCAAGGTTACCGGACTTGCGATCAGTCTGGGCACGGGCGAGATGAAGGCGACGCTGCCGGCGAAACAGCAGTATGCGGTACAGATTAACGGCGGTCTGGGGGAATTTGACGTGACGATCCCGGATGAGACCGAGGTCGATCTGACCATCCGCGCCGGGACCGGCGAGACGACGGTGCGTTTTGGCGCCAATGCGAACAGCACTGCCCGCATTCACGGCGGAATCGGCGAGTGCTGGCTGGTGATGCCCCAGGGCGCGGCGATCCGCGTCGAAGCTCGGACGAGCATTGGCGGAGTGCATATTCACGGACATCACCTGCAAAAGGTGCGGGGTGGTGAAGAGTTCATCCGCACACAGGGGGTGTGGGAGACGCCAGACTACGAGACCGCCGAGAAACGCATCACCGTACGCTTTGAAGGCGGTGTCGGCGAACTGAACATCCGCTAGAGCCGACTCGCCAACGCGGCGGAAAATCTCGGCACAGCATCCGTAAGGGTATGGGGGGGTGTATTCTGGCGCGAGGGTTTGGCAGATTGTCAAACCCTCGTGCCAGTCGGGTTCAGGAACTCGTCCGTTTGTCGGCGCTTTCGGGGGCGCCACCGACGAGCTTGGGTGCTGCCGGATCATCCTCTTCGTCGCTGTCTTCCCAACTGACGATCCAGATGCAGATGCCCGCCACCAGGATGCAGGCAGCGACCAGGGCGAACCATTGCCCGGGCAGCAGCCCGACATCGCGCGCCTCGATGAACAGCAGGGTGATCATCCCAACAGACAGGAAGATCCACGCGGAAAGGCGAGGATGTTTCAACACCCAGCGGACGGGCGGCAGTGCGATCAGCGCGTTCAAGTCGTCACTCCTTGCGTTCTGGCGCACGGCGCATCCTGCGAGGCGTGCCGCTGCGCTATTCTTGTCTCTAAATAGGCTTCATGACGCGGTCGGCGCGCAGCTGTTTGATCAGCACATCGGACGCAGGTACGGTGAGCAGGTCCTGCGCCGCTTCTCGCCACGCCGGGAAACGAATCTCGTCCAGCTTCAGCGGCGCGTACCCTCGGCGTACCAATCCCGGTCCCACTTCAGGACCCAAAGTGCGCGGCAGCACCACGAAGCTCACTTCACTTTGAAGTTCTTTCGAGGCATCTTCGACCGCGCCGATCAATTCGCCAAGAACTTCCGCTTTCGGCACTTCCGGCATCACATAGAACTCGTCTACGCGGGTGATCAGATTCTCGACCTGCCAGCCAACCACGCCGATCAGCGCGTCATTCCTGCCGTACGCCAGCAGAAAGCTCTTCTGTCCGAAGGCGAGCATGATGTCCATGCGCGCCACCTGCCGGGAGGACGAACGGCTGATGAAAGTGGCAATAGCCTCGGCGTTGCCGGGCATCCCGCGCCGAATTACGATCGGCGTCTTCGGGTTCAGCACGGCGCTCGATGTGGTGCCGCTAGGCGCTGAGCCGTCCGACGGCGGCGAGGACTGTCCAAGTCGCCCCGTC